>JBAVUW010000155.1:0-27639 GCA_049696975.1 Candidatus Acidiferrales bacterium | reverse complement strand
GGATGTGCACGCCGGCCTGGGCGGCGGACTCGGCATAGGCGCGATGCATGTGATTCGGCAGTCCGATGTAGACCGCGTCGATTTCTCCGCTCTGCAGGCAGTCGGCGTATTGCTCGTAGGAATAGGTTCTGCGGACGCCGTACGTACGGGCGATTTTCTTTAGCTTTGCGGGGTCGCTCGAGACGAGTGCCGCGAGTTCAGAATTCCTGCGCGCATGCTGGAATGCCGGTAGCAGCGCGGCTTGTGATATGTAACCGAGCCCTACGACTGCATAGCGAACCTTGTTATTCGATTTGTTTCTGTGGTTCGTTTCATTCGTTCGCGGCACGTCGGCTCCTTGTCTTCTATCGCCGACACTACGCGCCTGAATTCGAAGCTGTCGATACAGCGAACGACGTAGAAGAGCGATTACGAATCCTTTCCGCCCACGACCTGCCCGTGCGCGAACGCGGCGACGAGTGAAACACCTCCGATAATGTTTCCGATGAGGACCGGAATCAGGAAATGCAGGAAGTACCCGCTCCAGGAAAGCATTCCTGTGGCGACGGCGAAAAACATCACCGTCGATCCCGCCACCACGTGCGTCAACCCGCCCAGACCCACCAGATAGGTCAGAATGATGATTACGGCGATGCGCGAATGCTCCGCCGCCGGAAGCACCCAAACCATCAGTGCGATCAGCCACCCTGCGAAAATTCCCCGAAGCAGCACGGTGCCGAACGTGCGGCCCAGGTGAGCTGCGGCGATGGCCACAAATGATCCCTGCGTGTGCGCGTCAAACACCGGCAGGTGTGCGATACAGAAGGCAAAAATGCACGTTCCCACCAGATTGGCCGCCAAGACGATGCCCCAAAGCCGCAGGACGCGCAGAAGCATCTTGAGCGTCGTATCGAGCAGCAGCGGCAGAATCACCGTAAGGGTGTTCTCGGTGAAGAGCTGCTGGCGCCCCAGGATCACGATCAGGAAGCCGATACAGTAGCCGGCCCTCGAGATCAGCGGCACCCACGGCTGATTCGGTAGATACGTGGTCAGCAGCGCCTCCGCCACAAACGAAAATCCCATCGAAAGACCGGCGGCGAAGGCCGACCAGGCCAGAGCGGCGGGCGGCCGGTGAAGCTCGTCGTCGCCTTCGCGGCGAATTGCCTCATACACGACGTTCGCGCCGATGGCGACGCGCTCCTCCACTTGCTTCTGTTCGGCACGTGTGGAGATCGTCACGCCTTCCAGGGCCGTGTCTTTGGTCTTTTCCGTTTTCTCTTTCATGGTGTGCCCTGAGAGCCTACAGTTGCGGTATAGTCCCGCGAATACCGGAAAGCACTGATTGTGAACGGCAGGTTGGAGCGGTCATACATATCAATGGGAGGCTTGCGGGCGCGATGTCGGAGGACGTTCAGCTGGAAATTCCGAGCGATATCAACTCGATCGCTCCAGCGGTCGATAAAATCGTCGCGCAGATCCGCGCGTCGCAGTGCCTCGCCGGCAGGGAACCGGACGTGGAGGTGGCGCTGTTCGAGGCGCTCGCAAACGCCGTAATTCACGGCAATCACGAGCAGACATCGAAACGCGTGCGGATCTCCTGCCGGGTTGAGCCGAGCCGTCGCGTCTCGATCATCGTCTGCGACCAGGGCTCCGGTTTCGATCCCCGCGCGGTACCCGATCCGACGAGCCCGGAAAACCTCGGTGCCGAACACGGCCGCGGCATTTTAATGATGAAGGCGTTTATGGACGAAGTGCACTTTGAAAAGGGCGGGACCGAAGTGCACATGGTGAAGCATTGCGATCCCCCCGCCCTCAAGAAAGCTGCGTCTTGACGTCTCACGCCCTGGCTCACCGCTCAGTCCCGTTCTGTGAATAACGTCGCATAAACCACTCCGCCCAGCGCGCCGCCGATCAAGGGAGCCAGCCAGAAAGCCCAGAGCTGGTGGATCGCCCATCCACCCGCGAAAAGCGCCGGCCCGGTGCTGCGCGCCGGATTCACCGAAAGGTTCGTCACGGGAATGCCGACCAGATGAATCAGCGTGAGCCCGAGCCCGATGGGGATGGGCGCAAATCCAGCCGGGGCGCGCTTGTCCGTGGACCCCATGATGATTAGCAGGAAGAACATCGTCAGCACGACTTCAGCGACCAGGCATGCCGGCAGAGAATAGTCCCCGGGCGAATGCTCGGCATAACCGTTGGAAGCAAATCCGCCCGAAAGAGAAAAGCCGGCTTTTCCCGACGCAATGATGAAGAGAACTCCGGCGGCGGCAATGGCGCCGATGACCTGCGCAATCCAGTAGGGAAGCAGCTCCGAAATTGGAAACCGCCGGCCGGCCACCAAGCCCAGCGTGACCGCGGGATTCAGATGGCAGCCCGAAATGTGGCCGATCGCGAAGGCCATGGTGAGGAGCGTGAGGCCGAATGCCAGCGCCACACCGAGGAAACCGATTCCGAGATTGGGGAATGCGGCGTCGAGGACTGCCGCTCCGCATCCGCCGAAAACCAGCCAGAAGGTGCCGAAAAACTCGGCCGCAGCGCGTTTCCCGAGAGTCATCTTTCGCCTCCGAAAGTGAGATGAATTCTGATGGAGACTGTCAGACTTCAGAAAGGGCCCGTTGCGCCGGAATGGTATCACGCGCTCGGGACTTTTTGATTTTGGACGGTGTATATTTTCAGTTGCGAACCGCGATGAGTTCGACACCATGCGCATCCTGATCGTCGAAGACGAGGAAAAAATGGCCCGCGCGCTTCGCACCGGCCTGGAGGCCGATCAGTTTTCGGTCAGCGTGGCGCACACGGGCGAAGACGGCTTTTTCCTCGCATCGACGGAGCCGTTCGATTTAGTGATCCTCGACTTGATGCTTCCAAGGCGTGACGGAATGGAAGTCCTCGCCGCCCTCCGGCAAAAAAACGTGACGGTTCCGGTGTTGATTCTCACCTCGAAGGACACCGTGAAGGATCGCGTGCGCGGCCTCGATGCGGGAGCGGACGATTATCTCGTGAAGCCGTTCGCGTTTTCCGAGCTGCTGGCTCGTGTCCGCGCGCTGCTGCGCCGCGGAAAATCCGACTCCGGCGACAAATTGAGGCTGGCGGATCTCGAGATCGACGCCGCCGGGCGCACCGCCTCGCGCGGCGGCAGTGAATTGGCGCTGACCGCACGCGAATTCGATCTGCTCGAATACCTGCTGCGCCACCAGGGTTCGGTGGTTTCCCGCGAGGTGCTGGCGCGCGACGTTTGGCAGGAAACCCAACGTTACACGCCGCTCGACAATGTGATCGACGTCCACATCGCGCACCTGCGAAAGAAATTGGACGAGCCATTCAGGAAAAAGCTTTTGCATACCGTACGCGGCGTCGGATTCGTGCTGCGCGAGGAAGCTCCGTGAACCCTCCCGCTCCCCGCCGCGTGAGAACTCAACTGACGCTGTGGCACGTGGGCCTGCTGGCCTGCGTTCTGGCCGTATATTTCGCGGGTGTCGGGTTGCTGCTTTTCTGGCAGGCGGGCAACATCCTGAAACAGATCGCGGCCGAAGATCTCGAAACGGTGAAAGGCTTGCTGTACGTCGCCGACGACGGAGGAGTGGGCGTCCGCGAGGATTACCACCACCACACCGATTGGAAGCAGGTTCAGGAAAGACTGCTCGAGGTCCTGGGACCCGATGGCTCGATTCTGTACCGCAACGAGCGCCTGGGCGATCGCGCACTCGGCGGCGCGCCCTTTGCCGGGGAGGGAGAAACGGGCTATTCGGGCCGCACGGCGCGACTTTCCGACGGCACCCGGGTGATTTTGATCAGCCGCACATACGATTTGCAGGGCCGCACGGTCTTGATCCGCGTGGGCTACAGCCAGGATTTGATCTGGAACCAGGTCAAGCAGACGCTGCTGATTCTACTGCTCGTTTCGCCGGTCGTATTGGCCGGGGCGGCGTGGGCCGGATACCGAATTGTCGGGCGTGCGCTCGATCCGGTAAGCAAAATGGCCCATCGCGCCGAGGAAATTAATTCCGAGCGGCTGAACGAGCGCCTGCCGGTCGACACTCCCGATGATGAGCTGGGCCACCTCGCGACAGTGTTCAACGCCATGCTTTCGCGGATCGCACAATCCTTCGAGCAGTTGCAGCGATTCACGGCGGATGCCTCGCACGAATTGCGCACGCCCCTGGCGGCGATTCGCAGCATCGGTGAAGTGCGCCTCCAGGAAAACGCCACGCCCGACGAGTATCGCGACACGATTGGGAGCATGCTTGAGGAAGTGAACCGTCTCACGAGCATCGTCGATAGCCTGCTGACGCTCTCACGCGCGGACGCAGGGCAGATTCGCGTGCAGGTGTCGGTCTTTCCTCTCGTCGCGCTGGTGCGCGAAGCGGCGGCGCTCCTGGAGGTGCTGATCGAAGACAAAAGCCTGCAATTCACGCTGGCGGGAGACGAAAGCGTCGGCGCACAGGCCGATCGGCTCTACGTCCGCCAGGCGGTGGTCAATATTCTGCACAATGCCGTGAAATTCACGCCCCCCGGCGGATCGATCGCGGCGCGCGTCGAATGCCGCGGCGATGCGATCGTGGAGCTTTCGGTCACCGACACCGGACCGGGAATTCCACCGGAACACGCCGCGAAGGTCTTTGAGCGGTTCTACCGCGCCGACGAATCCCGTGCGGGGCGCGATCGCGGCGGCGACATGGGCGCGGGCCTGGGTCTTTCCGTAGCACAATGGGCTGTCCGAGCGAACAACGGCGAAATCGGCGTTCGCAGCGCGCCCGGGGCCGGATCGACGTTTTGGATTCGATTGCCTGCGGTCGGCTGCTCCGGCAGGTCATAGTCAGGCCAGGCTTTCCGGCCTTCAGCAAATCTTCAGAATCTCTTCAGTACAACTCCCGCCGAAGCGGTCTTAGCGTTGAACGGTGAAGCGTATGAAACAGGCGCCCGCAATCGCAGGATCGATACTCGCGCCGGGCACCGTCCCGGCGCAGGCTTCTGCGAACACCGCGTCAAGGACGGTTCCCGAAATCGGCGAATGTTCCCCTCGGGCGGTGCCCCGCATCCATACAGTAGGCACCGGATGGAACCTCGTCGGTGTCTGGCGCCTGGATATCCTTCCGGAGGTTCGCTAGGGCCCCCTGGCGATGAGACCCGCCATGACGCGAGCCTTGAAACCCGCTCAACTGGAACAGTTCCGCAGCCTGACGACCTGCCTCGTCGCAAGCGCCGTGGAGACCTTCCGCGTCCGTTTGCCCAATACCGGCTTTGCCGATTCGAGTATTCGCTGCATTTTTGAGGATCAGCCATCGCTTGCCGGTTATGCCGTCACGGCCCGCATGCGCAGCTCGAACCCTCGCATGGAATCGGCGAAATCATACGACTACTACGACCGTACGGACTGGTGGAACAACATCCTTACGATTCCTGCGCCGCGCGTAGTGGTGATTGAGGACGTCGATAATCCGCCGGGCCTGGGAGCTTTCGTGGGCGAGGTGCACGCCAATATCCTGCTCGCCCTCGGCTGCTTGGGCATCGTGACGAACGGCGCCGTGCGCGATCTTCCCGATATTCACCCGACCGAATTTCAGATGTTTGCGGGCAACGTTTCCGTTTCGCACGCTTACTCGCACGTGTTTGATTTCGGCGGCGCGGTGCAGGTGGGTGGCCTGACCATCCGGCCGGGCGATCTGATTCACGGCGACCTTCACGGCGTGCAAACGGTTCCGCTTGAAATTGCCGATAAAGTTCCCGCCGTGGCCCGGGAGATTCGCCAGCGCCGGCAGGATCTGGTCGGACTGCGGCGGTCCGCCGGCTTCACGCTGGAAAAACTCCGCCAGGCGATCCGCGACACGGCTTTCGTTGCGCAAGAGACGAAATGAACATGCCGCCCGGACCGGTTCGAGCCTGCCGTACCTGTTTGCCCCTGTTGCTTGGGATCACCTGCTGCCTCCTGGCCGGCTGCGGCTCAAGCGCCAAGCCGGTGGACGATGCGGCCCATGCCCCGGTGGCTCCGGTCGTTACCGCCCATCGCGAAAACCTGACCAGCCGGCTGAGCATCGCAGCGGAATTCCAGCCATATCAGGAAGTCAATGTGTATGCCAAGGTTTCCGGTTACATCCAGAAGTTGTACGTCGATTGGGGCGCCCATGTGAAGCAGGGCCAGCTCCTCGCGGTTCTCGAAATTCCCGAACTGCAGCAGCAGCTCGAGCAGGACGAAGCGAACACGAGAAAAAGCGAGCAGGACCTTGAGCGCGCGAAGGAAGAGCTCCATCGCGCGACATCCGCGTATACCGTCGCGCACCTGACCTATTCGCGGCTTGCCGACGTGCAAAAGTCGCGGCCCGAGCTAGTAGCACAGGAGGAAATCGACATCGCCCAGGGCAAAGACCAGGAAGCGAGCGCCGGTGAGTCTTCGGCGAAAGACGCCCTGGCGGGCAGCGAGCAGGAACTGGCGGCGTCCAAGGCTGCCATGGAAAAAGACCGGGCGCTGTTTGGATATTCGCGGATCACGGCTCCGTTTGACGGCGTGGTCACCGAAATCGGCGCCTATACCGGCGCGCTGCTGCCGGCCGGAACTTCGTCGAACAAGGGCGACCAGACGCTTTGCCACCTTTCCCAAAACAATCTCCTCCGTCTGGTGATTCCAGTGCCGGAACGAGCGGTCGCGGATCTGCACGTGGCCGAACCGGTGACTGTGACCGTCTCGTCGATCCACAGGACGTTTTCAGGGAAGGTCAGCCTTTTCTCCGATCAAATCGACGAGCAGACGCGCACGATGCATACGGAAGTGGAGGTTCCGAACCCGGCCTATGAAATCGTCCCGGGAATGTACGCGACCGTTGAAATTCCATTGCACACCGTGCCGAACGCCCTGACAGTGCCCGTGCAGGCCGTGCAGACTTCGGGCGAAACCAGCGGGGCCGTGCTGGTGGTCGGCACGGACAACCGTATCGAAAAGCGCGACGTGACGATCGGCGTCCAAAGCGCCACGGACGTCGAGATTCTCACAGGGCTTCGCGAGAACGAGCGGGTCATCTTTGGGGAGCAGTCGCAGTACAAGCCGGGGGAGTTGGTGAATCCAAAGCCCATCACACCCTCGGAAGCGGAATAGGCGATCGCATGCCATCATTTTCACTACGACACCCCTACTTGATCGTAGTGATCTGCCTGTTCGTTTGCGTTCTGGGCCTCACGAGCCTGGCCCAGATGCCGGTGGACATGTTCCCGCCCATCAATATTCCCGTAGTCGAGGTCGCGACGTTTTACAGCGGCATGCCTCCGCAACAGATCGAGGCGGACATCACCGACACATTTGAACGATTTTTCACGCTCGGCAGCGGCATCGACCATATGGAATCGCGCTCGATGTCCGGCGTCAGCCTGATCAAGGTGTATTTTCAGCCCGGTACGGATGCCAACGCCGACGTTACCCAGGTCTCCAATCTCGCGATGGCGGATTTGCGGCGGCTCCCCGAAGGCACGCTGCCTCCGGTAGTCATGAGCATGGACGCATCGAGCCTCCCCGTTTGCCTGCTCACGGTCGACGGGCAGGGACTTTCAGAAACTCAGCTTCACGACTATCTGCAGTTTCAGATCCGTAACCAGATTGCCGGCGTTCCCGGCGCGACTGTCCCGCCGCCCTACGGCGGCCGCTACCGCCAGATCATGGTCTACGTGGACCCGCTGAAGTTGCAGGCCAATGAACTGAGCCCGATGGACGTCGTGCGCGCGACGAACGAATCCAACCTGATATTGCCGGCCGGCGACGCTCGAATCGGCCCGCTCGATTACAACCTTTACACCAACGCGCAGGTCGCAAACGCCCAGGCCCTGAACGATCTGCCGCTGAAGACACAGGGTGACAAATCCGTATTTGTCTCCGACGTGGGCCATGCCGTGGACGGTTCCGCTTTGCAATACAACATCGTGCGGGTAAACGGCCAGCGATCGGTTTACGTGCCCGTCCAGAAACAGGGCGGCAACAGCAACACGATTGAAGTGGTAAATGGAATCAAGGGTGCGATCAAGAATTTGCGCGACATTCCTTCCCAGATGAAAGCGCACGTCGTCTTCGATCAATCGCTTTTCGTGAAGCAGGCGATCGCCACCGTGCTGCGCGAAGGCGGCATCGGCCTGGTGCTCACCGCGTTGATGGTCATGATATTTCTGGGCAGCCCGCGCGCCACGGCGGCCGTGTTTCTTTCCATCCCGCTCTCGGTGATGGCCACGTTCTTTTTTCTTCACATTCAGGGTGCCACGATCAACAGCATGATCCTGAGCGGTTTGGCGCTGGCTTTTTCGAGATTGATCGACAACTCCGTGATCGTGCTGGAAAACATCTTTCGCCATCTCGAGCTGGGTGAAGGATCCGCGGTCGCGGCGGAAAAAGGCGCCAATGAAGTCGGCCTCGCCGTATTTGCGATCACCATCGTCACGGTCGTGGTCTTTTTCCCGGTCACGCTGCTCTACGGCGTCAGCAAGTTTCTTTTCACTGCGCTGGCGCTGAGCGTGGTGATCTCGCTTTTCGCGTCTTATTTCGTCGCCGTGTCCGTCGTTCCGCTCTATTGCGCGAACCTCCTGAAGGGAATCGCGCATCATGCGCCGGCGACAGCCGAAACGCTTGCCGGCGAGCCGGGCAAACGACCATCCTGGATGGCGCGTTTTCACGCCCGATTCAACGAGAATTTTGAAGGGTTGCTCGAGCGATACGACCGGTGGGTGAATAAGGCGCTCGACCGGCCAAAAGAAGTCGTTTGGGGCTTTCTTGGCGTTTTCGTTCTGAGCTTTGCGTTGTGGCCGCTGGTCGGCGTCTCGTTCTTTCCGCGAACGGACGCGGGGCAGTTCATCATCAACGTGAAGGCACCGACGGGGACCCGCGTCGAAGTCACCGAACAATACGTCAAGCGAGTGGAGGACATCGTTCGCAAAGTTGTCCGGCCCGGTGATCTCGTTTCCGTAGTCTCGAACATCGGCGTTACGCCCGATCTTTCCTCGCTTTCGACTCCGAACTCCGCCATGCACACCGCTTTCGTGGAGGTCGGCCTGAGAGAAGACCACAAAGTCGGCAGCTACGTGTACATGGACGAAGTTCGGAAGCAGGTGGCCGAGCAACTGCCCGAGCTCCGCACCTATTTTCAATCCGGAGGCCTGGTCGATTCGGTCTTGAACCAGGGAATGCCGGCGCCAATCGACGTGCAGGTCAGCGGCAACGATCTGAATTCCGCCGATCAGATCGCCCTCGACCTCGAGACGAAATTCCGCGGCCTCCCGGGGGTCTCCGACGTATACGTTCCGCAGGATATGGACTACCCGGCCCTGCAGGTCAATGTGAACCGCGAACGCGCGAGCGAGCTCGGTTTGAACCCAAAGGAGGTAATCGACAACCTGATCACGTCGCTCACGTCGGACGCCATGATCGGTCCGAGCTATTGGGTTGACCCGAAAAGCGGGAACAACTACTTCGTCACGGTGCAATACCCGGAGAATCAGGTAAAGACGCTCCAGGATCTTGAGACGATGCCGTTGCACGCACCCGACCTGAAGCTTCCCACCTATCTGAACCAGGTCGCGGATATTTCCTCGATCCTCACGCCTACGGAAGTCGATCATTACCAGCTCGAGCGGACCATCGACGTGTACGTTTCGCCGTCCGGTGAGGATCTCGGCAAGCCCGCGAAGGAAGTGCGCCAGGTCATCAGCCAACTGCAGATTCCTCCCAATATCCGCGTCGACGTTCGCGGCCTGGTGAACACCATGAACGCGTCGTTCCGCAGCTTCGGATTGGGCCTGATTCTCTCCGTCCTGCTCGTTTTCCTCGTGCTCGTAGCGCAGTTCTCCTCCTTCGTCGATCCGTTTCTGATCGTTCTGGCGATTCCCACCGGGCTGGTCGGCGTCATGCTCACGCTTGCCTTCACGGACACTACGATGAACATCCAATCGTTGATGGGGATTGTGATGCTCACGGGAATGGTCGTGTCCAACAGCATCCTGATCGTCGATTTCGCCAATCGCCTGCGGCAGGAAGGAGATGGAGTGCGCCAAGCGGTGGCTCGTTCATGCCGCATCCGGCTGCGCCCGATTCTGATGACCTCGCTGGCTACGATCGTCGGGCTTCTTCCAATGGCGTTGAAGCTCGAAACGGGTAGCGAGGCCTACGCCCCGCTCGCGCGCGTGATTATCGGCGGGCTGATCGTATCTGTGGCCCTCACGATTTTCGTGGTGCCCGCTGCGTATCTGTTGATTTACGGACGGCGATCCGCCCCGGCCGCGCCGTTGAGGACGGAGGCAGTCTGATGAGCACAAAAACCCCCTCGATTCGATCGGCCGCGCTGGTCGCAGCGGCCGGTGCAGTGTTCTGCGCAACCGCCGCGGCACAGAATGCTCACAAGCTGAGCTTGCAGGAGGCCGAACAGATCGCCATCCAAAACCATCCCCAGGTTCAGGCCGCCGCCGATCTTGCTGCGGAGGCCAAGGCGGAAGTCACGCAGGCGAGGTCCGCGTATTACCCCATGGCGATCGGCAGTGTCACTGCCGTCGATGCGGAAAACAACAGTCGGATCGCCGCCGGTGGGCTCAACAACTCGATCATTTACGAGCGCGAGGCCAATGGAGTGATGGTGAATCAGCTGGTCACCGATTTCGGCCGCACGCATGAACTGGTGAAGAGCTCGAATCTGCACGCCAAGGCGCAGCAGGAAAATGTCGTCACCACCCGCGCCGACGTTCTGCTCGCCGTCGATCAATCGTACTTCGGTGTGCAGAAGGCCGAGGCGGAATTGAAAGTAGCGCAGGAAACAGTAAAAGCCCGCCAGCTCGTGTCCGACCAAACCACTGCTCTCGAACAGAACAAAATCAAGTCAGGTCTTGATGTCAGCTTCGCGAATGTGGATCTCGGAGAGGCGCAGCTCCTGCTGGTTCAGGCGCAAAACGATCTCGATGCAACCAACGCGCAACTGGCCGCCGCGCTCGGCTACGGCGATGAGCGAACTTTTGAGCTCGAGGAAGAACCGCTGCCACCCGCACCGGCGGCAGATTTCGCCGATCTGCTCCAGCAGGCCATCCACGACCGCCCGGAGCTGATCGGAATGAAACTCGACACGGAATCGGCTCACGCCTACGCGACGGCGGAGCGAGACCTTTGGCTCCCTACGATTTCCGCAGCTGGCGCCGCCGGGCTTATCCCGGTCGGAGCGCCGCAGCTCGCACCCCGGTACGCGGCGGGTGGAGTGAACGTCAACATCCCGATCTTCAACGGTCACCTGTTCGGCGCGCTGCGGACGGAAGCGAAATCGCGTGCCCAGGCCGACGATCAATTCCTCAGAGACATGCAAAACAAAATCGTCCGCGACGTACGCACCGCGTGGCTGAACGCAAATTCGGCGTTTCAGAAAATCGCGCTCACCGATCAGCTGCTGAAAAACGCAAACCAGGCTCTCGATCTGGCCCAACAACGTTACAAGCTGGGCCTCAGCTCGATCATCGAACTGAGCCAGGCGCAGCTGAACGAGACCCAAGCCGAATTGCAGTCAGCCGATGCGAAATTCGATTACCAAGCTCAGGTTTCAGCGCTGAGGTATCAGACCGGCCAGTTGCAATAACTGTGCGTCGGCCTTGACAAAATTGCGCACCCTTCGTAGTCTGGCGGCCTCATGAGAGTTCGCGGCCCGCTTTCGGTCAGCCCGCATTTTCCCGCAGCGCTACCTGTTCGCTCCGCGATCGTTTCCGAGGCGCACGCACCGGTGCTCAGGACGTGTCGAATGCACTGGTGAATCCCCGATTCTGCGGACCGCGTCGCGGTCCCGGCCTAGCAGCCGCCCTCAGTCTTCTTGGCTTTGCTCTCGCTCCGGCATACACGTGTGCTCAGGTCACGGCGCAGAAGCCGACCTCCGCGATCGCTGCCAAAAAAAACGCCGCCGCTCCGGCGCACAAGAAGACTTGGTCGGCACCGCATACCAAATGGGGCGATCCCGATTTGCAGGGAATCTGGGGCGGCTTTGAAAGCGTGCCTCTCGAACGCCCCACGGCGCTGGGAGATAAAAAGTTCTACACCGACGCCGAACTGGCCGATCGTGTGGCCAAGGCGGAAGCGCGAGCGAAACAACGCCAGGCCCTGATCGCCGAAGGCAAAGTCGAACACGAAGGATTCCGCTCCGTTCCCAACTACAACGCGATCTTCGGATATTCAGAATCCCAAGGCCCCCCGCATATTTCGAGCCGAACGTCTGCGATCGTCGATCCTCCCAACGGGCGTATTCCGCCTTGGACCCTGGAGCAGGTGAAATATTGGGAGGAGCGAGAGGCGCTGACCCGGGGGCGCGGCGAGACCGACAGCATCGACGACATCAACCTCAATACCCGGTGCATCAACGTCGTAAATGAAGCCGAAGTCACGAACTGGGGTCTGGCGTTTGG
Source organism: Candidatus Acidiferrales bacterium (assembly GCA_049696975.1). Taxonomy (GTDB): domain Bacteria; phylum Acidobacteriota; class Terriglobia; order Acidiferrales; family UBA7541; genus Palsa-295. The sequence goes on along the minus strand of JBAVUW010000155.1, from coordinate 15,273 downwards.
TGGTGCCAACGCGACGGCTCCGGGCCGCCCCGATGCTCCTGTGGTCGGCGAGGACGTCGATATCGGCGATGGCTACGGCACGAACGCCTCTCCCGGCCCGGTCCGGCGAATTCTGCAATCGCCGGGCTATGTCGTTTTCGTTCTGGGAGATACCCCGGTGTATCGCATCGTTCCGCTTGATGGACGACTGCATCCGAGCTCGAAAATACGCGAATGGATGGGCGATGCGCGTGGCCATTGGGAGGGTAATACGCTGGTCGTGGACATCACGAACATCACCTTCGGCACACCCATTATTCCCAATTACGGCGGCGCGCTGTATCCCGGTTCGGGCGACACCCTGCACGTCATCGAGCGATTCACGCGCACGGCCGAGGACCGACTCGAGTACGCGTACACAATCGACGACCCGCATGTGTACGTGAGGCCGTACACAGTGATGCATATCCTGCGCAAGGACGATGCCCGTGAGGACGCTACATCCGTCTGCCAGGAAGACCCGAAAGACCGCGCGAACTCACTCGCCAACGCCCGCGCGGACGAGCAGAGCTCTCTCGATAGCGGCGAGGACTCCGTCGAAGCCCGAAAGGCCCGCGTCGAGCAGCTCAAGCAGGAAGCGATCGCGGAGGCAAATCGCCAGGGCACGAAGCCTGGGGCAAGTTCCGACGGCAACAATCATCCATAGGGAGTCGTCGATACGTTTTCCAGAGGGGCAGGCCAATGCGATGGAAGGGAATTGTTCTGGGTTTCGTCGTCCTGTCGGGTTTGACGCTGCTGGCCAGCGCGCCGGCTCACGCACATCACGCTTTCGCGGCGGAGTTCGACGCAACGAAGCCCGTCAAGATCGAAGGCACGATCGTCCAGGTCGAATGGACCAATCCGCACACGTGGTTTCATGTCGACTCCGTCGGGCCCGATGGCCAGGTGCAGCACTGGATGTTTGAGGGCGGCGGGCCCTACGCGCTGATCCGGCGTGGCTTCACCAAGGACTACCTGCAGCCCGGCACGAAAGTCGTCGTCGAAGGTTTTCTGTCCAAGGGAGTGCCTTTCCGCGCCAACGCGCGATCGATCAAATATCCGAACGGCCAGACGCTGTTTGTCGGCTCATCCGGCACCGGTGCTCCAGCCGATGGGAAAGACCCGTCCGTAAAATGAGCACTCGTCCGACGAGAAGTTCGAATTGCGGCGATCGATTCGTGATGTCGCGTGCCGCAGGGGCACTCCGCGCACTGGTGGCCGTCGCCTTGCTGTGGGGTGGCTGCAGGTCCGTGAACTCGCAGACGCGCGCCGCATACAAACCGGTGCGCACGGCGGACGGCCAGCCCGATCTCAGCGGTTTCTGGCAGACGATGAATACGGCGAATTGGGACATTGAGGAACACGGCGCTCGACCCGCGCCATACTCCGATCTGGTCGGCGTGTACCTGGCCGAGCCCGCCGGCCTCAGCGTAGTTGAGGGAGGCACAATACCCTATAAGCCGGAAGCCCTCATACAGCGCAATCGCTACCGTGCGGAACGGTTGCATCCCGATCCGCTCGTGCTCGAAAACGGGACCGAGGATCAAGCCGATCCCGAAGCGAAGTGTTACCAGGGCGGAGTGCCCCGGGTCACCTACATGCCGTATCCGTTTCAAATCTTCCAGACCAAAGACACCGTCCTGATCGCATACGAATATGGAGGAAACTCCGCGCGCGTGATTCAGCTCGGCGACGACTTGGAGAAAACTCGGGCGAAGTTGATCAACACGGACAGCTGGATGGGACAATCGGTCGGCCGTTTTGAAGGCGATACCCTCGTCGTCGACGACCGCTGGTTCAGCCACGTGATTTGGCTCGACCGGTCCGGAAATTACTACAGTCAGTCCGCGCACGTGGTCGAACGCTACACGCCGATTTCGCCGGACCACATTCGATACGACGCGATGATCGACGATCCGAAGGTTTTCACGCGCCCCTGGAAGATGAGCATGATTCTGTACAAGCACGTCGAGCCGGATATGCAGCTGCTGGAGTTTCAGTGCATTCCATTTGCCGACGATTTTGTGTACGGCAAGTTGTACAAGAAAAAACAAAAGCCAACGTCGCAGCCGCCAAGTAGCCCGCAATGAAGCTTCGCGCACCCAGCATTTCGGGCGCCCTGGGAATCGCCGCCGCGTTGGCGCTGGCAATCGTCGCGGGCAGCCCTGCTGCGCAGGACCGCGGCAGCCGTCCTTCGCTGACGAACCCGGCCGACTTCGCGGAGCGAGCTCCCGATGTTTTCAAGGCCAGCTTCGACACAAGTGCGGGCGCGTTCGTCATCGAAGTACATCGCGACTGGGCTCCGAATGGAGCCGACCGTTTCTATAACCTGGTGAAGTCGGGCTTCTATGATGGCAACCGTTTCTACCGTGTCACCCCGTTGATGGCCGTATGGGGACTGAATGGTGACCCGGCCGTTGCCAAGGCCTGGCTCGGCGCACGCATCGCCGACGACCAGACGCACAAGCACAGCAACACAAAGGGAATGGTTTCGTTCTTCCAGGCGAACAGGCGCTCCACACAAACGTTCATCAATTTGGCGGACAATTCCGCGACTTTGGATATTCAAATCGCGCCGTTCGGGGAAGTGGTCTCGGGAATAGACGCCGTCGAGAAGCTGTATGCGGGCTACGGCGAAGCCAAGCCGAACGGGAACGGCCCGGAGATGAATCCGTTCTACGAGGAAGGGAACGCATATTTCGAGCGGGAGTTTCCGAAACTCGACTACATCAAGAAGGCGTCGATCGCGGCGCCGTGACTAATTTCGGTGAAACTGCGGGCGACAAGTCGCCGTCTATGTGGACAGGAAACAGCACCAAGACTTTCGATCGAACAAGGTATGAAAGCGGAAGTGCGCGCGCGCCAATGACACGCATGCCGGCCCACCTCCATTCCGGCTTCACTTGAGTCTGACCCCGTAAACGTCGGTTCGCCGTTTATCCAGCAAGCGATCTCTAACGTTTCTGCCTGGCTCGCGCACAAGAGCGCGATTTCGTTCCTTGCGCCATTGCACCGCGATGGCTCGATTGGATATCCGGGTTCACACGATCAAGTTCAGCCCAAGATCTCAGGAGATGAAATGAAGCCCAGCCAATTGTTCTTCGCGATTCTCATTCTCGCAGGTGCTTGCTTCCTTACTCCGACCTCAGACGCGCAATCGGGCGGCACGGGAGGACTCACAGTGACCGTCACTGACTCCAGCGGCGGCGTGATCGTGGGCGCGAACGTGACCATCAGCAACGGCGCAGCCGTGACGCGCAGTCAAACCACCGCAGCCAACGGCAGTTACACATTCGCGCTTCTTCCGCCGGGAGATTATAAGGTTTCGATCGCGGCGCCCGGATTCCAGTCCATTACCGTGCCCAACGTCACCGTGGATGTGACCGAAACGGAAGTGTTCAACCAAAGCCTTCAAGTGGGAGCGCAGACGCAGCAGGTGACGGTCACGGGGTCGACGGAAAACATTCAGACCGAAACGTCGGCGCTGGGAGGCGTGGTAAACCAGCAGTCGATTGTTTCGATTCCGCTCGCTACCCGCAACTACACCCAGATTGTCAACCTCTCGCCCGGCGTGATAACCAGCGTCACGGATGCTTCCACTTTTGGCCGGGGCTCGCAATCCATCTACGTGAACGGGCATGACGACGCCAGCAACAGCTACCTGATGGATGGAGTTCAAGTGAGCAGCTATTCCGGCAGTACCACGGAGGACACGGCCGGTTCGTTTTACGGATCGATTCCAATCCCGAGCCCGGATTCGTTGCAGGAATTCAAGGTCGTGACTTCAATGTACGATGCCAGCATTGGCCGAAATCCGGGCGCGTCGGTGAGTCTTATCTCGAAAACCGGCACGAACGATTGGCACGGTGATCTATTCGAGTTCTTTCGCAACGACGACCTCGATGCCAACACGTTCTTTGCCAAACTGGCAGGCCATCCGCGCGGAGAATTGAAACAGAATCAGTACGGCGGCACGTTCGGAGGACCGATCAAGGAAGACAAGTTGTTCTTCTTTTTCTCGTATCAAGGCACGCGACAGATCAACGGAGTCGCTTCGCAGGGAACTTCATCTGTTACCCTGCCAGGTGCCCTCACCAACGATCGAAGTGCGGCAGCCTTAGGCGCCGAATTCTGTCACTCGCCCACCTTTCCGGCGAAGACAGGCGTGCCCAATCCCTCCAGCGATCAGGTTGCATGCGACGGATCGAACATCAATCCCGTCTCGCTTGCGCTTCTGAATGCGAAGCTGCCGGACGGCACCTACGTCATACCGACGCCACAAATCATCTTGCCCAACGGCTCCGGATTCTCATATTTCAGTATCGGTGCACCGTTTCATGAAGAGCAGGTCTCGTTCAACCTGGATTATGTCCTTTCGCCGAAAAATACGTTCTCGGGCCGATTTTTCTATTCGTATGCTCCGAATATCAACGAGTTCACCAGTTCCACCGAGCCTCCCGGCGCAGCGCGGAAAGACATCAATGGCGACGAGCTCATCTCAGGAAAGCTGACTTCGCTGCTGTCGAGCAATCTCGTAAATGAGGCGAGGTTCTCGAGTTATTACATCCGATCGACCCGCTATAGCCTCTTTCCAGTCACCGCCACGGACTTCGACGTGACCCCGGCCAGTTCGAGTTTCCCTATCCTGCCGGTCATTTCGATCACCAGCGCCGGGTTTGCCTTTGGCGGTGGGACAACCGATAACGAATTCACGCCGGTGTATTCCTATGAGTGGTCCGACCAGCTTTCCTGGACTCGCGGCCGCCACACACTGCGCTTCGGCTACGACCAGCAGCGCAACGCGATGAACATTTGCTCCTGCGGGAAGACGCGCGGCCAGCTGACGTTCCAAACGTTTTCCGATTTTCTTCTCGGCATGAGCGGAGCGGAGAACGGTACAACCCTCAGCAATATGTTCACCAGCAATGCCAATGTTCAACTCTTCTCCAATCCGAATCTCGGCCGGGAAAACAATTTCAATTTCTTCGCCCAGGATGATTTCAAAGTCTCGTCAAGACTCACCTTCAACTTGGGTCTGCGCTTTGAGTATGACGGTACCGGGTACGACAACGCGAGCGATGGCGGCACCAACGCGATCTGGTCGTTGCTCGAAACCGTGCCCATTCCTCCAGTCAGCGGTACCTATGTCGGTTTCACCGTGAAAAAAGATTTCAAGGGTACCCTGCTGCCCGGCGTTCTCCGCCGTCCGAATGACCTCTATACCTACGGCCACGCGCCCTTGACTAATTTCGCTCCGCGCGTGGGATTCGCGTGGCAGCCGTTTGGAACCGGCCGTTTCGTAGTACGAGGCGGATCCGGAATATTCTACAAGCTGATCGACGGTCAGCATTTTCTCGATACCTGGGACGGTGAACCCCCGGTTGCCGCGCCGTTTACTCACACAGGCGCGAGCAACTCCGCCGCGACGTTTGCCGTGCCCTTCACTCCTGCAATCGAGATCGGCACCTTCAATTCTTTCCTGCGCACACCGACCTCGGCCATTTCGCTCGTCGGCGTGGATCCCAACCTGTCCACGCCCACGACTTTCAATTGGAACCTCGACACGCAGTACGCGATTTCGCCGAGTCTCATGTTCGAAATCGGCTACGTCGGCGATCGCACCGAACATACCGAGGCGACTCTCACGCAGGACATCCCGGTACTCGCCTCTCCAACCGATCCGGTGAACTGCGGCGCTCCGTTCGGCTGCGTCACCACGAATACTTCCGCGAACGCCGCCGAACGAGTACCGGTGCTTGGATTCGGTGCGGGTGGTTTCATCGAGACCGCCAGCGTGGGCTTCTCCAGCTACAATGCTCTTCAAGCCACCATTCGAAAGACTCTCTCGAATGGACTTCAGTTCCAGGCCGCCTATACATGGGGGAAATGCCTGGGCGATTACCTGGGCACTTCGACCGCCGCCAGCGGCGAGGGCGGATCGATCGCCTACGATCCGGCTACTCAGGTCGCGGAAGGGAATCGGAGCATCGCCAAGGGTGAATGCGGCTACGACCGGCCACAGCGGTTCGTGATCAGCCACGTCTACAATTTCCCGAGATTCAATAACGGCGAAGGGTTCCGCGGCCACGCGCTTTCGGGCTGGGGCGTCGCCGGCGTCACCACAGCACAGAGCGGCAATCCAATCACGCTCACCGACAGCAGGGGCGGCCAGGTGTACGGCGCAGTCGGCACCAGCGGTGCCAATTTGTGCGCAGGAGAGACGATCGGCGACGTATTCACGCACGGGTCCATCGCCTCGCGCATCAGCGATTACTTGAACACCAGCGCTTTTTGTGCGCCCCCGGTGATCGGAGTGGAAGGCGGCGTGGGCGGAGCGACCGGGTACGGCAATGTCCTGCTGAATCCCGTTCTCGGCCCGGGTCAATTCAACTGGGATATCTCGATCCAGAAACACACCGCCGTGGGCGGATTGCGCGAGGGCGCCGATCTCGAATTCCGCGCGGACTTCTTCAACGCCTTCAACCACCCGCAATTCAGCAACCCGACTTCCAATGCCGGCAGCGCTTCGACCTTCGGCGTCATCACGACCACGTCCGTAGGCCCGCGCATCATTCAGTTTGCGCTAAAATACGTATTCTAAGGATGGTCCGATGGGCACACGGAGTTCACTGATCATGGGAGCGGTGGCCTACGATCCCAAAGTCGTCACCATCTGGGATGGCTTCCAGAAATACCTTCGCGCGCGAGGGCTTGCTTTCGACTATGTGCTGTTCTCGAATTATGAGGCCCAGGTCGAAGCGCACGTCATGGGACAGCTGCACGTGGCCTGGAATTCTCCACTTGCGTGGCTCGAGTCGGAACGCGCGGCGAAGGCCCTCGGACGTCGCGCGGAAGCGATCGTGATGCGCGACACGGATATCGACCTCACCTCCATCGTTCTCGTGCGCGCCGATAGCGGCATCAGCAAGCTGGCTGACTTGAAGGGCAAGAAGGTCGCCGTGGGAGCCAGCGACTCTCCGCAGGCGAAGCTGATTCCGCTCAATTTTCTGGCGGAACAGAGTCTCCGCCCCGACGCCGATTTCACGGTGATCGTTTTCGACAAGCTCGTGGGAAAGCACGGAGATCATATCGGAGGCGAGCGGGATGCCGTCCGCGCTGTGGTGAATGGCGAAGCCGATGCTGCGTGTATTCTTGATGGCAATCGCCTCGGCTTCACCCGCGAAGGCACCATTTCGGCATCGTCAACCCGCGTACTGGCGCAGACTCCGCCTTTCGATCACTGTAATTTCACTGTACTCGATGGTGCACCGGGAGAAAAGATCGCCCGGTTTCGCGATCTCCTGATGCAAATGTCGTACGCCAACGAGGAGGTCCGCCCACTGTTTGATCTCGAGAGGCTCAAGAGCTGGATGCCCGGCCGAACGCAGGGATATGCGCAACTCGCCGCGGCGGTCGATCGTTTTGGTACGATCGACGCGTTCGTAAAAGGTGTCGTCGCTCAATGCAAATAGACGTCGATCTCGGCTCACTCCCTTTCTCGGAGGGAGGCCATCTTCTTGTCAAGCGGGCTCTGCGCAGTGCAGGCGCGGGCGAGTCGATTACGGTTGCCGGCACCTCGCCTGAACTCGAGATCGACCTGCGGTCATGGTGTCGCGACGAAGGTCATGCTCTAAAGATTCAGTCGCGGCGGCCGGATCAGCCCGCACAAGCCACGATCGTTAACGGAGGTGCTGAAGCGAAACGCTGGACGGGCGCGCAGCGCGCTGGTCAGGCCGACGCCGCGCAAACCGGCGGAGTTGTCACACACGCACCGCGCCGCTGGGGACTTGCCGCCCGCGGGGCCACCGTCGAAGCAGGAAGCCCGGAGTTCGATTTTCATCTGGTCGATAAGATCGAGGTCTGGTCGGATGACGCCGCACGGCTCTACGCCCAGGCCGTCGCCGCGCAGTGGGATCCCAGGACCGCAATCCCTTGGGACGCGGAGTTTGAGCTGGACGACGACGTAGAAGACGCTGTGGTCCAAATCATGACGTATCTGATCGAAAACGAGACAGCGGCTCTGATCATCCCCAGCCGCTTCATCGCCCAGCTGCACCCTCATTTCCGCGAAGTCATGCAGTTGCTCGCCGTTCAGGCTGCAGATGAAGCGCGTCACATCGACGTGTTCACCCGCCGCGGATTGATGAAGCGCGATCATCTCGGACTTTCTACAAGCGGCGGCCAGGCATCTCTGAAAACGCTCGTCGACGAGCCCGAGTTTGCGATCGCCTCGTTCCTTTTGTCGGTCCTCGGCGAAGGCACGTTTCTCTCGCTGCTCTGGTTTATCGAGCGATATGCACCGGATCCGGTCACGGCGGCGGTCGCAAAGCTCGCCGCACAGGACGAAGGCCGGCACGTCGCTTTCGGAATAGCGCACCTGACGCAACACTTGAGCCATGACCCCGGTTTCCGCCCGCATCTCGCCGATTCGGTTCGCCGCCGTCACGATGCGCTCCAGCATACCGCTGGGCTTAACGCGGAAGTTTTCGACGCGCTGATCTTACTGGCAGCCGGTTCGTGGGATTCGGAAAGCTTGCGCCGCGGTCATCAGCGCGTGATGGAATTGGCCAAGGAAATGGACGAGGGCCGCCAGAAGCGGCTGCGGCGCCTGGGATTTTCAGAAGCGGAAGCGGCGGAACTTTCCAGCCTTCACACGCGAAATTTCATGTAGGGATCGTCACGCGATTCCAATCGCGCCTTCAAGAAAATCCGATCCAACGCCCTCCCCAGGCCACGCCGAACCACAGTCCTAGGGAGACGATCGCCGTCGCTTTCGCCAGCAGCGGGTACTCCCGATCGAGATTTTTTCGAATCACGCGGCTCTTCAGCGTGAAAGTAAAGGCAATGGCAAGAGCGAGCGAGCTCATCTTGAACCAAAAGGGAAAACTGTAATAGCACTTCGTCGCTTCGGAAAGAAACAGCAGAATCCCTGAGGCGAACATCAGTGCCAGGCTTCCCATCATCCACGGTCTGGCGTTCTCGGCCACTTGCTCCGCCGACTGGCCCCGAAGCCCGATGCCCAACAGCTGCATATCGACGATCAGCACCGAACCGGCAATGACTCCCAAACCCACCAGGTGAATCGATTCGATCACAGGGAAAAGCCACACGGAGCTCTGGATCGATTGCCCGATCCAGGAATGTTCGCAGCGACCGAAGAAGGGAAGCAGCATGTCAGTTCCTGGAGTCGGACGTCGTGCATCCGGCGAGCGATCGGATAATTGTAGAATGTGGCTGCGTATCGCAATCGAACCAGTTGTAGGCGATCATTCGGCCGGAAACGATCACGGCGATCCATAGCACGATCGAAAGCGCACCGGCTACTCGCGCGGCGCGGGGCGGTGACGCGTCCAGGTCCCACGTCTCTACCCGCCTGTAGACCCTCGAATTGAAAATCCACACGTTCAAGCCTGCCAGCGCCAGCATCAGCATCTTGGTTCGGAAGAAAACATTCTGATACGTCCGAAGCGGTATCGCGAACAGCAGAAGCGACCCGCTCAGAACCATCACGCCGAAGGCCACTACGGTCCAGGGAAGCAGCCGCCGAGACATTTCTGACACTGGCACGCGGCGCATCGTCCAACCGAGCAGCCGCAGATCGAATACGAGCGCCAGCCCGAAAAACGCCGCCATGCACCACACATGAACCGACTCGATCAACGGATAGGCGTAGTGCGATTCGTGGAGCCGCACGCTCCAGACCCTCTCAGAAAGCCACCTGAAGAACTCCAGTGGGGACAATGTCAGTTTCCCGATGTTTTATGCCGCAAGCCCTGGGATTCGAGAACGCTTTCGACCCTGCGATACTACGAAACGCCCGTGCAAGAAACAACCGAAGAGCCAAATCGGTTAAACGGTATGTTCCGTCACTTCAGTAACGGTGGGCAGATTCCAGACCGTAGGTCCAGGCGTAGATGTCCGTACGTCCAGTCACTGCAGTAGTCGTTACGATCCCTGGCGGGTGATCTAATAGCCATCACAAACGGCCCCACCTGGTCGAGCTACGTGAAGATCTCACTGGCTGATGTACCGAGAGTCGCCTCGAATCAGCTGCGATCGGAAAAATCCTGCTGGCTTTCGAGGGGAAGCCTACGTGCCAGCCGCCAAGAGCCGCCGCACCGCGGGGGACACTGGGCATTTTCAGGCAGCAGCCGGAGAAGATCATCGGCGATCGCGCAGCCCAATCCGAGTCAGCGGCGTCCTGTCGCAAGACGATCTCAGAGGCACGACGGTTGAAAGAACAAAGTTGGATATTCCCTCGAGTGCCGGTTTCCTTCGGAGGGATCAGAACGATCTCAGTAGCGAATCCTATGGTCAGCGCGACGCTAGTTGTGGGTAAGTTTTACCCGCCCGAACGGTATCGGAACACCTTTCGATACGTTGTCCATGCGCCACTCCCAAGTACCCTCTTTCGTGTCATATACGAAATCGTTTTTGAAAGTGACGTCGCCCTTTTCATCCTTGAAGACAAAAGGCAGTTCGTTTTCCTTCGGGCTTGCGACGCCGATTGAGGCGGAGGTCAAACCGCCGTAGTCATCGAGCCAGACACACGCGTACTCCTTAGTCGCTTCGTTCCAGCCAATGTAGATGGTGGCCTGATATTGCGGCTCGCCTTTGCTGTTCATCTCGCCAGAAACTTCGTGGATCAACAAGTAGTGATGATTCAAGACCCACTCTGCATTGACCTGGTGCGTGGTGTCTTGGCCGGCAATCTTGCCCTGGAGCACCCATTTCCCGACGAGATGATCGAGCAACGAAGCGTTGACAGGTGGCTGCTGGGCAACAGCCACGCTGGCTGAACAGATCATCAGAAGTGCGAGAAGCCTTCGAATAGGACGAATCACAGGGCGGAACCTCCGATCTGAGAATCGCGAATCAAGCCACTGACCGTGCCACGCGCGATGCTCATTATCCAGTAATCAGGTGGAGTATCAAAACGGCGTGGGAGGCTGTCGAGCTGCTGCGGAATCTCAAGGGTTCAACAAGGGCGCCATTTCTTGAACGACAACGCTGCGGAAAGCAGTTCCACCACTGCGAATCAGTACGGCCTCATTTGCTGCTCCGCCCCGAATTCTCTTCCTCACGTTTGTCGAGTTTCAAGAAATCAGTCTTTGTGGCCCTGGCTCTTTGCTTTGTCGGCGCCAGTCTTTGCCGCGCGTCGCTCACGGCGGTCAGAAAGCGCTGCGCCAGTTCCTGAATGCGCTCCGTTTCGCGATTCGCGATCGCGTCCGCAGGAATCAGCTCCGTCCCGACGCCGATCGCCGAAGCCCCCGCCAGGATAAATGCCGACGCAGTCTGTTGTTTGACTCCGCCCGCAGCGATCAGCGGGATTTGCGGCAGGCCGGTTTTGAGCGCCTTGATGTATTTCTCTCCACCAAGCGGCTCGCACGGGAATTAGAATCGATATCCCGAGTAGAAGTTGTAGGAAACCTTCCATGAGACCGATCGGCAATGGGGCAGATCACCCGGGGGCGGGGTCCGGAGAAGCGCTCGTAAACGCGCCTGCCAGAAAAGTCGAGTCCTGGTCCAGCAGATGTCTGGTAATCCGATTTCTCAGCAGCGAGCGACTCAGGTTCGAGTTTGCTCGGGACTCGAACCTCCTCCTTGAACCGCCAAACGGTCACATCGACTTTTCAGACTTCTTACTTCCGTGGCAACGTAATCGCCGATCACCCTTGAGAGCATTGTGCAAATGAGATTGGCCAGCGGGCCCTTCGAGGTAAATGAAAGCTCGACTCGTGTTGCATCGCCATGGGGTGAGAGGCGATGATCGGCGGCCATGGTTCCTCCGGGGAGCTTTTGCACCCAGGTGAATGTCTTGTTCGGAACGCACTCTGTTACTTCGTAAACCGCTGGACGCAACTTCGGCTGAACGACGCGGTATCGCGCTCCAACCATCAGCCCGCTGCTGCCCAGCGGTTTGATTTCCAACGCCGTGGGCGTCCAATCAGGCCAATGTTCGACGTCGGCGAGGATTCGCCAGACGGTAGACGGACGCGCCGCAGTAATGAACTCTTGGGTCGCTTGCATTGTCCCGATCTCCCTTTAATCGACCCTCCAATTAAAGTGATGTCGGGATTGCCAAGCACGATTCAACACGGTGGACGACCTTGCGGCCACAGTCCTGATTAATGGGCCAACCGGGAAAGTGCGTTCCCGTTCGAACTAGTCCGGTGCTCCGACCTACCACGTTCGCATTCCCCTTTTTCGCGTGCATTGGACTTAGAATGTGAGCCATGCAGACGCGGTTCCTGCTGGCGCTGCTTCTGGGACTGACGACCTCGGGAGGGGTTTCGGCTTGCTCGTGCGTCACGGTAGCAAATCCGGACCCGAGGCCGTGCGCCAAGATTAGTCCCACAGAAGCGATCTTTGTCGGGACCGTCCTGGACATCGAAAACCCGCCTTATGAAGTCTCGACCGAGAATCCACAGGTCCCGCTCTCTCGGTATCGATTCCGGGTAGATGAAAGCTTTTCAGGTCTTCAAGCCGGGCAGGATATCGATATCTATTCTGGCCGCGGGGGCGCTGACTGTAGCTATCACTTCAAGAAGGGGCAGCAGTATCTTGTTTTCCCCTTTCGAGGGCCAGGGACGGACCATCTCCTGGCAACGATATGCAGCGAGACTCGCGGCATCGATGAGGCACAAGAAATGCTCTCCCGATTACGGGCCGCTCGCGACACTGACCGAGTCGCTTCCATTTTCGGGTCGCCGCAAATCAGCGAACAACCCTATCTCTCCGTGACGAATGGTCCCGCGGCTGTGCCGCTGCGGAACGCACAACTGGAACTTTGGAATGCCGATCACGTCTTCGCTTCCACCACCGATTGGCAAGGAAAGTTTGCCGTCTACTCAGTGCCGCCCGGCACATACCGTTTGAGGGCGGCTCTTCCCGCCAGTTTGGAATTCACTCGCCCAATTGTGAACGACCCGCCTGCGCCCATCTCCGTGGTCGCTGGCGATTGTTCCGAGTACAACTTGACGGCGTTGCCCACGAGTCGCATCCGGGGACGCGTGATCGGCCCGAACGGTAAGCCCTTGCGGGCCGCGGATGTCGAACTCTTCCGCCCGGACAAATACCAGCCTTCGCCATTGTTGATGCAATGGCAGGAATCCCAGGACGCGAACGGATACTTCGAATTTCTCCACGTCACTCCGGGCGACTACATTCTCGTGTACAACAACAGCGAACAGCAGGAGACCAACCGTTCCAGGCGGCGCTGCTTTTACCCAGGTGTGTCCGATGTGGCGCGGGCGCGCAGCATTCACCTAGAGCCCGGCCAGCAAATAGGTGATGCCGACATTCACATCCAGGGCGAGTGTTCCAAGCCGTGATTGCGGAGCCATGCTTTTGGCCAAGTCCTCATTGACAAACAAAGTGCTAACCGGAGATGTCGGTCCCGGTACTCAAGTTACCGGCAAAGGCTGCGGAAATCGGAAGTAAAGCATGGATCCGAATAGACGGTTGGCGGACCTACCGAGCAAAGAGCCGAGATCAAGGACGGAAGACGGGACTACCTGAATGAAGAAAATTGGCTTCCTCTCATTCGGTCATTGGACACCTTCGCCGCAGTCCGCAACCCGGTCGGCGGCGGACGCACTTCTGCAATCGATTGACCTCGCCATGGAGGCCGAGCACCTGGGAATGGACGGAGCTTACTTTCGTGTTCATCACTTCGCGCGGCAATTGGCATCGCCGTTTCCACTGCTCGCGGCGGTCGGGGCTAAGACGCAAAGGATTGAAATTGGCACCGCGGTGATCGACATGCGGTATGAGAACCCTCATTACATGGCGGAGGACGCTGGCGCTGCTGATCTCATCGCCGGCGGCCGCTTGCAGTTGGGAATCAGCCGCGGTTCCCCCGAGCAGGTGATCGATGGATGGCGCCATTTCGGATACCAGCCGGTTGACGGCGAGAACGATGAAGACATCGGCCGTCGCCACGCCCAAGAGTTTTTGGAGCTACTGCGCGGTAAGGTCTTCGCTAAGCCGAACCCACGTCCAATGTTTCCTAATCCGCCCGGGCTGCTGCGTCTTGAACCGTACTCGGAAGGATTGCGTGATCGTATCTGGTGGGGCGCAGCGTCCAATGCCACGGCCGCCTGGGCCGCAAAGCTCGGAATGAACTTGCAATCCTCAACCCTGAAATTTGACGAGACCGGTGAACCTTTCCACGTCCAACAAGCCGCCCAGATTCGCGTCTTTCGCGCAGCCTGGAAGGAAGCTGGCCACACCCGCACTCCGCGTGTATCCATCAGCCGCAGTATCTTCGCGTTGATCGACGACCGTGATCGTGCCTACTTCGGGCGAGGAGGTCAGGAAGTGGATCAGATCGGCTTCCTTGACGAATCCACACGGGCGATCTTCGGCCGTAGCTATGCTGCCGAGCCGGATGTCCTGATCGAGCAGCTCAAAAAGGACGATGCGATCGTGGAAGCCGACACGCTATTGCTGACCGTTCCAAATCAACTGGGCGTTGCCTACAATGCGCATGCCATGGAGGCGATTCTGACAACTGTTGCCCCGGGACTCGACTGGCGCTAAATCAGCAAGCTCCTGATTTACGCACGAACCGGACCGGTGGGCTCTGGTACGGTTATCCGACGCGATATAAAAGGGCGCCCCTTTTGGAGTAGGTTTTGAGTGTTCGCCTCAAACTTTCTCCAGAAAGGAAGGCCCTGTATGGACAGTGGGAAGTATATCGGGATGGATGTTGACAAGGAAGCGATCGCCGTCGCGGTCCTGAACTCCACTGGCAAGCTGGTGATGGAATGTGTCATCGAAACCAAGGCAATCACGATCCTGGATTTTCTGAAGGGTCTGCGCGGAAGCCTGCACATCACTTTAGAAGAAGGCACTTGGGCTGCCTGGTTGTATGACCTGATCAAGCCGCACGTGGCCGAACTCATCGTGTGTAATCCCCGCCGGAATGCGCTACTGAAGGAAGGCAGCAAGAGTGATCGGATCGATTCGCGGAAGCTGGCCGAGCTGCTGCGGTCGAACATGCTTCGTTCGGTGTATCGCGGAGAGCACGGAGTGCGGACGCTCAAGGAACTGGCTCGCAGTTACCTGACGATCAGCAAGGATCTGGGAAGGGTGATGAGTCGCGTGAACGCCCTCTACCGCAGCGGGGGGATTCCCTGTACGGGAAAACAGGTCTACGCGGAACGATATCGCTCGGAGTGGCTGGGCAAGATCCCGGAAGCCGGCGTACGCCGCCGAGCGGAGTTCTACTACCAGCAGTTCGATGCCTTG
>JBAVUW010000154.1:0-3564 GCA_049696975.1 Candidatus Acidiferrales bacterium | reverse complement strand
GACGTCGTGCGTGTCGAGGGCGCAACCTACGACGCACTCGCCGCAGCCGATTGCGCGATCGTCGCAAGCGGCACGGCCACGGTCGAAGCGGCCCTGCTCGGAACGCCGATGGTGGTCGTCTATCGCGTCGCTCCCTTGACCGCGATGATTCTAAGACGCATGGTCCACACGCCTTTTTTCACCATGGTGAACCTGATCGCCGGCCGGCGCGTGGTTTGTGAGCTGATGCAGGACGATTTCACCGGCGCCGCGGTCAGCGCCGAAGTGCGTCGGCTGCTTGAAAGCAGCGCCGCCCGCGAAGAAATGAAAGCGGCACTCGCTCAGGTTCGCACCCGTCTCGGCGGGGGCGGCGCCATCGAGCGCGCCGCGGACGTTTTCGCGCGCATGATTCAGCAGCCCTGAAGCACGTGGCGTCGCGGGCAACTGCGCGAGTATTTCTGGTATCTTAGCTATGGGGAAAGGCTGCCGCCCTCCCAAAGAGGCGTTTTTCTTGCTCAAAATCCATCGATTGGCCGCCGCTGTTCTGCTGTGCCTTCTGGCCGGTGCGGCCGCGCGAGCCCAGTCCGCTCACTCCTATCCCTTCCGGGCGACGAATTACGACGTCGAGGTGTTCCTGCATCCGGACGATCAGACCATCCTGGGCCAGGCCAAGGTCGATTTCGTCGCCGAGCAAGTGGCGAAGACGGTTCTCGTCGAGCTGCATGCCGATTTGCATGTGAACGCGGTGAAAATGGGGACGCAGACGGTCACCTACGCCCGCGACAACAACAATCCCCTGCTGCTCACCATCGCCCTGCCCAGCACGCTGACGCCCGGCACGCACGTGACGCTGACGTTTGATTACTCCGGGCCGGTTTCGAGCGAAGAAGACAGCCCCACGCGCGGAGTAAAGTTCGCATCCGTCGATAAAACAAATGCATACTTGCTGCTGCCTGCGCGGTGGTTCCCGCTTACCAACTACCCGTCGAACCGCTACACCGGAAAATTCAATTTGATCGTGCCGAACACGTTCGCCGTCGCCGGCACAGGCAAGGCCGATCCTCCCGCTGCGCAACCCGGCGTCGGGCTCGGTGCGCAGAACATGATGTCCTACGTCTTCCACTGCGATACACCCGGGCCGAATGGCTCGTTCGTCGCCGGCAGCCTGCAGCTGACGCCCGCTCCGACCGAGGGCTATCAATTCGCGTTCTACACGCCGCCGTCACAGGTCTCGACCGTCAAGTCCTGGTCCGGCTCGCTTGGCCAGATCCTGGGCTTCTTCACCGACACATTCGGTCCGCTGAACGGACCGCAGGGCCCGATACCAACGCTCACCGTCGCGCAGCTGCCGGACGGCTCCGTTGGCGGCTATTCTGCTCCGGGATTGCTGCTCGTCAGCGCGCGGGAATGGACACCATCGGCGAACGATCGCCTGCTTTCGCAGCTTGCCGCGGGCCAGTGGTGGGGCGACCGAGTGCTGCCCGCGACGGCGGCCGACGTCTGGGTCACCGACGGGCTCTCTCGCTACGCCGAAGCCATGTACGCCGAGCAGTCCGGCGGAGTCGCGCAGCTGAATCGCGCCCTCGAGGATTTCGCGGTGGGAGCGTTGATGTTCGAGGACGCCACACCCGTTTATCAGGCCAATCAGATCGGCGCGTATTCCGATCCCTATTACTCGATCGTGGAAGACAAGGGCGCGATGGTCTACCACATGCTTCGCGCGGACTTGGGCGACGACAATTTCACAGCTCTGCTGCGCGAGTTCTACAAGCAGCACGAAGGGAAGACCGCCACCATCGAAAGTTTCGAAAAACTGACGGCCACGAAAGCCCCGCCGCTGAAATCCGGAGAGCCTCCGCTGAACCTCGTTTCCTTCTTTTCCCAGTGGCTGAACTCGACCGGTGTGCCGGAGTTCACCCTGCAATATATCGTCTATCGCACGCCGAAGGGTTTTCAGGTAGTAGGCACGGTGAAACAGGAGCTGGACACGTTCCGCATGCCGGTGGAAGTGAAAGTGGACACCGAAGGGAATCCCGAGCTGAAGAAAATCATGGTGACGGGCACCACGTCGAATTTCAAGCTCGAGACTTTCGGCCGACCCAAGCCCAACGGAATTTCCATTGACCCCAACAATCAGCTCCTGAAGTCGAGTCCGAAGCTGCGCGTCCGAGCCACCATCGCGCGCGGCGAAGCCGACGCCACACTCGGCAAGTACTACGAGGCGATTCAGGAATATCAGCGCGCACTCGACGTCCAGCCGACCAATTCCCTGGCGCATTTCCGGATGGGCGAGGCGATGTTCTACCAGAAAAACTACCAGGCGGCGGCCAATGCCTTTCGCGCCGCGCTCGGCGGCGACCTCGATCCCAAATGGACCGAAGTCTGGGGCCACATCTATATGGGAAAGATTTACGACATCCTGGGACAGCGCGAGCGCGCCGTGAATGAGTACAACCTCGCACAACATTTGAAGGACGATACCGCCGGCGCCCAGGCCGAAGCCGCGCGGTACCTGAGAACCCCGTACAATCCCGAGGGCACGACGCCGCCGGCGACGGCAACCGCCAGCGGAAATCCCGCGCAGGTTCCCGCCGGAGCCAATCCCGCAGCCGATCCCAATTCAGACAAGCAGCCCACGCTCAAGAAGCGCACCGAAAACAACTAATGCGGGCCGACGGCGAAGTTCGATCGCCCGAATTTGCGAGATCGTCCAATCGCTCGATGTGTCGCTTTCTTGCCGCGGCGCAGCCGGCGCCGTGAAACGAAGTGGCCCGGCCTCTCGGCTCATTCAATCCTGAGGGCCGGCTTGTATTTCGGCGTATACTTCCTGGAACGTGACGAGGGCGCCCGGGTCCCATAGCACGAAGCAAACTTTCTCGATCGACGTCGGCTGCTCGAAATGCTTTTCGGCTTCGCGCAGCATGATTTCCGCGCACGCGCGCATGGGAAACCCGCCGATTCCGGCTCCAATCGCCGGCAAAGCGATCGTCTTCAGGCCGTTCTGCGAGGCGATTCGCAGCACGTGCGCCGTCGAGCTGCGCAGCGCGTGTGCCGTTGTCGCACCGCCCAGCTGCATGCTCGCGGCGTGAATCACATGGCGCGCCTTCAGCTCGCCGCCGGACGTGATCGCCGCGCCGCCTACGGGAATCGTTCCGATCTCGTCACACTCGGCTTGGATGCCCGGCCCGCCCTTACGCCGAATCGCGCCAGCCAGGCCGCCACCGAGCTTGAGATCGTTGTTGGCGGCATTGACGATGGCGTCGACATCGAGTTCGGTGATGTCGCCCTGGCGGATTTCAATGCGTTCCCCGACTTTCATTCGCAGGCAAAGATCCAGCGGCGAGGGTCTCCCGCACGTGAAAAATACGTCCTACAGACGGGCGATACCGTTCTTATCGAATCCGACGACGATTCGCCCGCCCGCGACCACCACGGGACGGCGGATCAGATTCGGCTCCTGGGCCATCATGCGAATCGCTTCGCGGCGCGACGGCGGACGCAGCTTCATCTTCTTCTTGCGGTAGAGTTTGTTGCGACTGTTCAGAAATTCCTTGTAGTCGCGGTCACCGATCAGTTCTTCCAGCT
>JBAVUW010000153.1:0-23097 GCA_049696975.1 Candidatus Acidiferrales bacterium | reverse complement strand
CTCTACATCTACCACTTGCGCCGGCCGCTGCCGCCGATTGCCGGCGCCAGCGCGTCCGCTCCGCCGGCCCTGATGAGCCTGCTCCCGCCGGGCGCACCGGTCGTGGCCTATATAGATGTCGCCGCGCTTCGAAAGTTGCAGAACTCACCCCTTGCCGCGATGCTCGGCCTCGTCGGCCCTGATCCGAAAGAAGATCGCGACTACCGGGAGTTCGTCGCCGGCACGGGATTTGACTACACGCGCGATCTCGACACAGCCGTCATCGCCGTCTGGCCGACCGCCCTGCTGACGCCCGGTGGCGGGCTTGGCACGAATCAGGCGGTGGCCGTCGCCGATGGGCGTTTTGACCAAGCCAAAATTGCGGCCTACGCGCTCCGCACCGGACGAGTGACGGTGGGCGGGGGGCACAACATCTATGTCGTGCCCGGAAACCCCGCGACGTCCTTCCGCTTCCTGTCCGCGACGCGGATTCTACTGACGACCGGCGAGACGCTGAGCATTCTGGCGCCGGCGGCCAGCGCCAAAGAGAACGACGCCATGCGCGCGCGGATCAAGCGCGTGGCCGCTGCGCCGATCTTCGCCGCGGCGCGAACTGACCTGCTGCCCCCAGCCTTCTACGACAGTTTTAAAAATGCGCCGCAGCTTGGCACCCTGGCGCGCAGCGTGAGAGGACTGACCCTGGCGGGGGAACCGCAGGGCGATCGCATCGATATGGCGCTCGACGCCGAGTGCGATTCGCTGCCGCACGCCGCCGAGCTCGCCACGCTGATCGACACGTTCAGGATGTTCGGGAGCGTGGCGTTGTCCGATCCCAAGACGCGCGGACAGATGACCAAAGAGCAGGCGGCGTTTCTCGCTGCGCTCGCGGGCCAGGTGAAAGTCACGCATCAGGATCATTGGGTGCGTATGACGCTGGCGGTGACCCCGGAAATGCTCGGCGTGACCAACCCCACTCACGCCCAGCTGCGCTGATCCCTCCACAGCGTCCGTTCACTCATCCGGTCCGTGCGAGACGAGCCAGGCGCGAAAAACGATGTGCGCCTGCGGAACGTTCTTGGGGATGAATTCGCAGCGAACCCGCGGCGGACCGGTCGGCAAGAATCACAAGACACCAGGCATCAACCGTCGCCAATGCATTCATCCCATAGTTCCGGATGCGCCATCTTGAATTTGCGCATCATGCCGATGCATTCGGCCGAAGCCAGGTCGACGATGTCGAAACCCTTTTCTCGCAGCCAGACGCTGCCGCCCTGGGCGTTGACGGCATCGCCGACAATCACCTGCTTGAAACGGAACTGAAAGATGAGGCCGGTGCAATACCAGCAGGGCGCAAGCGTGGTCACCAGAATCAGATCGCGGAAGTGAGGCTGGCGGCCGGCAGCGTGGAACGCGTCCGTTTCACCGTGCAGCGAGGGATCGCCGTTCTGCACCAGACGATTGCGCCCGGTGCTGACGAGCGTGCCGTCGGCGCGAAAGATGGCCCCGCCGACCGGGATGCCGCCTTCTTCCAGGCCGATGCGGGCCTGCTCGAGCGCCACGGCGAGCATGCCCGATGGATCCAAGGGAGCTTTCATGCGGCTCGAAGTTTAGCACCCCCAAAACGATTGACTCAACGGGACGGCCCAAGCAGACTAGGCGCTTCTTTTTAGCTTCGTTTTCGAGAAACTCTCGAGCAGGAGAGGTCGATCCACTTGCGTCCC
This sequence comes from Candidatus Acidiferrales bacterium, assembly GCA_049696975.1. Taxonomy (GTDB): domain Bacteria; phylum Acidobacteriota; class Terriglobia; order Acidiferrales; family UBA7541; genus Palsa-295. Next base: position 21,397 of record JBAVUW010000153.1, on the reverse strand, counting down.
GAGGAAGCCGCCGCGGAAATCGCAGCCGAAGCAAGGCAGCCGCATTTCGGATTGCAGCGGCAGGTGCTCGGGCCGCTCGAAACGCTGGCGCAGTCGATTTCCACGATGGCGCCTACGGCCACGGCGACGCTGACCGTTCCTCTCGTGTTTGCGTCGGCGGGCAACGGGACGTGGCTTTCCTATGTGGGCGCGACGGTGTGCACGCTGCTGGTGGCGCTGTGCATCGCGCGATTCGCGCGCGAGTCTGCGTCGCCGGGATCACTCTATTCGTATGCCACGTCGTCGCTGCCGCTGGCGGTCGGAAGCGTGGCGGCGTGGGCGCTGCTGCTCGCGTATGTGGCGACGGGCGCATCCGTCGTTGGCGGGTTCGTGCATTACGCCAACGTGGTGCTCGGCGAATCTCTGGGACGGGCGGCGCCGGCGTGGATTCTGGCCGCGTTCGCAGCCTTGATTTCAATCTGGATCGCCTACCGCGACGTGAAAGTTTCGGCGCGGCTGATGGTCTATATCGAGGTGGTCTCGGTTCTGCTGATCAGCTTCGTGTTTGTGCTGCTACTCTGGCGCGGCGGGCTGCATTTTGATCCGGTGCAGCTGAAGCTCAGCGGCGTGAATTTCTCGGGCGTGCGGCTGGGCATGGTCCTGGCCATGTTCAGCTTCGTGGGATTTGAAAGCGCCACGACGCTGGGCGAGGAAGCGAAGCATCCGCTGCGGAACATTCCGCGCGCGGTGCTGCAGAGCGTGACGCTGTCCGGACTGTTTTTCATCGCGGCGTCCTACACCGAAGTGCTCGGCTTTCCGGCGTCTGCGGGAACCCTGGACCGGAGCGCGGCGCCGCTCGGCGCGCTTTCGATCGCGGCGGGCGTTCGGCGCCTGGGGCCGTTCATCGACCTCTGCGCCATGGTGAGCATGTTTGCGTGCACGCTCGCGTGCGTGACCGCCGCCGCGCGCGTCCTGCTGCTCATGGCGCATAACGGAATCGTGCATCGAGCGCTGGCGGCGACGCATGCGAAAAATGAAACGCCGCACGCGGCGGTGATGGCGACCGGCGCGGGGACGATCCTGCTGTCGGTTGGATTGATTATTTTCAAGGTAAGCGGCGAGACGATCTACGACTGGATGGGAACGCTCGCGACGTACGGATTTATCGTGGTGTATGCACTGGTGGCGATCGCCCTGCCGATTCATTTGAAGCGGCTCGGGAAAATGACGGCCGGGGCGGTGGTACTCGCGATCCTGGCTGTCGCGGCAATGGTGATGGTGCTCGAGGGCACGCTCTATCCCGTGCCGGATTTTCCGAAAAACTATCTGCCGTATTTATTCTTGGCGTATCTGGGCTGCGGGGTTGGGTGGCACTGGTGTCGTGCGAAGCGTGAACCTGAGAGCGCCTAAGCTTCGAAACGGGGATGCTCGCTACGGCAGGCGAAAGGCAATCACGCTGTCGCCGGGGGCGTCGTTGAAGTAGCCGGCTACGGCGACGATGCCCGGGCCGCCGAAGGCTTCCACCACCACATATTGTTTGCCGTCTCGCCCCAGGTACGTGACCGGAATGGTGTGGGCACTGGCGTCGATTCCTACCTCCCACAACTGTTTGCCGCTGCGCGCATCGAAGGCCCGGAAGCGGCCATCGTTCGTAGCACCGATGAAAATCAGGCCGCTGGCCGTGACGATCATCGAACCGGTGTTTGGCGCGCCGGTATGCGGGAAGCCTTTCGCGGCGAGCGCGTCGATGGTGCCGAAGGGCACCCGCCAGACGATGGCGCCCGTTTTCGCGTTGACGGCGAACATCTCCGCCCACGGCGGATTCAGGCACGGCCAGCCGGTCTTTGGATCCCAGTAGCGCGTGTTGTAGCGCGTGCCGCCGCCGGGATAAATCTTTTCGTACGCACTGCCGTTGGGGCCGGGCTTGTCGGTTTTCACCAATCGGCCGATTTGCGCGGTGTTGAAATCCGTGGTGCCGAAAATATAGTTGAGCTTCGGATCAAAGGCCACGCCGCTCCAATTGGCGGAGCCTTCGCGGCCGGGCGAAACGATGGCCATCTTGTTGGGGTCGTCACCGTACGGCGTGAACGGACCGAGATTGTAGAGATGATTCTTCTCCCAGAGGTCCTGGCAGAACGCGGCATGCTCTTCCGTGAGGTTGTAGATGTCGGATTTCGAAACGCTCATGGGAGCCAGCGGCGGAGGCTTTAGCGGAAACGGCTGCGTGGGCGAAGTCTGCTCTCCGGGAACCGTGGATTGCGCGACGGGGCGCTCCTCGATGCCGAAGATCGGATTTCCATTGGTCCGATCGAACAGGAACAGGCTGCCCTGCTTGCTGAATTCGGCTACGGCCGGGACGATTTTGCCGCCGATCTTCACGTCGTAGAGAGTCGGCGGGGCGGGAACGTCGAAGTCCCAAAGATCGTGGTGAACCAACTGCTGATACCAGACGAGCTTGCCGGTGTTTGCGTCCAGCGCGACGAGCGAGTCGTTATAAAGGCTGTTGCCGAGCCGATCGGCGCCGTAATACTCCGTGCCACCGCTGGGCGCGATGGGAACGAAGACCAGTCCGCGCACCGCGTCGAGCGTCATGAAGCTCCAGACGTCGGTGCCGAATTTCGCATCCCAGCTGTTGCCAAGCCAGGTTTCATGCCCTGGTTCACCGGGCTGGGCCTTGGTGTAGAAGGTCCAGACAAGCTTGCCGGTATGGGCATCGAAGGCGCGCACGGACTGGACGCGATTCTCACCAGAGATGATGAGGTCGTGGTAGATCACGGGCGCGGCGGCGGGACTGACGCCGTCGACGAAGCCGCCCGCGCCGAATCCGTCAGCCGGCTTGCCCGATTTTGCCTCGAGGGCGAGCATCTGGCTGCCGGCAACGCCCAGGATCATGCGCGGCGGCGTGTTCGCGTCACCCGGCCAGTAGGAGAGGCCGCGCGGACGCGTCCCCTTGGTTTCGAACTTCCAGATTTGCCGGCCGGTAACCGGGTCGAGCGCGAAGACATTTTTCCCGGCATCGAAATACAGCACGCCGTCGATGACGAGCGGGGCGCCTTCCGAACCGGTATCGTCTTTCGGGTCACCGGTGTGAAACGTCCACGCGCGCACGAGCCTCCCTACGTTTTTTTCATTGATCTGCGTGAGCGGGGAGAAGCGCTGATCGCCGGGATCGTGGCCCGACGTCGGCCAGTCGGATTGGGCCGCAGCCGTGCCGAGAAAAAAGAGCGCGCTAAAGACAAAGGCGGCGCCCCTCAGAGCGCCGCGCTTGCAATTTTGTGAACAGCGTGAACGGGACATTCGCTCGCGGTTATTTCGCCGCCAGGAGCGGCGTGATGTCCTTGCTGAACTGATCGTAGGTGCGGGCTTCCTTATAGAAGGCCACATTCTTGCCGTCGCGATCGAAGATCATGGTCATCGGCAGAGCGGTATCCCAGCGCGGATCGACGTCGGTGTAGAATTTGTCTTCGGTATTCGCGGCGATGTAGACCTTGAATGACGGCTTGGTCTCACTCAGGTATTTCTGCAATTCGTCTTTGTCGGTCACGTCGTTCATCGCGACTTCGACGACCTGCAGGCCCTTGTCCTGATACGCCTTCTGCAACTTGATGATATCGGGGAACTCGGTGTGGCACGGAACGCACCAAGTCGCAAAGAAGTTCAGCAGGACCACTTTACCCTTGTTCTGCGCGACGATATCCTTGATATCCTTGGGCTCGACGGATTTGATGTCCGAAGACTGCGCGCGGACCGACGGTCCCGCAACGCCGAGCGCGAGCACAGCCGCCAGAACCAATCGACTCAGGCGCGAGGTCTTCACTGGCCGCTCCCGGGAGTGGGTGGCACAGAAGCAAGCATTTTCACCGCCGCGTCCTGGACCTGCGGGAAGGTCGAATCGCTGACGTTCACGAAGTTCGCGACCACCTGGCGATTGTCGTTGACGAGAATCGTATTGTCCGCCGCGGGCGCGAGCTTGTAGAGGCGCATGCCCAGATCCTGGTTGCCCCTCGCGAAATACACCAGCGGAATCTGGATGCCTTTGTCGGCTGCCAGCTTTTCAAGCCAGGCCTTCGTGTCGGCGCCTTCGGTCATCACGACGAAGCCCTTCAGGTTCTTTTGCGATTTCACGAGCGAGTCAAGCCTGACGATCAGGTCCGCGGCCTGGTCGCTCGGCTTGCTGAAGAATCCGATGAGCGTGGGTGCGGCGCCGTATTCGCAGACGTAGCAGGTGTCCTGCCCCTTGTACTTGCCGGTGACGTCGATCACGCGCAGAGACGGTGTCATGGCGCCCACCTGGCGGCCCGAGACCAGCGGGCCACTCGGGGCTGTCGCGGCCCCAGAGGCGGTCGCCGCTGCCGGTGCGGAGCTCGTGCTGCCATTGGCTGCGGCGGCGTCGGCCATCTTGATCGCGTTCGCCGCGTCGCTGCCGTCAACCGGCAGCTTCAGCGCAACCCATTTGTACCAACCACCCTCAAGAATTTTGGTGTTGAGATAGCCGAACTCGGCGAGCTTCTTGTACATGTCGATGGAATCTTCGTCATGGTTACACGGGCAGTAGAGCACCAGCATCTTGTTGCGCGGCAGCGGGATCGGCGGCTTCACCTGCTGGACCCACGGATAGTTGATCGCGCCCGGGATGTGGCCTTCGGCGAAGGCTTCTTCCGGCTGCGTGTCGACGAGCTGGAAGCTCGTGTCGTGCCCATCCATCATCTTCTTGATGTCTGCAGGGGCGATAAACTGCGGAGGCGGCGCAGCCATCGCCGTGGGATCCTCGAATCCCACCTGTCCTCCGTCCTCCTGCGCAACTGCGTGCTGGGGTATCAGCGAGAAAAGCGCGGTCGCCAAAGTTCCGATCGCAAGCCATTTAGCCAACGTTTTCATGTCATTCCCCCCGGTCCTGCTCGGCCCTGCTGCTGCGCCGGTGGCTGAGGATTTCCGACTCTGTGTCGGATGTTACTCACGGCCTGTAAGGGTGTCAAGGATGAGCACTTACGAGCCGTCAATCGATGTGGACCGCCGAGGCTTTCTTGCCTCTCATATGATTAGACGCTTTGGCAGGCCTGCGGTTTCACGAATTCCCACTACGGCGCGGGCAATGCGAAGGCATACACCACACCATCGACCGCATAGACGACGTACTGTCGCCCGTCGAGTTCGTAGGTCATCGGGCCGGTGCCGAGCGCGCCGCCAGGGTAGGTGTGCCAGAGGACTTTTCCGGTGGCGTCGTTGAGCGCGACGAGACTTGAGGAGCTGTCAGCCGTGAAAACGAGATGGCCCGCGGTCGAGAGGATTCCGGACTGGCCGCCGCGGCCCAGCGTGTCGGCCGTCCAGCGGGTTTTGCCTGTTTGCACGTCGATGGCTTTGAGCATCGACTTTGAAGAAAGGAAGAAATCGCGGCCGGCCCAGCCTTCGGCGGACTTTCCCGGCATCGTCAGATAGAAGACGCCCATCGTTTCGCGCGAGTTGACGTAGAACAGACCCGTGTCGGGATCGTAGCTGGGTGCCTGCCAGTTGGTGCCCACGCCGCCGGTGACCAGCACGCCGTCAGGCTTGGGCTCTTTGTCAGGGTCCGGGATCGGCTGGCCGCGGTCGTCATAACCCTTCACCCAGTTCGCCGGGACGAACGCTTCGGAAATAAGCGATTTTCCGTTGGTGCGGTCGAGCACGAAGAACAGGCCGTTCTTATTCGCTTGCGCCAGCATCTTGCGCGGCTTGCCTTGGAACGTTCCGTCGAAAAGAACCGGTGTCATCACCGTGTCCCAATCGTGCGTGTCGTGCGGTGACGACTGAAAATACCAGACCAGCTTTCCGGTGTCGGGATTGAGGGCTACGATCGTGCAGGTGTAAAGATTCGCGCCGATACGCGTGTCACCGTTTTCCACCGGATGCGGATTGCCGGTGCCCCAATACACAAGATTGAGCTCAGGATCAAAAGTGCCGGTGATCCAGGTCATGCCGCCGCCGCGTGTGGCAACGTCGGTATCATGCGGCCAGGAATTCCACGCGACCGTATCGTCCGGCTTGGGCATGGCGTCCCAGCGCCATTCGACTTTGCCGGTCATCGGATCGACCGACTCGAGGAAGCCGGGCAGGTCGGCGGTGTCGCCCGACGTGCCGACGATGATGTGATCGCGAACAACGAGCGGGGCCGCGCCGCCAAAGGCTTTCAGGGCGGGATCGCCCAGCTGAATCTGCCACAGCTGTTTTCCGTCTTTGGCGTCCAGGCAGAGGAGTCCGGCGTCGGGCGTTTCGAAGTACAGGCGATCGTGCCACATGGCGAAACCCTTGTTGCCGCCCGTGGCGACCACACCGGGGCGCTGGAAGTGCCAGATCTGGCGACCGGTGCGCGCGTCGACGGCCCAGCCCTGATTTCCGCCGGCGATATAGAGGATGCCGCCGACTTCGAGCGGCATCGACTCGAGGCCGTTCGTGTGCGCCTGAAACGCCCAGGCCAGGGCGAGGTTACCGACATTCAGGATGTTGATCTGCGTGAGAGGGCTGAATCGTCGGCCGGTGTAGTCACCGTTGTAGGTGGGCCAAGTGTCGGTCGGAGGTTTCAGCATCTTCGCCGGATCGAGCGCCTGCGCCCGCGCCAAGCCGGACGCGAGCAAAATCACCAGCATTGCCAATGCGCCGCGTTTCTTCACTTGAGCGTCTCCAGATAGGTGAAGAGATTGTGCATGTCGGCGTCCGTGTACTTTTCCAGCAGTTCGGCATGAATGGCGATCGGATCGTGCAGCTCGACTTTGACGTCGCTCTTGGGCCAGGAGTGATACCAGCCGTCCTTGCCCAGGATGGCCAGGTTGAAATCGTCGTTGAGCAGGACCGTGCCTTCAAACGTATTTCCGGAGCGGTCGGTCACAACGGCCGTCGTCGGAGTGCCCGAGGGGTAGAGAAATCGCACCTCTAGATCAGGCGGATTATATTTCTTGGCGATGCCGGCGAGATCGCCGGTCGGTGAATGGCACGTATTGCATTTGCCGGGACCATTGAAGTACGCCTTGCCGGCTTCAACCGATCCGGTTGCGAGACGCTCGGCTGGTATGTCGTTGGGATACGGACCGAAGCGCGTGTGCAGATCGAAAAGGTCGAGTTGCGCGTCGAGAAAGGTGACGAGATCGGCGATTTGCGCCGGGGAGAACGGAAAAGGCGGCATACCCTTCTCCGGGCGGCCGCTCGTGACGACCGGGCCGATCTGATCGCCATTCTTATCGTGGCGCACGACTGAGGAGCGAATCAGGTCAGGACCCCGTCCGCCGGTTGCATCCTCGCCATGACAGGCTACGCAATTCTGCCTGAAAATCGTGCGGCCGCGCTCGACCGCAGCCGTCTTGGCGGCGACTTCCGCAGGACTTGGTGCCGGCGGGCGCCCCGGGCCTCCTTGAGCGGCCAGCGAGGCCGCAACGGCAAGACTGGCGAACGCCATCAGTGCGGACTTCTTTAACAGATTTCCCCCCCGGCGAACCACTCCATCAATGACGCGAAGAAAGTAGTCTCCGTTACACAAGAAGCGGGGCCGGCCCGCGCGAAAGCACATCGGATTTCATTCGCGGGTCCGCTGCCCCAGGATTCCGCTATTGGCCGGCCTTGGACGGCGTCACGCCCGTGATTTTCTTCGTCTCGTGAGCCCAGTTTGTTCCCGGATACGTAAACAGGAGATCGTACCCGGGCGAGCCTCCGGCCACGACGATGTGAAAATCATCCGGACTCTGGACGACCGGAACCCGGCCTCCGGGCTTGAGGTTGTCCAGAAAAATCTGGGCACGATCCGCTCGAATACGCCCGTCCTCAATCGAGGCGCGGATGAACGCCTCCTCCGTGCCCTCGCCGAAAGAGACCTGATTGGTCAGCTTCTCGAAGGGCACTCGCGTCTGCTCGTAGAGATACTCCTGCAATCTTTTCCGCGTGTAGCCGTGGTTGGCGAGTTCGACGGCACAATCGGGATGCAGCACGACGATGTGTTTCTGGGCATGAGGCCAGGCGACGCCGCGGTTCCGGATTTGCGTGGCCATCTGATCGATCACGCCCTGTGCGGTCCAAGGCGCGACCGCCCCGCCGCCGAATACCTGCGGGTTCCCTGCCGACGACACGGTCACCGTGCTGTCTCCGGGCTGGAAGCCCTGGCTCACGTTGTAGGGCTCCCACGGGCTTTTCGCCGTGTCCTCGGCAAAGGTGTAGAACGTGTAGGCCTCCAGCCGCCCGGTGAGCCCCATGAAATTCACCTGGGGCCAGGTCTGGCCGAGGTTGAGCAGGGATAACTGGATGGCCCGGCCGACCGTGCTGTTCGCCTGCCAGCCGATTCCCAGCATGCCGATGCCGGAATTGAAGTTCAGTTCCTTGGCGATCGGACCATCCACCAGCACGACGGGCGTGAAGGAACCCGTCGACGCCACGACATGCGTGAGGTCGTAGTGTTTGTCGAGCAAGCCTTCCATCGCCGCGAGAATGACGGGGAAATATTCCGGCTTGGCTCCCGCCATGACGGCATTGACAGCAATTTTTTCCACAGTTGCGGTGCCGTTCTTCGGCGCTACCTGCCCGAGCACGTCCTTGGGCGAACGCGTCGTGCCTGCCTCCATGGCCTTCACGAGTTCCGGCGTGGGCGGGATGACCGGCAGGCCGTCGGCCCAGCGGTTATCGAGGAATAGCGCGTTCAACTTCTCTGAGGCGTCCAGCAAGTCCTTGCCGGTGACCTTGATGTCCGCGTTTTCAAACATCTTCTGGACCTGGGACGGATGCCGCTCTTCGGCCGTCAGCGTCCGCGTCAGGTCATCGACCAGGCGGTCGAAGAACTGATCGACGATCTGCTGGACTTCCTGCTTGTTCGAGCGGGCCACGTAGTATTTATCGGCGGGGAGAGCGAGAGTGCGGATGCCGGGCATGCCGCGATCGGTGGCCGCGGACTTGGCATCGTCGAGAAATTCGGTTGTGGTGAAATAAACTCCTGGCATTCCCGTCTTTTCAATTTCGATCGTGTCGTGGGAACCCCACCACGTGCAGCTCCCTCAATCACCCACGCCGAAAACGAAAAGATCTCCCTGCTGCTTCACCGTCGGATACCACTTGGGCAGGTCCGTGATCGTCTGCGCGGCGGGTTTCGGATACATCACGACGATCGCTTTGGGATATTTCTCCTTCAGCTTGTCCGACAGCGCGTCGAGGAAGTTGCTCGCGCCGTACTTGCCGTTGTCGATCAGGACGATTTTCTTGCCGTCAAGACTTCCGCCGCGCGGGCTGATGCCCAGCGTCTTCGGCGGAGGAATCTCACCGCGCGGATTCATTACTTCCAGTGTCACCTGCGCGGTGACCGTGCCCGCTGCAAACAGGCTTGCACACGCGAAAGCCGCGCCGAGAAGCCAATTGGAATGTCGATTCATGTGTGCCCTCCCCCCCGCGAAGCACACGATAGTGAGGGGGATCGGGAATGTCAATCGCCTACCCGGCAGGCTCTTCGAGAAGCTTTCCGAGCCTGTCGAAGCGGCGTTCCCAAAGCGAGCGGCGTTCACGGATCCATCGCTCGGCCACGGAAAAACCTTTCGGCTCGATCCGGCAGGTGCGGACGCGCCCGACTTTTTCGGTCGCTACCAGGCCGCTGGCCTCGAGCACCTGCAGGTGCTGGACGACAGCCGCGAGCGTTATGTCAAGCGGCTTTGCCAAACGCGAAACCGAGATCGGCCCGGCGCTCAGTTTTTCGACGATGGCGCGCCGCGTAGGATCACCGAGGGCATGAAAGACGCGGTTGACGGCAAGTTGCTGGCTGAGCATGGATCCCCTCCCGATTTCGCCGACAGGCTAGTGCGCGAAGATTTTTTCCAGCTGGCCGATCAATGACTTCCAGCCCTCCTCCCGCATCGCGGGCCCGTCGGCGCCTTCAAAGAACGCGCCCTGCTCGGTGAACGCGAGAATCGTTCCCTTCCCGTTCGGCAGGAATTCTACGGTGGCCTGTGACGAGGAGATGCGCTTGCCTCCGAGCGTCATGGTGTAGGCAAAAACAATGCGCTCATCCCCCACGATGTCGAGGTAAACCGAATCGTTGGTCAGCGGCGTGCCTTTGAACGGGCCGCCCATGATGATGCGGCGCGTTTTCTCGATCCCGCCCACGCGGAAGTCAAGTGTGTGTTCCTCGATCTCGGCATGCTCACCGTCTGCGAACCATCGGCGCTTTTGCGCCGGGTCGGCCCAGGCCGCAAAGACCTGCTCGGGCGGAACGCCATAGTTGCGCTCGATGATGAAAGTGCTGTGGGTCACGGAACTCTTGGCCATCGCGTCTCTCCTTGGATCCCAGTCAGTTTAGCCAGGACTTAAGTATCAAGGTACGTCTGCACAGCGGCTATTGTCAAGCGGATACTTAAGTATTATCGAGACGCGGAGTCGACCCGTGCCCCGGAAATGTTCTGGTTACCAGCCGGAGGTGTCGCCGTAGGGCAGGCCGGTCATCACGGCGATGATCGAATCGATCTTGCCGTCTCTTATTTTGAAGATTTCGTCGACCTCTTCGCTGAACGGGCGCAGGGCCGCAGCCGATTCGTCCACTTTACCGACGCCGGGCACATCGACCGATCTTACTTTTCCGGACGTATTGAACATGAAATCGCCCAGTACGATCCCACGCTGGCGATCGACCACCGTGTAGCGCCGCGGGCGGATGGGATAGATATATTCAAAAAGGTGCGAATCAAGACCGGCGGCGCAGCCCAGGGGCTCTCCGTTGTGGGACAGCGCGCCGAAGTTTGAGGGGCAGGTTTGCGTGCCGTTTTCGACGCGGATCACGTCGGGCGCGAACGGCACGATGCGGCCGCTGCTCTTCTCGATGCCGTCAAAATAAAGATCCGTCTGGGCGATCAGATCCTTGCGCGATTCGCGCTCCGATTCCGGCACATCCTCGTAAAATCCCGCGAGCTTCGGTTCCACCTTGGGATCGGAGAGGCCGTCGGGACGCGTGAAGCCGGCGAAGGTTTCCTTGCGCGTAATCAGCGCTTCGACCTCCGTCACCTTCTTGTGCTGGACGCGGAGGCGCGTGCACAGAAGCCCCGCCATTCCCGCTTCATCCGTGACGCCGACGAAACCGACTTCGCCCTCCTCGGGATCGTCGATGTAGAGCTTGTAGCTGCCCCAGCCGGTAAGCGTGCCGAACAGGCCGTCGGTAAATTTGAGGCCCTGCGAGTTTTCCGTGTACCGCGCTCCGGGGGCGAGCGGCATCAGCGACGCGTTGTGCTCGATCAGCGCGGCGCGGTATTCATCGACGATGCGGTTCAGACACTCGCGATCGCATTCGGCACGAGCAGCTTCGGATTCATGCGCCGGCCCGGAGGCGGCGTGCGCGGCCACCGGCCCCCAGCCGGACGAAATGCCGTACGGCTCCTGCGTCAGGACCGCCTGAACGGCGTGGATTTTTCCCTTTTCGATTTTAAACAGTTCGCCGATTTCAAAAGTAAGCGGATGGCGCAAGGTGGCCGGAAAGACCCTCCCGTCGGTCAGCTTGATCGTCTTCACCGTGCCGGCATGATCGAAAAACGCGAAAGCGAAGGCCAGCCCGCGCTCGGGGTCCACAATCACGAAACGGCGCTCGCGGATCTGGGTGACGATCTTGAAAAATCCGGTCTTGAACTGCGCCTCGCAGCCGAGACCCAGGATGGCATTCCCGGGGCTCGCCGGCTCGGTTTCAGCCAGCTCCGGATTGTTCGTGGTCTGCGTCCCGTTTTCGATCCGATTGCAATCGTCGGCGAAGGGATAGACGCCTCTGCCGTCGTTATTCTCGAGACCCGAAAAATACATGTTCGCGGTCTTCACGAGCGCTACGCGCGTGGCACGTTCGGTCGTGGGGATGGCTTCGGAAAACAGCGGATTCGGCGTTTTCGTTTCCAGAGCCTTTCCGGCGCCGGCGTCGCGCACCACGAAGTCCTCGACCTCACTGATTTTTCCCGCGCTGACCTTCAGGCGCAGGCAGAAAATGACGGGATTGTCCCACTCACGCATGGTGCCGATGAAGCCCGCCTCGCCGGCCGCGGGCTCGGCGAAGGTGAGCCTGAAGGATCCAATGCCGTTGGCGGTCTGCCAAAACCCCTCGCCGATTTTCAGCTTCGCGGTGTTTTCGGTGAATTTCACGTTGTCGGCAAAGGACACTTTCGACGGGTCGCGCGCAGCGAGCGCTGCGAGGTAGTCGTTCACGACGCCTTCCAGACATGCGCGGTCGCATGAGGATGCCGGCGGTGCTGCAGGCGCGCTGGGCACGTACGCGAACGCGGCGAGGGTGAAAACAGCGCTCAAGACGGCGAATCTGAAGAATTTCTTTGGCATGGTTTCAGTCTCCGGGCCCGATAGATGGCCAATCAAAGTAAGCGTGAACTCCCGAAACACATACATCCTCGCGTCCAGGCGAAGCGATCCCGGATTTGCGCCAGCGGAATGTTCGCTAAGGCAATCCGAAGACGAAGTACGTCGTGCCCGCGGTTACGAATACGTACTGCTTGCCGTCGACCGCATAGGTCACGGGGTTGGAGCGCAGCGACGAACCGAGATAGATGTTCCACAGCGGCTTGCCGGTGACGGCGTCGAGCGCGAAGAAATTGCCTTCGTCGGTGCCGGAAAAAACCAGTCCGCCGGCCGTGGCGAGCGTGCCCACCCACGACGGCGAATGCAGCCGGAACTCCCATTTCATTTTTCCGGTGGTGGCTTCGAGCGCGCGAATCGCGCCGTAGGCGTCGTCGCCGCTCAGCGCGCGTTCGCCGCCCGCATTCGCCGGGAATTTGCCCATCTCCCAGTGCGTGTTCGTTCCCTTCACGAAGTACGAGCCCATCTCGCGGGCGTCCACATAAAAAAGTTTCGTGATCGGGCTGTAGGAATTGCTGGTCCAGTTGATGGCGCCGGTGATGCTGGGGAAGACCAGATTCCCTTCGGGGCTCGGTCCGGTGTCGGGAATCACAATCGGTGCGCCGCTCGCGTCAAGACCTTTCGCCCAGGTCTGCTTCGCATAGGGCCGGCCCGCGACGAATTTTCCGGTTTCGCGGTCGAGCACGTAATAAAACGCATTGCGATTTGCAAAGCCAAGCAGCTTGCGCGATTTCCCATCCACCGTGCCGTCGAAAAGAATCGGGGGCTCGGAAGCGTCCCAGTCGTGCGTCTCGTGCGGTGAAAACTGGAAATACCACTTCACCTTGCCGGCAACCGGATCGATCGCTAGCAGAGAGCAAGTGTAGAGATTCGAGCCCGGTCGATCGTCCCCATTCCAATCCGGCGCCGGATTGCCCGTGCCCCAGTAGACCAGATTCAGTTTCGGATCGTACGCCGCGGCGTTCCAGGTCGTGCCTCCGGCCGGAACGGAATTGCCCCAGGTAGCCGCTTCGGGGTCGCCCGGCGCAGGTACGGTCCAGATGCGCCACAGGCGCTTGCCCGTTTTCGCGTCGAAGCAGTCGAGCAGGCCGCGGACCGCGGCTTCGCTGCCTCCGGTGCCGATCAGGATTTTTCCGTCGATCGCCAGCGGCGGCCCGGTGATGGCATAGCCCATCTTATTGTCGGCCACCACGGTGTTCCAGACGACCGCGCCGGTTTTCGCATCGAGCGCGACCAGATGCGCATCGATCGTCGCCACGTACACACGATTATCGAGAACTGCGACGCCGCGATTGGTCTGAAACAGCCCGATGGCAACCACGTTTTTCAGAATCGGCGACCACGTCCAGATCTTCGCGCCGGTGTGCGCGTCGAGCGCCGTCACCGTGCTGGGCGGATCGGTCACGTACAGGATGCCGTCCACAACGACGGGCGAGGTTTCGACATTCCCCGCCGGGCGCGTCGGCTGATACGCCCAGGCCAATTTCAGGCCGGCCACGTTTTCCGGCGTCAGCTGCTTCAGTCCGGAGAATCGCTGGTCGTAATAATTTCCACCGTAGATCAGCCAGTTCGCCGGTTCGCCATCGGATTTCACCAGGCGGTCGTAGGGAACCTGGGCCGCGGAAGGAAACGCAGCGGCGAAAGCAATCAGCGCGGCAGCTGTGCGGATGGATTTCATTGTGCCGGTGCGCCTTTCAGGCCGGCCAGATAGGCGACCAGATCGTCCAGCTGCGCACCTGAAAGCGTGTCTTTGAAGCTCGGCATGACGCTCCTGCCCGGCAACTTTTCGAGCTTTGCGAGCTCGAGCTTTTTGAACGAATGAAAATTCCCCGCCGCATCCTTCAGCTCGATCGAGAACGTATCTTCGTAAACGCGCGTGCCGTCGTAGGACTTGCCGTCTTTCGTCACCACGTGCACGAACAGATATTGCGTCCACCGGCCTCGCTCCATCGCACCCGCTTCTTTCGGGAGGATCGTGCCGGGTGCAATCAGCGTGCTGCGCAGGTAACTCGGCCCGCGCATGGCGCCCACGCGCGAAAGCTCCGGCCCCACGCCGCCCCCCTCGCCATTGATCATGTGGCAGGTCGAGCAGCCGCTCGAGTCATAGACACTCCGTCCGTGTGCCGCATCGCCTTTGGCGACCTCCGCGTCGGCCGTGTGGCCCAGCGTGCGGATGTAGCCGATCACCTGGCCGGTCTCTTCGGCGTTGAGCGAGCTGAAACCGTTCATACCCGTGCCTGGAATTCCGCCGCGGATGATGTCGCCCATGGCTTGATCGCCCAGCCGGTCGGGCACGCCCTGAAGGCTCGGGCCATCGCTGCCGGCTCCATCGAGCCCGTGGCATCGGGAGCAGGTCGCCTCGTAGAGGTCTTTTCCCGCAGCGATATCGGCGGGCGAGGTCTTGGAGACAATCGGGGTGGGATCGCGAGGGATTTGCGCTTGTGCCGCGGCAGCCAGCAGACAAAGCAGCGCGCCCACGCACACAGCGCCCATCGATTTCATCGAAGCTCCCCCCACTCAAGCGGTCGATGCGACGGGATTATTACACCGAAAATCGCGGTGTCAAGCGTCGTAACTGCGCCGGCAGCCGGCTCAGGGGAGGCCGAGGCTGCCGAAGGAGCGTGGATACGTCACAATGCCCCAGGGCAGTTGGATCCCCTCGATGGTGCCGAGCGATCGGTAGGTCTTCGCGTCGATCACGTAGATGTTGTTCGAACGCCCGCAGGCAAGCAGCAGTTTGGAATCATCCGGCGTGAAGGTGAAATGCCAGCAGCGCTGCCCGATCGGTGCCTCGCCAAGCAGCTCGAGCGAATCCGCGGAATAGACCTGGAGCTTGCGCGCCGCGGCAGCGGCCACAAAGATGCGGCTTCCCTGCCGGTCGAAGGCCACTCCATATGGCTTGGCGGCGGTCGCAATCGAACGGACGACATTGAAATTCGAGTCGAGCGAGAGCAGCGTGCCCGAACCTTCCATGGTGACCGCGTAGGAATTTCCCCGCGGCGACGCTTTCACCCCGCGCGGACGCTTGCCGTAGGACCCGACCTTGATTTCGCGCTGAAGTTTGCCGCTGGCAACGTCGTAAATGCCGAGGGAATCCTGCGCTTCGTTCGCCACGATCAGCGTTTTTCCGTCGGGCGAAAACTCCAGCCCCTCGGTCTCTTTGCCGGCTACGAAGCTCTGCACGCGCGACCAATCCGCGACGTTGAATTCCATGATCTGCGCAGGCGGCTCATCTGCATCGTCGTCTTGATCCTCGCCCGCGGGACCTTCCACCGGCGGCCCGGCAGTGGATCCGGGCTCGTAGGAAATAAAAACGGAGGTCCCCGTCGGATTCAGCTTCACAAACTCGGGATTGTCGCCCACCGGAATTTTTCGCAGCAGACGCAGCCCCCGCGTGTCGATCACGCTCGCATCGGCGGTGTCCTTGTTCGCGGTAATCAGATACTTGCCGTCGAAAGTGACGCCGATGCCGCGCGGCGCCGTGTCCTTGGGGTGCACGCGCTTCACAATCCTGAGCGAATTCAGATCGATCACAACGATCCCGCCGCCTTCCTCGCTCACGTAGGCGATATTTTCCGGAATCCGGACGAACCGCAGGTAAATCACCAGGCCGGCAATCACGACCACGAACAGCGCAAACGCCCACAGAAATTTCCCGCGCAAGCTCATCTCCCCCGCCCTAAATTCGTTTCTTGCGATTCACGGCGTGCCGACTACATCATCGTGGTGATTTTCACCGTCACCCACCCGCTCGGCTTCTTCACTTCGAATTTATCGACGAGGATCGAACCATTTCGAAGCTTCCCGGTAATCCGGATCGCCTGCCCCACATACTCTGCGACGTCGGGCGAGGGCGCGAGGAGTACGAAAAATTTCTTGTCGGACGTCACAATCCCGGCCGGCCGTCCCATCTTGAGACACGCCTGGCCGCACTGCTTCATGCCCATGTGCTCGTCGCCGCTTTGCGTATTGTCGGTCGCGTAGCAGCTCGCATCGACCAGCGAGCCGGTCCAAACCTGGTTTTCCTCCGCACCGAGCGCTGTTCCGCCCACCACTGCGGCAAGAAAGGCCAGCACCGCCACGATTCGCATTGTTTTCATTCGCAAACCCCTCGATCGTCAGGATCCTCGGCTCGCTCGCGCATCGTGGCGTCAAGCTCGCCAGATTCTACACTGCCGCCTTTGGCTGAATCGACGCAATTTCGCGACCAGGGTGAGCGCACCCGTGTTACCCCCTCTGTTCATATCCCCGGCGCGCCCCCGGCGTTCACGGTTTTTTTTCGATCCGGGGATCCTGGAACGGCCGCGCCCGACACGCACCGCTCGCAAGAGCTCACCTGCCGCGGCCGTTCAGGTATGCGGGCAGTTCGGCGAGATTGTCGAGCATCAGGTCCGGCGGATGCGCGCGCATGCTTTCCAGGCCCAGGCCGTAGCTCACGCCGCAGGCCCAGGCTCCCGCATTCCGCGCGGTGCGCACATCCACGTCGGAATCACCCACCAGCATCGCCTGGCGCGGCTCGATCTTGAATGCGCGCAAGATCGTGTTCATGCCCTCGGGATCGGGTTTCTTCGTTTCAAAGCTGTTGCCGCCGTAAACCCACCGAAAATAGCTCGCGATCCTGAGGCCTTCCAGTATTTTCTCGCTGAACCGCACGGGCTTATTCGTCAGCACCGCCATCGGATGATGCCCCAAGGCTTCGAGCGCCTCGCGCACGCCCGGATAGGTTACCGTGTTGTCGAGCATGTGCTCGCGGTAGTAGGCCAGAAAAAATCGGTGACCTGCGTCCGCCTCCGCGTCCGTCACCGCATCCCCCAGCGCGCGACGAACCAGCACCGCCGCTCCGTTGCCCACGTAGCTGTAGATCAGCTCATGCGGCAGCGAGGCGCGGCCCATGTGCTTCAGCGTCGCATCGATCGACAGCGCCAGATCGAGCTTCGAATCAATCAGCGTGCCGTCCAGATCAAACACCAGCGCCCGCACGCCCGCAAACGTGCCGTCGATTTTGCCGTTCGCTTCGTTCATTCGATCTTCCACCCTGTGCTGCCGATCAATTGTAGGTGGCGCCCGCCGCGATGTCATCCGCACAGCGATCCGGGGATCCACTCCCCGGTAACCGAAACGATACGCCGGCCGCGGCATTTCCACGCACCGGGCCGGCTCGCAGTTATCGTGGGCTCACGGGCAGGTTCGTCACGTTTCCCCGGGAGGTCGACTTGAGCCGCATCTGGCAGGCCTTGAAGCAGGCGGAGCGCGACCGGTTGCGCTCCGACGATTCCCCGCCGGCGCCAGCCGGACGCAGGGCCGACTCCGCAAACGACGATACGGACCGTCGCGGCGGCTTGCGTCACGCCCACCAAGTCTCGCTTCTCGTCTACGGCTCGGACGCCAACAAGCAGCCGTTTCACGAGGAAGCCGAAACGATCGACGCGCACGAAAACGGCTGCTCGCTCGCGATGGAAACTGTCGTGGTACACGGTCAGCGCCTGTTTCTCACCAACATGCGCAATCAGGCCGAGCAGGAATGCCGCGTCGTGCACGTTGGTAAACGCGTCCGCGGCCGCTCGCGCGTGGGCATCGAATTCGTGGCGCCCACTCCCCAATTCTGGCGTCCCGCGTAGCGCTCGGGTTTCCGCACCCCGGCTTTTGCTTACGAGAATTCGCACGGATCAATCGCCCGTCTGGCCTTGGACAAAAGTGACCATCCGCGCTTCAAGTCTTCATACCCACCCTTCTAAAGCAATCACAGTATTGGTGTTTTCAGCTGGCGCTGTTTCAATGCGGTTGCGCAGGAATGGCCTGCCAATCATAGGGCTTCGTAATTCGATCTCAGGAGGAGACACACACATGTTGAAGCGATTTCTGATTCTGGCGACGCTGGCTTTGATGGCGTCGATGACCGCATTCGCGTCGGACCGCGAAGACGACGTGTCGCGCACACATAAAGCCGCGCAGGTTTTCAGCGAGATCATGAGCGCGCCCGACAAGGGCATCCCTCACGATCTGCTCAACAAGGCAAAATGCGTGGCGATTATTCCCGGCGAACTGAAATTCGCCTTCATCTTCGGCGGTAACTATGGCCGCGGCGTGGCAGTCTGCCGCACGGCGAACGGATGGAGCGCACCGATGTTCGTGGCCGTCGACGGCGGCAGTGTCGGCTACCAGATCGGCGGTTCTTCGACCGACCTCGTGATGCTCTTCATGAACGATCACGCGCTGCAGAGCCTGCTGGGTGATAAGTTCAAACTCGGCGGCGATGCTTCCGTCGCGGCCGGACCCGTCGGACGCAACGCGCAAGCCGACACCGATGTCGCGCTCCGAGCCGAGGTTCTCTCCTACTCGCGCACGCACGGCGTATTTGCCGGCGTGAGCTTGGATGGAGCCGTCGTCCAAGCCGACAAGAGCGGCGATCGCGCCATGTACGGCGACGGCGTGGATCGGCACGAAATCCTGCGCGGCAAAGTCGCCGTGCCCGCGTCGGCTCACGCTCTGATCCGCTCGCTCAATCAATACTCGGCCTAACGGGACCTCGGTTCCACAGGCCGGACAAACTTCATAGCGCACCTTCGAAGCCGGACGCGCTGAGCAATCAGCCGCCCGGCTTTTTTTGTCCGTCCGGCCGGCTGTTGCGCGCGCCGCTCCCGCTGTTACAATATTGCGTTTGATTGAGCGCACCATTTCATTCCGAGGCCCGCATGGCCGAAATCCAAGCGTTTCGCGCATACCGCTACGACACACAACGCGTCAGCCTGAAGGACGTGCTCACGCAGCCTTACGACAAAATCACTCCTGCGATGCAGGATGCCTATTTCGCCGCGAGCCCCTACAACCTGATCCCGGTTGAAAAAGGCCGCACGTGGCCAGACGATACCCCCGCGAACAGCGTCTACACACGCGCCGCCGCGAAACTCAATGAATGGATCGCCGAGAAAATCCTGGTGCAGGATGCCGCGCCCGCCCTGTACGTCTATTCGCAGGAATTCTTGATTCCCGGCACCCCGACGCGGCGCACGCGCATCGGCTTCATCGCGCTCGCCCGCGTCGAGGATTACGTCGCCGAGGTCGTCTTTCGCCACGAGCACACTCTCTCGGGCCCCAAAGCCGATCGGATCGAGCTCCTGCGCCAGACGCACGCTCAAACGGGCCAGCTGTTTTTTCTCTACGACGATCGCGCCAGACAAATCGACACATGGCTCGAACAGACCGCGCGTACCGACGCCCCTCACGAACTCCGCGATGAATTTGGCGTCACCCACCGCCTGTGGCCGGTGAGCGATCCCGGTTTCGTGAAGCGCGTTCAGGAAGCGATGCTTGAAAAAAAGCTGGTCATCGCCGACGGCCATCATCGCTACGAAACCGCCCTGAATTTCCGCAACGAAAACCGCAAGAATGCGGGCAGGACCGATCCGCTGGCCGCCTCGGAATTCGCCATGGCGACTTTTATCAACACGCATTCCAGGGGTCTGACGATTTTGCCGACGCACCGGTTGGTCTCCCGCCTCTCGAATTTCGATTTCGACCGGTTTCGCAAGAACCTCGCGCCGATCTTCGATTGGTATTCCTATCCGTTCGCCCATGTGGAGGAGCGGCCCGCGGCGTATTCGGAATTCCGCAAGGATCTCGAACGGCCCAATCACGGTCGCCGCGCCATCGGCATGTATCCGGGCGCCGTCTCCGACGCCGGCGCATTCTATCTGTTCGTGCTCAGCCGCGACGCGGATCTGGAAGCCCTGCTGCCGGGCATTTCCGAAGCGCAGCGCGGGCTCGACGTCGTTCTTCTGCACCGGCTGATTCTCGAGAAAGGCTTGGGAATCAGTCTGGAGGCCGTGGCGGGAGAAAAAAATATCGCCTACGAGCGCGAAATGGACGTCACCATCGCGGCGGTCGATCGCGGGGAAGCGCAGCTTGCATTCCTGCTGAACCCCGTGCGCGTCGAACAGGTTACCAAGATCGCGCTCGGCGGCGATGTCATGCCGCAAAAATCCACGGACTTCTACCCCAAGCTGCTGAGCGGAATCGCCATCTATCGGGTGGAAGGAAAAATCGACGCCTGAACGAAGCGGTTCCGGCGCCGCGGTTTATTGAGGATCCCCAAAAAAAACGCGCGACCCGGATTGATCCAAGCCGCACGCCAGATGTCTCGACCGAGGGAAACCTACTTCGGGAAGCTCGCAATCGCCGCCGCTTCGTTTTCGTACGTATCGAAGACGGTCATCAGCTTCGTCACCTGCAGCACTTCCTTGAATTTCGAGCCCAGGCTTACCAGCTTCAGCGTGGCGCCCTGCGATTTCGCGCTGTGGAACGTGGAAACCAGCGTGCCGAGACCCGCGCTATCGATGTAGCCGACCTGCGCGAGGTTCAGCACGATCTTCTTCTTGCCCGCCGCCAGCAGGGCCTTCACCTTCTCGCGGAACGCGTTGCTCTCCTCGCCGAGCACAATGCGCCCTTCAATATCCAGCACGTCCACGTCTCCAATTTGCCGATCCGTTATTCGCAGTGCCACGTTCGCGCCTCCTGAAGATCTTCCAGTTCGATGTGGAATTTGACTCTTGAATCTGTCGCTGCCGCGCTGCGGACGCGGCCTGTCTCAGTAAAAATCCGAACAGGACATATAGTACCCGCAGTCCGGACAGATCAGCTTGCATCTTCGCGACGCAAGCCGCGCCGAGCAGCGCGGGCAGTAGTTCATCGCCAGCGCCGGCTCTTCGACCGTTCCGTGAGCCGTATCCCTCTGCTTCGCGGGCAATTCTGCCGCTATTTCCGATGTTCCGAAAACGAAGTCTGGCTGGGGCATCTCCGGGTTCTCGGCCGGATGTTTATAGCACATCCCGCTCATGGGACAAAGCAATGGACTTCCGGCCGCTGCGGGCGCCTGCCGGCCTGATGCCGCATCCATCGAAGCACGGTCCGTGCCTTTCATCGATCGCATCTGTGCAACCGCGCCCCCTGGTCGAGCGTCCAATAGGCTGGAAGCGAGGCGCCGATGAAAGCAACGCTCTCTGTTGGACTGGCCGCCGCGATCGTCTCTGCCGTTGCGGTTATCGCTGCGGCTCCTATCAACGCGCAGCAAAGAATGGCGTCGTCGGCCGCTCCC
>JBAVUW010000152.1:0-2584 GCA_049696975.1 Candidatus Acidiferrales bacterium | reverse complement strand
CGTCGCCTATGACCGGTCCGCTCGCGCGGAGGCGCCGCTTCCCCAGCTTCCGTCTGAACGCGCGGCACACGGACGCGGCGATCCAGCGCTGGCTTCGCGGATGGCGCATCTTGAGTCATTGTTGCGGCGGCTGGTGCAGAGTCCTCTACACAGGCTGGATGAGTGCGACGACGCCCCAGCGGGTCCCGGCGTGTTCTTGCTCTCCGATTCCGATCAGATCACGTCCTACTACGTCGAGGCGTGCCAGACGCTGCGCATCGGTGCGGGCAATCTGGTGCGCGGAGGGCGGTCGGCCAAACAGAGTCGCAGCAGCCGCGGCGGCTATTCGTCCGAGGCTGGATTGAAGGGGCGGCTTGCGGAATATCTGGGCATCAATGAAGCGAAGGTTTCGCAATACATGAAGGATCACTGCGTGTTGCGCTGGATTCAGCTCGATGACGAGGCCCCGCTTCTGGCGCACTTCGCGATCGGCGTGCTGCGGACCCCGTTGAATCTGGAATAACCGCGCGCCGGCCCGGAACCGACAGGCACCGGGCGCCCAAACTGAGCCGGTCGCCTGTTGAAATCCCCCGAGTTTGGTACTAAGGTAGGCACCCCTTGGGGGCGGTAATTTGCCGTTTAACCCCCCATTTGTACATTTGGGCGCACGGGGCTGGACCGGGACTCGAATTAAGCGCAAACTCTGGTACCGTAACCGCTTACGGGTGCGGGACGCATCCGACGGGGTTCCAGCTTTCAGGCGGTTCGGGCGAAATCCAGGCCAAGCATATATCCAGGCGATTCGGAATTCTAACTGAGGGGTGCATTCATTATGCCGAAGACGTTAGGCAATCAAGTTTGGAAGACTTTTGACTGGGCTCTGTGCAAGACGGCGGGCCTGACCTTCGATACGATTCAATATTTCAACAAGCACAATCCCAATCCGTCGTTTACACCGAAATGGTCCGATAAACCGCTGCTGAAGTCGTGGGAGAAGTCCAAGCCCACGCTCGGCTGGCCGCGCACAACCGACTCGCTGTGCCCGGACTGCGTGAAGGAAGCGCGCGAGGCGATCATCGATGGCAAGAAGGATTGGACCGATCTGATTCACGAGAAGGTCGGCGAGATTAAGGCGCAGATCATCGAGCGCGACGGACAGGTCTGGATGGTGAAGGAATGCGCCATTCACGGCAAGTATGAAGACCTAATGGCCATCGATTCGAAGTTCCTGGAATGGATCGAAGGCAATTTCCCGGGACGCGATATTCCGGCGCACAACGACGAGACGCTGCACAACCACGGCTCAAGCACGGTGCGGCACGGGCGCGGTTCGGTACTGACCGTTGACCTCACCAACCGCTGCAACATGATGTGCGACCCCTGTTTCATGGACGCAAACCAGGTTGGGTATGTCCACGAGCTGAGCTGGGAAGAGATCCAGGAAATTCTCGACAATGCGACGAAGATCAAGCCGCGCCGTCAGATGTCGGTGCAGTTCTCAGGCGGCGAGCCGACGATGTCGCCCTACTTCTTCGACGCGGTCCGCTACGCGCGCAAGGTGGGATACAACAGCGTGCAGGCGGCGACGAACGGCATCGAGTTCGCGAAAAGCAAGGAATTCGCGAAGAAGGCCTTCGAGGCGGGGCTGCGTTACGCGTACCTGCAATTCGACGGCATCGGCAACGATGCGAACAGCCACCGCCAGGTCGGCAACCTGTTTGATGTGAAACTGCGCGCCATCGAGAACCTGCATGAAGCAGGCGTCGAAATCGTGCTGGTGACCACGATCGTCAACAACGTGAACAACGATCAAGTGGGCCCGATCGTCAAGTTCGCGATGGAGAATCCGAAGAAAATTTCGTTCGTATCGTTCCAGCCGGTTTCCTTCACCGGTCGCGACGAGGACATTACGCCGGAGCGCCGCATCCGCCAGCGCTACACGCTTTCGCATCTGGCGCAAGACGTGAGCAATCAGGTCGGTAAAGTCGAACCGACGCGCGACTGGTTTCCGATTTCCTACATCGCGACGTTCGCCGGCTTCTCCGACCTCTCGCACGGCCCGGATTCGCAGTGGGGTTCACTCTCCTGTGGTTGCCATCCGAACTGCGGCGTAGGTACGGCGCTGATGATCAACAAGGAAACGAAAGAATGGGCTCCGGTCCCGCGCTTCCTCGACGCTCCTTCGCTTACGAAAGACGTCACGGCGATCACCGATGCGGCCCGCGGCAAGAAGTTCTCCAACTTCATGATGGCCATGGCGTTGCTGAAGAACTACAAGCCTTTCCAGGCGCCGCCCAGCCTCCGGCTCAAGGACCTATGGATGAAGTTCGACAAGACCTGGGCGCTTTCCAAAGACTCGGACAAGAAGTACGGGAAGACGAGCCCCACGCGCACCATCGAAGACGCCATGAAGCGGCGCCGGGAAGACCCCTGGAATTTCCTGTTCATCGCGGGAATGTGGTTCCAGGATCTTTTCAACTACGATTTCCGCCGCACGGAAATGTGCATCATCCCCTACGCCACGCAGAAGGGCGAAATTTCGTTCTGCGCCTACAACACGGGCGTGGGCTGGCGGCAGATCATCGAGAACATGCATAAGAACGCG
>JBAVUW010000151.1:0-10399 GCA_049696975.1 Candidatus Acidiferrales bacterium | reverse complement strand
CGAGCTTGGAAATCAGAAAGCGATTTCCACTTTCCCACAGCCACGGCGGCGACGGCGAATCTACGGTTACATTGCAAATGTCTCGATGACCATCGCTACGGTTACATTCTTAAATGGCTCGACAGGCCCCGCTGCGGAGTGCTGGACGCATCCATGCGGATTATCAGGGCAGAACAAAGGAGAGGAATTTGCGCGCGCTAGTTGTGGAAAGCCAAGGTGACCGTGATGTCCACGGCGACGGGATCGCCATTCAACATCGCGGGGCGGTATTTCCAGCGGCGCACTGCATCGACGGCAGCCTGCCGCAGCACGGGAGGCCCGGACAGCACTTTCGTGGCGATGACAAATCCTGCCGGGCTGATCGAAGCCTGCAATACGACGTTGCCTGTGATTCCCGATGACCTCGCCACGGAGGGATACAGCGGCATCACGGAATAAATCAGCGCGGGGGACCTGACGTCGCCTCCCACCTTTATGCGGACGGGAGGAGGAGGCGGTGGCGCGATATTGGCAGCCGACGACATTTGCTGAAGCTCGCCCGCAGACGACTCTCCGCCGTCAACGAAAGGAGCGGAACCCGCGTCGCCCGTTGCAGCATGCTGCGCGGAGACTGGGTGAGCGGCCAGCGCCGCGGACATATCAGGAAGCGCCTTCTCCTGCCTCGGATTTGGCGCCGCGGGCGGTTGCGCTCGATTCGCGATGACGGGCTCGCTCGTGCGCACCGTCACGGGGGCAGCGCCGGGTGAAGCCGCCGCGGAGGCGGCCGTCTGCGGCGCACTCTGTGGCGCAGGAGAGGGCGCGGAATTTGTGGCGGGTGCCGGCACAGCAGAGGAATTCGAATACGTCGCGGGCGAACTCATCGCCGGTGGTGCAGACTCGGGGCGCGCGCTTGACTTCACTCCAGGCCACATGTGCAGATAGAACGCGCCTCCGACAGCAGCGATCAACAGTGCCGCAATTCCCGTAGTGATCAGGAACCAGTGCGTGCCGGACGGCGGCGTTTCCTTCGCTGGGTCGCCGACCGCGGGAGCCAGGGCGTCGAATCGCGCGCCGAAAACCTTCGGCCCTGAGGCGGACGCCGCGACAGGAGTGAACACCGCGGTGGGTGGAACCGGCTCGGGCTGCAATGGCTGCTCAGAAGCTGTTGTTTCTTCGAGATCGGAGGAAAGATCCGTCATTTCGCCCGGTACGCCGGATCCCATCGAAGTTGAAATCGGCGCGGCAAGGAGCCCGTCACCGCGCAGCTCCGCGATGGAAAGAGACGGAGCGGGTGCGACAGGGCGCTCTTGCTTCGTTTTAAAGCTCGTCGTGGAAGCAGCAGGCTGAACCTCCTCCTGCTCGCCGATTCCGACAAACGACGATTCGGCTTTGTTCGATTGCGTGTTTCGCGCGGAATGCGCAGGAGCAACCGGTTTCACGGGAGCCGAGAAAACCGGCGATGGTTCGGGTCGCTTCACGGCCGCAGGCGGAACAGGGACCGCCGATGCCGGCGCCGGAGGCATGAATTTCGGGGAAGTTTCGATGCCATTCGAGGCTTCCACTCGAACCGTCGTGGAAATTGGCGGAGGAGGAGGCAGCGGCGCAAGCGGCTTCGCCGGCTCGGTGTCTTCGCCAGCGAACTGCACACCCCAATACCCCTGTTGCCGGTTCGTGAATTCGATCTCAACGTAACTTTGCGAGGGCGCGTAGGCGCGCACCTTCACGATGCGGCAAATCGCATCGTGTCCGCTCTTCAAATTCGTAACCACCATCATTTGCCCGGCGATCACGGGTGTCGACATCCGCAGTACGCCACCCTGCGGGAATACGATCATGCTCGTGGTCTGTTCTTCGAAAGGCTCGGTGTGGGGCGTGATCCCGCGCACCACCTGTGCGACCCGCGAGCCGTGTACCTTCACGGAAACTTCCAGCGACACGGCATCGGCGCGCAAACCACCGGATTCCGGCTTAGCGTGTTCGACCGCGGGCGCGGCCGAGAGATCGGCAGCCGAACCGGCAACTTCCAAAGTGTCTTTGAGAGGTGTCATCATAGTACGAACGGGTATGCTCCGTTCCCCCAGAAAAGGCCTGATTTATTGGCGCAAATCCATTTTCGGCGGGAGGAATTACGACGGCAATAGTACCTTCGTACCTTCGGCGAATGTTCGCTGTACGTCGGGACAATGAATTTAATTTCGGAGAGGCTTACCGGTCTTCAATGTGTGGGCGATGCGTTCTTGCGTCTTGCGTTCACCGCAAAGGCTGACGAATGCCTCGCGCTCGAGATCAAGAATGTACTGCTCGGGGACGTTTTGCGCGACCGTGATCGAGCCACCGGCCAGAATGTAGGCAAGTTTCCTCGCGACCAGGCCGTCGAATTCCGTGGCGAACTCGCCGCGCACCATGCCGTGAATCGCGAGCTTCGCCAGCGCGTAGAATTCCTCCCCGAGTATGCGGATTTCCGGCGGCGCCGGAGGGTGATAGCCGGCGCGGACCATGGCGAGCGCCGTCTGCTTCGCGTCGGCGATCTGTCGATCGCGATTCATGGAGATCAGGTCGGACGGCCGCAGATAGCCGAGAGCGCGCGCGTCTTCGGCGCTGGTGGAAACCTTTGCCGTCGCGATATTTTCGAAAATCGGCCGCAGGGCGTGCGAGAGATCGAGCGTATCGCCGCCCGCCGCACGTTCGTTCGCGCGGATCAGCATCTCTTTCGATCCGCCGCCGGCCGGAATGAGACCCACGCCGACTTCGACCAGCCCGATATACGCCTCGGCGGTAGCTTGAATACGCGCGGCGTGCAGGTTCATTTCACATCCGCCCCCCAGCGCCATGCCCTGCGGCGCTGTTACGACCGGGCGGGGCGCGTACTTGATCGCCAGGTTCACGCGCTGGAACTGTTGCACGGCGAGATGAATATCGTCCCACTCGGCCTCCTGCGCGGTCATCAGCAGCAGCATGAGATTTGCACCGGCGGAAAAATTCACGGCTTGGTTGCCGACGACCATCGCCTCGAATTCCGTTTCGAGTCTGGCGATGCCCGCAGTCAGCATCGACGTGATATCGCCGCCGATCGCGTTCATTTTGGCGTGGAATTCACAGCAGAGGACGCCGTCGCCCAGATCGATCAAGCTCGCGCCCGAATTTTCCTCGACCACACCCGTGCGATCCTTCAATGATTTCAGGATCAACATTCCCGGCGGCTCCGGCACGGGCGCGAGCGCACCCGACGCCAAATCGAAGTAGCGCGTGGTTCCCTTTTCCGATTCGTAAAACAATCTGTCAGCCGATGTGAGCACTTCCGCGATCAGCGGCGGCATCAGCTTGCCACTGCGCTCGAGCGCTTTCGCCATGCGCTCGACTCCGATCGCGTCCCAGATTTCAAATGGTCCGAGCTCCCATCCGAATCCCCAACGCATGGCGCGATCCACATCCACGACGGTGCTGGCGATTTCCGGCACGCGGCGCGCGGCGTAAAGGCAAGTCTCGCTCAGCGCGGACCAGATAAATTTATTGGCCTTGTCGCCGCGCGAGCCGTCCATCGCCGGTCCAACGAGCATTTCCAGGCGCTGGCGCGTATCGTCGATCGCCTTGCCTGCCTCGATCGAGCCGAATTTCGCTTTCTGCTGCGGGCGATACTCCATCGTCTTCCAGTCCAGCGTCAGAATTTCAGATTCGCCGCCCGCGCCTTTCACTCGCTTGTAAAATCCGCCGCCCGTTTTTTCGCCTATCCAGCGGCACTTCATCATTTCCTGAATCAGCGGCGGCACACGGAACATTTCCCGCGATTCGTCACCCGGAATGCTGTCGTAGATATTGCGGATCACGTGGTCGAGCACGTCGAGCCCGACGATATCGGCTGTGCGGAACGTGGCCGAGCGCGGCCAGCCGACCGCAGGTCCGGTCGACGCGTCCACTTCGTCGAAGGTCATATCGAGCGCCAACATTTGCTGGATCGCGTTCAGCAGGGAGAATGTACCGATGCGATTGGCGATGAAATTCGGCGTGTCCTTCGCGATCACGACGCCTTTGCCGAGGCGCAGGTCGCACACTTCATTGAGCGCTTCCATCACGTCGGGTAAAGTCTGCGGCCCGGGAATCAGCTCGGCCAATTTCATGTAACGCGGCGGATTAAAAAAGTGGGTGCCCGCCCAGTGCTGCTGAAAATCCTCGGAGCGGCCTTCCGCGATCAATCGAATCGGCAGGCCCGAAGTGTTCGTGGTGACGATCGTGCCCGGCTTGCGAACCGCGTCCACGCGCTCGAATAGCTTTCGCTTGATCTCAAGATTCTCGGCGACGGCTTCGATGATCCAGTCGACCTCGCCGCACCAAGGCAGGTTGTCTTCGAAGTTGCCGGGCGCGATCAGACGCGCGGTCTCGGGAGTGAAAAACGCTGCGGGCCGCGATTTCTTCGCCGCGTCAAGCCCCGCCAGCACAATGCGATTGCGCACGACGGGGCTTTCGAGCGTCAAGCCTTTGCGTTTTTCGTCTGCGGAGGGCTCCGGCGGGACGATATCGAGCAGGAAGCACGGAATTCCGGCGTTCGCCAGGTGAGCGGCGATGCGTGCGCCCATCGTGCCCGCTCCCAGCACAGCGACTTTCTCGATCGGCCGTCGCATGTGGCGAAATCCTCCCAGCCCCGTCCGGCACATCGTTGCAAAAGCGCCACCCAGGGTCAACCGGAAACGCCCCGTGCGCGTCTTACTTTGTTAGAGTGTGCGTAGGCGGTGGGGTGTCGGGATGAACACGACCACGAAATGGATCCGCAAGGCCGTAAGTGGTTTGCGATCGTTCGCCTATGCGGGACACGGCGATCGGCCGAAGATCGGTCTGGCGCTGGGCGGCGGTTTCGCCCGCGGCATTGCGCACATCGGTGTGCTGCGAGTGCTGGAAGAAAACGAAATTCCCGTCGACTTCATCGCGGGCACGAGCGTCGGCGCGCTGATCGCCGCGACCTACGCCAGTGGCACATCGCTTGAAGAAATGGAGCGGCAGGGATACGCTACCCGCTTTCACGATTTCGGGCGCTGGACGCTTTCGCGAATGGGCATGGCGTCCAACGAACGCCTGGAACACTACCTGCACAAGTTCACGCCCGCGGAAACATTCGCCGAGATGAAAATTCCACTGAGCATCGTGGCGACCGATCTGATGACCGGAAAGTCCGTGCACTTCACCGAGGGCGAGATCGGGCCGGCCCTGCGCGCGTCGTGCGCGTATCCCGGACTATTTTTGCCGGTGGAATATCGCGGACAGATCCTGGTGGATGGATTTCTCACCGAGACGGTGCCGGCCGAAGCCGCGCGGGAAATGGGATCAGACATTGTAATCGGCGTGCACCTCGAGCCGGGCCTGCTTGGTTCGGCACCGCAGAATACGATCGAGGTGATCAGCCGTTCCTTTTCGATCATTCAAACCGCCGCGGCGCAGCTCTGGCACACCGACGTGGATATTTTGATCGAGCCTGAGGTCCATCACATCCAGTGGGACGAATTCGTGAAGACGCCGCTGCTGGTGGCCGCCGGAGAAACTGCCGCGAAGGCGGCACTGCCGAAAATACGAGAGGCGCTCGCCAGCGATCCGGCCCATCTTCCGCGCGCCCAGAGCAATACGCGAAGAATAGACGCCACCTAAACGGGTTTGCCGGGTTTCACGGGGCGGCGGCCCGATTGCTAACGATGTCACGCCGCCTGCGTCCAACGGTCTAGAGAGCCGGGCTACTCGCGACGCGAAACTAGAAACGCCCCAATCGCGCGGCGAGGGCGCCCGGCTCTTGTTTGAGATTCCCTAACCTTTTTTGGCCAGCTCCCGGAGCTTGACGACCACCGCCGCGCCATTCCCTTTTCCGCGCTTCGTGAACCACTCGCTCATCGCCGCGGCCAGCCGAGCCGGATCGACGCTCAGCCCGGCCTCCAGCGTGCCGTCCGCCTTCGGCAGCGTGTCGTCGAATTCCGCCGAGCCTGTGAAATTGCGCATGCAGAAGCTGTCGAGCCAATCCAGAGGCACGGGTCGGCATTCAGCTCCGAGGGTCATCTCCGCCGCCAGTTTTCGCGCGTACATTTCGCGGCGAGTATAACATTCGCCGCGGAACCGGATCGGCACCGGCATTGCGCCTCGGACGCGCCCACCGGTTAGCCCTCCGCCAAGGCAACCTACTTTCGCCGCCTTCCTTGCATTTCCGGGCTGCGTACCCTAAAATTTTTGGTGAGACAAATAGCGCATTTTTACGACCGCCGCGTCGCGATACCTGCCGGGCGTCGCGCGGCCCGCCCGCACAGGGTCCCAGGGAGACAGGGTGTCCACACCTCTTGAGAATTGGGTTGAGGAATCATCGCGACTCACGAAGCCTGCAAAGATTGTCTGGTGCGACGGATCGGGCGCGGAAAACGAGCGCCTGACGGAGGAGATGCTTCGTGACGGAACGTTCACCGAACTGAATCAGAAGACCTTCCCGAATTGCCACCTGCACCGCAGCAATCCCAACGACGTCGCCCGGACCGAGCAGCTGACCTTCATCTGCACCCGGAAAAAGGAAGATGCCGGCCCGACCAATAACTGGATGGCGCCCGCAGAGGCGAAAGACAAGCTCCGGCCGCTGTTCGACGGCAGCATGAAGGGCCGCACGATGTACGTCGTGCCTTATATCCTCGGCCCCGAAAAGTCGCCCTACAGCAAAGTCGGCGTCGAAATCACCGACAGCGCCTACGTCGCCGCCAGCATGCGCATCATGTCGCGCATGGGCAAAGCCGCACTCGACCGCCTGGGCAGCTCTGCCGATTTCGTCCCTGGACTTCATTCGCTGGGAGATCTAGATCCCAAACGCCGCTTCATTACGCACTTTCCCGAGGAAAAACTGATCTGGAGCGTCGGCTCCGGCTACGGGGGCAACGCGCTGCTGGGCAAGAAATGCTTCGCCCTACGGATCGCCAGCTGGATGGCGCGCGACCAGGGCTGGATGGCCGAGCACATGCTGATCCTTGGACTTGAAGATCCGTCGGGCAAAGTCACTTACATGGCTGCTGCCTTTCCGAGCGCCTGCGGCAAGACGAACCTCGCCATGATGGTCTCTGCGCTCGAGTCCCAAGGTTACCGGGTCTGGACCGTTGGCGACGACATCGCCTGGATGCATATCGCTACCGATGGCACACTTCGCGCGATCAATCCCGAGGCCGGCTTTTTCGGGGTCGCGCCCGGCACCAACGCAAAGACAAATCCCAACGTGATGACCGCGGCGAATCGCAACACGATCTACACCAACGTCGCGATGACCGCGACGGGCGAACCGTGGTGGGAAGGCATCGACGGCGCGCCCACCGAGGGCTTGATCAGCTGGAAGGGCGAAAAATGGTCGCCCGGCTCCGGCCCCGCGGCGCATCCGAACGCGCGCTACACCGTCCCCGCATCGCAATCGCCCTCGCTTTCAAAACACTGGCAGGATCCCGAGGGTCTCCCGATCTCCGCATTTATTTTCGGCGGGCGCCGCGCGCGTCTCGCGCCGCTGGTCTACGAGTCTCAGGGCTGGCAACACGGGGTTTTCGTCGGCGCGACAATGGCGTCTGAAACCACGGCCGCCGCAACGGGCACTGTGGGCGTCTCGCGCCGCGATCCCATGGCCATGCTTCCCTTCTGCGGCTACAACATGGCCGATTATTTCGGCCACTGGCTCGCGATGGGCGCCAAGATGAAAAATCCGCCGAAGATTTTCCACGTAAATTGGTTTCGCAAGGGAGCGGACGGAAAGTTCCTGTGGCCGGGATACGGCGAAAACGTGCGCGTCCTTAAATGGATGCTCGACCGCATCGAAGGCCGCGCAGCCGCCACCGAAACGCCCATCGGCTGCGTGCCCACGCCGTCGTCTCTCACGCTCGACGGCCTGAACATCTCTCGCGACATGATGAAGGAACTGCTCAGCGTCGATTCAAACGATTGGATCGCCGAAGATCAAGCCATCGGCGAATTTTTCAAGAAGTTCGGCGACCGCCTGCCGGAAGCCCTCACCGAGGAACACGGAGCCCTCGCCGATCGCCTGTCCCGCTCCACCGTCGCCGCCAAATAGGTTCCGCGCCTGCCAGGCCCAACCGAGGGCTCTTGGCCCGACGATCGAGAACGAAAGCGGCTTTCGCTGCGAGGGACACCTACTCCCCGTTTATTCTCGAATACTCCAGCTGCTGCTGCGCAAAATCTCGCGGATAGGTAATGGTCACATCCATCCGGCCGCCCGGCCCGCGCCGCAAGACTAAATCCGGATTGATCCCCACCCATTTCTCCGGGATATCCAGCTTCTTGTAGCGCTCAACCGCCTGATCCCGCCAGGCCGTATTGAAATGTATTCCATATTTCATGATCAACGCCTTCGCAGCATCGTAATCGCCCTCGGCCTTGATGCGCATCAGCTCGGCCAGCAACATGCCCACACCCTGCCGCATCTTCGTGTAGTCGGTCACCTGCAAATACACTTTGCCGTCGTGTTCCACGGGCTGGATCGCGCCAGTTTTGTCGCGGATGAAATTCACGATCAACTGCGTGCCGCGCCGGTGGTCTTCCTCGACGGTGTCGCCGGTCGGCACCTCGTGCAGCTGCGACAACGCCGCGCGCGCCTCCGCGTCGTATTCGGTCTTGGCCACGTCCGTATTGGGCATCACACCCATTTCCAGCAGCTTCGGGTCCCAGAAACTCCACAGCGCCATCAGGTCCGCCCGCGATTCCTCCAGCGTCGAATAGTATTCCTTGATGAACGATTCTGGATCGTGCCCCACTTTGGCGGTTACCCGGCCCGAGCCATGCCCGATTACCTCGTGCATCGCCGTCATCAGGTTTTCACCCAGATCGCCGTACTGCCGCGCGCGATCTTTCTCCTCCTGAGTGGCTAAAAATTCATCGGACACCGAATTTCCGATGGCGCTGTTCAGTGCGCGAATCGACCCCGTCAGAATGAAACTCTTCGATCCGTACTTCTCGTGAATCTCGTCTTCGTTCGGCAGGTTGTCGCCGATCGTTCCAACGCTGAAATCGCCCGTCTCGGCGATCATTTCGACGGCGTTCACCACCGGTGGGGTCGGACGGGGGTTCTTGTACGCGTCGTCCCACGGCGCGCGCTGCTCGAAATAACCCAGATTCGCTCCGAATCCGGTCGTCAGCTTGTTCATTTTCTCGTCCACGATGCTGACGAATCCCTGAATCGCTCCCTTCTGGCCGCGCGGGTCCTTGTACACCTCGACGAAGCCGTTCGAAAAATCCGGATTCGACTTGTCGCGCACCCAGTCGATGCCGGTGCGAATCCAGTCGGCGCGTTCGCCGGTCTGATAGTAGCGGATCAAATCGTTGATGACTTTCTGCTGCTGCGGAGGCGCGTACTTCACAGCCTGCTGAAGGTCGCGGACCGCGAGTCCCAGCTCGCGCGCATATTTTCCCGGAGGCACCGTTCCGTCCGGCGTTCCGGTGCGATAGACGTCCTCGACCAACTTACCGTCCTGTTCCTCCAGCCTCGAATTCAGCGCGTAGTGTTCGGTGAAGCCCACCAGGGCTTTCAGCGTGACGCCGGAATAGAAATTTTCGCTGCTGGCTTCGAGGATGTCTTCTCCGTTCGGCGGATTTTTTTGCACGAGCTTGGGCTGGTACTCCGGATCGAAAATCGTCTTGTTCAGTTCCTGCAGCTCACGCGCGAGCCCTGTTGCCGAACCGAGCGTGGCGCCGTTCTTGCTCGCCTGTTCGGCGGCCGCACGCAATTCGTCGGCGGTGAATTCCGGCAGGATTTTCCCGGAGGTATTCGTGTCGTGATTTCCCTTATTGCCCCAGAAAAGCATCGTGTACTCGGCGATTTTCTTGGCCACACCCGGGTCGATCCCGTTCGGATGCGTCAGGATCGCCTCCAGCAGATGCTTTTCGCGAAGCCCGTCGGCTGAATTCTGGTCGTAGGCGATCGGATCCACCGCCACCGCCGCCCGATAGAGCCAGTACGCATCCATCTTCTGATCCGACGTAAGCCCGGCAAAACTGTCCGACGTCAGCTGAATGAACCCGGTGTCACGCACCCGGGCGGCCAAACTCGATTGCCCAGCCGGCAAGGCCGCTGTCCCGCCCTGTCCGGCAGCCACATCCGCCGACAAAATAAACCCCAAACACAAAACTGCTATCCACGCGGTCAACTTGTGCAAGTGAAATCCCCCCATGCCCTATTTGGACGTCTCAGCGACCCGATTTGTCACCCGGAGGCGCAATCATTTATGAACTCCGAAATCCGCCGTAGCACGCGCTCCGCCGTGTTTCACTAGCATGCCACAATCGACCGGCCGTTCATGTTGTAGCAACGTAAAAATGTCACCCTAACAGCAACATAAAAATGTCACCCCCCTGGGATAGCCGTATGCTCCAAGCGAGTGTCGCCGTAATAGAACGAGAGGCGTCCATTGAGCGCTTGGTAGAT
>JBAVUW010000150.1:0-24083 GCA_049696975.1 Candidatus Acidiferrales bacterium | reverse complement strand
CGTGGTGATCGTGGACAGCACCGCGCCACAGGACGCCGACCTCGCCGCACGCTGGGACCTCATGGAGCGACTGCGAGACCCATCGCACGTGCGGAACTATTCGACGAGCGAGTGGCGGGCGATGGTCGAGGAAGCGGGTCTGCGCGTGTTCGCGGAAGAGACCGGGTTTGCGACGGAGAACGGCGGGCCGATGAGCTTCGACGCCTGGACGCGCCGCATCCACACGCCGCCGCAAGCGGTGGCGGAGCTGGAGCAGCGATTCCGCAACGCAAGCGCAGCGCTCGTGCGAGCCCTGCGAATCGAGATCGTCGATAACGCGATATTCTTCTGCGTACCGGTCGTAACCATCGCCGCCCGCAAAGAATAGTGCAAGGTTCACTCTGTGTTTTCTGCGCCCCCGCGGTGAGTGTTTCTCGTCTTTCTCTCGCGGGGAATGGTAAAATGTAGCCGATGGCTCCACGCACACTGTACGAAAAGATTTGGGATTCGCACATCGTCCGCGACGAGCCTGGCAAACCGTCGCTGATCTACATTGACCGGCACCTGATCCACGAAGGCACCACGCCGCAGGCGTTTTCCGGTCTGAAAGCCGCAGGGCGCAAAGTCCGCCGGCCGGAGCTGACCTTCGCGGTGATGGACCATTCCGTCTCGACGAAAGACCGCCTTGCGCCGCTGCTCGATCCCGACGCGAAAGCGCAGTTCGAGGCGCTGGCGCGCAATTGCCAGGAAAACGGCATCAACCTTTTCGACATGAACAGCCGCAATCAAGGCATCGTTCACGTGATCGGGCCGGAGCTGGGAATCACGCTGCCGGGATCGACGATCGTCTGCGGCGACAGTCACACGGCCACGCACGGCGCATTCGGCGCGCTGGCGTTCGGCATCGGGACGAGCGAAGTGGAACATGTGTTTGCCACGCAGTGCCTCTCCCAATTCAAATCCAAGACGATGAAGATCGACGTGGAGGGCAAGCGCCCCCGCGGGGTAACCGCGAAGGACATCATCCTGGCGATCATCGGCAAAATCGGCATCGGCGGCGGCAACGGCCACGTGGTGGAATACACCGGAGAAGCGGTCTGCGGCCTGTCCATGGAAGGCCGCATGACGATGTGCAATATGTCCATCGAGGGCGGAGCCCGCGCAGGCATGGTAGCGCCCGACGAAACAACTTTTGCGTACATCGAGGGGCGGCCGTTTGCGCCGCGAGGGAAGGAATTTCAGGACGCGGTCAAGGAGTGGAAGGCGCTGGCGAGCGATCATGGCGCTGCGTATGACACGACCGTCACGCTACAAGCCGCCAAGATTGCGCCCATGGTGACCTGGGGGACCAATCCGGGAATGGTGACCGAGGTTACCGGACGCGTGCCGGATCCTTCGTCGTTTAGCGATCCGGTGGATCGCAAGGCCGCCGAGGGAGCGCTGGTTTACATGGATTTGAAGCCGGGAACGCGAATGGAAGATATTCCGGTGGATCGCGTCTTTATCGGCTCGTGCACGAATTCGCGGATCGAGGATTTGCGGGCGGCCGCGCAGGTGGCCAGCGGGCGACATGTGTCGAAGTCGCTGAAGCAGGCGCTGGTGGTACCGGGATCGCGCGTGGTGAAAGCAGCGGCGGAAAAAGAGGGGCTCGACAAACTTTTCCGCGACGCTGGATTTGAATGGCGCGATTCGGGCTGCTCGATGTGCATCGGAATGAACGATGACGTGTTGCCCTCCGGCGAACGGTCGGCTTCGACTTCGAACCGGAATTTCGAGGGGCGGCAGGGCAAGGGCAGCCGGACGCATCTGGTGAGCCCGGCGATGGCGGCCGCAGCAGCGATCGAAGGACATTTCGTCGACATCCGCGAGTGGTCGGGCGTGGAAGGGATGGAATAGCTTGCAGCCATTTACGAAATTGACCGGGACGGTAGCGCCAATCGACCGCGTGAACGTGGACACGGACCAGATGGTGCCGAAACAGTTCTTGAAGCTGCTGACGCGCGAGGGGTTTGGGCGCGTTCTGTTTTATGACTGGCGCTATTTACCGGACGAGAAGCCGAATCCGGATTTTGTGCTGAACAAGCCGCGGTACAACGGTGCCAGCGTGCTTCTGGCGAGGGCGAATTTCGGGTGCGGGTCCAGCCGCGAGCATGCGCCGTGGGCGATTTTGGATTACGGGTTTCGGGCGATTCTGGCGCCGAGCTATGCGGATATTTTTTACAACAACTGCTTCAAGAACGGGATTTGTCCGGTGACGCTTTCCAACCAACAGATCGATGCGCTTTTCGCGCGGACGGCTGCGAAGGAAGGCTACGGCGTTACGGTCGATCTGGAGCAGCAGTTGGTGACCGACAGCCAGGGTCTGACGTATTCGTTCACGCTGGATCCTTTCCGGCGCGAATGTTTGCTCAAGGGGTTGGATGATATCGGCCTGACGCTTCTGCACGAAGGCGATATTACCGCGTTCGAGAAGAAAAACCTTCGCGTTCCGCAGATGAGTACGCCCCTCGACGTCAAATACCACCAGTAGCTGGCCGCCGGGTGGTTTCCGTTATTGTCCCGGTTGCGCGGCAGCTGGCCCGTCCGGCACCCCCTGCTAAGGCCACCGACCGGCTCGGTTCGCTACCGGACGCGCTCGGTGCAGGCAGAAGTGTCTTTGCTGTTCAAACCGTTAGGTATCGGACAAGAGGCAACCCGGGTTCCATTGATTTGGGCGGAGGTGCGGCTGAAGATTGAGGCGGAGTCATTTGGATGCCTCGATTCTTGATTCATCATGCGACCGAAGGCTCGCGCGTATTTGAACTACTGGGCGATCGGCCAGTTGTGGTGGGACGCGCGAAGTCGAACAACCTGGTGCTCGACAACCCGAGCATTTCGCGGCAGCACGCTGTGGTGCGAGCGACGGAAGATGGCCGCTGGCAAATCATCGACCGCGGAGCCGCGAACGGCGTGAAGGTAAACGGTGCGCCGGTAAAGGAAGCCTACCTGCA
Organism: Candidatus Acidiferrales bacterium; assembly: GCA_049696975.1. Classification (GTDB taxonomy): domain Bacteria; phylum Acidobacteriota; class Terriglobia; order Acidiferrales; family UBA7541; genus Palsa-295. Next base: position 21,114 of record JBAVUW010000150.1, on the reverse strand, counting down.
GGCGAATGACGAAATAATTCTGGGTGAATACCGCATTCGATATTTCGAGGACTCGCTGACGCGGAACATGGTCGCCTACGGGACACCGCAGCTTCCATCGAAGGTCGAGAAAGTGATCCGCGAGTCGGCGTATTCCGGATCATTCCTGCCCACCCAGCCGTTGAGCCTGGCGGATTCCCCGCAAGTCGAAAAGAAGGCAAACGCCCAGGATCGTGCGGGTTCACTCAATCAGGAAAGCCGGCTGCTGACGCTGCTCTATCGCGTAAATCGCGTGCTCGGCGAGGTAACCACGGTCGAAGACGCGACGAAGCGCGTACTCGACCTGGTGCTTGAAATGGACGGAGCCGAGCGCGGATTCACGATGCTGCTCGATAAGGACTCGATCGGCGGCGGAGATTTCAGCCGCGGCGGGTACGGATTCGAGCCTGCGCTGATCCGCTACAAGCCCGGATCGAATGCGTGGCCGGGCAAGGGCGCACCACAGCTGACGATTTCACAGAGCATCATCCGGCAGGTGATGCACGGCGGATTGCCGTTGCTGGTTTCTGATCCGCAGGCTGATCCGCGGCTTTCCTCTAGCGCGAGCATTGCGAATTCGGGGATGCAGTCGGCGATGTGCGCACCCCTGGGGACTCGGGAGCGGCGGCTGGGATTGCTTTACGTCGATAATCTTTCGAAGCGCGGGATGTTCACCGTGGAGGATCTGAATATTTTTACGGTAATTGCGACGCAGGCGGGGTTGGTCGTGGATCGGACTCGGCCGAAACAGGAGCCGGCGGAATCATCTCAGCCCGCTCCGGCGGTCAAGTAGTTGCTCACTTCCCTTCCGGATATTTCGCGGCGAGCTTCTTCGGCGCGGTACGCAACCATGCAGCGAGCATCGCTCCGCGAAGTTCCGCTTCCGCCGCGTTTTTCAGGCGCACGAGCGTGGCACCTTGGCGGCCCCAAGCGCCATTGGCAGGCAGGAAGACCTTGGGCTTCGACCTCATGAAGCCCTGCTGCTGATCCGGGAAAAGCTTCACCATTCCCCAACCCCTGTCCGGATAGCCAAGCGTGGCGAAGATTTTTCCGCCCACGCGGAAATCCGGATGATCCTGGTGGGCATTCTCTACGGCTTCGGGAAGGCTGAGCGCGAGGCGCCGGAATTGCGCGGCGGTCATTCGGGCAGCTCCACATTCGGCGTACTCACGAACGCCACGAGGAACAGTACACCGAGCAGGCCGTGCGTGGCTGCATTCATAAGAACGGAGCGACGATCGATCTCGCCCCTGTTGTGGAGCACCAAGAGCGTGATCATCCAGAGTCCTTTTTCGAGTACGGCAGGGATCATCAGCCAGCGATACCGGCGGGGATGTACGCCGATCACCACGAACGCGGTTTGCCAGGCGATCAGCGTCGCAATCATGCCGTAGTACGTGGGCGAACCCGGAGCGTGATAGAGCGGATACACGGCGGCGAAACCGAAAGCCGCGGCCAGCCAGAAAACCCATCGCGCGAATGTCATGCTGATCTCCCGCGGCGGCGCTAGACCGCTGTGTCGCGAATGTGCGTAGCGATGAACCAGCGGTTGCCGTACGGATCTCTCACTCCGCCACTGCGGTCGCCATAGGGCTGCTCGGCGACGGGTTGGATCGAAGTCGCGCCGGCGCGCAGGGCGCGATCATACAACGCGTCGGCGTCCGGAACGTAGAGGTGCAGCGTGGCAGGCGTCGGTTGATACGGCCCGTGAGCTTCTCCCATGCCGATCACAGAATCACCGATACGCACTTGCGCGTGATGGACCACTCCATCGGGTGATTGCGCTCGATAGATTTCTTCGGCGCCAAACGCTTTTTGCAGGAATTCGATCATCGCCGGCGCGCGCACCGGATTGAAATGCGGGGTCACACTGCGGAAATCCTTGAAAATCACATCGCCTTCGTTCGGCGTGAAAATGTTCCATCGGTTGCCGGAAGCGTCCACGACCGTGGCGCTACGCACACCGTAGTCATGATCCGCCACGGGTTGCAAGACCGTCCCTCCGGCATCGGTGGCGCGGAGGAAGGCGGCGTCCACGTCGTCCACTCGCAGGATTATGGTCGCCGGGGTTGGCGGAAATTGCTCGTTCGCATCGGCCATCTCGATCATGGAGTCGCCGATTTTCACCTCGGCGTGCATGATGACCTCCGTGCCGGGCCGATTCACACGGAATCGTTCCTCCGCGCCGAAGGCACCCTTCAGAAAATCAATTAGCTGCGCGACGCGCGGAACGACCAGGTAGGGGGTGATGCTGTGGAATCCTTCGCGAATGTATTTCCGCGGCAAAGCGGCGGCCTCGTTCTTCGCCATTCCGTCGATGCGGTGCTGCATTTCTTCGGTTGAAAGCGTCTCTTTGTGCGTCGAAATCGACCAGACGAAACCGAACGGATCGCGGAACTGGCCCGAGCGCGCACCGTAGAATTGATCTTCGACCGGCCGCAGGACGGTCGCTCCCGCGGCGACGGCACGCGGGGCCATGGCGTCCACGTCTTTGACATCGAGCTGAATGTGGACGGGAGATCCGCCGAGCGTTTCCGGGCTTCGGAAGCCAAACTCGGGGAATTCGTCGGCGAGCATGATGCGGGCGCCCTCGATATCGATCTGGGCGTGGCCGACACGTCCGTCGGGCTGCATCAGACGCGTGACCTCGGTTGCGCCGAATGCGTTCTTGTAGAACTCAAGCGCCGCGGCGGCGTTCCGGACGCTGAGATACGGCGTAGCGCTGGCGCGTACCTCCGGTGCGGCTGGTGTGCTTGTAGCCATCTTTGCTCTCCTCTCCAGATTCAGCCGCAGACGTTCCTTGAACCGTTCGCGCGGCATATCGCGTAAGGCGTGCGTGAAGCTCGGGAGGGGCGTGGTCCCGCTAGCGCGAAGCTCTTCGAGCTCCATGGCGGGTGACAGCGCCTTCGGTGTCGATAGCTGCCGGTCCAGCGCCCGATTGAATTTCTCGGCGGGTGTTTGTCTAGCCATTTCGTCCACCTGCCCTGCCGGCAAAACCTTTCAGGGCCTGCTCGCGCAGCTTCGTGTACGCGCGATGCTGAAGCTGCTTCACAGCACCGCTCGATTTCCCGAGCGCCTTTGCGATCTCGGCGATGCTTTTGTCTTCGGCGAACCGCATTTCGATCACGCGGCGCTGTTCGGCGGGTAGTTTCGCCACATCGCCGAAGATCTGTGCGCGGCGCTCAGTGCGTTCGATTTCTTCGTGGTCGAAATCGACCGACGGAGCCTCCCTCGCGGCCCGACCGGATTCGCGCGCGAGGTATTGCCAGCGGTCGGCAACGCCGTTGGCGGCGATGCGGTAGAGCCAGGCGACGAACGGCACTCCGCGCCATTCAAAGCGCGGGAGATTCTCGAGCGCATGCTGGAAAACCTCCGCGGTAATATCCTCGACGTCGGCCCGGGCAGGAACGCGGCGCGACACAAAGGCATAGACGCGCTCGAAATTCGCCTCGTAGAGGTCGGTGAAGCGAGCAGGGTCCTTCTGCGCCGCTTCGACCAGAAGCCGCTCTTCCATATCGTTCACTCGGGCCTTCAACCGGTTCTCCGGAGGACACGTTCTCTATAGCATTAACCGGTCGCAGGGGGAAAGGTTACGCGGGAATTTCACTGGGTCCGGTTTCGGGAGCGGCTTTCCACTCGGCGATCACGATGCCTGCTAGGATCAGCGCGGCGCCGGTGAGCATACGGCGCCCGATGTGTTCCTGACCCAACGAAACGGACGTCACGGCTGCAAAAACCGGCTCGAGGCTGAGCAGAAGAGCGGCGTGTGACGTGGATGTACGTTTTTGAGCCCAGGTTTGCAACGAGAAACAGACGACCGTGGCGCCGATGGCGGTGGCGAGAATCGCGAAGACGAGAAATCCGGTCCACTCAATCCGCGGCTTTTCCCATCCCGCAGCTGCCGCGACTGGCAGCAAGAGCGTCGCCAACAAGGCCGTGGTCGCCACCTGAAGAAAACTGACCGCCGCGACCGAATGGCGCTCGAGCGCGCGACTGATGAAGATCAAATGCAGGGCAAACATGACAGCGCAGCCCAGCACGATCGGATCGCCGCGATTGAGCCCGCTGAACCCTTCCGGCGGCACCGACAGAAAGTAGAGCCCGGCGACGGCCGAGATCACTCCAAACCAGATCCACATCGAGATGCGCCTGCGACCGAAAACCGCAAGGATGATCGGCACGAAGACGACGTACATTCCCGTGACGAACGCGGCTTTCGAGGGCGTGGTCTGGCGGAGGCCTCCGACCTGAAACATGTAGCCTCCAAACATGACCAAGCCGATTGGCGCGCCGGCCCAGAGAGCCGGCCAGGTGAGCGCGCGAACGGCGCGCCAGTAAATCGCGCCCATGATCGCGGCGGCCAGCCCGAAGCGAATGGCCAGGTAGGCGATGGTCGAAACATCCGGGAGCGCGTCCTTGATGACGACGAAGGTGGCGCCCCAGATCATCGCGCAGATACCCAGCGCAAGATCGGCGCGGAGGCGGGGGCTCATCGGCGTGGCCTCAGGGAGTTCAGCGTTCCACGCCGGCTAGAGAAACGACCGTCAGGAACAGGCGCTTGAGGCCAAGTTCCCTTCCCGCGGGGTCGTACCATTCGTCGAGCGTGTGCGAGCCGCCGCCGCGGCCACCGCCGCCAACCGCGATGGCGGGAATGCCCATCGAGAGCGGAATATTTGCGTCGGTCGAGCTGCGTTCGAGGCGCGAGCGATTGCCGAGGAAACGATCGACATTGCGAATCGTGGCAAGCAGCGGCGAATCGTCCGGCAGTTTCCCGGCCGGGCGCGTGCCGAGGGATTTGATCGCGAGTTGAAGCGAATCGCTCGAAGATTTCGTGGCTTTGATTTCCGCGGCCATCCCGGATTGCATCGCGTCGCGCAGCGCGGCTTCGAGGCGCGCGAGTTCGAGTTCGTCCTCCGAGCGAAGGTCGACTTTCACGGCGGCGCGCGCAGGGATCGAATTCACCGATGTGCCGCCTTCGACGGTGCCGAAATTATAGGAGCTGCGGGGATCACTGGGAATCGAGATGCCGGAAAATTGCACAATGCCGCGCGCGACGGCGGTGATGGGATTCGGCGCGCCGAAATCAGACCAGCTGTGCCCGCCCGGTCCGGTTACGGTAGCTTCAAAGCGGCGCGAGGCGATTCCCTGGGTGGTGATGTGGTCGGTCGAGGGGCCGTCAACGGCGATTACGGCCACCAGACGCGCGCCGTAGGACTCCATCAACGCGCGCATGCCCCGCAGGTTTCCTTCACCTTCTTCACCGACGTCTCCGGCGAGGACGATTGTTTTCGTGGTGCGGATGCGGGATTCATCGAGCGCGTGCGCCAGACCGGCGAGCGCCGCGAGACCCACGCCGTTGTCGGAGATGCCGGGCGCGAGCAGGCGGGACCCGTCGCGTTTGACGCTGACGTCGGTGCCCGCGGGAAAAACGGTGTCGAGATGGGCGGCGAGCAGGACGACGCCTTTCGGGTCGGAGCCGGGGCGCTCGGCGACCACGTTGCCAGTTTTATCCGTGCGTACCTGAAAACCGTTCGCGGCGAAAATCTCTTTCAGGGCTGCGGCGCGGCTGGCTTCGTTGAATTCAGGCGCGGGGATTTCGGTGAGACGGATCTGCTGATCGGTCGACCACGCGGAGCTTTTGTCGATCCATTGCAGGCCGCGCGCGCAGGAGGGATCGCCGGCAATCCTAGCGAGCGTGTCGTCGGTGGCGTGAACCGAAAGCGGAGCCATCCAGAGAAAGATACAGGAGATGAGGGCGTGTTTCACGCGATTCATGCCACGGATTTTTGGATCAGCGCCAGTCGTCGAGCACATAGTTACCGGCACGATTGTAGCCGGAGCCGGCGTCGCCGGTCTCCATGGCCACGCCCTGCATTTCGGTCCGGAAGCCCCGGGCGCGCAGGGCCCGGAATGCCTCACGGCGGGCGAGATTTACGCCGGCGGTGATTTTCGGCGCATTCTTCTCGCGGGCGTAGGACTCAACGGCGTCGAGCAGGCGGCCGAACGATTCGGCGGGGCGGCCAACGGGACTCGCGGCTGCAAATTTCACGTAGCAGGCCGCGGAGCCGGCTTCGCTGCCGGGCCCGGCGTGGCAGATCGCGAAGGCTGCGAGGTCGGATTCGTCCCGGACGAGGATTGTGTCGCCGAGCTTCTGGCTGTCGACGGAACGGATTTCGCGCTCGAGGTCGAGGCCTTCGAAGATTGCATTTGTCAGGCCGGCGCATGCTGCAACGACTTCCGCCAGTTCGGCCTCGTCGCCGCCCGCTTCCGAAGCGCGGACGATCTCGTAAGCGCCGGAATCCCTTGGCGGGGCAGGCGGTGTGGCCGGAATTTCTCTCGACAGGATGGCGACCAGATCGCGGGGCCAGAACCCGAATTTCTGGTAGAGCGCCATGTGTTTTGGGCTGTGGGCGAAGGTGAAGAGGCCGAGATGCCGGTGGCCCCAGCGGCGGAACATTTCCATCGTCGGAACGAGCAGCATTTGCGCCACGCCGCGGTCCCAATACTCGGGCTCGACCGTCAGCGGCCCGAAAAATCCGAAGCTACCCCAGTTCGCGGCGAAATTCGTTCCGATCAGCCGTCCGGCGTGCTCGGCTGCGACGACTGCGTCGGGATCGGACCTCCAGCGCGAACGAACGTATTCGTTGTCGGGTGGATGGCGCGGGTCGCCGGGCGGCGAATTCAGGAAGGTGGCGAAGGCGAGGCGGACGATCCGGTCGGCTTCCCCGAATTCGGACTCACGAAGCGGGCGAATGATGATTTCGGGCTGTGGCTGCGTCATCGCCATTCGAATTCGCCTCTCTCTAGCGTCGCGCCGAACTGGCGACGAGGGACAAAATTTCCCGCTCCGTTAGGATGGAGTCGGACTCCTTTGCGGCGGCGAGAATTCTGTCAATGACTTCGTCACTCGCCGGAATGGCGCGCTTGGCGAGCCAGTAGACGATGTTGGAGCGGCCGCTCATGGGGCCGATTTCGATCACCTGCTCGAGGCCGAACAAATGAGCGGGAACGCCGCTGTAGATTGTGTCGGCGAGTTCCGGGTCGTCGTGTTTGAACGCCTTGGCGATGGCTGCAGCGTGAACACCCGTCTGCGTGCGGAAGGCGTCGCGCCCGACAATCGGGTAATTCGGCGGAATCGTCGTGTTCGTCGAGCGCGCGACGGTCTCTGAATATTTTTTCAGCTGCGCAAGATCGCGGCCCACGAAATTGGCCACTCCGAGCAGGCGCAGATTAACGAGCATCATTTCCATGGGCGTGTTGCCGACGCGCTCGCCGAGCGCGAGAGCCGCGGCGTGCACCTGACCGGCGCCGGCGGCGATGGCCGCCATGGAATTTGCCACGGCCAGACCGCGGTCGTTGTGTCCATGCCAATCGACGCGGATGTTTTCACCCGAGGGGCCTACAACATTCTCGATCGCGAATTTCACCAAGTTGTAGGCTCCGCGCGGCGTGGCGTGCCCTACCGTGTCACACAGCACGATCGCGCGAGCGCCAGCGCGAATCGCGGTCGAATAGAGCGCCACGATTGTCGCAGGATCGGTGCGCATCGTGTCTTCGGTGACGAACATCACCGGCAGGCCTGCGGATACGGCCTGCTCTACCGCGTTCTCCGTGGTGTGCTGCAAATAATCCACGCTCCAGTCCTCGACCAGGCGTCGAATGGGACTCGAGCCGAGGAACAGCGCGGCCTCGATGGGCTGCCCCACGCGCTGCGAAAGCTCGATGATTGCCTCGACATCCTTCCGCTGGGTGCGTCCGGCGACGTGCGGGCGAATTTGAATGCGCGAACGAATGATTTCACGCGCCAGCGCTTCGGCATCGGCAAACGCGCGCGGTCCTGCGCCCGGCAGGCCGACATTTACGGTGTCGATCCCCAGCGCTTCCATGAGCTGAATGATTTCGATTTTTTCGGCAATCGCGGGGTTGCGGACAGACGGATTCTGCAAGCCGTCACGCAAGGTTTCGTCGTTGAGAAGCACGTGCCGCCCGGCAGGAATCTCAGGCTCAGCGAAACGGTTCCAATCGTGAATGAGTTCGTCGCCCATGCGTGGAAAGAAAACGGGCCCGCCGCCCATTCTAGCTGAATTCCGGGCGCAGGGCTGCGCGCAGAACCTCCCGCAAGCGAGAGAAACCGGCGACACGCCGGCGCGAGGAGAGCCTATGACGGCACACCGCGGCGTCGTGAAGCGGACGTCGCGAGGGAATCCGTGGGATCGGGAAATTCGAGCGACACGAGATACAGGCCCTCGGGCGGCACGGTCGGACCCGACTGCGAGCGGTCACGCAGCTCGAAGAGCCGGGGAATATCGTCAGCGGCGAGTCGGCCCTTCCCGACTTCGATCAGTGTGCCGACGATTTTGCGGACCATATAGCGCAAGAACGACCGCCCACGGACGGCGTAGGCGATCTCGGTGCGGTCCGGCTCGTGCACGATTTCGGAAGAATAAACTTCGCGGACCATCTGCCGGTCACGGTCGTCGTCCTCCGAACCAGAGGACGCCGCAAAGGAGCTGAAATCGTGCTCGCCCTCGAATCGCCGCGCGGCCTCGGCCATCGCCGCTTCATCGAGCGGCCACGGATAATGCAGGACCCGGTGATAGTCAAATGGCGGAAGCACGCGCCCGCGGAAAATCCGGTAGCGATAGGTCTTTGCCTGGGCCTGCCACCGCGCGTGAAAGTCAGGTCCCATTTCTTCCGCCGCGACCACACGAATCGAAGGCGGAAGCAGCGCATTCAGCGCCCGCTGAAATTCCAGCGCTGAAAGCGCCGACTGCGTCTTGAAATGCGCGGCCTGCCCCAGCGCATGGACACCCGCATCGGTGCGGCTCGCGCCCTGTACGAAGACTTTCTCCTGTGTGATTTTCGAAGCCGCGTCGTTCAGCGCGCCCTGAATCGTGGGCACACTCGGCTGCTGCTGCCAGCCGTGAAAATTCGCCCCGTCGTAGGCGAGCGTAAGCTTGATATTGCGCATAGTCCGCAGCAATTATCGCACGCGGAGCACCGGTCTGACTGGTTCAGCTGTATCGGAACAGCGTCATGAACCCGAAATCCATGTGCGTCTGGTTGTGGCAGTGAAAGAGAGTCGTACCCGGGTTGCTGGCGGTGAAATCGACCTCCGTCGTCGCGTTTCCCGGAGCGACGATGACATCCTTGTTCAACCCGGACAGCCCCATCCCGGCCACACTGGTGACCTCGAAGGTATGGCGATGCAGGTGCAGGGGATGATCGTCGGTGCTGCGATTGATCATCCGCAGGCGGTAATGTTTTCCCTCCCCCAAGACGATCGGATCCGTATGGGGATAGGATTTTCCGTTGATGGTCCAGGAATCGAACGAGCCCTGCCCGTGAAACTTCGACTCAAACCGTAGGGGAATGATCTCATCCGGCTCGCCGGCCACGGCCCCGACCGTTGCGAACTGCCGATAGTCCCACATCGTTTCCGGCGGCTCGACCCACGCAGGCTTGCCCTGCCGACCGGCATACTCCACCACGATTCCCATGCCCATCTTGCGGAACTGCTCGCGCGTCTCGCCCAGAATCCACACGCCCGGCTGATTCATGGTCATCACGACATCGATGCGCTCGGCGGGCCCCAGCCGAACGGCACGCGTCGGCCCCGGTTTCGGCACCGGATTGCCATCCATCGCTACCACGGTCATCTCGTGTCCCGCGAGCGCCAGCCAATGAATCAGGCTCGCGCTGGCATTGAGAACGTGGAAGAGCACTCGTTGCCCTTCGCGGACGCGTAGCGGATCTGCAAAACCTAACATCCGTCCGTCAATGGTCGAGTATTCGTAGGCAGCTTCCATCGACGAGTCTCCGCTGCCTCCCATGTAGGCGTTCCAATCGTGTAGCGTGAGAAAAATCTCCTGGTCGTACGCACCGGCATCGTTGCGGGGTTCGATATAAAGGCAGCCGAACTGGCCGCTATAGGTGGCGCGCTTCAGGTCGCGCATCGCCGAGATGTGGGTGTGATACCAACGAAACCCTGAAGGCCGAGGCGTGAACGCATAACGCAACGTTGCGCCGGACGCAATCATCGGCGAGCCCTCTTCCGTCGAACCATCGACCGCGGCGGGAATCCAAAGCCCGTGCCAGTGCACAACCTCGGGAATGTCCGTCCGATTCACCACATCGATCGCGATGGGCTTGCCTTCGGGCCAACGAATCAGCGGACCGGGCACGTGGCCGTTATAAGCCACGGTGTGCGCTATTTTGCCGGGCGCGAGTTCGAGCTTGATCGGCGCAATCTCGAGCGTCACGTCGGGAGCGCCTTGAGCCCGGGCCGGCGCAACGTGCGCCCAGGCCGCCCCCGTGAGTGCGACGCCCGCCTCTGCCATGAATCTTCGCCGATTCATCCCGCTCCTGGGGGCCTATTGGGTGCTGTCCGAGCTGCCGGCCTGACGATGCGACCAGTCAAAATAGCGCCCCACGATGCACTTCACGATGAGATGGTCGGTTCCCGCGGTCGCACCCCAGCCCGCGCCGAAATTGATCTCCCACTTCGGCGAGACGTATAAATTCACGACCGGGAAAGCCTGCTGCTGTTGATGGTGCAGGGAGACGAAGTTTCCGAGCTGCCCGTAGTAGGAATAATATTCAACCCCGAAGTTGAAATACCTCGACGGCGCATAGGTAAGCGTCGCGGCCGGACCAAACGTCACACCACGCGGAGCCACGTCGCGATAGTAAGTCTGTTTTTGCTCGGGCGTCGAACCGGCGGGCGGAGGAATAACGTGGACATCCCAGACCATGGTCGTGTTAACCGACCAATACCACCGCCTGATCGTTTGATCCACGATCGGCATGATCTGCCAGGACCAAGTTGGATTCGAAAACGCCGGCCTCGCATATCCGAATTCGGTCGACAAGCTGACCCCGACAGGCCAGTGCCACCGCGCCGGCACCCGCACGCGCGGACGGATGTGGTCTCCGACCCACTGCACGCCGTTGCCGCTTTTCTCAGCCGTGAAGATGTAGAAGCCAACCTCCAACCAGTTGTTAATGCCTTCGGTCAATTCGATCGTTTCATGCTCCTGGTGCTCGGTGGGAAGCATGCCGAACTGAGTGGCGGTGCTGCCGTCCACCGTGAAGTTGCTGTGGAGTTCGACCAATAGCGTCTTCGGCGCCATCGTCTCGGACGGATATACCTGTATTTCGTAATTATCTTGCGCGCTTGCGCCAGACGGGCAGATCCAGGCGAGAACGACCAGAAAAAAGAACGAGGCGTGAAGGGCGGCGCGCAGAGCTGCCGTCTCGCGCGTCCTCTCGAGGTATGGGCGGCGACGCAATGACCGTGCCATGAGCGGGAGCCTTGTTTTGCGCATGCGCGCGGGAATTATAGCTCCGCTGAACGAATGTCGTTCCGGCGTTTCATATTCAATTACCTGCGAACCATTCGATTCGGTCGGCGACACTGCGAGCAGGCGTCGCGAGATATCGGATGGACTACAAACAGGATCGGCGGAAAACGGAATCGAACCATCAAAACAAACGGCGACCCAGCGTGGGATCCAGAACGCGGTCGCGTTTCGTTGGTCCGGCCTAGGCGTGGCCGGCGCACACAGGGTCATCCATCCTAGCTTCCCGCTCGGAGGCCGGAGGGAACGATTCGTGTCAGAGAGTAAATGCGCCCCTCGCTCCCCAATGATCCAGCGACGCGGATCGTGATCGGAACGCGACCCACGCGATTGCGTATGCCTCTCGCGAGACCAACTTTACCGGCCTCGGACCTCGCTCACCCACTGAGTTTCCAGCACTTACAGGGGAGCCATCCTCAGCGACCCTCGACTCGGAAACCGCCGTTCCGCGTTGGCAATTGCTACCGTAATCCAGCTCCTTTTTCGCGCGCCGTTCCCGGTTGTAAGGCGTCTAATAGATGTTAGATTGTGCCCCGTGCGACTCTGCCGCATAATCGGCTAGGTCTGGTGGAGGGGCGGCAGTTATATCGTATGAAGAAATCTCACATTTTCGTCGTTGCGCTGATCGCGGTGCTCGGATCGCTCGCTACCGCGAAGGCGACGAAGCACGCGCTGCGCGTAACCGCTGCCAGCCGCCTCGCCGTTCCGCGAATAGCTGCTTCGCTCGATCCCCGCCAGCAGCAGGGTGCCTCCACCGACTCCGACGACGACGCCGACAAAGCGCCGAAAGTGATTCGTTTCGCCAATAATGCCGGCCCGATACCGCCGTTCCTGGTGAACGACCTCGACGGTCGCGCGATCTCGACCGCGGAACTCCGCGGCAAAGTGGTGATCGTGAGTTTCTGGGCCACCTGGTGCCCGCCGTGCCGCGAGGAAATTCCGGAAATGATTGAACTCGCCAATCGCTACCACGACAATCTACAGATCATCGGCGTTTCGGAAGACGACGACGCATCACCGGAAGAAGTGCGCGAATTCGCCGAGAATGAAAAGATCAATTACCCGATCGTGATGGGCCGCTATGGAATTTCCCGCGAATTCGGCGAAGTGCCTGCGCTGCCGACATCGTTCTTGGTCGACACGAACGGCCAGGTGGTCCAGAAGCACGTGGGCCTTTACCCCATCGCGGTGTACGACGCCGAAATCCGCGCCCTGCTGGGCGAGCACATGGATATTCCCATCGAGACGTTCGCCGACGAGGGGCAGATCTTCCTGAAGAACGCCGCGAATGCTACGTCGCTTCCCGGAGTCGATTTCAAGGGCCTCACGGTCGCTCAGAAGCGCCTCGCGCTGAAGCGGATGAACACCGAGCTCTGCATGTGCGGCTGCAAAATGACGCTCGCTCAATGCCGCATCAATGACTCCGGTTGTTCTACCAGTCAGAAATTGGCCGCCCAGGTCATACGCCAGATCGCCGGATCGCACCCCGCCGCAGCCGCTTCTGCAGCTCGCTAGGCTTTCATCGCGCGGGCGTCCCGCCGCCGTTTTTCGGATGACCCGCCGCCGACCAAGCACGCCCATGCGCACCGATCTGGCAGGCGGAATATCCGCAGCGGATGTGGCCGGCGAAGACCCTGGTGGGTATCGGATTCTGCTGGACATACCAGGCGTGCAACGAGCGAGGAATCGGCCCGGCCCGCGGCGCCGCCTGCGAGGGTACGACGTCGCGAGCAGGGCTGAGATCGAATGCAGCTAGTTGTCGTACTGGAGGCAAATCTCGAGCTGATGAATCGAAGCATCGATCGAGCGCACCGCTTCTTCACGATGTCCGCCGAAATCGTGCGACGCGGCCATCAGGTCGGCCCGCGCAGCGCGCAACGCATCGATTGCTTCGCGAATGTGATGATGCTTTTCGGCAGCCGCAGCGGGTCCGGGTTGCGCATGCGGGGCGGGCGGTGCGGCCGGGACGGCCACGGGAAATGCCAACACGAGAACGAGCGCGAGCAGAGCGAGAGCCGAGATGATGCGATGCTTCATAGGTCGATCCTCCTGAACCGGCTGAACCGGTCTGTTACGAAATTTATCCCGCCTGGGCGGGCACGGTTGGCGCAACGGCTGGACGACGTCGCACCGGATTAGGCAGATGGTACCGCCGGACACCTCGTCGTGCCCGCCTCGATTCGGCCTCTGTCGTCAAAGAAGTACCGCACAGTACCAGCGCGGTTCGCTGTCGAACCGATGACGCTGGTTTGCGGATCGCAGTCTGTCGCGTGTCAAACCCATGCCAGGAAACGTCGGAGGACGATCTGCAACGTAGCGGGGCTGGGCGGCTGTCAGGTTTTTCGCCGACTGCGCTTGGCTGCGCGGATTCCGTCTTCCATCCGGCGGAACGCCTCGCCAGGCCCTTTACAATCGAGGATGCGATACTTTTCCCCGCTAAGATCGTGGTAGTTCACGAAAAACTCTTCCAACTCTCGCAGGAACTTTTTTCCAAGATCGCGGACGTGCTTCACGTGCGCGTAGCTGTGATTTTCGCGCTCGACCGCGACGATTCGGTCGTTGCGCTCTTTGTCCTTTTTCTTGCCCTGCTGGCCTTCAATCACTCCCACCGGCCGGCATTTCAACAGGCACCCGGCGAATGCCGGCTCGTCCATCAGTACGAGCACGTCGACCGGGTCCCCGTCGTCGGCAATCGTCGACGGAATAAAGCCGAAGTCGTAGGGGAACGCCATTCCCGCCGGCAGTACCTTCTTCAACTGAAAGATTTTCAGCTTGGCATCGAACGCGTATTTGTTGCGGCTCCCTTTCGGCGTCTCAATGATCACTTCGATCGTTCCGTTGGAATCGGGATCAACCGGCGGCAAGCGTGAAGGGTCGGTCAGTGCTCCTCGGTTCTTGCCTTTATTCTTGGGCATGATTGGCTCGAGCCTACCGTCCGGCGAAATCATCCGTCCATACAGCGAAGTGGTTATTCTTCCTGGAGAGATGCGGCGGGAGTATCTGCGTGCGCCGCAGCGGACGCCGAGAGCAAGACAGCCGGCGCCGTCGAGATACGATGGCGCCGGCCTCCTGCCTCCCTCTTCGTCCTCAGCTCAGACCTTGTGCCCACCTGCCGGTCCTCCGGCCGTTGTTCCTGGAAAACTGCCGGCGGCGCCGCTGGCGTGACCATCACAGCAGTTACCGTTGTGGTCGTTGCTCCCGGCTCCGGTTTTGCCGGCTCGGGCGCGCGCGGCGCTGCGTTGGGACTGCCGTTGCCGCCGTTTTCCGTCAGGCCAAGCCGAAACGCCCGACTCAAAACGAGCGAATTCCAACTCACGGCCGCGTCATCTTTTCAGGTCGAATAATTTCGTCGAATTCCTTTTCGGTCAGGTACCCCAGCTTCAGCGCGGCTTCGCGCAGGCTGGTACGTTCGTGGTGCGCCTTTTTCACGAGTTCGGCGGTCTTGTCGTAGCCGATTTTCGGATTGAGCGCAGTGGCGATCATCAGAGAATTCTTCACGTATTGCTCGATGCGCTGCCGATCGAGTTCCAGCCCCTGTACGCAGTGATCGGTGAAGGAGCGGCAAGAGTCCGTGAGCAGCCGCACGGAGTGCAGAAAATTGTGAATGATCACGGGTTTGAAAACGTTGAGCTCGAAATTGCCCTGCGATCCAGCAAATCCGATGGCTGCGTCGTTGCCCAGCACCTGCGCCGCGACCATCGTCATCGCTTCCGACTGCGTAGGGTTCACCTTCCCCGGCATGATTGACGAGCCCGGCTCGTTTTCCGGCAGCAACAGCTCGCCCAGGCCGGCGCGCGGTCCGGAACCGAGCCAGCGAACGTCATTGGCGATTTTCATCAGCGATCCGGCCAGAGTCTTGAGCGCTCCGCTGGCAAAGACAAGCTCGTCGTGCGCGGAAAGCGCCGCGAATTTATTGGGGTGCGATTTGAAGGGCAGGCCGGTCAGTTCGCTTATCTTTTTCGCGGCGCGCTCGGCGAATTCCGGATGCGCGTTGAGCCCCGTGCCCACAGCCGTCCCGCCAATAGCGAGATCGTAGAGCCCCGGCAAAACCTGCTTCAAACGCTCGATATCGCGATCCAGCAGGCTCGACCAGCCCGATATTTCCTGCGCCACGGTCAGCGGCGTCGCATCCATCAAATGCGTGCGGCCGATTTTCACCACGTCGCCGAATTCCCGCGCCTTGGCGTTCAGCGCATCGCGCAGCCGCTCAACGGCCGGAATCAGTGCCTCAGTCACGCGCGATGCGGCTGCGATATGCATCGCCGTAGGAAACGTGTCATTTGACGACTGCGACATATTTACATCGTCGTTCGGGTGAATGGGCTGCTTGGTTCCCATCACGCCGCCGGAAATCTCGATCGCCCGATTCGAGATCACCTCGTTCGCGTTCATGTTGGTCTGCGTGCCGCTGCCGGTCTGCCAGATGCGCAGCGGAAAATGCGCGTCGAGCGTTCCGGCAATCACTTCATCGGCGGCCTGCACGATCAGCTTGGTTTTGTCCGGAGAGAGTTTGCCGAGATCCTGGTTCACCAGCGCCGCGGCTTTTTTCAGGACTCCGAGCGCGCGAATCAACTCGGGCGGCATTTTGTCCGCGCCGATGTCGAAATGAATCAGGGACCGGGCGGTCTGCGCGCCGTAGTAACGGCCGTTGGGTACCTCGATCTTGCCCATGCTGTCGGATTCGATTCGAGCGCCCGATTTCGGCGCGGCCGACGCTTTTGCGTCCACGCTGCTCTCCTCCTGAATGTTCATGCACTCACATCATCAGCATACTGCAAAAACTGTAGGCCGCCGACGCCCTGCGGAAAATTTGCACGGTCTAGTACCTTGATCACCCAACGCCGTGCACATCGTCGACGACCGTGACCCATTCCATTCACACCACTTGTGAGTGCGGGAAGGTCTGGCAGGCGAAGGCTCGCGCATTGCTTATGTTCCCCTGGAGCAGCCGATGCCCGAATGCACGACGCGCATTCTAAATTCATTTGCAGTCGGGTAAATCATGGGAGGCCGAAGATGGACGAACGACAGGAACCGATTCATGTGGTGCGAGAGGAAGAGGTCGAGGTCCGGCGATCGAGCACCACGGCGTGGCTCGCCGCCGGGATCGTGGTACTGGTGATCGCCCTTGGGCTGACGGTGGGCTATATATACCAGCAGCAGAATAATTCGAAGATTCTGATGTCTCACGACAGCGAGCTGAACTCGACGGTGAACCAGATGCAGAGTCAGATTGACACGCTGACGTCGAGACTGAATCAGCCGGCTGCCGTGCCGGCGACGGGCGCGACGCCCGAGCAATTGAAGGCAGCCAACGCCGCTTCCAAGCGCCGCGCGGCTGAGGACGCGAAGCGGTTCAATACCATGCAGTCGTCGATCGACGACCAGCAGAAAGCGCTGGCCGACACGCAGAATCAGGTTTCACAGACGCGTTCCGATCTCGAAGCCGGGATCAACTCAACGCGCGACGACCTGAACGGCTCGATCGCACGCACGCATGACGAACTCGTCTCGCTAGAACAGAAGGGTGAGCGCAGCTATTTCGAGTTCGACATCACCAAGGCCAAGCATTTTCAGAAGGAAGGGCCGCTGATGGTGTCGCTGCGCAAGACCGACCCGAAGCACAAAAAGTACGACTTGGCGATGGTCGTTGACGACAACCAGTTGAGCAAAAAAAGCGTGAATTTGTACGAGCCGGTCTGGATCGCCGGTGCGGACCATGCCCAGGTGCAGCTGGTGGTCAACAAGGTCGACAAGGATCACATTCACGGCTACGTAAGCGCGCCGAAGTATGCCGAATCGGCAAGCGTGACAAATGTCTCCGAGCGTACCGGCACGACAATGAGCGGCGCCAACAAGAACACGGAGGACACGTCCGCAACGCCGGCTGGAAACGCCAATCCTGCCGACGGCACACCGAGCAGTGCGGGCGGCGCACCCGTCACAACCACTCCCGAGCAGCCGGAGCAATAACCGTAAGTCCAGCTCCGGCAGGTGCCTCGCTGCATGATCCGGCAGAGTCGCGCGCGGCACTGCCGGATTTCCATGTGTGGCCCCGTTGAGTCACAGGAGTGCGTGTGGTGCCACCACCGCACGAAGCACGATGAGGGTGATCCGCGAAGCGCAAACACGGACCGCGCTGCGGCCGAGGCGACTCTATTCCGATCGACGGAAGGTCATCTCAATCCGCCCCTCGTCCCAGGTGCTTCCTCCATCGCTCGACGCGTCCAGGCGATACGCGAAGTTGTCATGATCCAGTACGCGATACTGCTCTCGACTCATCGAATCGGGCGCTCCTGAAATGACGGCCACGCTCGGCCCGTCCACGGTGACCGATCCGGAGCCGCCATTGACCTGTCTTCGCAGGAAAGAATTGGATACGTTCAAGTACTCGATGATCCACGTCTTTCTTGTCGCATCGTATTGACGCAGACTGATGCCCAAGTAGGGACTCCCATCCGGGGCCAACGAATGAAATTCATCGGCTATTGCAGCGCCATCAAGAATGTAGCGCCCGATCCACGTGACGGGGAACTCGGCGAACTTTCCACCGTCAAGTTTGGCTCTCCCGGTCCCCTGCCACTTTCCGACAAGGAAAGAAAACAGCCCGAGCTCCTGCGGAGAGTCAGGGTTCCTCTGCCCGTAACTGCTGATCTGTTTTACGTCCATTTGCGCCCTTAGAGACCTCACTTGGGAAGTAACAACCAGCGGTGCCGCGCGAAACGCAGCATACTTCAGTTTTGGCGCGAAATTCCGCTTGAGACTACCCTGGAGGTAGCCACGGTTAGCCGCATTCGGCCAGCAATCTGTGCAGAATAGTTCGCCGGCGTCCGCCGGCGAGACGCTGCATTGACCGGAAACTTGCCCCTTCGCTCGTGTGGGACCCGGAGCCGGCTATGGGGCGAATCGCGCCAGTGGGGCGTGCGGGAGGCAAGTTGGCGGCGTCAAGGCTTCTTTTGTTCTGGCGGTTTAGCGTACATCGCGGATTGCTTCAGGGCTTCCTGAGACTGTTTGAAGGCTTTGGCGGCGTGCTCCATGGCGCGCTGGGCCTGCTCGTGGCCGGTGAGGTGGTCCTGCTTGCCATGTCCTGCGGACGCGGCGCGGTGGGCGTGCGCGGCCATCTCGTGCATTTCTGCTGCTCTGACGTGATAATCCCCAGCCATGATTGCCTCCTGTGCGGACGGACACGGTAGCAAGTTGTTGCCGTGGTGTCCAACCGAGGAGACAACCATCAACGATTCACCCAAACCGCCTCTTGCGGGACAGCAGGGGTCAACTACGTCGCTTGACCGTATTGGCCAGCGCGACTATGCTGAGGCGAAATGGGGGGTGGAACCGTAATGGCATTCAGGCCATATGTCCTCGCGATTGCGACTGTGCTGGCGCTGGGCGCGGTGTCCCCCGCTTGGGCCCACCATTCATTTGGCGTGGAGTACGACGCGAACAAACCGATCTCTCTTACCGGGACCGTTACGGGAATCGAGTGGACCAATCCGCACTGCTTCATTTACATCGACGTGAAAGACAAAGACGGCAAAGTCACCAACTGGAAGATGGAGGGATTTCCTCCGAGCGTGCTGTATCGCACGGGTTGGCGCCGCGATCAGTCGGTGAAGATCGGCGACACAATCACGATGACCGGATGGCAGTCGCGCGTAGGCGGCCCGTGGGGACATTCGCGCGAGGTAACGTTGGCCGACGGCCGGAAGCTCTATTTTGGCCCGCCGCCGGGGACAGGCGATGGCGGCAGCGCGGCGCCGGGGTCGAATCCGACTCCGACTGGGCAGACGCCACCCGATGCGCCGCCCGCGCCGAAAAATTAAAGGAGCCGCGACCATGAAAAGATTCCCCGCTTTTGCGGCTCTGGCAGCGGTGCTGACGCTTTCCGCTTCTCTCGCCGCGCAGGATACGCCACCCAAAGCTTCCAAAGACGTCCCTCGAATGCCGGACGGTCATCCGGATATGACGGGCGTGTGGCAGGGCGGCAGTAACCGCATCGGAACCTGGGAAGAGGCGAACGTCGATGGCGGATTCGTCGCCGGAAACGTGCCAATCACTCCGTACGCGGTCAAAGGGAAGCAGCCGCCGCCGCCGTATCAGGATTGGGCGCAGAAGAAAGTGGATGAATCATACGCGCGGCGCGGGGTGGATGAACCGATGGTGCGATGTTTGCCACCGGGTGTGCCGCGAACCACATTGATGGGCTTGTTCCCGATGCAAATCGTCGAGACACCGAAGATGGTGGTAATGTTGTTCGAAGTGTTTCACGAATTTCGGCTGATCCCAATCGACGGAAAGCATCCCGAGGATCTCGATCCGAGTTACATGGGCGATTCGGTAGGTCACTGGGACGGCGATACGCTCGTGGTCGACGTGACAGGGTTCAACGACAAGACCTGGCTGGCGGGCGTGGGGACGATTCACAGCGAGAAGTTGCACGTGGTTGAGAAATTTACACGCGTGGATTTGAACACGATTGTGTATGAAGACACGGTTGAGGATCCCGTCGTGTTCACGGGGCCGTGGACGCGGCATGGGACGATCATGCTGCGTCCGGGGACACGGCTGCAGGAATATGAGTGCGTGGAGAACAACGAGGATTTGCAGCGGTACAACGAGATGTTGAAGGACGAATCGGTTTTTCGGCGAAAATCGCCATAGCGCTCGGCTTGGCGTTTTGGGCAAGCGACGTTTTGCATTTCGGGCCGAATCGGACTATCTTGCCGGGTAACTTTCCGGTGCGCTCAGGCATCCGGAAAAGTTTCGGAATTGTAGCCGGCGAATGCCCCAGCCCGGCGCCGCCTCAATCTCTTGGACCATAATCGAGATTCGCGGGAGGCACCGTGTTACAGGCTGACACGCGCGCGACGGGGCAGACAAATACCATGAACGACGTGTGGAAACAGTGGGAAGGCCAGGTGGCGGACAGGCGGTATCCGTTGCGCCAGTTTCTGGGCGGGTCCGAGCGCGGGCCCGTATTTCTGACCGAATCCAGTCGCGCCGAGGGGCAAAAGTGCGCGATCAAGTTTTTTGTGGCCGACCCGGAAATAGCGGACGCGCAGATGGCGCGCTGGGAACAGGCGACGAAGCTGGCGCATCCTCATTTGCAGCGCGTGCTCGAGACGGGTCGTTGCGAACTCGGGGGAGCGCGCATGTTGTATGCGGTGATGGAATGCGCCGACGAGGATCTTTCGCAGGTAGTGCCGGTGCGGCCGCTGACGGCAGCCGAGGCCGGAGAAATGTTGCGGCCGACGCTGGAGGCGCTGGCATATTTGCATGGCAAAGGGCTCGTACACGGGCACGTGAAGCCGTCGAATATTACTGCGGTGGGCGAGCACTTGAAGATTTCAAGTGATGGAATCTGTGCGGCGCGGAACCCGGCGATCGGTCGTGGCAGGCCGACCGCCTACGATGCGCCGGAAGCGGGGACGCGCGGGGCGTCGGCTGCAGGCGATGTCTGGTCGCTGGGCGTGACGCTGGTTGAGGTGCTGACGCAGCGATTGCCGCAGTGGGAATTCAAGGGGCAGGAAGAGCCGCAGTTGCCGCGAATGCCCGCGCCGTTCGGCGATATTGCGAAGCAATGTCTGCGGCGCGACCCGCAGCAGCGGTGTTCGCTGGGGGACATTGCCGCGCGGCTGGATCCGGATGCGGCGCCACTGGGGAAGCAGCAGCCCGCGGCGGCGAGTGTTGTTAGGCCGGCGCCAGCTCCGATGCGAGTGTTTGAGCCCTCCCGGCC
>JBAVUW010000149.1:0-41605 GCA_049696975.1 Candidatus Acidiferrales bacterium | reverse complement strand
GCTGTAGGTGGACCGGCGGGCAATAATCCGACGAAATCTTGCGCATCTCGTAACTGGCGAGCACGTGGAAGAGCAGATCGCGCTCCTCCAGCCGGTGCACCCATTCTTCCAGAAGCTTCCCGCGCGTTGCTGCCGGGGTTTCGCCATCCGATCCGGCCGTTTCGCCAGGTACCGAATGTGGATCGAAAAGCCGATGTGCGTTTGCGGGCTGGCTCAAGTAATCGCCGAGGCGGCTTTGCAGCTCCTCGGTCAGGAATTCCAGGCGCTGCTTCGCGGCGACGATCTGAGGGTCGAGGTCCTCGAGATTTTTCTCAAGGCCCGCCAACTTGTGGCGGAGCTCGTCAATCTGCGCCCGGGCTTCGGCGCCGGCCGCAGGCTTCCGTTTGAATAGGGACGGGAAACCGCTTTCGCCATCCCCTGCGCGCGAAGCCACGTCCTCGAGTTCCGCCTCGATGCGCGCCATCTCCGAGCGCAGGACCCGGGCCCGCTCGAGCAATCGTTCGTGGTTGTTGCGCGCCTTGGAAAGATCGTCCGAGCTGTCACCGGCCAGCACGTAGTCGCGGACGAACTCCAGCAGCAGCGCGTCAAAGGTCTCGAAGCGGTCGGGGTCGTTGACGAAATTGCCAAGCAGGACGTAATGCTCCAGGAAAAACGGATCGTCGTTGCCGCCTTCGACAAATAGAAACCGGTTCTGCAGCAGTGGATAGGCGTCCTGATTTTCCTCCCCGAAAAGCGCACGGCGTGTTTTGGCGATGGTCCCCTCTTCCACTTCGCGCCAGACGCGGCAAAGAGTTTCACCGACCTGACGGATCACATTCTTGCGGTCCGCCTGCAGATCGGAGATCTTCGAGCGCATCACGTGCGCCTGCTCGCTGTGTTCAAACAGCTCGCCGCGCCCCCGGATCCAGTCCTTGCACTCGACCAGAATGCTCGAGAACTGGTTGCCCGTTTCCTGGCTGATGAACTTCAGCAGCGCCAGGTGGTGCAGCACGTCGGTTTCAACCGACTGTATGAATTTCGCGCGCGTGATCGATTCCTGCAGGATTTCCGTGAGCATCTTGCGAAACGCGGCGTGCTCGGGCGAGCCGGATTGCTTGCGGTCTCGTTCTTTTTCTTTGCCGTAGAGCAGATTGACGTTGACCGCCTGACGCACCAGGTCTCCCAGATACTTACGGCTGAATTCGACAAATCGCGGGCTCAGGAAGACGTCGTAGTGAATGTTGTCGATGCCAAGCGTGAGGTTGGCCAGCCGGATTTCGGCTACATAGGGTTCCAGCTTCATCCTCGCGGGATGGGCAGGTGGCGGCGCGATATGTGTTTCCGGCATGACGGGCGTGTCGACGGTAAGCTTTCACTGTAGCGAACGATGAATCGAAGGCGCAATGGAACGGCGCGAAAGTGATACTGTCCCATGGCGATACTTCCGACTTTCGCGCTCTCCGGCCGGTCAGCCATCGCCACCGTCCCGGTCCCGCAAGGCATACATTTGAGGTCACTTGAGCGCGGCGCCGGGGCCTGGCGTGCCTGCCACCGCGGACCTGTCCCAGGCCTTGGGTCGCAATGAAGACGATCGCGAACGGAACAATTGCGGGTAAAATACTCGCCATGTCTAAGTTACTTCAAGGCAAAACGGCCATCGTTCTGGGAGTGTGGAATAAATGGAGCATCGCGTATGCCATCGCGCAGGCGTTTGCGCGCGAGGGCGCGAAGCTTCTGCTCACATATCAAAACGAGCGCGCCAAGCCCGCGGTCGAAGAGCTGGGGCGCGAGCTGGGTGCCACCGGATTTTTCCCGTGCGAGGTGCAGGAACAGGACGACATCGATCATTTGGCCGAGGGCCTGCGATCGGCCGGACACACGCTGGATGTGGTGGTTCACAGCCTGGCGGCCGCGAAGCATGAAGAGCTGAACCAACCTTTCCTGCAAACGTCGCGCGAAGGATTTCAACTGGCGCTCGATATCAGCGCGTATTCACTGGTGGCAATTTCGAAGGCACTCTCGCCGCTGATGACCAACGGCGGCGCAATCATGACGCTGACCTATTTCGGTTCGACGCGCGTGGTAACGAATTACAACATTATGGGTGTGGCGAAAGCGGCGCTGGAGGCCGAGGTGAGGTACCTCGCCAGCGAACTCGGCCCGAACCAAATTCGTGTGAACGCGATTTCCGCCGGCGCTATCAAGACGATTTCGGCGCGGGGCGTGAAGGATCTCTCGAAGATGCTTGAAATTTCCGCGCAGCGGGCGCCATTGCGCCGCAATACGGAGACCGGGGAAGTGGCCGATACCGCGGTCTTTCTCGGCAGCGATCTCGGCCGCGGCGTCACCGGCAACGTGATTTACGTCGACGCCGGTTTCCACATCATGGGACTGTAGGTCTCAAGTCCGAGTTCGCAACCGGATCGTCGATCGTAATTCGCCGAGTGTCCTCGGCCACGTGCTCGAGCTTGATGCGCACCACGGGCCATTCGGTGCGTAGCTTGAACCGGTCCGGCCACTCCACGATTACGACGGCCTTCTCGGCGAAAACGTCTTCCAGACCCAGCGTTTCGAAATCGCGAAAATCGCCGATACGGTATAAATCGACGTGATACACCGGAGCGCCGCGCGTGTATTTATGAACCAGCGTGAACGTCGGGCTGGTGACTTCGTCTTCGTTCGCGGCCCCCAGGCCGCTGGCCATTCCTTTCGTCAGCGTGGTTTTGCCCGCCCCGAGCTCGCCGGATAGCAGAACCAGCACGGGCGGCTTCAGCGTCGCGCCGAGTTCGCGCCCGCAGCGAATCGTCTCTTCGAACGAGTGTGTGACGATTTCGCGGCTAACCACGGCCGCACTCGAAATAAAACCGCCGATAGGCGTTGGGAATGTCGAATATTAGATCCGATGCCAACAGGGGTGCTTCACCGCCATCGGCGTAGCCGATGTCCGCCGCCAGCCCGTGCAGATAGACCCCGAAGGCAATCACGCGAAGCCAGTCGGATGTGCCGAACTGCGCCGTGAGCCCGGCGAGGATGCCGGTGAGCACGTCGCCGGTTCCCCCGGTGGCCATTCCCGGATTTCCGGTCGAATTCACGAAAACTGTTCCATCTGGCGATGCCACCACGGTCGCTGAACCCTTGAGAACTACGACCGCATTCCAGTCGTACGCCCCTTTCAGAGCCAATTCGACGCGGCGCGCTTGCACTTCTTTCACCGTCGAGCCCAGCAGTCGGGCCATCTCGCCAGGATGCGGCGTGACGCACAGAGAACCTGCCGCGTTTTTCAGCTCCGGTGCGCGGCCGGCAAACGCGTTCAGACCGTCGGCATCCAAAACAATCGGAACCGACCGATTGTGGACGACTTTGCGCACGAAATCCTGCGTCTCGTCCTGCGTCGAAAGGCCCGGGCCGATCGCCAGGGCGCGCTTTCCCTTCAAAAGCCTGGCGAATAGGCCGCCTTCGAGAGATTTCTCCGACACCGTGCCGGCACGGGTGGCCGCGAGCGGCTCGGTCATGACCTCAGGCGTGCGCGCAGCGATGATCGGCAGCGCCGGTTCCGGAGTGGCGACCGTAACAAGCCCGCAGCCTGCGCGCAATGCAGCCCAGGAAGCGAGGACCGCGGCGCCCGTTTTACCCACCGAGCCGGCGACGACGAGCGCGTGGCCGTAATCGCCCTTGTTGCCGTCGGCTTTGCGTGGAATCGCGAACGGCGCAAATTCGGCCGCCTCACTCCAGCAAAGCTTGCCCTTTCCAATCTCCTCGATCAATTCGGGGGGCGAGCCGATTTGCCGTACTTCGAGCGAGCCGACGCGATGTGCGCCTTCGCGGTCGACCAATCCACGCTTAGGCGCTGTGAAAGTGATCGTGTAGTCCGCGACGATGGCGGCTCCTTCAACTTCCCCGCTATCGGCCTGAACTCCGCTGGGAATATCGACGGAAACCACCAAGGTGCCGCGCTCCCGCTCGTTCACGGCGCTTATGATTTCCCGCAGGCGGCCATCGACAGAACCGCGTACGCCGGTGCCGAGTAGCGCGTCAATGACGATCGAGCCCCGCGGAAGCTTCGAGAAAAACTCGGGAGACAGGGCGCTGTCATTCTGCAGCTTGCCGATCTTTTTCCAGCGATGGAGATTCGTCGCAGCATCGCCCTTGGCTTCCCGGGGATTTCTGATGAAATAGAGTTCGGGCTTCGCGCCCATCTTGCGGAGGTGGCGCGCGACCACGAAGCCGTCGCCGCCATTATTTCCCTTCCCGCAAAGGACAATGATTCTGCGCGGCGCCAGATTCGGAAAACGCTGCTGTACGAATTCAGCAACGCAGCGTCCGGCGTTTTCCATCAGCGCGAGGCTCGCCACACCATCGCGCGCTGTCGTCAGCCGATCGACTTCCTTCATTTCTGCTGCCGTGAGAATCTTCATTGAGGACTCAGTATAAGGCTGCGGGCTTGGCTCAAAGACGCCCAAAACTCGGTTCGGCGCTCCCCGGGAAATCGCACCGGCAGACACAATCCACATGGCACTTCTGCCGGGTTTGAGCGCCTTTCCGATCGGGTCGAGATCAGCCGAGCTGCGTCTCACTTGAATCGTGGACGCCTGTGGGCGTTGCTTCTTCCCGATCCCCATGTCGCCCGGTAACGGGCGAGCCGCCAGACAACGGCCTGCTCGCTGACTAGCCCATTCGGGCGACTACGACGGTCATGTCGTCGGCTTGGTCGGCCGTTCCGGCCCATTGTTCGGCGGCGTCCACCAGGTTTTCGGCGATGCGCTCGGGGCTTGCGTCCCGCTGCCGCATGACTTCCGCGTTCAGGCGCTCGGTACCGAATTCCTCGCCGAAGGCGCTTTCTGGCTCGGTCAAACCGTCGGTGAAAACAACCAGCAGCGCGCCGGGAGCGATCTTCAGAGTGCGCTCGACATACTCGGCTTCTTCAAACAGGCCGACCACGGTGCCGCCTTCGTTGAGCGCCTGGACAGGACCGTGGTTCATGAAGATCGGGGCGAGGTGACCGGCATTGGTGTAGGTGAGCGTCTTGGCGTCGGAATCGTAGATGGCGTAAAAAAGCGTGGCGTAGCGATCGTCGGACGTATTGCGGAAAAGATGTTTGTTAAGCTGTGAGACGATGGCGGCCGTGCCCGCACATTCTTCCAGCGCGGAGGTGCTGCGCAAAGCGGCTTGCAGGCTGGCCATCAAGAGCGCGGCGAAAATTCCCTTCCCGCTGATGTCGGCCAGGACGATGCCGACGCGATTCTTCCCGAGCGGTATGAAATCGTAATAGTCGCCGCTCACGGTACGCGCTGGGCGGCAGACGGCGGCGAGCTCAAGGCCCGGAAGCGACGGAATACTCTGCGGGAAAAGCTGTTGCTGGACGCCGCGCGCGATTTCGACCTCATTCTCCAATCGCTGACGGACACGTTGGCCCTCGATCAATTCGGAAATCGAGCCTGTCATTTCGTTGAACGAATTGCCCAGCGAGCCGAGCTGATCCTGGTTCAACACCCGGACGCGGTGGCTGAAATCGCCGCGGCGCACGTGCAGAGTGGCGTCGTAGAGGTCGCCGATCGAACGCGTGATGGTGCGGGTCAGGATCGTGCCGGTCGCAAGCGCGCCGACTTCCAGGACTATGAACACAAAGCCTGCCGCCGCCAGTATCACGAGCAGGTACGGCCCAATCGCCCCCGTCGATTTGAAAAGTCCCCGGTTCACCATCATCGGTCGCAGCCAGAACGAAACCAGTACCGGCTCCTTGGGCGTATCTTTTCCCAACTCCTGTACGTCCAGAACATCGAGGGTCGAACCACCGACCAGGTGGGGATCGGACCAGCTCGGTGAAATCGGTAAAACGCGCCGGGAGCTGGCGATCTGCTCGCTGGTGACGTAGGCCTTGCCGTCGATTTCAAGCGAAAAGCCGCGAGGTGAGCCGGACTCCGCCGGGCGCATCAGGATCATCTGGATCGGCCCCAGCTCTTCGGGAAATGCATCGAGGATTTCCGAAGTCACAGGCGCGACCACCAGCACGGTGAACTCGCCAGCCGGGATGCTGCGCCGCTGTGCGGCGACGAAGGACAGCCGGTCGCGATAGGCCATGAGGCCGGCGTAGCGCTTGCCGTCCGCCAGTGCGAGAAGCGGTCCGCCACGATTGATCCAGACGGCCATTCCCGGCCATTCGCCCTGCTCGTCCGCGATGAGGCCGGCGATGGCGGGATCGGTCAGCACCCCGGGACCGACAGCGGTGTTTGCGTGGGAGGCCTGGCGTTCGATGGCGGCGGCAATTGTTTCGGCGTCCGTGTCGATTACGTTGGAACGCTGCTCGACGGCGTCGTTCAGCAGGTGTGCACCGAGCTGGAGATAAAAGAGATATGTCGCGACGCCGATCATGGTGACCAGCAGCAGGATCGGGACGACGGCCATGAACAGGTAGGCCACGATCAGGCGGTTGCGCAAACTCCAGAGCACGCGCCTGCGGAACCAGGGGATGAGGTGCACCAGGAAATAGATCACCGCGGCGAAGGCGAGGAGGGTCGAGTCTGGAATCAGCACGCCGAAAGCGCGCAGGATCCGCGCGACGCCATAAAGCACGATCAGGGCAGCGGCAACGCGGTCAAGCGGCGAGGTTCGCCTGACGAAGAGCATGAAACGCCGCGCGGAGATCGGGCTCATCGAAGGTTCGGGACTGGGCGGATTTTGACCACACTCCGGCCCGGAAACCGAAATTTAGCATGGACGGCAGTGCAGGCGGGCGATTATGTAATGCTTCACTATCGACCTCGCGGGCCCGTTGCTGCGAAGCATTCCCATAAAAACGCCCCTGGGACGGGGGCGCTACTGGGCGTAGCGGTCGTTTTTTTGGACACGGCTGTGGTGGCGGCTGTAGGAGAAGTACACGACCAGACCGATGCCCAGCCAGATGAACAATCGCGCCCAATTGATCCAGCCCAGCTTGTAGATCATGTAGCCATTAAACAGAATACCGAGAATGGGAACCACGGGCACGAACGGCGTGCGGAACGGGCGAGGCTGGGTCGGATTCGTGCTGCGCAAGACCATCACGGAAATGCAGACCAGGACGAAGGCGAACAGGGTGCCGATGTTGACCATTTTACCGATGTCGTCGATCGGAACTAGGCTACCCACGATTGCGGCGAGCAGGCCGACGAGAATGGTGGTTTTGTACGGCGTGCGGAACTTCGGGTGAATTTTGGCGAAGAAGCTGCGCGGCAGGAGGCCGTCGCAAGCCATCGAATAGAGCACGCGCGTCTGCCCCAGCAGCATGACGAGCATCACGCTGGTCAATCCGGCCAGAGCGCCGGCGGTAATCAGGTACGAAGCTTTCGTCAATCCCCGATCCAGGAACGCCACTGCCAGCGGCGCTTCGACGTTCACCTCCCTCCAGGGCACCATTCCCGTAAGCACTGCGGCGACGAGGATGTACAGAATCGTGCAGACGACCAACGAAGCCAGGATTCCAACCGGGAGATCGCGCTGCGGGTTCCGAGCTTCCTGTGCGGTCGTGGACACGGCGTCGAATCCGATGTAGGCGAAAAATATGTAAGCCGCTCCGGCGCCGATGCCGGAAAAGCCCATGGGCGCGAATGACTGCCAGTCGTGGCCCCAGTTCGACGGATGGATGTAGTGGGCACCCAGAGCGATGACGAACAGGACCACCGCGACCTTGATGATGACGATCGTGGCGTTGAAACGGGCGCTTTCCTTGATTCCCACCACCAGGACCGCTGTAATCACGAGCGCAATGACAAATGCAGGGAGGTTGAAGCCGATCTCGAAGCCGAAAAGATGCGGCGCACCAACCAGGTCGTGCGCTCGCCGAACGAGCTCGGGAGACTGCGCGGCGATGAGGTCGCCCACTCGATTCAGGAAGGCCTGGCTGCCGGCGACCAATCCGGGGTCGGATGAATGAGCCATCTGCCGGGCCACGATTCCCTGCGCGGTGCGGAGCGCGGTCCAGTGGTCGTAGGCGAGCCAGAGCGGCATTTTCAGACCGAAAATGTTGAGAAATTCGATGAAGTGGTTGGACCAGCCCGAGGAAACGGTGCTCGCTCCCATGGCGTATTCAAGCGTGAGATCCCAGCCGATGACCCAGGCGAATAGCTCGCCGAGCGCAGCGTACGAATAGGTATAGGCGCTGCCGGCCAGCGGAATCAGCGCGGCGAATTCGGCGTAGCAGAGCCCCGCGAATCCGCACCCCAGGCCCGAGATCACGAACGACAGCATCAGCCCCGGGCCCGCGTAGTGCGCGCCGAGGCCGGACATGACAAAGATGCCTGCGCCAATGATGGCGCCCACGCCCAGAGCTGTGAGCGATATGGGGCCGAGCGAGCGTTTCAGGGTGTGTTCGCCGGAATCGACGGCTTCGTTCAGCAGCCAATCCATCGGCTTTTTTGCAAGCAGTGCACTACCCATTCCCGGGTTCTCCCTTACGAGAAAGACAACTGCAAATCCGATTGCGGGGTGAGGCTACGAAACAGACGCCGGCTTCCCTGCCAGCTTCCAAAGGCCGTACACCGGCAGACCGAGCAGGACGATGATCAGGCCGGGCCAAGTGTACTGTGGTTTATACCGCAACAACTGAATTTCGAGAAATCCTGCCATCACGATGTAAAGCCCCGGAAGGATCGGATAGCCGAAGGCGCGGTAGGGTCGGTGCAGGTCCGGGCGTCTGGCACGCAGAATGAACAGCCCGCCGAGCGTGAGGATGTAGAACAAAAGCTGCGCAAAGATCAGAAAATCGAGCAGCTGGCCGTAGGTGCCCGACAGGCACAGGAGGCCAGCCCAGACGCACTGCACCGTGAGCGCAACGGCCGGGACGTGATGGCGATTCACGGTGCCGACCGAGCGAAAGAACAGTCCGTCTTTCGCCATCGCGTAGTAGATGCGGGCGCCAGCGAGAATCAGGCCGTTGTTGCAACCGAAGGTCGAGACGAGAATGGCGATCGCCATGAGTGCCGCGCCCGCCGGCCCGAAGATCACCTGCGTGGCGGCTGTGGCGACACGGCCTTCGGCGGCGAATTCGATGCCTCGCGAGATGGCGGTGATGCCGTTCGGATCGCCGGAAAGAGGGAGAACGCGCAGATAGGCGACGTTGGCGAGCGTATAGAGCGCGACCACGATGGCCGTCCCCAGGGCGAGCGATACCGGAAGATTTCTGCCGGGATTTTTTACCTCGGCAGCGGTGAAAGTGACGCTGTTCCACGCATCCATGGCGAAAAGCGAACCGACCATGGCAACACCCACCAATGTGATCGTAGCGATCATCCACGTGGAGTGGTCGGGCGGATACGGATGCAGAGTGGACCATCCCGCATTGCGCCAGAAACCCGTGAAGTTCGCCGTGCGCGCCGCAACTGTCGACAACACGATGCCCAGCAGGACGAGCCCGGCGAGCGAAATGGTCTTCGCGACGGTGAAGATATTTTGGACGATCTTCCCCATGCGCAGGCCGCGCGTGTTGATCCACGTGAGCAGCACGATGGACAGGATCGCCAGCAGGTTCTGGCGGTTCAGGCCGACGTTGTAGGGTCCGAGTTGACCAAACCAAAGATTCCACGGACCGAAGGTGCCGATTTTCCGTATCCAGATCGTGGCCGAGAACCATGGCGCGAGGACCCCTGAGAATTTCGCGAAGGCGATCGCCACGGCGGCGATCGTGGCGGTTTCGATTACCAGCAGCATCGACCAGCCGTAGAGGAAACCGAAAACGGGGCCACAGGATTCGCGCAGGTAAACGTATTGGCCGCCGGCATGGGGCATGGCGGCGGCAAGCTCGCCAAAGCTGAGCGCACCGATCAGGGTGATGAGACCCGACGCGAGCCATACAACGAGCAACAGGCCAGGGCTTTGTACTTGGTGCGCGATGTCGGCCGAGACGATGAAGATACCGGAGCCGATCATCGAGCCGACGACGATCATCGTCGAGTCGAACAGGCCGAGGCCTTTTACCAGCTCGCCGTCGTGGCCGCTGGAGGGTTCGATCATCGGTGCCGTGTTTGCCATTTGGTGGACGCGAGGTCTAGCCGCGTGTCGTCCGCGATTTTTCCGCAATCGCCAGGAATTCTCTTGCCCGCGCGGCCGGATTCTTCGCCGCCGTCAGATCGCGGATGATCGCCACCGAATCCGCGCCCGCCCGAAAGACATCTTCGGACTTCTCGAGAGTGATGCCGCCGATCGCCACGAGCGGCTTGTGCGTACTGGCGCGCGCGGCGCGAATGAAATCCAGCCCGACGACCGGATCCGGATTCTTTTTCGTCGACGTCGGGAAGATCGGGCCTATGGCTATATAGTCCGCTGAAGTCTGGTCCGCCTGGCGCAATTGCTCGAGATTGTGTGTCGAAACACCTACCCATTGTGAGGGGCCGCAGATTTTTCGTGCGTCTCGAACGGGCAGGTCTTGCTGGCCCAGGTGGACGCCGCCGCACTGGATTAGAGCGGCGATATCGGGACGGTCATTGACAATGAAACGGGTGCTCGTGGATCCGAGGATCGACGCCAGCTCTCTGGCGACGTTGAAAATGTGAGACGAAGGGCTCTGTTTGTCGCGGAGTTGGATCAGGTCTACGCCGGCCGCGGCGAGTTGCCTGGCGAGATCGCTGACGGTCGTGTCCGACAAGTGCGGATCGAGAATCGCGTAGAGCGCTGGGAACAAACGATTGCTCCTGAAACTGCCGGACGCCGCTTCTATTTGGCCGTGAGACGGTCGAGAAAATGCGTGTCGAATTTGCCGGCGAGAAAGTCGGGTTCGACCAGGATGCGTTTCTGGAGCGGAATGGTGGTTTTGATGCCTTCGACGATAAAGCCGTCAAGGGCGCCGTGCATGCGGGCGATGGCTTCCTGGCGGTCGCGGCCGTGCGCGACCAGTTTTGCGATCAGCGAATCGTAGTACGGCGGCACGACGGCGTCGGCGTGAACGAAGGTGTCGATTCGAATGCCCGGGCCTCCCGGAACGCGGAACGCCGTGATGTGGCCGGGCGATGGAACGAATGTTTCGGGGTCTTCGGCGTTGATGCGGCATTCGATGGCGTGGCCCCGGAAGTCGAATTTGCCGACGGCACTGTCGAGCGTTTCCCCGGCGGCAATGCGAATCTGCGCCTTCACCAGGTCGACCTGCGTGACCATCTCGGTGACCGGATGTTCCACCTGGATACGCGCGTTCATCTCAATGAAGTAGAGGTCCCCGTTGGCGTCGCGCAGAAATTCCACCGTGCCGGCATTCGAATAGCCGACCTTCGCCAGAGCCTCGACGACCTGTTTGCCGATTTTATGGCGCGTGCCCGGATCGAGCGCGGGAGAGGGCGATTCCTCGAGTACCTTCTGATGGCGGCGCTGTAGAGAACACTCCCGCTCGCCGAGGTGGATCACATTGCCGTGCTTGTCGCCGAGCACCTGAAATTCGATGTGGCGGGGATGCTCAATCAACTTCTCCATATAGACGTTGGGGCTGCCGAAGGCTTGTTGGGCTTCCGTGCGCGCCGTCTGAAACATCGGGATCAATTCTTTTTTCGTGCGAACCATGCGCATGCCGCGCCCGCCGCCGCCGTCGACCGCTTTGATCATCACCGGCAGACCGATTTCGGCGGCCACGCGCTTGGCGGCGTCTTCATCCGGCACGGCGCCATCGCTACCAGGAATAATCGGCAGGCCGGCGGCTCTCATTTCGTTGCGCGCGCGGTCCTTCTCGCCCATCATGCGGATCATTTCCGGCGACGGGCCGATGAAGGTAATGTGCGACGCTTCGCAGACTTCGGCGAAGTTCGCGTTCTCCGACAGGAAGCCATATCCGGGATGGATCGCGTCGACGTTAGCCACTTCGGCGGCGCTGATCACCTGTGGGATATTCAAGTAGCTGTCGCTGCTGCGCGGTGGTCCGATGCAGATGGCTTCGTCGGCGAAACGAACGTGAAGCGCGTGACGATCGGCTTCCGAATAGACCGCGACGGTGCGGATGTCGAGCTCCTTGCACGCGGAAAGGACGCGCAGTGCAATTTCCCCTCGGTTGGCGATCAGGATTTTTCGGAACATTGCGTTTGGGCCGGCGTTGGCAACGGCGCTCAGGGGTCCGGGAGCCGAGCTATTTCTTCCCGCTTGGGCGGATGCCGAAGAGCGGTTCCCCGTATTCGACCGGCTTGCCGTTCTCGGCGTATACCTCGACGAGCTCGCCGGGCACATCCGATTCGATTTCGTTCATCAACTTCATGGCTTCGATGATGCAAAGCACCTGGCCGGCCTCGACTTTGGCGCCCGCCGTAACGAACGGATCAGACCCCGGACTGGGCGAGCTGTAAAACGTTCCCACGATCGGTGACTTGATCACATGCAGGTCGCTGCGGACAGCCGCAGCGCCGTGGCTTGCCGGCCGCGGAGCTTCCGCAGCCGCGTGGGACGGCTCGGGCGACATCGTGACTCGCGGAATCGAGACGGTAGCGATTCCGGGTTTCTTCAGCCGAATGTGAACGCCGCCGCGCGCGTATTCGAATTCTTCCAGGCCATGCTTGTCCATGAACGCAAGCAGGCGCTCGACATCCGTGAGATCGACTCCACCTAGGTCCGCGCCGCCGGCCGGTTTCGTCTTTGATCGCACCTTCGGTACTGCCTTCGTTTTCTTCGCCATTTAGAGTTCGAGAAAATCGCGGGTCGCCCCGGTCAAATCCTGGCAACCCGTCGAGGTGACCACGACGTCGTCTTCGATTCGAATTCCGCCGAGGCCTTCGACGTATATGCCCGGCTCCACCGTCAGGACCATGCCTTCGTAGAGAACCGTCTTTTCGCCCTTGCCGAGGCGCGGCATTTCATGGACCTCCAGTCCCAGCCCGTGACCGAGGCTATGCGTGAAATATCGGTCCAATTTCGCTCGTTTGAGGGTGTTTCGCGCCGCTCTGTCCACGTCGCCAGCCGTGACTCCCGGTCGAATGGCTTGTTTGCCCGCTTCCTGCGCTTCCAGGACCGCGGTGTAGAGGCTCCGAATCTTCTGTGACGCCTTGCCTGCGAAAACCGTGCGGGTCATATCGCTGCAGTAGCCGTGGAGTATAGCACCCTGATCCAGGACGACCAATTCGTTTTTGCCAATCGGCCGTTGGGTGGGGCGCGCATGGGCCCACGCCGACCGCGGGCCGGCGGCGACGATCGTTTCGAACGAGGGCCCGGAGCCGCCGCGACGCTTAATCTCGCTCTCGATGATGGCGGCCAGAGCCAGTTCCGGCGTTCCCTGCCGGATGTCGCTCGTGCTGCGCATGAATACCGCGCTGATCAGCTCGGCAGCCTCCCGCATGACCCGCAGTTCCCCGGCGTCCTTGATCGCGCGAAGCTTCTCCACCGCGCCTCTGTCGTCCACCCAGCGCACGCGGCTGCCCACCCCGGCGTCGAGCACCCGCTTCTGCGCCACGGTCATCGCCCCCGAATACGCCACGCGGGAACGACCTTTGCGGGCGCGCAGGAGCTCGCAGACAGCCCCGATGAGTCCATGCCTGCAGATCTGGACGCGTGCGCTCGAAACCTCCTGGCGAGCCTGGAGGGTGTAACGGCTGTCGGTGAACAGCGTGGCGGAGGAAGAATCGACAAGAAGCAGGCCCGCGCTTCCCGTGAATCCGCAAAGATAGCGGACGTTGGGAAGATGCGAGACGAGAACCGCTTCGGCAGCAATGGTGGGAAAAGAAAGCCGGAGCCGGCCCAGTCGATCGGTGGGCCCGCTCCGGCTCAATTTCGCAGCTTCCGACTTTATCGCCACACCGCCAGAATAGCTGTTAGCTCGGCAGAATGCGAGGCGTCAGGAAGAAGAGCAGTTCCTGTGAGGTCGAGTTCACCGTCGTGTGCTTGAACAGATTGCCCAGGACCGGCACGCTACCAACCAGAGGAATCTGTTGGACGCTGGTGGTTTGCTGCGTAACGATGATTCCGCCGATCACCACGGTGGCGCCGTCGTTGACGGTGACCTTGGTTTCGGCTTCCTGGGTGTCGATCGCCGGAATTCCCTGAACGCGGGGAATCGAGCCGTCGATCTGATCGTTCTCGACGTTCACGTCCATGTAGATCGTCCCGTCCGCGGTAATCTGCGGCGTCACGTCGAGCTCCAGCACGGCGTCGACGAACTGCACGGAAACGGTATTGTTGACGATGGTCTGAACCGGAATCTTGGTTCCCTGCTTGACGGTGGCCTTTTCATTGTTCTGCGTGATGACCTTCGGCTTTGACAGCAGCTTGCCAACACCTTTCTGCTCCGCCGCCGTAATGATCATGTCCAGGGCGAAGTTCGCTGAGGTGAAGGCATATTCGATGCCGCTGGTCGGAACGCCAGCCGGCAGGTTGGAGTTCAGTGGGATGGAGTTGCCGCTTGACGCCCCCCCGCCGCTGTTGACGACAATCGGAGGCGTAGGCAATCCAGAGCCGCGGGTAATCGGACTGGTGCCGACCCCGCCGGTGCCGCCCAGGACATTGGAACGTTACGGATTCGCGCCCGCAAACCCAAACTGGGTACCAATTTCACGCGAGAAAGAGCGGTTGGCGGCAACCACGCGGGCCTCGATTTCCACCTGCTGCGACTTGCGGTCGAGCTGGCGGATGAGGTTGTCCATCACCGGCAGCGTCGACGGAATGTCGCGAATGATCAGCGTGTTCGAGCGATCGTCGGCGATGATATCGCCCCGCGACGAAAGGAATTTCTTGAGCGTCGTGGCCATGTCGGTCGACTTCGCATAGCTGAGGACGCGCGTCGTAGTAATCACGTCCGCCGCCTCGGCCTGCGCCTTGGCCAGGTCACGATTCTCTTCAGCTTCCTTGCGCAGGGTTTCTTTCGTTGCCAGGCGCAGGACGTTGCCGTCGAGCTGCTTATCAAGATCGTTGTTCTTGAGGACGATGTCGAGCGCCTGATCCCACGGCACATCGTCGAGCACGATCGTCAGGTTACCCTTCACGCCGGGATCCACGACGACGTTCAGGCCGCTGATTTCGTGAATCAGGCGGAAGAAATCGCGCAGATCGACGTCCTTCAGGTTGACTGAGATCGGCTCGCCGGAATATTTGCCGACCGGGGCCGCCGTTGCGGAAGCCTGGGACATGGGAGCCGAAGCCGTCATGACCGGTTGGGCAGGAGCTGATACCGGTGCCGGCGCAGCGGCAGGCGCCGCAACCGGCTCGGCCGGGGCTGCGGTGTCGAGCGACGCGCGTGTGGCGCTGGTCAATCCCTGCGCCGACTGCGGAGCAGGTGTTGCGAGAGCCGAATTCCGCGTCAGCGAAGCGGGCAGCGCGGCGGCCGGCGCCGGAACGTCCGGGGGCTTGACGGCCGGGTTCTCGGCAACTGCAACGGTGGCCGCTGCTTCCGACTTCGGAGCGACCGAGGTGGCCGAATCCGTCGTGGGAACCGCCGGCGATGAAGCGTCGAATGAAACGGTAACCGTGCTGCCTTCGCCCGTAATGTTGTAATGAGCGGGCTGGCGGAGATCGATCACTACCCGGGAAATTTCCGGCGTGAACTGGGCCAGCCGGATCTCCCGGACCGGATCGAGGTTGCTGGCGATCTGCTTCTCGGTGGTGGTCAAATGCGAGCCGGCAAAATCAAGTACCAGACGATCGGGATTCTGCAGGTGACTGGATTTGTAGGTCAGTGGCGCTGAACCCGTGATGCTGACTTCGGTGGCCGTGCCACTCTGCGACAAGTGAACCTGACGAATCGCAGGGTGAGAAGTTGGCGCTCGATCGGCCGACTTGGCCGACGCGTTCACCAGGGAAGCCTTCAGGGGAGCCGCCACCGGCGCTTTCGCGGCGAGCGTGTCGCGCCCGACCAGCAGTGTGAGGTCTTGCGTACCCTGGCGCTCGAGCTTCGGTTCAATTCCCTCTGCCAACAGGATTTCGAGGCGAACCACCGGCTTCGTTCCCGAAGCGTACGTGATCAGCCGATAGCTCTTCACGAGATCGGAGGCCACTACTCGCGCGCCCGCCGGGTCGCCAGCCGACACGCCGGTCAGGTCGAGCACGTAGAGACTTTCGCTCGGGCGATAGGTCGTGTACTCGAACGGCGCGTTGGCGTCCGCTTGCAGCCGGACCGTGCCGTCCTTGACCTCCGCCTTCACGTGGACCACCGGCGCATCAGCCGCGCGCAGCGTTCCATTCGTCAAAATTAGACCGGCCGCCAGCAGCGCGCTCAGTCCCAATGCTCGACTTAGGATCCTCATTGCTGCTCTCCTGCACTCGCGTAGATTCGCTTCGTCACCATTCGCTCGACCGCTTTGCCGAATGCGTCTTTCGAGTTCTCTTTGAACGTCACTCCGTCCAGCCCGATCTTTTCCACATCCCCGTCGTACAGCTTGTCGCCTTCCCGGATGAAGTAAACGCTCTGCTCCGGATTGGACACCACAGCGATCATGGAGCTCCCCGAGCGCACGGCGCCATCGACGCGCACCGTTGCGATCACCAAACCTGCTTTGCCCGGCGGAAGATGAACCGTGTCCTTCTTATCGTTGATCAGCGGCGCGAACGGGTCGCGCTTGCCGACCATCTCCGTTTTCGTGGCGTCGGTTCCGCCCGCCGCGTCCGCCCCAGGTGCAGGAGCAGGGGACGCTTCCGGATTCGCCTTCGGGGCAGTCTTTCTGCCAGCCGCAGCTTTCCCGTGATGTGTGGCCCTTCCCGAATGCGCGGGCGCTGCTTTCATTGCCGGACCGTTCGCGGGAGCTTGATCCTGCGCCGCAACTGAAACCGCCAGAGGAAGCGCGAGGACCATCACCGCCAACAGGTTTGCCGAGATGTTTGCCATTTTCATCGTCGTCGCCTTACTTTTTCGCCGCCGGTGGAGGTGTGGCAGCTGCACCGGCCTCCGCGGGGTTCGTAAAGAAAGTCGTAATCGTGAAGGAACCGGTCACGGTCGTCCCGGCCGCCAGATGGAACTTCCCGGCGGTGTTGGTCGGGCCGGCCAGCGACGTCAGCTTCAAATCGCCCACGTTGATGATTCGCGAGAGGCGCCCCATGCGCGCGAAGAAGTCCAGAACCGAGTAGTACGGACCGTCGGCTTCCACGGCGAAGGGCATCTCGAAATAGAAAGGCTTTTGCGCGATCGGACTGGCGATCAGCGAACGAATCGAGACTCCGGAGCTCACCGCGGCCCGCTGAACCATGAGAATGAACTGGTCGGTTTCCTTGTCCTCGGGAACGATGGTCTGAAGCGTTGCCAGCTGCTTCTGCAAAGCGTCCATTTCAGTCTGCAGCTCGGCGCGCCGCTGTTTGTAGACGCGAAGGTTTTCCACGTCGGCCTCGAGCGGCTTTACCTGATTCTGGGCGTCCTCCAGCTGCGTACGGGTTGACTGCAACGGCGAACCCGGAACGTAGAAGCCGGCCAGAACCAGAACGATCGTCAAACCCACGTACAGCAGGGCCTGCAGGGGCCAGGGCCAGTCTCTGAACGATGTCGCCATGACTTAGCTCCTTCCCTTGGCCGCGGGTTGCGGCGGTTGCGAGGTGCTGGTGGCCTGCGTCGAAGGCTGACCGGTTGCCGCAGGCGCCACGCTGACAGTCATTTCAAACCCGTAGGTCTCAACGCCCGGCAGGAGATCGTTTTCCTTGGCGTTCTTGATCTCGACCTGCTGAAAGTATCCGGATTTTTTGAGCTCGGTGATGAAGTTGGCCACGTCGTTGATCGATCCGGCTTCGCCGTCCATCACGAGCGAATCACCCTTGCGGTCGAGCGACGTGAGCCAGAGCGAATCCACGCGGACCACCGTGTTGGCTACCATCTGCATCATGTCCTGTGCGCCGCTGCGGTTCTTCTGCAGCGTCTCGATCACGTCGATGCGCTGCTGCAGCACGCTCTTCTCGCTCTCGAACTTGTCGACATCGGCCTTTACCTGCTGGAGGCTGGCCTTTTCGTTTTGCAGGGCCTGGATGCGACGCTGCGTCTCATCCAACTGGCGCTTCTGCTGGTAATAGCTGATTCCCAGAATGACCACGGCGAGGCCGACCGCCACGCATGCGAACAGGATTTGCACCGTTGCTTCCAGCGGCACCGCTTGCTTGGCGGCCTTCGGACGAGCTTGGCCCAGTAGGTTGATCCGTATCATGGCGTGTCAAAGCTCCTCAGCGCCAGGCCAACAGCGATTGCCAGGCGCGGCGCCAACTCGCGAAGCTGAGATTCATCGTGACGCCCTGGATTGATTGCAACTTTGCGAAACGGATAGAGCTCTTCGACCGGCATGGCGAACTCTTCCTTCAACAGGTCGAGCAAGCCGGGTACCCGCGCCGTCCCTCCGGCAACCACGATCCGGCGAATGTTTTCGCCGCTGGCCGTGGCGCGGAAGAAGTCGAAAGTCTTTTGAATTTCGAGAATCAGAATGTCGGAAACCGAGCGCAGGATCGCGGTCCGCTGCTCTTCGCTCACCCCCGCCAGCGTGCCGCCCATCTTCAGTTTCTCGGCGTCCTCGAAGCTCAGGTCGAGCTCTTTCTGCAGCGCGTCGGTGTACTGGTTGCCGCCAACGGAAACGTCGCGGGTAAAAAGAGGCGTCCATCCGCGAATGATATTGATGTTCATGACGCTGGCGCCGATGTTGAGCAGCGCGACGACCTGCGACGGATCGGGCTCGTAATTCACCTCGAAGGAGTTCTGCAGAGCGAAGGCGTCGATATCAACCACCATCGGGCTCTTGCCGGCCTGCGCCAGCACGTTGGTGTGGTTCAGGATCTTGTCCTTCTTGACGGCGACCAACAGGACGTCCATCTGGTTCTCGGTTGCTTCCAGCAGCTGGTGGCTGAGGTTGACGTCGGCGATATCAAACGGAATGTGCTGGCTGGCTTCGGCCTGAATCCGGTCGTAGAGCTCGTCTTCGGTCATCAGCGGCATGCTGACGCGCTTGACGATCACCGAATGGCCCGAAACCGACGTAGCGACTTCCTTGACCTTGATTTTCTGGCCGTCGAAAATCGAAATGATCTTTTCGGCGACGGAGGGAGCATCCATGATCGCGCCGTCCACCACGGTATCCTGCGACAGCGGCTCCATCCCAAAGCTCACCAGCTCGTAACCGTCCTTCACTTTCTTCAACTCGACGGCTTTCACCGAACTCGAGCCTATATCCAGGCCAATTAAAGATTTCGTTTTACCCAGATTGAACATCGCGTGGCCTCTCGCATCTCCGTCCACCCCGCTTCGCAGGGAGGATTCCACACAGCTTTCCCGATTCGCACGCTTGCTGGTAAAGAACCCGCTGCCCTTTGGTTCTGGTTCGCCTCAACCCCTTGGGCGAAGTTGGTGAACGTATGCCGATAGTACTGATAGAACCGGTACGCTCCCCGTGATTCGTTTATTGCATCCACCAAACAGACTGTCAACCAACGTTTTGCCCGCGTGTGCTTTTGGTAAAACCCGGTCGAAGGGACAGGAAGGGCCTGAAAGGCCCTGTAATTAGGGGATATGGGCTGTCGGAGGGGTCGGGCGGGCTTACGCTTTATTTTTGCTGGAAGCGATTTTGAGTTGCGACCAGATCGCGTCGATGCGCCGCTTCGTGGCGGCGTCCATCTTGATTTCATCGGGCCAGCGGCCGCTGAAACCTTCCTCGGGCCATTTGCGGGTCGCGTCGATGCCCATTTTCGAACCGAAGTCCTGCCGGCGGGCGGCGTGGTCCAGCGTGTCCACCGGGCCGAGCGTGAAGGTGATGTCGCGTTCCGGATCGATCGCGCACAAAGCCTTCCACACCACTTCGCGCGAGTCCTGCACGTTGACGTCGTGGTCGACGATTACCACGACCTTCGTGAACATCGCTTGCCCGAGCGACCAGATTGCGTTCATGGTCTTGCGCGCGTGGCCCGCGTAGCTTTTGCGAATGGACACAATCATCAGATTCTGAAAAATCCCCTCTGCCGGCATCGCCACGTCCACGATTTCCGGATGCTGCATCTTCATCACCGGCAGGAAGACGCGTTCGATCATGTGGCCGATGAAATAGTCCTCCTGCGGAGGCGGGCCGACGATGGTCGTCAGATAGATCGGCTCTTTGCGGTGCGTGACGCAATCGACGTGAAAGACCGGATACGGCCCTTCCAGAGAATAAAAGCCCGTGTGATCCCCGAAAGGACCTTCCGTGCGCATTTCCCCGAGATCGACGTGGCCCTCGAGAACGATTTCCGCATTGGCGGGGACCTCCAAATCGACCGTCTTGCAGGCCACCAGCTCGACCGGATCGTTGCGCAGGAAGCCTGAGAAAAGAAATTCATCCAGATCCGGCGGCACGGGCAGGATTCCGGCGAGAGCCGTGGCGGGATCGGAACCAATGGCTACGGCGACGTCCAACCGGCCACCTTTATTCCGGGCGCGCGCACTGCGGAAGTGCTCTGCGCCGTGTTTCTGTGTTTGCCAGTGCATTCCTGTGGTCTGTCCGTCGAACACCTGCATGCGATAGCAGCCCACATTGCGTTTGCCGGTCTCCGGATTCTTGGTGATCACCATCGGCCAGGTGATGTAGCGGCCGCCATCCTGCGGCCAGCATTGCAGGATCGGAAAATCAAACAGCGAAAACCCCTCGGTACGCACAACTTGCTGACAATCGCCGCTGCGCACGCTCCTGGGGAACACGTTGCCGAGCTCGGCCAATTTCGGAAGCATCTTGACGCGATCCAGCAGCCCCTGCGGCGATTGCATATCCAAAATCGAGGTGATCCGCCCGGAGACTTCGTCGAGTGAGTCGACCCCCAGCGCCAGGTTCATTCGGCGCTCGGTGCCCAGCAGGTTGGTGAGTGCGGGAAAGTGCGAGCCGCGCGGGTGTTCGAACAACAGCGCCGGACCGCCCGCCTTCACGGCGCGGTCGGAAATCTCCGTAATCTCAAGAATCGGATCCACGTCCGACGAAATGCGCCGGAGCTCGTCCTCTTTTTCGAGTTTTTTCAAGAAATCGCGCAGGTCCCGGTACGCCACTTCCCCTCCCCAAGCTTTTCGAGCGGATCACTTTAGCACGGAGGCTTGCGGCCAACGTAGGCCGAATGGATCGTCCGAGATGGGCTAAAATTGTGAGCCGTCAC
Source organism: Candidatus Acidiferrales bacterium (assembly GCA_049696975.1). GTDB lineage: Bacteria > Acidobacteriota > Terriglobia > Acidiferrales > UBA7541 > Palsa-295. The sequence continues at coordinate 20,638 of JBAVUW010000149.1, read as the reverse complement.
GGGTAACCTGGAAGGCGGGGCGCGCGTCTTTAGTTACAGGGGCAACACAGGTAGCCCGCCAAAGCGCCTCGTGTTTGTTTGAAGCTTCTAACCACACAATCGGAGAATCATGTCTCTGAAAGAGTCCTATCGGAAACACAGACGGGCGTACTTTATCGGTGCGAGCTGTTTGGTGATTCTCCTCGGTTGGTGGGCTTACGCACGCGCGAAGTCTAAAGAACCCAAGTACACAACCGTTGCAGTGCGGCGCGGGGATATCACGGCGGCCGTGCAGGCCACCGGCACCATCAACGCACTTACGACGGTTTCGGTCGGATCCTACGTTTCCGGCACGGTGCAGTACATTTTCGCGGATTTCAATACACGCGTGAAAAGCGGGCAAGTGCTGGCGCAGCTCGATCCGGCGATTTACGAGGCGCAGGTAACGCAGGCGCGCGGCCAGCTCGAAAACGCGCAGGACAATCTTGTCACGCTCGCGGCGAACGTGCAGGTCGACCAGGCCGGTCTGGTGAAGACGCAGGCGAATGTGAAGTATCAGCAAGCCACCGCGAAGCGTTCACAGGATTTGTTCACGGCGGGCGTCGTTTCGGCCGACGCCAATGAATTGACGCAATCGACCATGGGCCAAGCCGTTGCCGACGTGCAGTCGGCCCAGGCCACGCTCGAGCAGGCGAAAGCGACGCTGGCGCAGGCCCAATCCAATGTCGTTTCGATGGAAGGCGGTTTGAAGGCCGCCGAAACGAGCCTGAAGTATACGACGATCATTTCGCCGATCGACGGCACCGTGGTCGCGCGCAACATCGACGTCGGCCAATCCGTCGCGGCCACTTTGCAGGCGCCGAACGTCTTCACCGTGGCGCAGGATCTGACGCGCATGCAGGTGTACGCGGCAACCGATGAATCCGACACCGGCAACATCAAGGTCGGGGCGCCGGTTACGTTCGCCGTTGATGCGTTTCCCACGGACCTGTTCAATGGCCGCGTCAGCACCGTGCGCCTGAATCCCACGACGGTGCAGAACGTGGTGACCTACAACACGGTCATCGATTTCAGCAATCCCGATGAGAAGCTCCTGCCGGGCGAAACCGCCTATGTGACGATACCCACCGGACACGTCAAAAACACGCTGGAAATTCCGAATCCGGCGCTGACATTCAAGCCTCCGATTGCCGCGAAGGACCTTCAAAATCTCTACAAGCAGTACAACATTTCGCGCGCCGCATCGACCACGCACCTGGGCGGCTGGCAGGTGGTGTGGAAGCTGGACGATCAAAGGCAGCTGATCCCCGTCGCGATTCAGATCGGCATCACCGACTACAATAATACGCAGCTGATAGCGGGTCCGATGAACGAGGGCGACACGTTGGTCATCGCCGCCACCACGCCTGGGCAGGGATCATCGGTCACTCAACGTCCGCCGGGATTCGGCGGACCGGGAGGCCCGCGGTAGGGCAGGTAAGGATCGAAACATGAATCCAAGAGAGATCATTCGCGTCGCGCTGCGAGCCCTGGCGCGCAACAAGCTCCGCACCGTGCTCACCATGCTCGGCATCATCATCGGCGTCGGCGCTGTGATTTGCACCGTGGCCATCGGCCAGGGCGCCAGCGCGCAAGTGCAGCAGCAGATCCAGTCGCTCGGCGACAACATCATCATGGTCTTCGCGGGCAGCGTGAACACGGGCGGCGTGCGCATGGGTAACGGCGCGACGAAGTCGCTCGTCAACGATGACGCGGACGCCATCCTGCAGCATGTGCCGAATGTCACGATGATTTCTCCCATCGCCGGCGCCTCGGTACAGGTCGTGAACGGCAACCAGAACTGGCTCACGAGAGCAAACGGCACCTCACAGGACATCACCCAGATTCGCAACTGGCCTGTCGTTCAGGGCAGCATGTTCTCCGATCGCGACGTGAACATGGCCGCCAACGTCTGCGTTCTCGGCAATACGGTCGCGCAGCAACTTTTCGGCGACCAGGACCCGGTCGGCCAGGTCATCCGCGTGCAGAATCTGCCCTTCCGCGTCCTGGGGGTTCTTCAGACGAAGGGACAAAATAGCAATGGGCAGGATCAGGACGACATGCTGCTCATGCCCTACACCACGGTTCAGAAAAAGATTTCCGGAATCAGTTGGTTGCAGATGGTCATGGTCGCCACCACGTCGCGACAAGCGATGAGCCAGGTCCAGAACAGCATCGCGGCCCTTCTCCGCCAGCGGCATCATCTGCGGCCCGGCGAAGACGACGACTTCATCATCCGCAGCCCGAATGAGATGGCCCAAGCCGCTGAAGCTACCTCGCTCGTGATGACCTTTCTGCTCGCCGGCATCGCGTCGATTTCGCTGCTCGTCGGCGGCATCGGCATCATGAACATCATGCTGGTGTCGGTTACGGAGCGAACCCGCGAGATCGGGGTTCGCATGGCCGTCGGCGCCACCGAACAGGACGTGCAGGCGCAATTCCTCAGCGAAGCGCTGGTGCTGAGTTCTCTGGGAGGGATTGCGGGAATCGCCCTGGGAATGGTGGCTTCCGCGATCATCTCCAACGTGCTGCACTGGACCACCGTTGTTTCCGTTCTTTCGATTGTTGTCGCCGTCGTTTTCTCCGCAGGCGTTGGCATTGTCTTCGGCTATTATCCGGCGCGCCGGGCGGCCCGGCTCGATCCCATTGAGGCCCTTCGATATGAATAGAACTTTTCAGGTTTTTGCCCGTTCGGCCGTACTGGTCGGCGCGATCGCGATCTTCGCCGCGGCTCAGGCCCCGCCCGCTCACACGAGCCGCCATGGCGCTCGGCCCGACGAAGCGGCTCCGGGCGCACCTTCTCATGCCGCCGCCCCGCAAGGGACGGCGATTGCCGCCAGGCCCGCAGTAGGCGGAAACGCGGTGATGCCGGCGAGCGCCTATTCGACTGTCCCGGTCAAAAAGACCCCGGCAGGCGAGCAATTCTTTATCGTCGCTTCACTCGACCTCCAGCAAAAGCAGCTGCTGTTGAAATATCCCACGGAAGTCACGCTGCTCGTGAAGGTGACCGACCAGACTGCGTTCGTCGACGACTCGGGAAAATCGATGAAACTTTCCGACCTTCGCGCAGGGGACACGGTGTGGCTGACGTCATCGGGCAGCAGTACGGACACCACGGCGCTCAAAGTGCGCAAAGGCGAGATGACCGTCGCGGACCTGCACCGCTACTACCTGGATTATTCGGAAATCAAGTAGGGCAAGCCTGAAAATAAAACTCGACGCGCGGACGGAATGGAATCCGCCCGTGCGCCGAGTGGTTCGCCGCCGCGTTACTTCTCTCGCGGTTCGGCGGGAGCAGCGTGCCCGGCCGGTGCGGCATGTGCCGGAGCCTGCCGTTTCTGCAGGTGTTGCTGTGCCGCCTGTTGCCGCTGCTGCAGCTGCTGCGTCTGCTGCGTGTGCTTCTGCTCAAGCGTCTGGTTCTTGGTTTCGTCAGCTTGCTGCTTCTGATACTGCTGATGTTCCTTGTCCTGTTGCGACTGCAGTTTCTGGCGTTCCTTGTCCTGCTGTTGCGCCAGTTTCTCCTGCTGCTGCTGGTATTTCTGGTCCAGCTTGGCGTTGCCGGTGTTCGGAGCCGCGGGTTTTTCATACGCGGGCAGGTCCCTCGGATGCACGACGGAGTTGTTCGCCGGCCGATTCGTGGTCATCGCGTTCGGTTGCCCCGCTCGCGAGGTTTCCGTGTTCGACCGCTCGGCCGCATTGTTCGCACCTCGTGCGGCCGCCGCGCCGCGGTCTGCCGGAGGATTGTATGGCGCTCCGGCGTCCTTGGCTTTCACCACGTTGCCGTTGAACGCGCCCGGACGATCCGTCGCTGCGATCGGAGGCTTGCCGTGATTGGCCGACGCGCGTAGGCTCTGATTCCCGCGCGCAGCGTCCATCTGCTGCCGCTGCGCCGCGACCGGGTCCACGTGACGCCCGTTGCGTGCGGCCTCTTCCGCAGCGGTCGCACGCGCACTCACCCCACCGTTGCCCCCGTTGTAGCTCACATGCGTGTTGTTGACGATCGTGACCCTGTCCTCATAGGTGTTGTGGATGCCGCCACCTACGTGCCAGACCGCGGAGTTGTAGAAAAAGTGGCCGCCATCCCAACGCCCGCCCACGAATCCGTTGCCGAAATATCCGAATCCGTAGTTGATGCCGCCGTAGAAACCAATTGTCGGTCCCCAATATCCATCCGTGAAAACAAACGCCGCGCCATTCCATCCCCAGTAGCCCGGTGTCCACAGCAGGCCCGCATCGGGCGGCTCGACCCACGTGCCCGGCACCCAGTAGTAGTCGTCAAAATCTGCATCCCAGGCCCAATATCCCGGCGTCCAGTAGTAGCCGTCACCGGGGCAAGCCGGCTGGTCGTACACCGGGATTGCGGGCGGCGCGAATCCGACCGTGATGCCAACAGCTACCTGCGAAAAGGCGGGAACCGATACAGCCAACATGACGAATGCCAGCAATAAAGAACGTAGTAGGATCTTTTGCATAAACTTCCTCCTTGTCCAATGCGCGTACTCCCTGCATGACGGTAAATCCACACACGAGATGAGATGGTCCTTCAAGATGGCCCTAAACCGAATACAGGCGATGCGTTAGGCGCTGACAGGAACTTGCTGTACGGCCATCGTGTTCCGCGACAAGGGGGGCTCATGGCTTGCGAAGATTCGTGTCTTCTGGTGTGTGACTGCCGCCACGGCCGGTCTACAAGATCCATACGACCGCTGCACAGCCGGCATCCGGGGCTGGGAGCCAGCCGAGTTCTCACTCGCTTCGACACCTTCGGGGCCCTTTACGTGCTGTGACATCCTGCGCCCCGGCCCCCAGCCGCCGTTTTTTCACCCGCGATGTGCAACTTTCTGCCACAAAGGGGAACGAAATGGCACTCAAGCTACTTGCAGCTCTGGCCGCCTTCGCACTGTTCGTGTGCCCAGCCAAAGCCGACGTCTATGAGTCGGCATATGGACCGCTGTACTACCCGGACGGGGCAACGGTCACTTCTGTCGGAGTCGTTAATCTGGGCGGCCAATTCAATGAGCAGCTCAACTACTCCTTCGCGGATGGCACCGGAGTAACCGACGACCCCGTCGTTGACAGTGACGTCGGGAGCATATCGTTTTCAATCCCGGTAACGGCCGTCACATTTGGATTCACGTCCGACTCGGAACCGTTCAATGTCACATTCTACGGCCCCAACGGCGCGCCCTTTGAGACATTCTCGGACCCAGGACCCGGCACAGGAGCGTTCTCCGGGGCGGAAAGCCTTACCTTTAGTACGGATGTGACCCGAATATTTTGGATTCTGGGTACCGGCGATATCGGTTTCGGCGGAATCACATCGCTCGGTTACACGGAAGCTCCGGTGTCGGCGCCCGAACCATCGTCCATACTCCTGGTCGGTATGGGTATCGTCGCCCTACTGGGATTGAAGCGTTACTACTGACGCTGGGTGCGGACTTGCCAGGAGGCTTCGAAATTCCATTCGAACCGGTCCGGATGCTGGTCCGTTTTGACCAGAAGCGACTTGAGGCGGCTGTGTCGGATGGTATAATGCGGAGGTTTCAAAGATGAGCGGGCGTCGTACAATGGCAGTATAGAAGCTTCCCAAGCTTTCTCCAATTCACCTTAACACGCTGAACTGGCGGCACTTGTTTCAGCGACGTTTGCCTTAGTTGGAAAATGATGGAAAATGGCGGCCCGCTTTGGCGCCATTTTTCATTCTCTGCGAGAAAACGCAATAGGTTCAGGCTTCCAAATTCGACCGGCGTCAAGCCGCTGATTCGAAGATCTCGATCCAGCGTTCCAAAGTCTCGTCGTGTTGTTTGAGCGGTCCGATCAGATAGTTTCTCAATTCCCGATGATACCGCTCACGAAGAATTCTACTTTGTAGTTTTCGCGTTTGAAATAAATACAAGGCGTCGTCTGAATCCTTCAACCCGGCCCTTTGCAACTTCGACAAGATGTAGTCATAGGGATCAGGCACAAGAAGCTTAAGCCGTTCGTACTGCCCACTCGCCATTTCGGAAAGTCTCTCTTCGTACTCTTCCGGCAGAGTTGTGACCGTGACGCGATGGAGGTAGATCTTATACTTCAGATGCAGGGCTGAATCGCAGCCAGCCAGTGCCTCTAGATCGACATCGGCGGGCACGGCTGTGTAGTAGTCGATGTCCCCGGTTGTGCGGGGGATACCATAATAAAAGACAAGCGCAAACCCTCCGATGCAGTGGATTTCAAGTGGCCTTTCTAACGCTCTGTCGATCTCTCCGAGGAAATCCTTCCAGGGAGAAGGAAGTTGAGCGCCGGACGTTTCACCGGGCATAGGATAGCTGTTCCGGCCGCATGTCCGCCAGCAGGTTCCAGTGCGCCGCATCGGCCGTGCGATTCTTTGAGAGCCACTTTCGTTCGCTCTCAGTCACAGGAGGACGATAGAAAAAACCTTCCTTCGCGAGACGGCTTTCCTCAAGCATCGCTTCCAGCTTGCCGAGTTCGTTCGATCTGGTGTTGTCGTTCCGCTTCTCGGCCACGTGCCGCGCAAGTCTGACGACAAAGCCCAGCTTGTTTTGAAGATTGAATTTTCGGGCCGTCTCAACCAGCCACGTATCCGGCCGCCCATACTTCATCGCCACCCACGGCAAGGCCTCCGCCACACGACCATCGAGACTTGTTTGTCCCAACGCCGCAAGCAAGACCTCATACGGATTCTTCCTTGCGGTATGCGTTTTGAGGTAAGCGAAACCCGGATATTCGAGTCTTACCAACCATTCCACCAATTGATCATCGCTCGTCTGGGTCGGCACAAAATCCTCCCCGACGGGAAGAACTTCCGGTGATAGTCCATAGACAGAAACCGCTCGGCGAACCAATCGCGGTGTCAATCGCCGCTTCCCATTTTCAAGCAGATTCAAATACGCCTGGGTCACTCCCAGATGACCAGCAGCTTCCGCCTGCGTCCAGTCTTTGCCCTGACGTGCCTGTTTGAATTCCTGTGATTTCATGATGTCTTTTTATAACAGAGTTGTCATATTTTGTCAATGAGAGCGCGAAGCACCCCACAGGAACTCAGTTTGCGCTTCCAGTCCAACACGGACGTCGGCTTCTGTCCATTGTCCGGTCATCCGAAGCTCCGCAGGCTTCGAATGTTGATCGCGAGCCGCGATTTGATCTGTGAAGGATCTTTTCAACTTGCTGACTGATCATGGCTTACGTGATTCGCCCAAAAGGACCGAACGGCTGCTCCTTGCACAGGTAAACTAGTTCTGCCCCATTTTGAAAAATATGGAAAATGGCCGATCTGTACGAGCGGTCGCTTAGTGGTGTACAATCAATGAGCTAGAGAGCTGAGCGGGCGTCGTACAATGGCAGTATAGAAGCTTCCCAAGCTTCGGACACGGGTTCGATTCCCGTCGCCCGCTCCATAACGAATCTTCCTACGCGGCCGGGACAAACCCGGGGCGCCCCCTAGACTCGGAAATGATTGCATCGCTGTCGCGGCGCTGACGTCAGGTCGCAGGCGAAAAAATCCAATTAAACGGCAGGATCCGCAGAAGTCTCGCGTTGGAGGCTTTACCGCGCCAGCCGCAGTCGGGATGTCCGCAGGAAATTTTTTCGTTGCCGAACATTTTGCCCGCGTCGGTCTCAGAAAGCGACGGCTTGGTGCACTTCTTCTGGAAGTTGATGTTGTGGCCGTTCGGGCACTCAAAAACGATTCGGTAAGCTAGGCTCATAGTCCATGATAGCGCGTTCGCGGGCGTTCTCGACGGTGAGTTGCGGAAAATGTGCGGGGATTGTTCCGAAACAGCGTCAGCTAGGCCGGACGCTGCCTCCACTTGTCGACCTTGGTATTGTGCCGGGTTTTGTAGTCTTCCAGCTCGCTGTCGGTGATCTGGAAATTCGTGTTCGAAGGCAGTTCCGTATTGGCGGTCAGCTCGCGTTTCAACCGTAACGAGCAGACGTCGGGTGCGTCCTGAAAGCGAACCAGACGCGAGTCGAAGGCTTTGGTCGAAATGGTCACCGTGAAGTCGCGAACGTCCTCGGCCGCGAAACGCACCTGAAAACCGTATTCGCGCCCTTGGAGTCCGGACTCGAAACCCGTGTACTGCATATACATCGACTGGCTCATCGAGTCACCCGTGGGAACTGCAGCTGCCTTCTCCGTAGCGAATTCAAATGTGGCGAGGGTATTGTCATTGTCTTAGTGTGGCCCTGTTTCGCGGTTTCCACCAGACAAATCGGACGGACGTGACAAGAAATTCGGGTCAGACGTATGCGCCGTCGCGGGACGGCTCTGCCTGCTACGGCGTGCGCACTAAAATACAGCCAGCGCGTTCCTTCTTCACGAAAAACCCTGCGTCCGGCAGGCCGATCGTGTAGCTCGCGTTTTCCCGCCCGGTCAGCTCTTGGGGGTCAGCGGGCGCCGAGGCTTGCGCGAAAGACGAGTTCCACAGGATGTGCGCGCGATCGCCCAGCCAGTGTGCGGGCGCTTTCATGCTTCACGCGATCGCCAGAGGAATCGCCTTCTTCCACTTCCCTTGCGCCTTCAAAATCAGCTCCACAACTTCGCGGATCGCGCCCTTGCCACCGTCCACCGTCGTCACGTAGTGCGCCGCGCGTTTCACCTCCACGCGCGCGTCGCCGACGGCAACCGCAAGCCCCACGCGCTCCAGGATCGGCAGATCGGGAAGGTCGTCGCCCACGTAGGCAACCTCTTCATCCGTCACACCCGCACGCACCAGGATCGCTTTGTACGATTCCAGTTTCTTCGGCTGCCCCTGAATCACGAATTCCATCGACGCTTCCCGCGCCCGCCGCGCCGTCGCTGTCGAATCCCGCCCGGTAATCAGCCCGGTACGGATTCCCATGATGCTTGCCAGCTTGATCCCGGCGCCATCGTGCGCGCTGAATACTTTCATTTCCGCCACGCTGCCGTCCGGGAACGACTGCAGGCACACCACGCCTGGCGTCATCGTGCCGTCGACGTCCATCAACAGCACGCGAATCCTCTTCGCGCGCTTCATCGCAGGTAAGGGGAATTTGACTTCGCGAATCGGCATGAGGCGGGCCCTCAGCGCCCGTGCCCGCGGTCATGACAGCCGTCGCGGACTGTCCGATATTCTACGTGCCCCAGCCGCGCTAGAAAAGCTGCAGCGTCCACAAATCGTGAATGTGGACGATGCCCTCGAGCCGCCCGCCGTTGTCCACCACCACGACGGACGTGATTTTCCTCTCTTCCATCAGCCGCAGCGCCGAGGCGGCCAGCTCGGTCCGCGGCAGCGTCACCGGTTTCTTGGTCATGCAGTCGATCGCCGCGAGAGCCAGAATGTTCTGCTTGCGCCGCTGCATCACGCGCCGCAAGTCGCCGTCGGTGATGATGCCCATCACGCGCCCGTCCGGCTTCGTCACCACCGTGAGGCCCAGCCCTTTGCGGCTCATCTCGTAAATCACGTCCGGCATTTTCGTCGTCGGCAGCACGCGCGGGATATCCTCGCCCGTGTGCATCATCGAATCGATGCGCCGCAATTTCTTGCCCAGCCGTCCGCCCGGATGAAGCGCTGCAAAATCGTGCTCCTGAAAATCCCGGCGCTCCGCCACGACCACCGCCAGCGCGTCGCCCATCGCCAGCGCCGCCGCCGTCGAAGAGGTCGGCGCGAGATTCAACGTGCAAGCTTCTTCTTTCACGCTGATGTCGAGAACCACCTCGCTTGCTCCGCCCAGCGGCGAATTCGGCTTGGCCGTCAGCGAGATGAGCGCGATTCCCAGCCGCTTCGCCGGTTCGATCAAATCCACCAGTTCCTGCGTCTCACCGCTCGAGGAAATCGCCACGAGCACGTCACCCTCCGTCAGCATCCCCAGATCGCCGTGCAGCGCATCGGCCGCGTGCAGAAACACCGACGGCGTGCCCATGCTCGAAAATGTCGCCGAAATCTTGCGCCCGATCAGCCCCGACTTGCCCAGTCCGGTCACAACCACGCGGCCCTTGCAGCGGTAGATCAAGTCGACGGCCTTCTCGAAATGCCAGTCCAGCCGTTCGCTCAACCCGGCAATGGCCTCCGCTTCGACCGCGAAGACGCGTTTCGCGCCCTCGATCGCCATCTTCACCCGCTCATCTTTGCTCATTTCCGGTTGTCCAGTTCTCGCGTCAGGGCCGCGATCCGCAGTATTCGTTCCAGCATCGGCTGAAGCTTCCCCAACGCCAGCGCGTTCGTGCCGTCGGAAAGCGCCTTCGCCGGATTGTCGTGTATCTCCAGAAACAACCCGTCCGACCCGATCGCCGTGCCCGCCCGCGCCAGCGGCTCGATGAACTCCGGCTGCCCGCCGCTCGATTTCCCTTCCCCGCCCGGCAGCTGCACAGAATGCGTCACGTCAAACACCACCGGATATCCCAGCTCGCGCATCACTGGAAATCCGCGCATATCCACAACCAGATTCTGGTAACCAAACGAGCTGCCGCGCTCGGTCAACACAATCTTGCGGTTTCCTGTCCCGGCCACTTTTTCAGCCGCATTGCCGATGTCCCAGGGCGAAAGAAATTGGCCCTTCTTGATGTTCGCCACGCGTCCCGACTTGCCAACCGCGACCAGCAAATCCGTCTGCCGCGACAAAAACGCCGGAATCTGGAGCACATCGCAGACTTCCGCCGCCGGCGCCACATGCGAAACATCATGTACGTCGGTCAGAATGGGCAAGCCGGTCCGCTTCTTGATCGCGGCCAGAATCCGGAGGCCTTCTTTCAGTCCGGGCCCGCGAAAGGACGCCACCGACGACCGATTCGCCTTATCGTAGGAAGCTTTGAAGATCAGCGGCACCTTGACCGCCCGGGCGATCTTCGCCAGCTCTTCGGCCATGGACGTCGCATGCGCCTCGCTTTCGATCACGCAAGGTCCGGCGATCAAGAAGAGCGGCGCGCCGCGGCCGAACTGGACCTCGCCAACGGTAAAGCTCACCGGCGGCCGGGCACCTCGGGCGTCCATCAACGGTTAGGTCCTCCTAAACGATCTGAGCGTAGGAGCGAATACGCCGGTTTTCAATGTTCAATTCTGCCCCAAGTTCCATCACCCGGCGAAACTATCGCGCTAAGGCTCGGTTCTGCAAGCGGTTGGCCAGCATAGTACTTCCCATCGCGAAAACGTACGAACGTACTACGTTTCGCCATTTCATCGACTCACGGACGCGCCTCATGCGCACTCTCGACGCGCACCCGCGATCCTGATATCGTCGGTGCCTCTTGGAGGTCGCCATCGCCACGATTCCGCAATCCGTTCTCGACAGCGCCGACATCACCGCCATCGCCCAACTCATCTGTCGCGAACGCGAGAGCCGCGACCTCGCTCTGTGGGAGCGCATGCGCACCTGTTTCTGGCCCGATTCGCTCGTGCGCGTCAGCTGGTTCCGCGGCACCGGCCCCGACTTCGTCACCGGTTCGATCGACATGTTCCGCCGCGGCGTCCCCGCGAAGCATCGCCTCGGTCCGATTCTCGTCACGCTCAGTGGGGATCGGGCCGTCGCCACACTTTCCGGAATCATCGACCTTCCCGTAAATATCCAAGGCGTCGCCGGGACGCTCTCGACTCACGCGCGCCTTCTCTATCGCTCTGAGAAACGAGCCGACCGCTGGGCGCTTTTCGGTTTCGACGCCGTTTACGTCCGCGATGAGCTGATGCCGTCGATTCCCGGCCAGGTCATCACCATCGATCCCGCTGAACTGGAAGGATTTCGGCCGACGTACCGCTTACTTTCGTACTATCTGAAAACGCAAGGCTACGAGATCGACTCCGGACTCGCGGGCGAAGATCGCCCCGACCTGGTGCAGGCACTCAACCACGAACTTTTCGGCTGGGCGGGGCTTCCCTTTCCGCGCTGAAAAAACCGCCTTCCGGCCGCGTGACTTCCTATCGCCTTCATAATAAACATGTTAAAACTGTACCGAAACAGTCGCCTATTCATGTATACTACCACCGCAGTAGGGCACCCTTATAGACGGGGATTTTTTCTCATATCCAAGAAACTATAAATAGAAGGACGGCATCGAACCACCATGAGCCAAAAACGAAAAGGATCGGGACGCCTAGTACCGACTCGGCCCACCGGCGTCGAGTATCGCGTGAATTACGGACTTCACTTGGTAGTCGAGGTCAAGCAGCACGGCCGCGGTATCCGGCCAGCTCGTTGGGCTCGCTGCTCGGTTAAGTCGGCCAATGCCAACCGCATCCCCGAGGGAAATTACTTTCTCCACGCGGATGAAGGCGGCGTGTTCCAGGTAAAGTCGACCGGTAAGGTCTGGCACTACCTGGCAGCCGCGTAACTCGCCGACTCCCGCAGATTAAATACCCGCGTCAAAATCGTGCGCACCAGTGCGTTCGACGGTCGCGGGCTTCAAACCCAGCGGGAGCAGCATCGCCGGTGTGACGAGCGCACGGACCATTCGCGCGTGCGACACGCGGTCGCCGTTTCCCGCCTCTCTGCTTCCTTGCCTCGCTCTATCAACCGGTCTATGATTGCGCCCGTTTGGGGGAAATCCCGCGCGGGCGACGGCAGCTGCGCATCGCGCGCTGCGGTCGCACGAAGGAGTCGACATGCGAGTCATCAACGAAAACACCATCACCCACGCCGCGCTCGAGCAGATGTCCGGCACGCCGGACCCGCGCCTGAAACAAATCATGGCCGCGCTCGTGAAGCACCTCCACGAATTCACGCGCGAAGTCGACCTCACCCCCGAGGAATGGCTCAAAGCAATCAAGTTCCTTACCGCCGTCGGCCAGAAATGCACCGAGCATCGCCAGGAATTCATTCTTCTCTCCGACACGCTCGGTCTCAGCGCGCTCGTCAACGCTCTTCACGACCGCCGCGGCTCTGAATCCGCTACGAAATCCAGTCTGCTCGGACCGTTCTATCGCCACGACGCGCCCATGATGCAGCTCGGCGACTCGATCATCACCAAAAGCAAAGGCACCGAAATTGTGTTCTACGGGAAAGTCGTCGACGAGAACGGGAAAGGAATCCCTGACGCACTGGTGCAAATCTGGGAGCCGGACGAAACCGGCAACTACGACCTGCAGCTCCACGATCCGTCGGAGATGGATCTCCGCGGCTGCTTCCACTGCGACGCCGCCGGTCACTACTACTTCCGCGGGCTCTGTCCCACGGGCTACATGATCCCCATGGACGGCCCCGTCGGCGACATGATCCGCGCGCAGCATCGCCACGGCTTCCGCCCCGCGCACATCCATTTCGTAATCGGCGCGCCCGGCTACCGCGAGCTCGTCACCGCGCTCTACATCGCCGGCGATGCCCACATCGAATCCGACACCGTCTTCGGCGTAAACCAGTCACTCGTGGTCACGGTGAATAAGAAAGACGACGCGTCGCCGCTACCCCACCTCGCCAGCCTGCGTTACGACTTCAAGCTGGCAGCGGCCAAAGACAAAATGTCCGGCCGAGTGGGCGCCGACCCGGCCCAAATCATCAGCAAGTCCGCGCACTAACCCGAGGCCCCGTCTTCCCGGCGGCTCCGGCGCCTTCTCGGTGCGCTCGGTGTGCTGTCTTTTTTCTCGATTTTCCCTATTTCGACGCGGCGCGTCCCGCTGCCACTTCCTTGCGCACCATTGCCGCCCCCGCGACCAGCGACTGCAATTTCCCGAATGCCGATTCCGCCGGCAAATATTTCATCCCGCAATCCGGCGCCGCCACCAATCGCTCGGCGCTCACATACGGCAGCGCCCGCCGAATCCGCGCCGCCACCGTCTCCGGCGTCTCCACCTCGGTCTTCGAGAGATCGATCACGCCCAAAATAATCGTCTTTTCCGGTAATCTCGCGAGCACCGCCGTATCCAGCGACGCCTGCGCCGTCTCGATTGAAATCTGCTCGACCGGAGAATCCGCCAGCTCCTCGAGGAACGAATACTTCGCCGGTCGCCCCGGCACCATCGCCGCGTAGCCGAAGCAGATATGCAGCGCCGTGGTTCCCTTCACGCCTTCCAGAGCGCGCCGCAGCGCGGTCAATCCCAGCTTGCGCGCCTTCTCCGCGTGCGCTTCCATCCACGGCTCGTCCAGCTGCACGACATCGGCGCCTGCCGCGAACAGGTCCTTCATCTCTTCGTTCACCGCGGCGGCGTAGTCGAGCACCATTTCTTCTTCGGTCTTGTAGAAATCGTTCTGCGCCTGCTGCGACATCGTGAACGGCCCCGGCAGTGTGATCTTGATCTTGCGGTCCGTATTCGCGCGTAAGAATTTCAAATCGCGGACTTCGACGGGACGAAGCCGCTGAATCTTTCCGGTCACGCGCGGCACCAACGCCTCACTGCCCGTGCGGCTGACGATTTTGCCGGGATTGTCGAGGTCCACGCCGCTCAATGCGGTCGCAAAACGATTCGAATAGCTCTCGCGGCGCATCTCGCCATCGGTCAGGATGTCGAGTCCGGCCCGCTCCTGGGCCCGGATCGCCAGAATCGTCGCGTCGTTCTGGGCCTGCTCCAGGAATTCCGACGCAACCCGCCAAAGCTCCGCCGCCCGCGTCCGCGGCGGCATCCGGTGCCCCAGTTTCTGCCGGTCAATCAACCACTCCGGCTGCGGGTAAGAACCTACCAGGGATGTCGGTATGAGTGTCATGGGATGGCCTGTTATTGAGGGGTGACGCCCTCGACGATGAATATGCGGCTCTTCGCCGAGCTCTGGCGGATCAGCCGGATGGCGCCATAGGAGGTCGAGTCCTCCCAGGCCTTGGCCTTCTGTGCGCTTTCGAATGCGATGACCGTCAAGCGCTTCGGCGCTTCGCCCTCAAGCGGCGTGATCTTGTCCCCACGGATCAAGAAGTGGCCGCCGAAAGGAGCAAGAGTCCCAGGAACCTGTTCCGCATATTTCTGAAATGTCCCAGGGTCCGTCACCTCGACTTCCGCGATCACATACCCCGGTGCCACCTTCGCCTGCTGTGAGTAAATCGCTGCGGCTCCCCCAGCGCCAATGACCGTGCCAACCAGCGCCGCAAAAATGACTTTGCCATTCATCTTTTTCATTTTCGCATTCGCTCCCGATTGGTTCGTGCGAACAAGCAACCTAAGATGGAGTTTCAAACGCTCGCTGTCAAGCCGGCCGTGCAGCCAATAGCGGCCGGCGTTTCTCTCGGTGGGAGTCCGGTTGCACCTTCGAGAAGATCGGCGCTAGAATCAGAGCCATGAAGACTCGTGAGCGCATCGGCAACGTGGGCTTACGGCAGATCTGGAAGCAGCGCGCCGCTTCGGCCGATCCGGAAGCGCAGGTCGTGTTTGCCATCCAGCAGATGCTGGAGGCCACTGGAAAGACGCGCTACCTGACCCCGGAGGAGTCGCAACTTTTGATTGAGGCGGCGGAGAATGAAGCCCGGGCCCTGCTGTCGTCCTCCGAGGAGCCTGCAGCCAAGACCTCCGAGTCGACTTGAGCAGCTCTCCCTCCCGACCTCCTGGCCAACATGCCGACTGGCATGCGCAAATCAGTCCGGCTCTCACGACGCTGATCCAGAATCTCTTCGAAGGGATTGCTCGATCCGTTCGCGCCGATCCGAGCGCGGTGAACCGCGACCGGTTTCTGAAGGTTTTCCACGAAGTGGAAGCGCTTCGAAACTTCACCCATTTTGAATGCGTGAAGCCGGGCGCACTGGCGAAGATCAAAAGGATCGCGCGGTCCGGGCTCACGGGCGCATTCAGCATGATCGAGATCGGCCCCTGGACCGCGTATTGCGTCATCGATCCGGTCGACAAAAGCATTTCCTGGGTGACGGCCATCCACAAAGCCAGATTCAAGGGAACCAGCCTGCGCATGTTCCTCGAAGATTCGGCGGAGCGCTTTTGATGGGCTGGGCGACATTATTCCGGACCACGCGCGCGGCCGCGAACGATTGGTGGATCCTGGTCGCCTGCGTCGCGCTCTGCGCCGCGGGAATCCTGTGGGCGTTGCTGGTGAGCCATGCTCCGATCGACGCCACGCGCGGGGCCGTGCTGGCGCTGGGGCTCACGCTGGCCTTCGTGGTCGGCAAGTCGGATTCCGCGGCGAAGGTGTATGAGGCGCTGCGTACGATCGCCCACGTGACCGAAAAACCCGCGAACGCCGACGACTATCGACTGGAGATCGAGCGGCTGAAACAGCGATTCACGGACCTGGAGAACCAGCTGCAGTCGTCGAGCACGGATGAAAAACAGACGAACTGGTATCTGATGGCGGCGACGGCCGTGGCGACGATCGTCTCGGCTTTCGGTGACATTTTCAGCGCGTCGATCATGCACTGGATGGGCATCGCGCCGGTGAAGTAAGAAAGGCACGGAGGGCCCCGCCACGATACTCGTCTTGAAAGCGGCCGCCACGGAAGGCATAGGGCGCGATAGACGGGCGGCAGCGAGGCTGTCTGACGCCAGACGTTGCGGCCGTGGAAATCTACTACCTTCGCTGTATGGAGTGCGTGCCCCTGACGGACAGCCGACGGTGGGAAGGCTCCCGCGGAACCTCTAAACCCAAGACGCGACAGATGGCGGTGGTCTGGGATCAGGCGGAGCGGCAAAGGACGGACGCCAGAGCGTTGGAGATCTCGCCGGCACTGGCGGCGTCCGCGTTTTTGGCGCGCCAAGCCACGAAGCCGTCGGGACGGACCACGACGGCGCCACTTCGCGAGATTCCGTAGGCCGCGGGAAAGGTTCCGGCCGGATCGACAATTTCGCCGGCGCCGACGCGGTGGATGTCGATGGCAATTCCCAATGCTTGGGAAGCAACGCGGGCGCTGTTGCACCACGCTTCGCCTTCGGGACCGGCGAGCAGCGCAAAGTTGCCGCCGAAGAAATCGAGCGTGGAGATTTGCTGTCGGTCACGCTCGAGCCAGAGGTGCGGGGCGCGGGTGCCGGGGCGGCCCTTCGAGTCGCGCGGATTTTCATTTGCGGACGCAGTGCCCGAAGCAGGCAACGTTGACGCTGTTTCCCTCCCTTCCCGAACGATCGCGCGGGAGTTGTACACGTAGCCGAACTCGATGTTCAAATCGTTTTCAATCGCCTGCATGTTCTCCGATTTCAAGTAGGGCGCGCTGCGCATTACGTAGCGGGAATAGGCTTGCTCGACGGTGAACGCCGCGGCCGGGCGGCGCTCGACATCGTAGGTCGCCAGCAGATCCCCCCCGGCCTGTCCTTTCAGGACCATGGCGAGTTTCCAGGCGGCGTTGTGGGCGTCCTGCACGCCGGTATTGCCGCCGAAGCCGCCGCTGGGCGGCATCACGTGAGCAGCGTCGCCGGCGAGAAAGATACGGCCTCGCTGAAACTGCTCGGCAGTATCGGCCGCGGCATCCCAGTGCATGATGCTGTCGATGGTGACGGGGATTTTATCGTCGCCGAGGCCGCAGCGGAGATATTGGAGCGCGCGTTCGGCGGTCAGGCCGCTCGAAACGTCGATGACGGGATTTTTCGCGTCGCCGAGCCAGTGCACGACGAGGAACCCGGAAGCGAAGGGCTTCTCGATGCGGAAAAATCCGCTGAGCGTGGAATTGACGACGTACATTACGCTGAGGCTGCGGCCGCGGATGAGCGGGGCCACGTCACCGCGGAAATAGATCGTAATGCTTTTGGAGAAAACGCCGTGGCCGCGCATGCCGATGCCGAGCAGATCGCGGATCCTGCTGTGGGCGCCGTCGGCGGCAATCATGTAGCGCGCGCGAACGGTGGTTTCCTCACCGGTTTCGCGATGGCGGATTTTGGCCATTACGCCGTCGCGGTCCGCGGTGAAGGAAAGCATTTCGGTTGAAAAGCGGAGGTCGACGCCCAGCTCTTCGGCGCGCTGTTTGAGCAGTGGCTCAAGCAAGCTCTGGGTGATGAAAATGCGGACGGTGGGGCTGACGTCGCGCACGCCTTCGTTGAGATTGGCGATAAAGTAGGTGAGCTCTTTTCCGGCAAGCGATTCGACGGCCATGATGGCGCCATCCTGCACGAATTGCTCGTCGGATTTCTGCATCACGATCTGGTCGATGCCGACGGTACGCAGGATTTCCATGGTGCGCTGGGTGATCATCGCCGCGCGCGGGTGAATGGCGGTGCCGCGGTGGTGTTCGACAACCAGCGGCCGGATGCCGTGATGGCCGAGCAGCATGGCCGCGGACATTCCGACCAGGCTCCCGCCCACGATCAGGACTGGGACTTCGATGTCCGCCATGTTCCCATTCCCCCAGGAATGTGTGGGGAGAGCGTATGACGGCGGAGAGAGAAATTCAACGGCGAAGGCGACGACGAAGAGCCGGCCAGACGCACGCGCTCGGAGCTGTTTAGGATGCGGCGGCTGACGCGCGATTGTCTGGGTCGGAATCGGGCGGGCGATGGGCGCGGACGTCGGCGGCGACTGCGTCGGCTGGTTTGCCGAGGCGGAGGTGGCGATTTTCCAGCGCGGCGCGGACGAAGGCGGCGAACAGCGGGTGCGGTGCGAGCGGCTTGGATTTGAATTCGGGGTGAAACTGGCAGCCGACGAACCACGGATGGTCGGGCACCTCGACGATTTCGACGTAGGTGCCGTCCGGCGTGCGGCCGGTGATTTTGAAACCCGCGGCGGTGAGCGTTGGTTCGTATTCGCAGTTGAACTCGTAGCGATGGCGGTGGCGCTCGGAAATCTCCAGCGTGCCGTAGGCTTTCGCGGCGAAGGAATCCGGTTCCAGCACGCAGGGCCACGCGCCGAGGCGCATCGTGCCGCCCATTTCGTCCACGCCCAGCAGCTCGCGCAACTTGTAGATCACGCGATTGGGCGTTGACGGATCGAACTCGGTGGAATCGGCCTGATCGAGCTTGGAAACCTGGCGCGCGTATTCGATCGTGGCGCACTGCATTCCGAGGCAGATACCGAAGAACGGGACTTTTTTCTCACGCGCGTACGTGATGGCGTGGACCATGCCCTGAATGCCGCGCTTGCCGAATCCGCCGGGGATCAGAATTCCGTCCACATGGCGCAACAGGCGCTCGGCCGTGGCGGCGGTGTCGATGTCCTCGGCTTCGATCCATTCGATCACCACGCGCTGGCGGCTCGCGAGCCCGCCATGCACGAGCGCCTCGCGCAAACTTTTGTAGGCGTCCTCGAGTTGGACGTACTTCCCCACCACGCCGATACGCACCTCGCCCTGCGGCTGCTCGAGATTTTCGAGCATCGCGAGCCATTTGCTCAGATCGCGCGCGGGTGCTTCGATTTTCAGGAGTCGCAAGACCTGCTCGTCGAGCCCTTCGGACGCAAGCGTCATCGGCACTTCGTAAATGTTGGCGACGTCGGGCGCGGAAACGACGCATTTTTCGGCAATGTTGCAGAACAGCGCGATCTTGGCTTTCAGGTCGTCCCCCAGCGGACGGTCGCTGCGGCAGATCAGAATATCGGGCTGGATGCCGATGCTGAGCATCTCCTTCACGCTGTGCTGCGTGGGTTTGGTTTTCAATTCACCCGCAGTGGCGATGAAAGGCACAAGTGTGAGATGCGCGAAAACCACATTTTCCGCGCCTAGCTCGAGGCGCATCTGGCGGATCGCTTCCATGAAGGGCAGCGATTCGATATCGCCCACGGTGCCGCCGATTTCCACGATCACCACATCGACGCCTTCCGCCACTTTGCGGAAGGCGGCTTTGATTTCGTCGGTGACGTGGGGAATCACCTGCACGGTCTTGCCGAGGTAGTCGCCACGGCGTTCCTTGGCGATGATCGATTCGTAGATCCGGCCGGTGGTCCAGTTGTTGGCTTTAGTGAGTTTTACCGAGACGAAGCGCTCGTAATGGCCGAGGTCGAGATCGGTTTCCGCCCCATCGTCGGTGACGAACACTTCGCCGTGCTGATAGGGCGACATCGTGCCGGGATCAACGTTCAGGTAGGGATCGCACTTCTGGAGGGTGACGCGAAGGCCGCGACTTTCAAGCAGGCAGCCCATCGAAGCCGCTGCCACGCCTTTACCGAGGGAAGAAACCACGCCGCCCGTGACAAAGATATACTTCGGGCCGGTGTGCAAGGCGCTCGAAACCCTCCGGTGGAGTCGGCGTACAACTGATTATGGAGTCAACGCGAGCGGCTGTCAATTTTTTAAACCAAGAAAATTTTGATGGGACCCAAAAATATTTCGGCGCGCGTCGCTGGGCTTTGCGGCGGCGTATATCTGGATCGGCGAGCATGTTCTTGCCGCCGGCCTCGCTCCGTAGTACATATGTCGGCACTTCGCACGGCCACAGGCACGTCAAAGGAGACGAGCTGGATATGCGCGATCCTGCTCCGAGCCAGAGTGACTCCGGCGCAGCCACGCCTGCGGGCGTCGGCTTTGCGGCGATTGACGCGGCGCGTGCGCCAAAGATTCCTTCGCCGACACGGCCTGTTGAATACTACAAGCAACACAGCCTGGCGGCCCAGAATTGGGGAGCGATCGGCGGATCGGGCGCGCCGATGCGGCGGGTTTCGGCCGAGGAGGCGCGGGCGACCGTGCTTCGCGGACTGCTCGAAACGCCGCTCGAGGAAAGCGGACGAAGTCCGCGCGAGTGGGCCGTGGCCGTAGCGATTCACGTGGTGATCGTGGCGGCGCTGGTGCTGATCCCGCTGGCCTTCCTCGAAAAGATCGATTCTGACAATTTGCAGGCGATGTACCTGACGATGCCGCGGCCGCCCGCGCCGGCGCCGCCGCCGAGTGCGGCTGAAT
>JBAVUW010000148.1:0-2707 GCA_049696975.1 Candidatus Acidiferrales bacterium | reverse complement strand
GCTCAGCACCAGGTCGAATGAGTCCCGGCGAAACGACTCCAGTCCGACTTTGCCGTTGTGGCAGGTCGTGCACTGGAAGCCTTGCGCCTCGAGCAACGTCGAGATGACCTCGCGGATGGCCTCTTCGTCGTCCACAACCAGGATTTTTTGCTTGGGCATGGCACCCCGTTCGATGACCCATTATAAGCCACGGCACACGCTGCCGGAGCGTTAGTTGCCGTATGTTGTAACCGTGTGCTAGTTTTCACAATGGCCTTTTCGTACCCTCTTATTTGCTCGCGAAGTGCGTTTCGCCCCGCTTTTTTGGCCGGTTTTGTCGCCGGATAGGTTTCCATGACGTTTGCGTCTAATCCGGGATTTCTTGCCGTCGCGTTTATGGAGGGCTCCGCGGCGTTTATCCTCCTTGTCCTCTATTGGCTTCTGGTGCCTGGGTTTGCCGCGCGTTTCTTCCGCTACTGGCTGGCCGGCTGGACCGTGTATGTCGCTGCCGCAGGCCTCCGAATTTACTCGCTCTGGCAGGGAGGCCCCAACGAGCCGCCCTTCGCCCCGGCCCTCTCGCTCCTAGCCGCTGCGCTGTTCCTCGCCGCCGTACTGGAATGCCTGGGCCGGGGCAGGAATTTGAAATATCTGTTGCCGCTTGCCGGCGTGGCCGCCAGCGTACTGGTCGCGCTGGGCTCGGTCGGGAGCCAGCCGTCTCTTCAGCGCAACGTGGAATCGTTCTGCGAATGCCTGCTCTATCTCTCGACCGGCTGGCTCCTATGGCGCTCGCAGGATCGCCACCGCGGCGTGGGTTGGAAACTGCTCGCGGGAGCATGCTTTCTCCGCGGCCTTCATGGACTGGATCGCGCCGATTGGGCCAATCACTCACTCGGTCTGTTCCGGGTTTCCTTCGAAGGCATGTTCGGCATCGCGATCGGCATTGCCATGGCCGTTTTGGTGCTCGAAGCGGGCCGGGTGCGCAATGAGGATCTGCACGAAAAGCTCCGTCGCCTGGCTCTGATCACCGCCGAAGCCACGCAGTCGTTCAAAGTTGACGACGCGCTGCAGGGCGTTCTGCACCATCTGGTCGAAATGCTGGCCGCCAGTCACGGCGTGGTTTTCCTGCTGGATGATTCGGGTCGCGCCGCCACCCTCTCGGTCCACGCGTCGGTTGGTTTCAGCGATCGATTCCGGAAACAGGCCCATCGCGCATCCGCCGCCGAGCCGTCGATCGCAGAAGCCCTCAAGCAGGATGCGGCCATCGCGATCTACCGCGATTCTCCCGACGCCTCCAGCCGCAAGTGGCTCGACTCGGAAAAGCTCGACTCGCTGGTGCTCGTGCGGATTGGGGGAAAAGAAGGGCCGCTCGGACTGCTGGGCATCGGCTCGGCGGTTTCCCGGAAATTCGAAACCGAAGAGGAACATTACCTCGTCAACGTTGCGAACCTTCTGGGCCTGACCGTGCAGAACGTCGCCCTGTTTGAGAGCGCGGCGTCCTCGCGCCGGCAGTGGCTCGACACATTCGATTCGATCGACGATTTGATATTGGTGCACGCACTCGACGGGCGCATCATTCGCGTCAATCGGCCTCTCGCCGAAAAGCTCAATTCCACGCCGGACGGACTCACCACGCGCTTTGTGCGCGATGTTCTCCGGCAGGGAAGTGTGGTGCCCTGGTCGCGCTGCCCGTATTGCGAGGGAGCCTCGGGAAAAACCGACATGCTCGATCCGTCGTTCAACGGGTATTTTCTGGCAACCGACTCGGCCCTGCACGATTCCGGAGGCGGGCGCCTCGGTACCATCCACGTGCTCAAGGATTTTACCAGCAGCCGTCAGGCCGAAAACAAATTCCGCACCCTGTTCGAAAAAATCCAGGAGGGGGTGTTCGTCTCGACGCCCGAGGGCCACTTCGTCGATTTCAACGATGCCTTTATGCGCATTCTCGGCTTTGAAACCCACGACGATCTGCTCCAGGCCGATCTTCACGCGCAGCTCTATGTCGACCCCGCCGATCGCGAACGTCGCCAGCGTCTGCTCCAGGAGTACGGCGAAGTCATCGATTTTGAATTCCAGTTTCTGCGCCGCGACGGTGAGGTTCGCACCGCCCATGAATCGAGCTTCGCCACGCGCGACGAGGGGGGCCAGGTCGTCGCCTACCAGGGTTTTCTCATCGATATCACCGATCAGAAGCTGGCGGAAATCGAAATGCGCCGCCGAAATCGCGCGCTGCTCGCGCTCAATGCCATCGGCGAGGTTCTGGGGCAAGCCGTTGCGCTTGAGGACGGTCTCACCGCTGCGCTCCTCAAAATCAACGAGCTTTTCTCCGTCAGCGCCGCGTCGGTCTACGTTCTGGATCAGGCCACGAGCGTTTTGAAGCGCACGGCCGCTGTCGGCTACGAAACCGAATCCGCCCGGCGAAATCTCGCCATGCAGGTTTCCACAAGCCTGCTCGATCAGATTCGTCAGGCGCGGGCAACGCTGCTATCGGGGGCGCTGCCTGCGCTGCCTGAAGAAATCCGCGAGCTGCACCACAAGGAAAGAATTCAGGAATCGCAAGTTGTGGTCCTGTGGGCCAAGGATCGCATCATGGGGATGCTCGTGGTGGGCAATCGCGATCCGCGACCCTTCGCCACCGCCGAATTGAATCTGCTTTCGGCCGTTGGCAACCAGATCGCCACCACCATCGACAAATCGCTGCTGCTCGAAAAAACCCGCGAGGCCTATGATT
>JBAVUW010000147.1:0-62655 GCA_049696975.1 Candidatus Acidiferrales bacterium | reverse complement strand
TGGAGCGGATGAATACCAGCGATCCTCGAGGCGGAAAAAAAGCACCGAGAACCCAAACGAAGAAAAATAAACCCACCAACCATAGAATCGCTCTCTCACGCTACACCTGGTGAGAAAGGCGGGCTAGTGCTTTGAGGCACTGGATCGGCCGGATCGCTTGGAGAATGCGCTCTTCGGCAATCGCGGAACAGCCTGGACGCCCGCCCAAAGCGTGGCGATCGTTTGCTCGACCACGAGAGTCTGCTCAGGCAAGTCAGGCACAACCCCTTGGATGACCATGAGCGTGGCGAGGCCGAAGATCGTGTACCACCAAGTGTGGGCTACCACCATGTCATCCTTACTCGGCAATCCTTCATCCTTGGCAACATCGAAAAAGAGCTGTACGAAACGTTGGAACAAAGGCGTACCAATGTCGTTGATATATTGTCCAGCGCGGACGCCGTTGCTGTTCTCCGGCCCGAAGAAGACGTTGCGGAACTGCTGTGGATGGGCAGTGCAGAACCGAATCAAGCCACGCGAAGTCGCGAAAAGACGCTCTTTCGGTGCAGGATGTTCAGCGGCAATCGCGTCGAAGTTCTGAATCAGCAGCCCGATCGTCTCCCTGCTCAACTCGGCAAGAATATGCCATTTGTCAGGAAAATGCTGGTAGATCACGGCGTGCGTGTAGCCGATATCTTTAGCGATCGCGCGAAGCGTAACGGCTTCGTAGCCGCGATCCGCAAACATTTTGCTGGCAGCCGCAAGGATTTCGCCCCGCAACCTCTCCTTACGCTCTACCCGGCGACTTGGTGATGTGAATGTCACTTCAATAGCTTAGTCTCTTTTGACAACTTTTGCGACCGGTTGTTGATTTACAACCAGTGGTTGTATAACCGCTGAGTATTTTGCAACCAATGGTTTTCGAGGGCATCCAATGATCAGGTCGCTCATTTGGATGGGCGGCCAAATACGAGGCAAAAGGAGAATGCGATGAAGGAGAAAACGATCATATATTTAGTCACGGGCATTACTGGAAAAGTTGGGGGGGCCAGCGCGCGGCATCTGCTGAAGCAAGGCAACCAGGTGCGAGCACTTGTGCGCAATCGCGAGAAAGCGGCGAAGTGGGCAGACCAAGGCGTGGAGTTGGTGGATGGAGACTGGAACGATGCGACAGCCATAGCGGCGGCGCTCAAAGGTGTTGAGGGCGCGTTTGTTATGTTGCCTGCTGTATGGGCACCCTCGCCTGATTACAGAGAAGCAAAGGACTTGATTGCGAAATATGTCGAGGCGCTAACCAAGGCAGTGCCGCCGCGGGTGGTAGCGCTTTCGTCGATGGGCGCGAATAGAACAAGCGGGCTGGGGATGATCACGGCCTTATCGCTTTTGGAGCAAGCTTTTCGCAGCCTGCCGTCTCCGATCGCATTTGTGCGCGCAGGCGGATTTTTCGAAAACTTTCTTTTCGGCTTACAGTCCGCCCAAGGCGGCACCCTACCGGTCTTCTACAATCCTACAAACCGGAAATCAACAATGGTCGCGACAAACGACATCGGCTCAGAGGTAGCAAAGCTTCTGACCGGGCCGGCGTGGTCAGGGCATCGCGTTATCGAGCTCGGTTCGATGGTAAGCGCGGATGAAGTGGCGGAACAATTGGGTGAAGTTTTAAAACGCGACGTAAAAGCCTTTGCCGTCCCGCGTGCAGGGTGGGCGGAAGCGTTCGAGCAGTTCGGCGTCCCGAGGGGCCACACTGGGCCTGCCGAAGAAATGTTTGAGAGCGTGAACGCGGGATGGATGGACCTCGGAATCACGGGTACGGAGCACATAGCGGGTACGACGTCCGCACGCGATGTGTTCGCGGCTGCTCAGCAGGCCGTCAAGGCGAAAGGCCATTCCGTTTGAACAGCTGCGATGCCGCCGTCAGCTCGTTGGGCACCGGCGTGAGCCCGTTCCGCGAGGTCAGCCTGCTGACCGCCGCAACAGGCACCCTGATCACGGCGATGACGCCCAACGGCGTGCGCCGGCTGGTCTGTATCAGCGCCCTGGGGGGGCGGGACAGCCGTGGCCACGGCGGCTTCGTGTTCGACCGGCTGTTCCTGCCCTTGCTGCTCAGCCATGCTTATAAAGACAAGGACGGTCAGGACACCGCGATCCGCGCCAGCTCGCTCGATTGGGTCGTCGTCCGGCCCCGCCATGCTTACCAATGACCTAGCTCGTGGGAGCGTCAGGGCCGTCACTGACCTCCCAGGCGTCAAAGGCGGCAAGATTGCACGGGCCGATGTCGCTCGGTTCGTGTTGGAGCAACTGACGACCGACACTCGGTTGAGGTGAACCCTTTATCGTGTGGTGAAGGATGCAACAGACCCTCGCTTAATGGCTTCGCGCGGTCCGTTGATCGTTGATTTCAATCGCGTACAAAGGCCGACTTGTTGCAGAACGATTAAACCATTTCAACCGCAAGAAAAGGATCGCTTATATGAAAAATGAAAACACAATCGATAAACCCGCAGCAGGTCGAGCAATTCAAATAGCCGCGATAGTAATAACCGGGCTTCTCGCCGTCATCTGGGTGTACTTTGGAATATTATATCTAATTCACGATCCCGGAGAATGGAGGATCGTCAATCAAGAGCTCGGATATCCCCTCTATATCATCCCTCTGATTGGCGTGACCCACATCCTTGGTGGCCTGGGCCTTCTGATTCCTAATGTGCCTCGATTGACCGAGTGGGTTTATGCTGGTCTTACGATCGATCTTTTACTCGCCTCCTATTCACACCTGAATCGCAGTGGCAGTCTTTGGGACAAAGTTGATCCGATTGTCGTCATGGCGCTTGTCTTTGCTTCGTATGCATTAAGACGCTGCATGCGCTCAAACAGGTTGTCGATATGAAGAGCACACTCGGCGGCCAGTTAACTTTGTCTGGCACGTCGCGGAGGCCCAACGAGGGTCCGGTCCAGCACTCATCTAAACACAGGTGCGAAGTCGTCCCGATAAGTCACATTGTGTTTACTAACTTCTAGGCAGCGAAAGCTCAAATGGCGAGAATGGGCCAAATCACTCATCGAGAATGGATTCCGGGCCGATTTGAATATAAGTACGCTGAAACGCGCATGTGTTTATCGACACGGTTTCACCCGGACGAAAAGTCGGCTTTTCGTGCATCCGTCTCACATATTTGCAAGACTGTAGGCGCATGCTTTCCAGCAAACAATGTGCGGCCTCCACAGACCGTGCAACGGCACCAAATCCAGAACACCTGCTCACCAGGCAGCTGCTCCCCGTCATGACAACGCTTCCGGGACACTTTCCGGCCTGAACGCTCCAAAGCGTATCCCCTGTTCCAGTAGCAGGTGGTCGTCGCATATCGAGGAGGGCCGTCCCGCTGACACACATCGATCCGCAGAGATAGTAGAAAATCACAACAGCAGTTCTCGCAAGCCGATGTTCTTGAAACCCAATGACTTCCACTGAACAACAGCTTCAGCACCGATTCGCCTAGTCCGAATGGACTCAAGCGATTCCTAGACGGATAAGCGGGATTCGGCGACACTCTAAGCGTGGAAAGAGCATTGTTGCTCCAAACCGCTCCGAGCAAATTCATTCAAAATAGGAGGTCGCGATCGAAACCCAAGTTGCAGAAAGGAGCGAAGTAAAGGTTTGGTGGACGTGACCGGGATCGAACCGGTGACCCCCTGCTTGCAAAGCAGGTGCTCTCCCAGCTGAGCTACACGCCCACAGTAGAATCTGCTTTGATTCTAAAGTATTTCCGTGCGCGCCGAAATCCATTCCTTCGCATCTTGGTCAAGTGTGACAGAACTGTGTCAAAACCCCATTTTTGTCGCAATCCGTGTGTCAAAATAACGCCCCTTAATCAGCCGCATTGCGTCGGCCACTGAAGTAAGGATATGCCAGATCAGCACAACGTCGAAAAGCAACTGAAATCCGCGAAAGAAGAGACTTTGAGGCTCCGGGAAGAAAATTCTCGCCTGCGCTCGATGCTCGGCATTTCCGATTCAGTAGTCAACCGGCACAGCGGTCAATCATTGCAAGCTGCACCGGAATCATTGATTCCGTCTCTTAAGGCATCCACGCCAGAGCAGAAAATTGCTTTGTTTCGGAGTCTTTTTCGCGGGCGGGAAGACGTCTACGCCGTTCGATGGGAAAACAAGAACGGGAAATCTGGTTACAGTCCCGCCGGCATAGTGGATTGGCGCGCGATTCATTCCGCGAGACCGGAAGAACGCAAGATGGTTGCGAGAAAGACGCGGACACTCAAGCCACTAACGGAAGAATCTATTCGGAATCATCTTACCGGTAAACAAACTATAGGCCTTTATCCTCTGCTGCCTGATGAGACATGTTGGTTTCTTGCAGTAGATTTTGACAAGAGATCGTGGATGGCCGATGTCGCGGCCTTTGCTGCTACGTGTCGGCAGTTTCAAGTACCCGTGTCTGTAGAACGCTCACGGTCCGGGCACGGCGCTCATGCGTGGCTATTTTTTGATCACCCTGTGCCGGCGGCCAATGCCAGGCAGCTAGGCAGCGCTTTGTTGACCCGGACGATGCAAAAGCGACACGAAGTCGGATTGGATTCATACGATCGCCTCTTCCCCAGTCAGGACACAGTCCCCAAGGGAGGATTCGGGAACCTAATTGCCTTACCCTTACAAAAACTTCCTCGAGAACAAGGCAATAGCGTCTTTCTGGATCAATTATTTCAGCCTTTTGTCGACCAATGAGGATTCTTGGAGTCGATTCAGAGAATTTCCGTCGATAAGCTCGCGTCGACGATTCACGAAGTCGCGCCTACTGGAAATGTTATCGGCGTGCGTCTCAGTTTTCCAGACGATGAGGGAGGTGATGCTCCTTGGCTGTGGAATCCATCCAGGAAGCTAAAAGATGAACGGATTATGGGCCCATTGCCAGCTGAGGTTTGCCTGGTGGTCAGCAATCTGGTTTACATCGAGAAGAAAGATTTACCGTCTACCATGCTGGACCGCTTGATTCGTATTGCGGCCTTTCAAAATCCCGAGTTCTACAAAGCTCAGGCGATGCGGCTCTCGACTTATGGCAAGCCGCGCATCATATCATGCGCCGAGACCTTCCCTGAGCATCTTGGTCTCCCGAGAGGGTGCCTGGATGACGTATTCCGCGTGTTCAAAGCTCATCACATAAAAACAACAGTCCACGACGAGCGAGCGAAAGGCCGAAGGATTCAAGTGTCACTCTATGTGGAGCTGCGACCTGAACAACAAGAAGCCGTCAAACACCTGGCTTCGGCCGATGTTGCCGTAATCCAAAGCCTCCATACTAAAGGCTCTGTCGAAGAGTTCGTTACTGACTATGGCCACGTGATCGTGGATGAGTGCCATCATCTGTCAGCGGTCACATTTGAACGTGTTCTTCGTGAAGTCAAAGCAAAATATATTCTGGGCTTGACGGCGACACCGACTCGTAAGGATGGGCATCATCCAATCATCCATATGCAGTGCGGCCCGGTTAGATTTCATCTCAGTGCGAAGAGAGCTGCGGAGACGTCGCCATTAGAATACAGAGTCGTTCCGCGTTTTACTGATTTCGCTTCGGACAACGGGAAGAATGAAACCACAATTCAAGATATATACGCGGCGCTCGTTACAAGCCAACATAGAAACGAGTTGATTCTCCAAGATCTGAGGGAAATCCTGTCGGCTGGGCGGTCACCACTCGTCCTGACGAGCAGGACTGAGCACCTCGACTACTTGGCCTCACGGACGCGTGTGATGTGCCCGCAGGTATTTGTAATGAAAGGTGGAATGGGGGTCAAGCAGAGAAGAACGCTGTCGGAATCCTTGGCCACTGTACGGAATAATGAACCGCGCGTGATTCTTGCGACGGGAAGCTATCTCGGCGAGGGCTTCGACGACGCGCGACTGGACACGCTTCTTCTGGCTATGCCGATCTCATGGAGAGGAACGCTTCAGCAATACGTGGGCCGCCTCCATCGCCTGCATGAAGGTAAGAAGGAAGTGCAGGTCTACGACTACGCGGATGTGCTAGTTCCGATGCTCGGCCGAATGTACAAAAAGAGATTGGCAGGTTATGCGGCATTCGGTTACACCGTCGCCAATGATCTGCCCACCTGACTAAAGTCCGTGGAGAGCGAGTCGGAAGATCGAAAGTAGGATCTGCGGTATCAACTTTCTCCTGAGTCGGGCCCCTTAGCTTGTGCTCGGAGAAAAATCTCAATACGACTTGTCGTCCAGACCGCTATGCCGGTTCCAAGAAAGTCCGGGTCTTCGGTCCACATCGCGCACGCTAGCCCAAGTGCTGTAGCCAGCACCGGCCAGTCGTCTTTGTCGCGACCGCGCAACCGTTGTCGAGCTTCCGCCTCGAAGGAGCCATAAAAGTCTTGGTCAACCGATTCGACGATATGTTGCAAATATTCGAGCGAGGGTAATTCGTCAGCCACCGGCTTACCTCTTAGCGAGCTGCGGAGGCAAATACTTGCATCGGCAAATGCAACGTCAGCGGCCTAAAAGCGGAGACTCGAGCCGGAAGCTGACCTAGTTTTCGATTCTCACGATCTGACCAGGTTGAATGGATGCTATGTGCGCCAAGCAAGCGGGCACGAGCGGCAACAGGTCTCTTAGACGGTTCGACTTCGTACGGAAGATAATGATTGCGATGCGTCGCCCAGTTAAGTTCTGTTGGTATTCAATACCTTGATCTGCGGTTAGAAAGACATCGAACTTGACCGTTTCCGCTGCTATTAGGAGTTCGCCATTCTTCAGTCCCGCCAGTCCGGCGTAGCGCGCCGTTTGGCAATCGTGACTGGGCAAGTAATTCCGGAATCGTTCGTCGATACATTCGTCGATCAGAACGCGCATCTAGGAACCGGCAAGCAAAAGGTCCCTTGCCTCTTCGAGCGCGGTGACGGCCGATTCACGCGTAACTGTGGGAAAACCCTCCAGAAAGGCTTCGAGTGACTCTCCGCCTTCAAGGTAGTCGAACAGAGTTTGGATCGGCACTCGCGTCCCGCGAAAGACAGGAGTTCCTCCGAGGATATCCGGATTCCTTACGATGACATTCACCAGCCCATTATACCACGAGCGTAATTGAGAATCCGGGCGAACCTGCTTGCTGAACTTCAACGACGGGATATCCGAGGAGGTTTCTCGCTGTGTCAGAAACTGTGTCAAAACCCTATCTGTCATGACGATTGGGGTTAGGCTTTCGAGTGAAAAGCAGATGCCCAAGTTGTCGCAAACAAAGAAAAATTAAAGGAACGGATAGAAATTGCAACCGGCACAGCGGCGAATCATTGCAAGCTGCAGCGGAATCATTGATTCCGTCTCTTAAGGCATCCACGCCAGAGCAGAAAATTGCTTTGTTTCGGAGTCTTTTTCGCGGGTGGGAAGACGTCTGCGTCGTTGGATGGGAAACCAAGAACGGGCTACACCGTGGCGAATGATTTGCAGGCCTGAGTAAAGTCCGTGGAGAGCGAATCGGAAGATCGGAAGTAGGATCTGCGGTATCAACTTTCTCCTGAGTCGGGCGCCTTAGCTTGTGCCCGGAGAAAAATCTCAATACGACTCGTCGTCCAGACCGCTATGCCGGTTCCAAAAAAGTCCGAGTCTTCGGTCCACATCGCGCACGCTAGCCCAAGTGCTGTAGCCAGCACCGGCCAATCGTCATCGTCGCGACCGCGCAATCGTTGTCGAGCTTTCGTTACAAAAGGGCCGTAAAAGTCTTGGTCAACCGATTCAACGATATCTTGCAAATATTCGAGCGAGGGTAATATGTCAACCACGGGCTTACCTCTCTTGGTAAGCAGCGCCGGCAAATACTTCTCTGCGTCGGCAAATGCAACGTCAGGAGCGTAAAAGAGGATTCCGTGGTTTTCGTAGGTGTCAAGGAGCTGTCGGACGCGGTGCCCCATGACGGCGCGGATGAGAATGTTGGCATCTAAAACGATCGTCTCAGCGAGCTGCGTCCTTTCTTTGACGACGCAACTGCTTGAACTCGACAACCACTTGTTCTTCGTCAACGTCTGCCAGTGCCTCCGCAAGTCGTGTAGCGGCAGCCTTGGGTTCAGCGAGGTTCGCTGTCTTCGGCTGCTTCCGCCGCGTAGGAACGTATACACCGAGAGTTTCGCCGTGGCGCGTGACGGCAACAGGTGTGTCAGATTCCAAGAAGCTCGCGGTGGATTCTATTTACGCCACGATTTCATACCGCTTCCGACGCAACTCAATCGTCTCTTCTATCCCATGAAGACCATTGAGAAATTGTTTACCAGCTAGCTAAAGCCTGGGACGATAAGAAGTCGCATCGCGCAACACACGACGGCGCTCCCTCCTTGGGTGAGCCTTGATCAAGTTTTCGCCGAGATCGCCCAGGATTGCCTTCTAGCTCGAAAGCTTACCAGGCTGGTCGTCGATCATCAGGATGTTGAGCTGGGTAGGCATTTCTTCACACTCGCAAGACGGGATAATCGGCCTACTTGGAAAAACCCGCTAAGACAGAGTGCGCACTCTGTAGATAGTCTCGTGCTCACAGGAGTCGGGCCCGTAAGCGCGGGCTTCTAGTCACCAAAGCTGCGGTAACCGTTGCCAGTGAGATTCAGTTCCTGACGAACGTGCTGATGTGCGGGATCGCAGTAGTCCAGTGATCCGACTTGGTGCTGAGCTTTTGGAGGGCATTCCTCCTGCAGCGAGGCGTCGTACATGAACTGCCGGGAAGTAGTAGGTAAAGCTCAGTATGGTCGGCAAGCCCTTCTCGCGATAAAGAACGACGGTCATTTCGGTGAGTTGGTGTGCGTTGGTCGGGGCTGCTTAGCGCACTTCGCGCAAGCGGGGGCGCCTACTCAACGTTGTCATTATTTCGCCCAGGCCATTCCGCTCCGCAGCCTCCTTTCCGGGAAAAACGCCGTTGCGTTCTTCAGCAGCACCTTCGGGAGGAACTCATGAACGAGGGCCGCCGATTGTCACGCTTCATATTTGCTCTAGCACTGAGCCTAATTATCGCCCGCACCGCACGTGCTCAGTTTAGCGCCGTGGTACAGGGCACGGTGGAGGATCCCGGTGGGGCCGCAGTGGCCGGGGCTATCGTGACCCTTGCGGACGAGTCCACCCACGTCTCGAAGCAAACCGCCACGAGCTCGGAGGGCTTTTATCATTTCTCCGAAATCGGACCTGGAAGATACACCGTGACGGTCGAGGCCAAGGGCTTTCGCAAAAGCGTGACGCAAAGCCTCGAAGTAAGCGCGGAAAGGCCGCGTGGCTTGGATGTCCGGTTGGAGATCGGCGAGGTGCAGCAGAGCATCGTCGTGAACGGCGAATCCCGAACAAATCTCCAAACCGAGGATGCGAACCTCGCCGGCACCCTCTCGGCAACGGAGATCGAGGAACTGCCCAAATTCGGCCGAGATCCCTATGAGCTCATTCGCCTCACTCCAGGTGTTTTCGGGGA
Organism: Candidatus Acidiferrales bacterium; assembly: GCA_049696975.1. GTDB lineage: Bacteria > Acidobacteriota > Terriglobia > Acidiferrales > UBA7541 > Palsa-295. The sequence continues at coordinate 53,228 of JBAVUW010000147.1, read as the reverse complement.
TGACGCCAGGATGGGCGTGGGCGGGTCAACAGGTTTTCCCAATGGTCCGGGGACAAACGGCGGTTCCGGAGGACCCGGCGGATCAAACGTCGCAATCTTCCAGACTGAAAATCAAGTTCCGATCAGCGCCAACGGACAACGGGTAACGTCGAACGATTACATCGTTGATGGCGTGAGCGTGAACAGCCTGCAATGGGGCGGGGCCGCCGTTCTGACTCCGAGTCCGGAATCCGTGCAGGAGATGACAGTCATTTCCAATGACTATGACGCGACAGACGGACGGAGTTCCGGCGCGCACGTCAAAGTGGTGACGAAAGGCGGAACGAACGTATTCCACGGCGGGGGCTTCTTTCAATATCAGGACCCGGGCCTCAACGCCTACAACAAGTTCAATGGCTTGAACTCGCCGCCCGCTCGGGACAACAATGCCTTCCGGCAGTTCGGGGGCAATCTGGGTGGCCCGATCGTACACGACAAGCTGTTTTTCTTTTTCAACTACGAGGGGCTCCGCGACAACAACACGTCGTTTCAGACCATGTGGGTGGATACGCCCCAACTGGATTCGTTAATCCTCTCATCGACCGACCCGAATTCGCCCGTCGCCACTACGCTCAGCGCTTCCGGCATTGCGCCCCGCATCGCTCAAGTCCTGCCGAGCACGTGCGACACGAGCGGGCCCAACAGCTTTCCTGTTCCGTGCCAGAACGTGGCGGGTGGCGTGAATGTCGGCTCTCCGATAGGATCGTACGGCGCCTACGTGAGCGATCCCAGCGGCGGTGGTTTGACCACCATTCCGGAATTCGAGTTCGCGAACGTCGCGCTTCCGGGTCGCACTCTCGGTGATCAATACAACGGCCGCGTGGATTACGCCACGGGCCGCAGTCTTTTCTCGGTGAGTACCTTTCTTACTTTTTTCAATCAAACCACGGCTGACCCCGGAGCACAGGGCCGGCCTATGGCAGACCTGCACTCGCGCCGTTTGAATCCGTCGGGCTTTCTTGCGTGGATTTTCACCATCTCCCCCACGCTCATCAATGACGTGCGTTTCAATTTTACGCGTTTCGCGTTCAACGACTTGTCCGCGAATTCCCAGGTGGATTGGGCGATTCCGCGCACCGAAATTCAGAGCGCCCTTCCCCTGAGCGAGCGAATCCGCTTCGGCGCCGCGCAGGGGGATACCACGCCGGCAATATTCGCTCAGAACACCTTCGCCTTACGAGACATGGTCACGAAGGTTCTCACGCGGCACGCGCTTCGCATCGGTGTTGAAATCAATCGCGAGCAGGACAACAACGACTATCTCGGCAGTGGTCGACCGGACGTTGTTTTCAACTGGCCGTGGAATTTCGTGAATGGCACTCCGATTTTCGAGCAAATTACGGTCGATCCGCTGACAGGAGCGCCTTCGGGCGCATTGCGCCACTATCGCGAGACGGACTACGGTCTGTTCCTACAGGACGACTGGAAATTCCGTCCAAATCTTACGTTCAACGTTGGGCTACGATGGGAATACTACGGTCCTCCGACGGAGGCGCACCACGAACTGGAGAACATCGTTCCAGGACCGGATCCCGTGACTGGCCTGCTGGACGCGGTCGCCGTCCTTCCGCACAAGCAGTACAAATCCACATGGCGCAACTTCGGCCCTCGGCTCGGGTTCGCCTGGAGTCCGGGCGCATTCAGTGGCCGGGCTGTTCTCCGTGGAGGCTTCGGCATTGCGTACGACCGCTTCGACGACGTGTCGTATGACAACACTCGAAGTAATCCACCGCTGCTCGCAAGCTACGGCGTTTGCTGCGGGACCGATACGAATCCCTTCGTTGGAGGTCAGATCGTCTATGCGACCGGCTCCGACCCTCGCAATCCGTTTAGCTATCCATCGATACCGGCACTCGCGACACCTTTGAACCCCGCCACAAACCTGCCGGAGATCCTTCCGGGCTTCTCGCCGCCGAGCGTATACGCGAACCCGGTGAATTCTCCGACTCCTTACATCTATTTGTATTCACTTCAGACGGAATATTCGTTGCCGAAGAATTGGGTGGCCACGATCGGTTACCAAGGAAGCAGCAGCCATGGTTTGCTGCGCATCAAGAACCTTCAATATTTTTATCCCGACATCAGCGACCAGCTGAACGCCGTCTTCAGCTTTACTCCCGACACGAATGCGGATTTCAATGCGCTCTTGACTCAGCTTCAACACAGGTTTTCGCACCAATTCCTGCTGAGCGTCCAGTATACCTACAGCAAGTCAATCGACGAGCTCTCCGACGAAGGCCCGGGGTTCACGACCAATCAGACCTTTCCAACGAATCTTGCCCTCGAGCGAGGGCCCTCCGATTACGACGCCACGCACAATTTCGTCACCTACGGACTGTGGGATCTGCCGATTCTGAGCGGCCGTCACGATTGGGTCGGCAAGATCCTCGGCGGCTGGCAGGCCAGCGGGGATTTTCAGTTTCACTCCGGGTTTCCCTGGACTCCGGTAGCCAGCAACAGTTGCAATCTTCTTCTCGGCGGAGTGACCATCTGCCCCATACGTCCGATCGCCTTCAATGGAGGCGCGCGCATCGACCACAGCACAGATGCTTTTCTGCCCACTGCGGGCGGAACTTCACCGACCTTTCCCAACGGCTCCGCAAGCTACTTTACCCTCGTCAATGGACCGGAGCCGCCGGGAACCCCTCTTGCACCGCCCGGGGTGGGCCGAAACAGTTTTCGCGGGCCGCGATTCAGCTCGATCGACATGAGCCTGGTGAAGGAGTTCGGGCTGCCATCGATGAGATTTCTCGGCGAGGGAGCCAGAATTCAGCTGCGCGTCAACGCCTTCAACCTATTTAACAAACTGAATCTGGCTCCCTTCACGTTTGGGAGCGGCTCGACCACGGTCAGTTTTAACGACAACCCGGACGGCACGCCGGCCTCCAACCCGCAATTCGGAACGGCGTTGACGGGCCTCGCTGGCCGAGTGGTTGAGTTAGAGGGACGGTTCACGTTCTAGGGCTCGAAGACACGTGGCGCCCGGTATGAACGATTACACATGCGCCGGCTCGAATTGAATCTTGTGCGGGTGGTCGCAGCGGTCGTGGCCTGCTCGTTTCCGCAAATACAGTCCGCGCCGACTCGCGCGGCGCACGCGAACTCTTCAGAGGCCGGCGCACTCGCTCCTTCGCCTGAAACCGTTGTCATCGATGTGAATGCTCCCACAACTCCGTTCCCTCACTTTTGGGAACGGGCGTTCGGCTCCGGACGAGCCATCCTCAGCTTGCGCGACAGTTATCGCCGGGATCTGCGGACCGTAAAAGCGGCGACGGGATTCGAGTACGTTCGATTTCACGCCATCTTCGACGACGAAGTCGGCGTGTATGACGAAGACGCCACCGGCCATGCCGTTTACAACTTCGGTTACGTGGACCAGATCTACGACGGGCTGCTGGAAAACGGAGTCCGTCCGTTTGTGGAGATCAGTTTCATGCCGCGGAAACTGGCGGCGCGCCAGGACGTTCACGCTTTCTGGTACAAGCCAATTGTTTCTCCACCCAAGGACGATGAGAAATGGGACGAGCTCGTGCGTGAGTTTGCCCAACATCTGGTAGCCCGCTACGGCATCGAGGAAGTTTCGCACTGGTATTTCGAGGTTTGGAACGAGCCGAATATCGACTTCTGGACCGGCGAGCCGAAACAGCAGACATATTTCCAGCTCTATGACCACACCGCACGAGCCCTCAAAGCCGTCGATTCTCGCATTCGCGTGGGCGGGCCGGCGACAGCGGCAGCCGATTGGGTGGACGCCTTCATCGCTCACGTGGCAAAGGAGAATGTACCCGTCGACTTTATTTCCACGCACGGTTACGCCGACGATACCGTCGAACACCTGTTCCACACCCGGGAGACCGTTCCGATGGATCAACGAGTGTGCCGGGCAATTGGAAAAGTCCACGAGCAGATCGCTTCATCGGCACGGCCAGGGCTGCCCCTGATGTGGACGGAGTGGAACGTCCCGTCTTTCGGCGCCTTTCAGGCCAGAGACACCACCTACGTCGGTGCCGCACTGGCGGATGACATCCGCCAATGCGAAGCGCTTGTAAACATCATGTCATTTTGGACCTTCGACGACGTGTTCGAGGAGACCGGAGTGGTGCGGGATCCTTTTCACGGAGGATTTGGACTGATCGCCGCCGGTGGCATCCGTAAGCCCAGCTACAATGCCTTCGCGCTCCTGCACAAGTTGGGTTCTGTAAAACTCGCCAACGCTGCTTCGAACGTCCTCGTCACTCGCCGCGCAGATGGTACCCTGGTGCTCGCCGCATGGAATCTCGTTGATCCGGAACAGACCGGCGTGTCACGGCCTGTCCAGTTCATCTTTCGAGGACTGCAACCGGGTAGTCGAGCCTACGTCAGGCGTCTCGACGAACAACATGGGAATAGCTTGCAGGCATATGCGGCGATGGGGAAACCGCGCTGTCCCACGCGGGCGCAAGTCGAACAGTTGAACCGTGCTGGCGCGCTGGATCCACCCTCGGACGTTCCGTTGCGCGAAGGGAAACTACGTCTTTCCGTTCCCGCCAATGGTCTCGCGGTGCTCGAAATACGACCGGGTCCTCGAGAGTGACGGCTCGGTGTGAACACAAGCATGATCTCTGACTAATCCCAACTTGGGCCGCCTCCGCATCAATTTCGACAACTCTAGCTTACGGGACGACGGGCGAATGCGTACGCCCGCCAGCCCTTCAACGACATCGTCACTCGACGATAATCAGGTGCGCCCCCTTTCGGTCGCGGCTGCCTGGATTCCGCAAATTGGGCCCCAGCCCAATGCTACCGAGACCAACGCATCCGTCGACAAGCTATTGCGCATCCAGCAATTGTGGCAAGAGATCGGACGAATGAAAACTAGCGATCCAGAGTACGAAATGCTCTTAAATAGTGAATAGATTTGAACTCGGCCCGCTGGTTACGAGAGCCTGACACCCTGCGACGTCACGCAGGTGGCTTCAATTTTCTTGTCCGATCCACCTTTTACGACAGCTGCTCTCGACAATACCGTAAGCGCTCGCGACACGAATCCGTGCGCTTCGCGCAGCGTTGCGCTCGCATCATTGTCCTGACTGTCTGCCGCTGTCAGGAGCCCGACTTGAGCCGCAGCCAAATGATCGACGATCCGCTGTAGCACAGGGTCGTGGAACGGGGTCTCTACGGGAGTGTCCATAATCCACCTCAGTGTTGGGAACACATACGATAAGGGTACGCGGTGCCCGCCTTTGATATAGGCAACCAGTGATTAATTTTCGCAAGCAATCGTGGGCTCGTCCTGCAGCAAACGGGATGTCTTGTTGAGCGCGTGAACTTCTGGCGCGTTGACTTTTTGCCGATTTGAGAGCCTATTCGAACGAGAGAGCATGAATACGCCAAAGCTAAGGTTCTTGTTGGCCGATGATCATGAAGTCGTCCGCCGCGGACTGCGTTCGATCATCGAATCCCAACCCGGCTGCGATGTCGTGGGCGAAGCTGCGGACGGCCGCAGGGCCGTGGCCCTGACGAAGGAACTGAATCCTGACATCGTCATCCTCGACATTACAATGCCCGCGCTCAACGGGTTGGAGGCCTTACGGCAGATTCACGGTGCATGCCCCCGAACGAAGGTTTTGGTAGTGACCATGCACGACTCCAATTACATAATCACCCAGGTCCTCAACGCTGGTGCTCGAGGTTACATCCTAAAGTCGGACGCCACGCGCGATTTGCTAGCCGCCGTCGAATCACTCCGCCTCAACAAGACGTATTTCACCACGCCAGTTTCACAGATGCTATTAGACGGATTCGTCACAGGTAGGTCGGGCTCGGACCTGTCGCAGGGCGGCACCGTCAAGCTCAGTCCCAGACAGCGTGAAATCGTACAGCTCCTTGCCGAGGGTAAAAGCAGCAAGGAAGTCGCCGTCGCGCTGGACGTGACCGTAAAAACAGCAGAGACCCACCGCGCGAACATCATGCGCAAGCTCGGTTGTCACTCAATAACTGAGCTCGTTCGCTATGCGATCCGCAACAAAATCATTGAAGCCTAAACTGGTAGCCTGATTGATGCCCTAACGAGGTCGGCCTCACAACGGCCCGAGTAGCTCCTTTCGACTCAAAACTTAGATTGTAATCAGCGCACAGATCTCGGGGAATATCGAACGGGAGCGAATCCGGCATTTTCGGGTTCCACCTTAGTTGTTTGCGCTGGATTCACCGCGGACTATAATCAAAACCCTGCTTAGAGCGCGGTGGCCTGACCGATCCCTGGTCTCATCCCATCGTTCTCAGCGCCCCTGCCCGGATTGCGTAGCTAAATTGCGACTAAGAACCGATAGGCCCCTCGTCAGCCGGTTGTTGTTACCAGCCGTCTTCGGCTCGACTACCGTCATCGCGGCACTGATACTTTGGCAGCTACTACTCCTCCACCGACGCGCCGAGATCGACGCCGCGACGAGAGAGGAGGCCTTATTCGTCAAAACCAAGACAGAATCAGAATTGAAGGCGCGAATTCTTCCGCTCGAACGCTTGGCGGAATATTGGCAGGCGGGACCAGGCAAACAAGATATGGAATCCGATGCGAGTCTGGTGATGAGCGGTTATCCCGCATATCAGGCGATCGAGTGGGTCGATCCAGCATTTCACGTAGGCTGGATGACGCCAGGGATAGGAAATCAAGCTAACACTGGAGCAACGCTGGGCGTTGACCAAGGTCAGCGTGCGATGCTGGAAGACGCCGCCCACCGCGGGAGCACCGTCGTGACGACTTCGCCCAATAACTTACCGCAGGGCGGCCGAGGTTTCTGGGTCTTCGTGCCAGTGCATTCAAAGACGGAATTGAGCGGTTTCCTAGTCGGCGTCTTTCAGTACCAGGAATTACTCTCTTCCATCCTCCAAGGCGTCGCACCCGATTATTGGGTGGCCGTTTACGATGGCGATGAAGAAATCTATAGCCGCGCCCCACCTAAACCCTTTCGCGAAGGACGCTATGTCCAGGAAGCGAATATCGCGTTTGGGCACTTAAACTGGCGAGTCCGCGCTTGGCCGAAGGGCGGGGCCGTTGCTTACATACGATCACCTCTGCCGATGGTCGTCTTCGGCCTCGGTGGCTTAGTCGCCATGGTACTCGCGTTCGCTGTGTACATGGCGGAATCATCGCGACTCCACGTCAGCCAGCTGGCAGCCACGAATCTTGAGCTAGAAAAAGAGATCGCCGGGCGCGAGCAAGCCGAGCAAGCACTAAGACAGGCGCAGAAGATGGAAGCCGTCGGCCGGCTCGCGGGTGGCGTTGCGCATGACTTCAACAACTTGCTCATGGTCATCCGCGGCCAGGCTGCACTTTCATTGAACGCCGTTAGCGCCGGTGCTCCGCTCCATCGGGAGCTGGCCGAAATTGTAAAAGCCGCTGACCGAGCATCTTCGTTAACGAGGAAGCTCTTAGCCTTCGGCCGGAAGCAGGTGCTCCAGGAACGCGTGCTGGATCTCAACGCGTTAGTCAACCAGTTGGTGGAAATGTTGCCATCTGTGATCGGTGACGACATCAGCCTAAGGATCGATCTCGACCCCGGGCTAGGGCGGGTCAAGGCAGACTCGGCGCAATTGGAACAGGTCATCATGAATCTTGTCTTTAACGCGCGAGATGCTATGCCTGACGGCGGCGAGTTGACGATCCAGACCGAGAACTGCGAACTGGATGAGGCCTGGGTTCGCACTCATCCAGGAGTTCGAGTCGGCGCTCACGTGTTGCTTCGGGTGTGCGATACCGGGCACGGAATGGATGAGGAGACTCAATCGCATCTCTTTGAACCATTCTTCACCACCAAGGATAAAAGCAAGGGCACGGGACTTGGTTTGGCAACTGTTTATGGGACCGTGAAACAGAGCGGAGGACAGGTCGCCGTCTCGAGCACACTCGGAGCCGGCACTATAATTCAAATCTACCTTCCTCGAGTTCAGGAGATCGTTGAAGTCGTCGAGGTACCGAAGCCGCTGCTTCGTTCTCTTGACGGCGAGGGAAGGATCCTCGTGGTGGAAGATGATGATGCGGTGCGTCGCATGACGCGCAAGTTTCTTGAGATAAGGGGTTACACCGTGATTGAGGCGCGGTGCGCCGCGGATGCGATTAGGTTCGTCGAGCACCCGGAGGAAACGATCGATTTGGTTCTCACTGATGTTGTCATGCCTGGGATGAAAGGACGCGAGTTAGTCGATCAGTTGGGTAGACTACGCCCGAGTCTGAAGGTGCTCTACATGTCCGCCTATACCGAAGATGACGCGATTAGCATCGGCGTACTCAGCCCAGGGACTACCTTTATCGAGAAACCGTTTAGTCCAGATGAGCTAGCTGCGAAGGTCCGCGACCTCCTAAACAGTGGCAGGGGCAACGCCAACGCACAGCGTCTACGCCGCGGCGCGAACGCTTGACGTTAGCGGATACGTCCCGAACTCGCCCCGGCCCCAAGCGTGAGCCTCCCGGACGCTGCGGCCATCGGGCTAGAAGAGCCCAATAGCTAACTTCTCGGCTCGTACCGCATCGCCACCGCCCCGGAGCCGAACTCCAGCCGGCTCACGAACCTCAAGTCGACATGCTTCGATAGCCCCGCGAACAATGTCGGCCCATGACCGGCTAGCCGGGGCTGCACCATGAACTCGTACTCATCGATCAATCCCAGCTCCGCCAACGCCAGCGGGAGCTTCACGCCTGCCACGAGCAGTCCCTTACCCGACTCTCGCTTGAGCTGCTGAACGGCCTTCCCAAGATCCCCGCGCAGGAGCTCCGCGTTCCAATCGACCCGGTCCAGGGTGCTCGACACGACGTACTTCTTTGCCGCGTTGATGGTCCGGGCGAAGGGTTCCATCCACTCAGGCCTCGCCCCAGCGCGCGCCGGCGGTCGCCACACTGCCTCCATCATTTCATACGTCACTCGGCCAAAGAGAAGGGCATCGGCCCGGTTGAGGTTCTCGACCGCGTGGCGATGCAAGTCTTCGTTCGGGATGATTGCTCGATGATCGCAGCACCCATCCAATGTCACGTTGATGGAATACCGAAGAGGCCGCATTACGCTAGAGTAGCGCCGATGGGGTAGGCCAGCAAAGTTTCGGCGATCAGCTCGAAATAGTGCGTCTCTCCGGCTTTATCTCTCGCGATGAATTTAGGCTAGACCTCACGTGAAAATGCCAAATTCGCGCTATGAAACTGCGTAGCGAGTTTTTTCATTGCGGCATTTTCGCGGATGACTTCGCCGGCCTCTCGACTGTGCAAAGCGATCTCGGCGGCGATTGAGCAACCGAGAATTCGCTGATCGATATTGCCGAACGGCCCAGGCACGAGGCTTCCGAACAAAGCGACCCAGGACGGCGTATGAGCGTTGCCTACAATGATGCCGGGGCGAAAGATGGCGAGGCGAGTAAAACCGATGTTCCGCACGGTGTCTTCCTTCATGCCCATTACGCGGACATATCGAAACCGGCCGCGGGCGGTGCTTCCTACCGCAGAAAGTAGGCAAAACTGGGCGATCCCGGCGTCGTGGCAACCCCGCGCAAATGCACCGACGACGCCGAGTTCAAGTCGTTTCAATTCTTCTTCGCTCCAGCGCATCGATCCAGAACCGACACCCACACAGCTCACGGCGCTGACGGGACCGTGGCTCAAGATTTCGCGGGCAAGGGCGGCAGTGCGCTCGGCAAAGTCAGCAGCGCCGGTATCAAGAACGACGTTGCGCACCCGCGATCGCGCCGCAAGGGGCTTTCTGGTGACCATCACCACTTCTCGGCATTCCGGAATTGCTAGCAGCTCCGCGACCGCAGCACCACCGACTTGCCCAGTACCACCGAGGATAATTGCGGCAAAATTCGGATTCATACGGACGACCTCCGCTGATCGAAAGACGCGCGAGCGTCGCGGGCGACGACAAACCCGGCTCCCACGTACGCTGGTGGTTTGCCCCCAGTGCCAGATACCCATCGAACCCATCCGGCACCGCCTGATTCCCCGGGCGGGAAGAGGGGCCGATATTCGAAATCTGGGTGCGTGGCTTTGGTCACACCAGCAATACGATCAATCTCGTCACGGCCGCGAAATATACCGCCTTCGGGGTCATAGAATACTGCGTCTTCGTGAAAGATCTCATCGATTGCTGCGCGACGACGCACGGGGTGGTCAAGGCAATGATGGCTGTCGTCGCAGGCAAAACGGGGCAGCGTACGAGCCTTCTTTCTTGAGAAGTGTGACATGCAAGAAATCTTGGAGGTGCCTTCGCCCAATGAGAGCGCGATCGTTTGTGACAATTCGAGATCAAGCGCTGAAGACGCCCTTGAAGCTTTCGCGGTACTGAAGGAAGACCAGTACCCACAGTACAGAGGGCACCAGAGCCGGAGCAATGCTCGCCGGCGCAAGCGTCAGGTGAAACGCAAGGATGTTGTAGAGCTCGGCCGCCAACAGCGTCAGCGCACGGGGCACCAAGAAGCCCGAAAGCAACTGCCGCGCCCCCTAGCCATTTCGCAAAGACGATCATTCGCGAAATACTGCGCTTGGCCTTCTTCGATAACCTGCAGAACGAGGCCGGCGACGAATTCAGGCTTGTCGCCCTCGGTGTAATTCGCCGAGGGTCCGCCGCCAGCTGGATTGCCCATCCATTTCTTGCCGAAGTTCGTCGCAGTGATGAACGGGTAGATTTCGCTGACGATGATGCGCAAGTCGCAGCACGATCTACTCGGCTGCAGGAATCAGAATCCACGCGACCGCGCTACTTGCGAGGCATAGACCAGCGCAGATGAACATTTCGACCCGGAATCCAAACACAAACGCATGAGAAACCGAAGCGCGGATCATCACTGCGGTGTTGGCGTCTACCCCGGATGGTACGTTAACTCCGGCGAGCTTGATGGCGTTCGATTGAAGATACTGCACGATGTTCGGCGGAAGCATTCGCATGCTGAAGCTACGATCCAAGCCAGACCTGAAGGTCCTCACCATCACGATCCCCAGGATTGCGATCGCGAGCACGCTCGCCACCCGGGCGACGGCGTTATTTATGCCCGAGGCGATGCCGGAGCGATTCTGGCCTACCGAATTCATAACAACCGTGGTGAGGGGGGCCACGCTGATCGCCATTCCGAGGCCAAGAATAACGAACGCAGGAAAGAACGATTTCCAATAACTAACTCCCACGGAAGGCACAGCGAAAAGCACGAAGCCTGCTGCCACCAGGAGCGGTCCGATGACGAGTGGCGCCCTCGGGCCATAGCGTCTGACGAGCCCGCCAGACCAGCGGGAAAGGAAGAACATCAACAGAATGAACGGAAGTGCGGCCGCGCCGGTCGCTGTAGTGGAATATCCCTGCACTTGGATAAGATTCAACGGAAACAAGAAAAAGAAAATCCCAACCGCGGCGTAGAGAAACAGAGTGAGCATATTCGCACCGCTGAAACTGCGCGACGCGAAAAGCGCCCGTGGAAGCATTGGGGAACTTGCCTTGGCCTCGACGAACGCGAAAAGAAGCAAACACGCGAAGCCAGCAATCAGACTTCCAAAAACCAACGGATGGTCCCAACCGAGATTTGTGGATTCGATGAACCCGTAGACCAGGCCACCTAGTCCAACCGTGGCCGCCAGAGCTCCCAGCCAATCGACACGCTCGGCACTGTCGTTACGGCTCTCGGGGATACGCCTTAGCGAAATTATGATCACCGCGGCCGCGATCGGAATATTGATGAAGAATGCCCAGCGCCAGGAGGCGTGTCCAATCAGCCAGCCACCGAGAACTGGTCCGAAGGCTGTCGTGATAGCGGTGAACCCGGACCAAGTACCGATCGCCTGCCCACGAGCTTGTTCGTCGAAACTCGAGCTGATTATCGAAAGGCTCCCAGGGACGAGAAAAGCGGCTCCCACACCTTGGATACACCGTGCTATCACCAACTGCTGAATACTTGAACTAAGGCCACAAGTGATCGAACTAGCCGCGAAAATTCCCACGCCAAATAGGAACATTCGGCGGCGACCAAGCAGATCGCCGAGGGAGCCACCTACGAGAATCAGCGCTGCCAAGAACAACCCGTAGCACTCGACGACCCATTGCACGCCGACGATAGTTGCGTGAAGGCTTGCCTGGAGCACCGGTAAAGCTATATTGACCACAGTGCTGTCGATGAAGGCCATCCCGGAAGCGAGAATTGTCGCTGCCAGGACCCAACGTCCCGCGTTCACCTTGCACGGGGCGTCCGCATTCGTCGACCGTATTACGGCCTCGTCGCATGGCATCTTCATGGCGGCTAGAAATGCATCCTGAGTGGATTCGGCCCTGGGGCCTTCTTTCAAGAATACGTGAGTTTCGTAAAATGCCTCTCGGAAAGAGTCTGCGACTCATCGCCGGTTCGCGGCCTCCAAGCAAGGCGCAGAACATTGGCTTGCTCTTGTCCACCACTGGCATTTCCGAATCTTCGTAGTCGGACAAAGGGTGTTGGGTTGAGGTTGCGGAAGGTAACTACTACGACTGCCGGGTCCGATCATTCGGCGTCATCACACTCGAGCGTCGCTGCGCATGGAATCGCGCGTCCAGGCAAAGAGCGCCGCGACGGAATGCGGTTGAGCCAGATAGGTGGGGCTCACGACGGTCGGCGCAGCCGGCCACTCGACGATATCGCTCGGTGAGTCAAGGCTGGTGTCGATCGATCGGCGCCACGAATCGTTTTCCAGGCTCATCGGCGGCAGCTCGAATGCAAGGGGTTTCGAATAAGCATTCAAAATCAGATAGAGCAGCAGATTGTCTTTCCGGCAGGCGGTGCTGAGAGCCAGGCTGTGCGAACCGAAGCTCCCATCAGGCCGCCCGAGTTTTACGCCGTGCCAAGCTCTGCTTCCCTCCCGCAACATTTGATTCAGGCTTCGGTGCTCGGGTGGGGATGTCGTGCGTCGGTTTTGGCGCTGTGCGTTAAGCATTCTTACGAATCGAAGCACCTCGGCGTGCGTGGTGACCAGTGTCCAACCAGCTAGTGGTGTTGTCCTGGCAATACGGATTGTTGTTCCCGAACTGGGTGCGCCGCACTTCGTCGCCTATGAGAATCATGGGCAGGCCGAGCGAAACCATTGTGACGGTGAGGAAGTTTTTTACCTGGCGATTCCGCAGTTTTTCAACGACGGAATCATCCGTTGGCCCCTCAACGCCCCAGTTATAGCTTCGGTTGTCGTCTGCGCCATCGCGGTTATGCTTACCGTTCGCCTCATTGTGTTTCTGGTTGTAGGAAGTGAGGTCGTTGAGCGTGAAGCCGTCGTGGTAGGTTACAAAATTCACACTTTCCTCGGCCTCGCGTTCCTTCTGGCCATAGATTTTGGGGCTTCCGAGCAGCCGGTCTGCCAACGGCACCACAAAGCCCTCATCGCCGCGGTAAAAGCTGCGCATGTCATCGCGAAAGCGTCCGTTCCACTCACTCCATCTGTCTCCGGGGAAGCTACCCACCTGATACAAGCCCGCCGCATCCCAGGCTTCCGCGATGAGCTTCGTACCGGCCAGTGCCGGATCTGAGTCGATGTCCCAGCGCACCGGCGGACTGGGCAGCACGTTGCCCGACTCGTCACGCTCCAGGATGGAGGCGAGATCGAACCTGAAACCATCGATGTGCATTTGTTCCACCCAGTAGTGGAGGCTATCAACGATCATCCGCCGAACGACGGGATGATTTGCATTGATGGTGTTGCCGGTACCACTGTAGTTGGCATAAAGCGAACGGTCGCGTTCGAGGATGTAGTAGGCGCTGTTCTCGAGGCCCCGAAAACTCAACGTCGGCCCGTCTTGGTCGCCTTCGGCCGTGTGATTGAAAACAACGTCGAGGATCACCTCGATGCCCGCCCCGTGGAGCGCTTTCATCATGTCGCGAAATTCATGCACGGGGCCAAGCGGATCTTGACGGGAGCTGTATCCCTGGTGCGGCGCGAAGAATGAAAGCGGTTCATATCCCCAGTAGTTGACGAGTCCAGGCGGTGCAGCCTGCTGATCGAACGGGAATACAGGCAGGAGTTCAACGGCTGTAATGCCCAGTTCCTGAAGATAGGGAATCTTCTCAACCAAACCGGCGTAGGTCCCGCGTTTTGCCTCCGAAACTCCTGAGTTCGGATGGCGCGTGAAGCCCCGCACGTGCATTTCGTAAATGATCGTTTGAGACGCGGGCCGGTGGAGTGGAGTGTCGCCGTCCCATTCGTACGCGTCGGGGTCAACCACAACATTCTTCATCGGCGTGGCGCCGCGGTCGCCTTCCAGACGCGCCGCCTCGCGACTGTAATTCTTTGGAACAACGACGCCTCGCCCGTAGGGGTCCAGCAGGAGCTTGGAGGGATCAAACCGCATTCCGCTTGCGGGATCGAACGGTCCTTGCATCCGGTACGCGTAAAGCTGACCAGGCTCGGCGCCGGGCACAAATGTGTGCCAATACTGTGCCGTGCGTTGACGGGCACTGTCGATCGTGATCACGCGCGCCGGGCGGACGTCTTCTTCCCGATCGAAGAACACCAACTCCACGCCGGAAGCACTTCGCGAATAGATGCTGAAATTGACGCCGCCAGGAATCACCGTGGCGCCGAGAGGTGAACTGCCAACACACATTCCACCACCGGTACCCGCCGACCTTTCCTGCGACAGGAGGGGAACGATGGCCAAGATTAACCCCTGCCCAGCCGTTCTCTGGCGGCGGCCACAATTCCTTCGGGCTCGAAACCGAACTTCCTGTGGAGTTCCTTCGCGGGGGCCGAGGCTCCGAAAGTCTTCCTGTCGATGATACGACCCGAGGCGCCCGCGTATTCCCGCATCATGCCCCGCTCCCGGTATGTGTAGCCAGTTGTCCCGTGGCGGCGCGGTCGGCCAGCAAGAGCGCTTTCTCACTCCGCACCCGCCCGGCCGGAATCGACGGGTCGCCCGCTCTTAACCGACGGAGCATTTCCACCTTCTCGCTGCCGGTGACAATCCACAACACCCGCCGCGCGCGATTGAGCACCGGATACGTCAGCGTCATCCGGCGCCGGCCTTGATAGACTCCGGTAACCGCCACGTCGGCCGTATCAATATCAAGAGCCGAGTCTCCGGGCAGGAGCGATGCGGTATGGCCATCCGGACCGAGGCCGAGGTGAACCAGGTCAAGCACGGGCGGTGAGCCCGCAACCTGTCGCAGCACCGATGCATACTGCGCGGCCGCCGCTTCAAGGTCGGGAGATTCTACCGGCATGGCATGCATCTGATCAGGACCCAGGGGTACATGTTGAAGAAGGCTTTCGCGCAAGTGGGTGAGATTGCGATCCGCATGCCCGTCGGGAGCCACACGCTCATCGACCTGAAAAAGATTCACGCGTGCCCACGGAACATCTTCGCCGGCCAGGGCCCGCAGCATGATCCAGGGTGTATGACCACCGCTCACCGCCAGCGTGAAGAGGCCGCGGGAGGCAACCGCAGCGCGTGACTCGGCAGCGATAGCCGATGCCCCGGCTCGCGCGACCGATTCGGCATCATCAAGAACTTCGAGCTTCATGAAATTCCTCCCGGTCGAGACCCGCGCCCCGATACTGGATCCGCCAACGAGCATTCGGCTCAGACGAAATCTTCGTCAGGCTATCTGCGCCAACGCGCGAGAATCTCCCTGCTCCGCTGCGCTCGGGTTGTGCCAGCCTGCTGGTGGGCGCACGCTTTGGTCCACTTGACCAGGCCCCCAGGCACCGGTGTCATATTCATAGACCGGAGTGGCGGCCTTCAGTATCGGATCGACGATTCTCCACGCTTCCTCCACATAGTCCTCGCGGGCGAAAAGAGTGGAATCGCCAGCCATCGCGTCGCCCAGGACTCGCTCGTACGCATCCATCTCCTCTGGGCCTGGGTGACTGCTGGCCACCATCTCTACCGCCTCGCCTTTCAGGACTTCGCCGGGACTCATGACCGTGGTTCCGATGGCGATCGTCATCTGAGGACTGATTCGAAATCGGAGGTGGTTCTGAAGGAGCGAGGTATCGCTGATGACAGCAGGAGGCTTCCGAAAGCGCGCAAAAACCTCCGTGCAGGTAACCGGCAAGTTCTTGCCGGCGCGGAGATAGAACGGAACGCCCTTCCAGCGCCAGGAATCGACCTCGAGGCGCACGGCGGCAAATGTCTCCGTTTTCGAATCCGCCGCCACACCCTTTTCCTGGCGATAGCCTCGGAACTGCCCTCGCACGACGTCGGCCGGATCCAGCATGGGAATGGCTTTCAGCACCTTCACCTTTTCGTCACGAACGGTTTCACTGTCGGTGCGGACGGGAGGCTCCATGGCGAGATTGCACAGGATCTGGAAGAGATGGTTTTGGATCACATCGCGAATCGTTCCTGTTTGATCGTAGAAGGCGCCGCGCCCTTCGACGCCGAAATCTTCGGCCATGGTGATCTGAATGCTCTCGATGTAGTTTCGATTCCAGAATGGCTCCATGAATGCGTTCGCAAACCGGAAAATCACGACGTTGTTCACCGGCCGCTTGCCGAGATAGTGGTCGATGCGAAAGATCGCGGACTCGGGAAAGAATTGGTGCAGGGTTCGATTGAGCTCCCTCGCTGAGGCGAGGTCGTTCCCGAACGGCTTCTCGACAATCACGCGGGCGTCCCCGGCACACTCCGCCTCCACCAAATGCTTCACGACCGTCTCAAATAGCGCCGGCGGAATCGCCAGATAGTGGGCCGGCCGTTGGGCGGAGCCCAGCGCTTTGCGGATTGCTTGAAAGGTGCCCGGATCGTTGTAATCGCCGTCCACGTACCGCAACAGGCCGGTCAGCCTCTCGAATGCCGCCGGGTCGATTCCACCGTGCTTTTCGAGGCTGTCGTGCGCTCTTGCGCGAAACTGTTCCAGATTCCAGCCGGATTTCGCCACGCCAATGACGGGCACGTTCAAGTGGCCGCGTTTGACCATCGCTTGCAGCGCCGGGAAGATTTTCTTATACGCCAGGTCACCTGTCGCGCCGAAGAATACCAGGGCGTCCGCGTCGGAACGGTTCATCGTAAGGCTCCTTTGCTCGCTTATTTGCCAGCCGCCTTCTCCAAATGCCCGCCGAAACCGAAACGCATCGCTGACAGCAACCGATCCTGATAATCCGCTTCCCCGCGGGAAGCGAAGCGTTCATACAACGCGGTCGAGAGAACCGGTACCGGCACCGCCTCGTCGATGGCAGCTTTGATCGTCCACCTCCCCTCGCCGGAATCAGAAACACGCCCGGCGAACTCGGCGAGAGAGGGGTCCTTCACGAGGGCCGAGGCCGTCAGGTCTAGCAACCAGGACGCGATCACGCTCCCGCGCCGCCAGACCTCGGAAATATCGCGCAAATGGAAATCGTATTGATAATGCTCGGGGTCGCGCAGCGGCGTGGTCTCTGCGTCCGCCACAGCCTGCACCTTGCCTACGTTCGCCGAGCGCAGGATGCTCAGGCCCTCGGCATAGGCAGCCATGAGCCCGTACTCGATCCCATTGTGGACCATCTTGACGAAATGTCCGGCTCCGTTGGGGCCGCAGTGCAGATAGCCCTGTTCGGCCGTCCCGTCGGACCTCTCGCGTCCCGGAGTGCGCGGTATGTCGCCAGCCCCCGGGGCCAGAGTCGAAAAGATGGGGTCCAGGCGGTTGACGACGTCCGCCTCGCCACCGATCATCATGCAGTAGCCGCGTTCCAAGCCCCAGACTCCACCGCTCGTTCCCACGTCGACGTAGTGAATCCGCTTCGCTGTCAATTCCTTGGCTCGACGGATGTCATCAATGTAGTAGGAATTGCCTCCGTCGATGAGGATGTCGTCAGGTTCGAGATGCGGCAGAAGGTCGGCAATGCTTTGATCGACCACAGCCGCAGGGACCATCAGCCAGATCGCCCGAGGTTTTTCGAGCCCTTTCACGAGATTCGCCAGCGAATCCGATCCGGTCGCCTTTTCCCGAACCAGATCCTGCACCATCTTCGGCGATTGATCGAAGACGACGCACTGGTGTCCGCCCTTCATCAGGCGCCGGGCCATATTTGCTCCCATCCTACCAAGACCAATCATTCCGAGTTGCATCGCTCTCTCCTTCATTTGCCGCGTCGTCGTGTGACGCACACGGGCCTGTTCGACGAAAACTGTCGGCGGCCCACCGCAGGGTCGTTCCGGGAATCTGCGTCAGGCCCGCCCCTCGTCAGGGTGTCCGATTGACCTTCCGGTATCTGCGGATCAAGTTGTTCGTTGAACTGTCGTGACTCAACGAAGGCTCCGTCTCACTCTCAAGTTCCGGAATGATGCGCTGGGCCAGCACTTTGCCAAGCTCTACGCCCCACTGGTCGAACGAGTTGATCTTCCAGATGGTGCCCTGGGTGAAGACGGCGTGTTCGTAGAGAGCGACGAGTTTGCCGAGGACCTCCGGCGTGAGCTTCGCGGCAAGAACGGTGTTCGACGGCCGGTTGCCCTCGAATACACGATGAGGGACGAGCCAGTCCGGCGTGCCCTCGGCCTTGACTTGCTCGGGCGTTTTTCCGAACGCCAATGCTTCCGTCTGTGCGAAGACGTTCGCAAGCAACATGTCATGCTGACGGCCAACCGCGTTGAGCGGCTGTCCAAACGCAATGAAGTCGCAAGGAATCAGCCTGGTCCCCTGATGAATCAGTTGATAGAAGGAGTGCTGGCCGTTGGTTCCCGGCTCGCCCCAGTAGATCGGGCCGGTCGGATAGGTGACCTCGTCCCCACCGATGGTGACGTGCTTTCCATTGCTCTCCATGGTCAGCTGCTGCAGATAAGCGGGAAACCGCTTTAGGTACTGCTCATAAGGCAGCACCGCAACCGTTTGCGCGCCGAAAAAATCGGTGTACCAAATCCCCAGAAGGCCCATCAGCACCGGGAGATTGCGATCAAACGGTGTGACGCGGAAATGCTCATCCATCTCGTGGAAACCGTCGAGCATGCGCCGGAAGTTATCCGGCCCCACGGCCAGCATTGTGGAAAGGCCGATCGCCGAATCCATGGAGTAGCGTCCGCCCACCCAGTCCCAAAACCCGAACATGTTGGCCGTATCAATTCCGAACTTTGCGACTTCCGTGGCGTTTGTGGAAACCGCGACAAAATGCTTGGCTACGGATTTTTCGTCACCCCCCAGGGCGGCTAATGTCCAGGCGCGAGCTGTGTGCGCGTTCGTCATCGTTTCAAGCGTCGTGAACGTTTTAGAGGAGACAATGAAGAGCGTCTCGGCGGCGTCGAGATCGCGAACCGCTTCCGCGAAGTCCGTGCCATCCACGTTCGAGACGAAGCGGAAGGTCCTTGTGCGGTCGCTGTAATGCTTCAGGGCCTCATACGCCATCACCGGCCCAAGGTCGGACCCGCCGATGCCGATGTTAATCACGTTGCGAATCGGTTTGCCGGTGTGGCCCTTGAATTCGCCGCTGCGCACGCGATTCGAGAATGCCGTCATCTTGTCGAGCACGGCGTGAACCAGAGGCACAACGTTTTCCCCGTCCACCAAGATGGAGGTTCCTTTGGGCGCGCGCAGGGCTACGTGCAGCACGGCGCGCTTTTCCGTGAAATTGATTTTGTCTCCTCGAAACATGGCGTCAATGTGCGAGCGCAGGTCAGATTCCTCGGCGAGCTCGACGAGAAGCCTGAGGGTTTCCTCGGTGATGCGATTCTTCGAGTAGTCGAGGAAAATCCCGGCGGCTTCAACGGTCAGCCGCTCACCGCGTGTGGAGTCTTGAGCGAACAGCTCTCGCAGATGTGATTTTCGAACCTTCTCGGAGTGGACCAGCAGCGACTCCCAAGCCTTGCGTTTCGTCGGTGGCTCCATGTTTCCGGACGTAGCGTCCGGTGTAGCAGGTGTCGCCATTTTCATGCTCCTCTCATTTTTGCGATTACTTTGCTGCGGCCCGCTTGAGCGCGGCACTCTTGACCGCGATCACCTCCATCAGCTCGCTCCAGGACTGAACGAATGACTTCGCGCCTTCGTCCTGGAGGTTCGCGGCTAAAGCATCGATATCGATGCCGGCGTCGCCGAACTGCGCCAGCACTCGCTCGCAGTCGCCGCCGTCTGCCGGCAGCATCGCGCCGATTTCGCCGTGATCAGCCAGAGCCTGTAAGGTTGCTTCGGGCATGGTGTTCACCGTGAGAGGCGCAGCGAGCGCTTTGACGTAAAGAATGTCGGAGGCCTTGGGATCCTTGGTACCCGTGCTGGCCCAAAGCAGCCGCTGAGAACGCGCGCCGGAGTTGGAAGCGCGCTGCCACCGTGGGGAATTCAGAAACGCCCGATAAGCCTTGTAGGTACGCCGGGCGATCGCCACGCCGAGCTGGTCACGCAAGGAGTCCGGCACGCTTGACGCCACGGCGACGTCCCAGCGGCTGATAAACAGCGAAGCGACGGACCCGACGGTGGGCTTGAGCCCTGCATCGATGCGGCGCTCGATGCCGCGCAGGAACGCCTCGGCCGCCGCCAGGTACTGCTCGCGAGAAAACAACAACGTGACATTGATCGGGATGCCGGCAAAGATCGCTTCTTCGATCGCCGGCAGACCTTCCTTTGTGCCGGGAATCTTGATGAATACGTTCGACTGCCCGGCACGTGCGTGGAGATCCCGTGCCGCGGCCAAGGTGCTGGCAGTGTCGTGTGCCAGCAAGGGCGAAACTTCCAGAGACACCCACCCGTCGACGCCGTCCGTCCGATCGTAGACTGCTTGAAACAGCTCGGCAGCCCGGGTAATGTCCTCCAGCGCCAACTCGAAAAATAAGGCCTCGCCCGATCTGCTCTTGCTTACCTTTTCGCCGATCGCCGTGTCGTAGGCGCCGCTGTTCTTGATGGCGTGGTCGAAGATCGTCGGATTAGAGGTGAGACCCGTTACCGACAGTTCATCGATGTAGTGTTTGAGCGTGCCGCTGTCGAGGAGGTTACGCGTGATATTGTCGAGCCAGAGGCTTTGACCCAAATCGTGGAGCCGTTGTGTCGCTTTCATGCACTCGCCTCCGTCGCGTACCACCATGAAGCCTTCAAAGCCATCCGTTCAGTTCGTGGATGAGGCCGCCACCCCACCCGTTCTCTGTTTCACCAGGAGTTTCGATCGGTTCGAACTTTTCGTGAGATCGCACAGCCATGCAAAAGACCGATCGGACCACATGTCGTCGCTCGCGCGCCAACGCCAATTACCATCCGGACGACCTGGAACGTTCATCCGAGCCTCATTTCCCAAGTTCAACAGGTCCTGGAGCGGAGCCATCGCCAGCGCCGCGACGGATTCCCAGGCCAGCTCGATCAGCGCCCGGGCGGCTTCGTCGCTCTTCGCCCCGCGTCCTTTTAGGTAATTTTGCATCTTCTCACGTTGGCCGTGCGTTAAATTCTTGGACCACGTTTGAGTCGTGGGGTTGTCGTGCGTCCCGGTGTATACCACCGTGTGGGCGACGTAGTTCTCCGGCAGGTACGGATTATCGGGATGACCGTCAAAAGCGAACTGAAGGATACGCATGCCCGGAAGATGAAATTGATCCCGCACAGCATTCACTTCGGGCGTGATCGTGCCCAAATCCTCGGCGATGAAGGGCAGACCACCCAGTTCGCGTTCGACGGCGCGGAAGAATGCAGCACCCGGCCCCGGCACCCACTGTCCCGACTGTGCGCTTTGCCCTCCTGCCGGTATGTGCCAGGCCGCCACAAACCCGCGGAAATGATCGAGGCGGATCACGTCGACGTGCTTCAACAGTGAACGCAAACGGCCCATCCACCAGCGATAGCCAGACTGCTCCAGGGCGTCCCAGTTGTAAACAGGATTGCCCCAGAACTGTCCCTGCGGACTGAAGTAATCAGGAGGCACACCGGCGACAAAGCGTGGCCGGTGCTGCTCGTCCAGCAGAAACAACTCCGGATGGGCCCACACATCGCTTGAATCGGGCGAGACGAAGAAGGGCAGGTCACCGACCAATCTCAAACCTTTGGCGTGGGCATGGGTCTTCAACCGCCCGGCTTGGCCCGACAACAGGAACTGCGCGAAGCAGGCTTCGTCAATCTGATCGGCAAGCTCTCGTCGCGCTCGATCAAGCGCCGCCGGCTCCCGCTCGACGAGTTCGGCGGGCCATTTCAGGTAATACGCATTATCGAACTTGGCTTTGAGCGCTCGAAAAAGTGCGTAGTCCTCTAGCCAATCGTTCTGCTCGTAACGGAATCTCTCATACGCGGAACGGAGATCGGTACGCGCGCCCGCCATGAAGCGGTTCCGAGCCTTTTGAAGCAGTTTGCGCTTAAACGGGATGATCGCGTCGTAGTCAACGACCGCTGAGGTAAACGGCGGGTGCTCGCAGTCGCTTGGCCCCACGAAGCCGTCCTCGATCAGCCAATCGGGACTGATGAACAGCGCGTTGCCCGCGAACGAGGATACGGGCTGATAGGGCGAATTCCCGTAGCCGGTGGGACCGAGCGGCAACACCTGCCACCAGCCTTGGCCCGCTTGGCCCAGCCGATCGATCCACGATTGTGCGACGGGTCCAAAATCGCCGATGCCGAACGGTGACGGCAGCGAGGTGAGGTGCAAAAGTATTCCGGAAGCGCGGTCGTCCCGAGCAAAAGAGGGCACGTGGACGCTGCTTGGATTCATGCGCGATCTCTCCGGGAATCTGGCACCCCTACCCTGGATTTCATTCGCGCCTTTCGGAGGGCCGGCAGATGCCCCCAACGCTTCACAAATTGCGCCGAAGGCGCATTCTGATCCGACCACTTGCTCCACCAGTGCTGGACGTCGAACGGTTGAGTGTTCGTTGCCACACTCATCGCCACGAGGGTGCGTCGTGCCACAAAATAAACGGCGCCTCCAACGGCACGAGGGCCCCGTTGTGGTGGGGAACGAGCCGCGGAGTGTAGTCAGCCGCGGGACGCGTCTCTGGAATAACGGCCGAGTAGGTAAAACCGTTTGCCGAGCCGACGAGATGCTCACCACGATTCAGCGGTTGGGTGACGGGAGCATTGCCGTTCTGCCCTTCCGCGTACAGTTCAACCCTCACGGCCTCGGGATCGAGATCATCGAGAAAGACCTGAACATCAAACGTGAGCTGTCCCCCTTTTTGCACGACCGTGGCGCCGCCGAAACGCAGCGTGGACCAGTGTTTCGCGAGCTGGGCCTGCCAATTCAGCAGATCCGCCCCTAGCGAGCCGCCCTTCTCGGTCCGCCGGTGGAATGCGGCCGCAGCCGGCAGGTAATGCTCCTCGGTGTACTGGCGCACTGCGCGGTTCGTTGAGAAGGCCGGTGTCAACCGCGCCATGCTCTCCCGCATTCGAGCAACCCAGCCGAGCGGAATCCCATTTTCGTCGCGCGCGTAAAATTCCGGAACGACTTCTCGTTCGAGGAGTCCGTAAAGGGTTTCGGCTTCTGCCGCATCCCACGAAGGATCATCACCGCGTTCGCGGCCGTCGCCGATGGCCCAGCCTAGTTCGGGCGAATATGCCTCCGCCCACCAGCCGTCGAGTTCCGACAGGTTCAGCCCGCCATTGACCAGCACCTTCATGCCGCTCGTACCGCTTGCTTCCCAGGGACGTCGCGGCGTATTCACCCAGAGGTCGACACCCTGAACGAGTTGCTCGGCCATCAGCACGTCGTAGTCACTGAGGAAGACGACGCGGTGCCGCGCTTCCGGCCGATGGGAAAACTCGATCCACTGCCGAATCATGTTTTGTCCCTCGAGGTCCTGCGGGTGGGCTTTTCCGGCAAGCACAAGCTGAACGGGGCGTTCGTGATTCGTCAGGATGCGAAGGAGGCGGTCCGGATTATACAAGAGCAGGTTGGGGCGCTTGTACGTTGCAAAACGGCGCGCGAAGCCAAGCGTCAGAGTGTCAGGATCAAGAACCTGGGATGCCAGCTCGATCTCGTCCGAAGAGGCTCCCCGGCCGGCTAGATTACGGACATGGCGATTGCGAACGTAGCGAACCAGAGACTTGCGCCCATCCGCTCGCACTTGCCATAGCTCCGACGCGCCGACCGAGCGAAGGTTCATCTCCAGGCCCGCCAGCGCGTCGCGCCATCGGTCTTTTCCAGTCGCTGTTTCCCACAAATGATCCGCGGCGGCTGAATCCCAGCTGGCTGCGTGCACGCCGTTTGTCACGTGCGACACCGGCACTTCGTTTTCCGGCCACCGCGGAAACAGCGTCTGGAAAATGCGTCGGCTGACCTGACCGTGTAACCGGCTGACGCCGTTGACGGCCCCGCTGCCCCGTATTGCCAGGTACGCCATATTAAACGGCTCGGACGAATCCCTGCGGTCCCGCCGCCCGAGCGCCAGCAGATCCTCCATCGAAATCGAGAGGCCCCCCTCCGCGTACTTCTTGAGGTACCACTCCATCAGGGGGGAGCAAAACGGTCAAAGCCCGCTGCCACGGGAGTGTGGGTGGTAAAAAGATTACCGGGGCGCGTGACCGCCAGCGCCACGTCGAATGGCTGTTTGCTGTCGGCCATGTAGGAGCGGGCGCGCTCCAGCACGGCGAAGGCGGCATGACCCTCGTTGAGGTGGCATACTTCCGGTTGCAATCCCAGAGCCCTCAGGAGCTGCCAGCCACCAATCCCCAGCACGAGCTCCTGCTTCAGTCGCAGCTCCGGACCGCCTCCGTAAAGCTCCGTGGTGATGCCGCGGTACGCCGGAACATTCGCGGGGTCGTTTGTGTCCAGCAGATACAACTTCGCTCGACCCACCTTTACCTGCCAGGTGCGGATCCAAAGCTTGCCGGCAGGAAAGTCGATGGACAGGCGCAGCCATTCGCCATTTGCCTGACGCACGGGCCGGACGGGGAGCTGACCGGGATCGTTGAACGGATACAAGGCCTGCTGTTGACCCTGTGCGTCGATTTCCTGCCGAAAATATCCCTGTTGGTAGAGAAGGCCCACGCCCACAACAGGCACGCCCAGACTGCTGGATGTCTTGAGCTGGTCGCCGGCCACATTTCCAAGGCCGCCCGAATAAATCGGAAGCGCCTCGCTCAGCATGAATTCCATGGAGAAATACGCGATGGCCGAAAGACCAGAAGCCGGGTGGGCCTTTTGGAACCAGCCTTCAGATTCCTGGAAGTTTTCTATCTTTCCGTGCAGTTCGGCGAGAAGCTTTTGGAAGTTTGGATCAGAGGTAACACTGTCCAGTCGTTCCCGGGACACCGTTTGCAGCACAACCCACGCATTATGAGTCAGTTCCCAGAGTTCAGGGTCGATGCGTTCCCAAAGCTGATCCGCCGAATGATTGAAGGACCATCTCAAGTCCAAGGCCAATTCCGTGAGGGCTTCGGAAACAGCGGCAGCAGAGGGACGATTGCTTGAAGCGGCACTGCTCATACGTGATTCCTTCCTGCGGGCTCAAGAGACGGCCGCGGCTCGCGCGCTGCGTGCGAGCGTCTCGGAAACGATTGTCTGGGCTTGTTTTTGGATTTCGTGCAGATGGTCCTGACCGAGGAAGCTCTCGGCGTAAACTTTGTAAATCTCCTCCGTGCCCGAAGGCCGCGCTGCAAACCACCCATTCTTTGCGATCACTTTGATTCCGCCAAGGGCGTTGCCGTCTCCGGGAGCTGCGGTGAGAATCTGCTGGACCTTCTCGCCGGCCAGTTCGGTGAGGTGAACATCGGCCGCCGACAATTTCTGCAGGACGGCCTTCTGTTCTCGAGTGGCGGGAGCGTCAATGCGTTCGTAGACTGGATCGCCCAGGTCCCGTGTGAGTTCATGGTAGATTTCCCCCGGATCTTTTCCCGTGCGCGCCGTGATTTCCGCCGAAAGCAGGCACGCAATGATCCCGTCTTTATCCGTGGACCAGACTCCGCCGTCGCGCGCAAGAAACGAGGAGCCGGCACTTTCTTCGCCCGCAAAGCCAAGACGGCCATCGAGCAGGCCTTCGACAAACCACTTGAAGCCAACGGGCACCTCATAGAGGCCGCGTCCCAACCGAGCGCTGACACGATCGATCATGCTGCTGCTGACCGCCGTCTTGCCGACGGCAACATTTTTGGCCCATTGGTCGCGGCTGCCATACAGGTAGTCGATGCAAACGGAGAGATAGTGGTTCGGGGGAAGAAGGCCACTGCTCTTGGTGACGATGCCGTGGCGGTCGTGGTCGGTGTCGGCGGCAAATGCGATGTCGAACCTGTTCTTCAGCCCGATGAGACTTTGCATGGCATAGGGCGACGAGGGATCCATGCGGATCTTGCCGTCCCAATCCACGGTCATGAATCGAAAAGTCGGATCGACAGATTTGTTCACCACAGTCAAATCAAGACCATAGTGCTCGGCGATCAGCGGCCAGTAATCGATGCCCGCCCCGCCGAGCGGGTCGACACCCTGGGTAATCTTGGCGTTGCGGATCGCCGCCATATCGATGACGGTCCCGAGATCGTTGACGTAGGTGTGCAGAAAGTCATATCGATGGGTGGTCGCGGCTCGAAGCGCTTGGGCGAACTGCATTCGCTGGACGCCTTGGAGCGCGCTCCGAAGAAAGTCGTTGGCCTTTGATTCGATCCAGGATGTGACCTGCGAATCGGCCGGTCCTCCGTGCGGCGGGTCGTATTTGAAGCCCCCGTCGTCGGGAGGATTGTGAGACGGCGTGATCACGATGCCATCGGCAAGTCCGATTTTGCGGTCGCGGTTGTGCCGGAGAATCGCGTGGGAGACGGTCGGGGTCGGCGTGTACGGAGTTCCTTCGGAAAGCATCACCTCGATATTGTTTGCCGCAAGCACTTCGAGCGCACTGGCAAATGCCGGCTCCGATAGCGCATGGGTGTCCATTCCCAGGAAGAGCGGCCCGTCAATTTTCTGCCATGCGCGGTAATCGCAGATTGCCTGAGTGATTGCGAGGATGTGCCATTCGTTGAATGCCCCATCGAAAGCAGAGCCGCGATGGCCTGAGGTGCCGAAGATAACCCGTTGTTGTGGGTCGTTCGGGTCAGGACGCAAAGAGTAGTAGGAGGTGATGAGCTTCGGAACGTTCACCAAACTGGCCGGGTCAGCCGGTTTTCCCGCGTTCACATCAACTTTCACGGATCGCCTCGCCGAAGAAAAGAGTTACAACACGTACCCGCACCCAATGCATTGTACTCGGGGAGCCCTGTGGATAATGTGAAGTAGGTCTCAGAAACGTCGTTGTAGCTACCGACGACGCGCAGCGTCACGCCAGAACCTTCTGCCCGACGCCCAGTCAGAAATTCGTAAGCCCCTCGCTCGTGCTGAAGCGACGTTTCGATCCCGTGGTCTGCCGCCCGCCGCTGCCCGGTTCGGACAACGTGAGGCGCACCGTCCCCCCGGCGAACGGCAACTCGGCCCAGCAAACTTTCGATGCTTTACCTGTGTGAATGGTCGCATTCGGGTTTACAGCGCCCGCCTTCGCCGGGACCCGTTACCAAGAGGTGCCGCGGGCGACCGTCGCCGCCCCAGTTCGAAGATAGGCCTCGACCATCTGACGGCCCCGCAATCTTCCAGATCCGGGAAAAGAGCCTTTGGTTTGTACGTTACGGCCCTCCTTACTAGACGTGACGGAATGGTTCTTCGACATTTTCGGCGGAAGCCTTTTGTGCATCACGCTCGAGCGATTTCGAGACCAGATCCTTGGAGCCAAGCCCCACCGCGAGCGCCAGGGCGAATACAATTCCTCCGAAAAGTATGCCGAAAGCGAGTTCCACAATGCCCGGCGCGATTCGAAGATGCTCGAGAGCCATCGCGACCGCCAGCACGACCACAAGCCATTTCACGCCCACGCTTAAGAATCGCGCGTATTGCAGGTTCAGGTTAACCGCGCCGATCAGCACGCTTCGCCCAAGAAACCGTGCGATGACACTGCCGACGAACAAGACCAAAGCAGCGCCCAGCAGGTTGGGAATGTAGGCGAAGACGCTTCGTACGAACAAAGACGTCCATTCCGCATCGAAAGCGGCAATGCCGATCAGAAGACCTGTAAAGATAACCAGAGCCGCGATCGCCCGCGAGACCAGAAGCGTTGGGCTGTTTGCCGGAGACCATTCCGCAAGAGAAGGAACGCCCCACCGGGCCAGGCGTTGATCGAACTGGACGGCCCCGAGGAACCGCCGCACGATTACTGCAAGAATGCAGGCCAATACGATCGAGACGAGCAGTGCCAGGATGAGAGCCACAACTCCGGGGAGCAGGCTTGCAAGTCTGGTCAGAAACTGCGCCGTCGACTGTGCCAATGCTTGCTTAATTTGTCCCCACATAAATACCTCCATCCGCTGGTCGGGATCTAAGGATTGAACCGGTCCGGCCAGCGCCATCGAGAGACGAGATACGGCTTGCCAGATTCGTAGGCGACCGATAATCGCTCAAGCGTTTGATCCAGTGTCGCTGCTCCGGCGGATGCCAAACCCTGGGCATAGGAGGCCACCCAAGCGAGGTAGAGCGGAGTCATCGACTTCAGCAGGTGATCGCGATTGATGATCCTGAGATGGTGTCCCAGCGCAAAATCAAAGACGATGCGAACCCACAGATCATCGGGCATACGAAACTGCTCGACCGGCATGCGCGAGATTTTTCTAAGTGCGACCAGTGTGGAGGGTGGCAACACCAAACCCCAGATCTCCTGGAGGTCACGATTCGCCAGCTGGAACGATTCGACCATCCGGCTGATGTCCACCCCTCCGGTGTCCTGAGACACAGAAACGGGATCGCCAATAGCCGGCACAGGAACCGAATTGCGAGTTCTTTGCCAGCACGTCGCGTAGCGCTCCATATCGAGGAAGATGGGGCTCAAGACCTGAGCGAGTATGGAGCTGATATTCGTCCAGTCCGTCGGCGGGTAAATGCGCGCAGCGACGTGGACTTCACACACCTGCAGACCGTTACAAAGAGCGCCGGGCGCAATGGATGCCAGCGGATTCCCGCGATTCACTCCACTCCCGGCATTTCTGTCGGTGGGGGCCATCCTCTGGAAGAGGCGCCGCGAAATCCCTAAATCGGGTCCCATGGGATGGTGGATTCGTTTTCCGTAGAGGCATCGCGTTACAGGAGCGATGATGCTGCTGT
The DNA here is from genome assembly GCA_049696975.1 of Candidatus Acidiferrales bacterium. Classification (GTDB taxonomy): domain Bacteria; phylum Acidobacteriota; class Terriglobia; order Acidiferrales; family UBA7541; genus Palsa-295. The sequence goes on along the minus strand of JBAVUW010000147.1, from coordinate 24,259 downwards.
TCAGCAATCCCTCGAATTTGTGGCGAGCGTAACGAGGCACGACGAGGTCAACACCGTCTTCAAGCAATGGCCGTACGAGTTGGCGAATCCATTCCGGGCTGGCGGTCTCCAGTTTCGAGGTAATGACGCCGCAGGCTTGCGCTCCGAATTGTTCGCAGGCTGCAAAGACGGACTGATACGCGTTCGCCGCGCTGGACATCGGCGTGCCGGGGGTGTCGGGTGATAATTTCGGCCACGGGACCAGAAAAGGGTCTCCCTCCTTTTCGATGGCTTGGGGGCTGGCGGGATCCGGCGGGAGGGTTCGATCGTCTATCAGTATTGCGACGCGGGGCGATCCGGAAAGCGTTCGCAGAGAATCCCGCAAGGCGACCAGGGCCTCGTGATCGAGTGCCGCGACGATCCCGATAACGAGATCGGCAGTCTTCGGCTGTTCGGTCTTTTCCTGCGCTTGCTGCGGGAGAGGTTCCACTTCCACTGTTTAGCCTGGCCTCTTTTCGCGGTGGTTCTCAGGTTCCGGAATAACTCAAAGAGAGAGCGCCATGATTCCCATCAAAGGGATGCGAACCCATGCGGGTCGCGCATTCAGTTCATAGAGCACTTCATAGACTGCCTTGTCCAAAAGAAATAGATCCAGCAGGTTCTTGAGATCCGCGTACGCGGGCGGCAAGAATTCCGCCCCCTGGGCGGTTTCTCGATAGGCGCGTAGAAAAGCGGCGGCCGCCGACCTTTCCCAGAGCTGGGCCCACGGTTCCAGGCGGGCCACATCGTCGGGATGGCGCGTGGTGTAGCCGATCAGACTGGAGTACGCGGCATAGCTGAACGACCGCAGCATGCCGGCGACATCTTTCAGCGGGCACTGCTTGGTGCGGCGATGGGAGAGCGAGCGAGCCGGTTCGCCTTCGAAATCAAGGATCACGAAATCAGTTTTGACTTTCAACACCTGGCCCAAATGGTAGTCTCCGTGAATCCGAATCCGCTGCGTTTGAAGGCCTTCCGATTCGAGCAGGCGGAAATGATCCAGGATGCGGCGGCGCCGGCTGAGCACGGCCGCCGCAATCTCGACGACCTCGTCGGGCAGGAACGACACGCGCTCCCTCAGCACGTCCAGGACGCGAGAGGCATGCTGGTGGAGGTCGGTCACCAGAGCACGAAGATTTTCAGCTGTCGAGGGTTCCGGCGCGAACGCAGGCTCGTCGGGACGTGAAGCGAGCGCCAAGTGCAATTCGGCCGTTCGTCGCCCGAGAGTCGTGGCAGCATCAAAATAGATCCCCAGAGCGTCTTTCGCAGCCTGCGACACCGGATGATTGGACAGTTCAAGCGGATCTCCCATCTCCGATTCCACGTTGTCGGGAAAACGACGCGGAGCGCACGTCTCAAAGTAACGGTCTAGTTCTTCGACGGTCCATTTCCAGCCATCGCCCTCGTTGGCGACCAGGCCCTGCAGCATGGCCACGGTCATCGACTCCGCATCGGGGGAAGGTTTGAGTTCGACGGAACCAGCGAAAGGTGGAATCCGATCGAACGACGTTTTCTCGGTAAGAAACCGCCCGATTTCGGCATCTGGGTTCTGCCCCGGCTCCAGGCGGCGGAACAGCTTCAAGATGAAGCGGTCGCCGAACAGGATCGAGGTATTGCTTTGCTCCGCCGAGCCACGTCGGACAGTTAATGGTCTCTCGGCCGATCCCAGGATATCGGCAAAGGCCTTGCCGCGGATCCCTTTGAGATCTCCGTGGCGCGCGCACCGTTCGCGCGCATGTTCAATCAGTGAGAGCAATTCGAGGCAGAATTCGTCGCTGAAAACCCCGTCGTGCAATACACCGGTTTCTTTCCCCGATGTGGTGGGCGCGACAATTGCACTCGGGACCGTCCGACGCAATTCGTCGGCGTCCTCACCCGAACTAAGCGCCAGGGGTATCAGATACACCGACGGCTCTCCGGCTTCGAACTGAACTTCTACAATGACCAAAGCGGATGGCATTTCGCCCAGCGAAATCCAATTGAGAATCCTTGTCGATTGAATATGCCGGGATTTTCCCGCAAACCAACGCTGCTTCGGCAGAAATTCGGGCAGGCTCACCATCTCCAGACGTTGGCGGCCCATCCCCTCGCAAATCGTTTCCCAGCCCGCCGCCACATTCAGCGCCGCCTGCTCCGCGAGCTCCGCGCCTTTGTCCGCCATCTCGTCTCTGGGCTGCAGCTCCAACCACAAGAAACTGTACGGCGCGAGCGTAAGCCGGTACGGCGCAGGCCCGATCGGCGGGAATTCGACATACCCGAGGACTTCTACCGGGACGGTCCCCTCTAGTTTAGACAGGTCCAGATCCACGGGCTGCGCGAATCGAGAAAGATTCGCAACGCACAGAACCCGCTCGTCTCCGTACGTCCTGAGATAGGCCAGCACCTTGCGGTTCGATGGCTCGAGGAACTCAATGCCGCCCCGCCCAAACACGGCAAAAAGTTTCCGCAGAGCAATCATGTTGCGGACCCAATTCAGAAGCGACGATTGTTCGTCCTGTTGAGCCTCTACGTTGATTGCTTCATATCCCCAAACTGGATCCATGATGACGGGGCTGTACAAGCGGGCCGGGGTAGCCGTCGAAAACCCCGCATTGCGATCGGCGGTCCATTGCATCGGCGTACGAACACCATTGCGGTCGCCCAGGTAAATGTTGTCTCCCATTCCGATTTCATCGCCGTAGTAGAGGATCGGCGTGCCGGGGAAAGAAAGCAGAAGGCTGTTGAGCAGTTCGATTCTCCTGCGATTGTTGTCAACCAGTGGAGCCAGCCGGCGCCGGATACCCAGGTTTACGCGCATCCTGGGATCCGCGCTGTAGGCGATGTACATGTAGTCGCGCTCGTCGTTCGTCACCATTTCGAGCGTCAGTTCGTCGTGGTTTCGAAGGAAAAGGCCCCACTGACAGGCATCCGGAATGCTCGGCGTTTGCGCGATGATGTCGGTGATCGGCAGCCGGTCCTCTTGCCGCAGCGCCATGTAGATGCGGGGCATCAACGGAAAATGAAAGGCCATATGGCATTCATCTCCGTCACCGAAGTAAGGCCGTACGTCGGTGGGCCACTGGTTGGCTTCCGCAAGCAGAACGCGGTTTGAATAATTGGCGTCGATCTCGCGCCGTAGCGTCTTGATGACCGCGTGTGTTTCGGGAAGATTCTCGCAATTGGTGCCCTCGCGCTCGACAAGGTAAGGAATGGCGTCTATCCGCAGAGCGTCAACGCCCATATCCAACCAGTAGCGCATCACCTTGAGAACTTCTTCAACGACTCTGGGATTGTCGTAATTCAAATCGGGCTGGTGCGAGAAAAATCGGTGCCAGTAGAATTGCTTCGCTTCCGGGTCCCAAGTCCAATTGGATCTTTCGGTGTCCATGAAGATGATTCGCGCGTCTTCGTACTTCTCCTCCGTATCGCTCCACACATAGAAGTCTCGCTCGGTCGATCCGCGCGGAGCCCGGCGGGCTGCTTGAAACCAGGGGTGCTGATCGGAGGTGTGATTCACCACCAATTCGATCATTACTTGCAGATCGCGTTCGTGAGCCGCCGCCAGAAAGGTCCGAAAATCGTCGATCGTTCCGTACATCGGGTGGACGTCCAGGTAATCGGAAATGTCGTAGCCATCGTCCCGGAGCGGGGACGAGAAGAAAGGCAACAGCCACAGACACGTCACGCCAAGATCCCGAAGATAGTCCATCTTCTGAATCAGGCCCGGAAAATCACCGATTCCGTCGCCATTGCTGTCATGAAATGCGCGAACGTGCAGTTCATAGATGATGGCGTCCTTAAACCAGAGCGGATCCGTCGCACTGCCGAGCTTTTTAGGCACGCCGCTTTTCTCCGCGTCTCACGCCGTTTCGCAAGATTCTGGCCGAAAGACAAGAATTCCCAAAGGCGGGAGGGTCATGTTCAATGAGAAGGCCCGGCCGTGAATCGGGAGCGGAACCGCAGACAGTCCGCCGAAATTTCCCTGTCCCGAGCCACCGTACAGTGGAGCATCACTGTTCAAGACTTCCTTCCAGTGACCCTCGGAAGAAACGCCGATGCGGTAGTTCTGTCGCGCGACCGGAGTGAAATTGCACGCAAAAAGGAGCTGGTCGTCCGGATTCTGGCCCTTACGCAGGAAGGCGACAACGCTTCGCTGGAAATCTTTGCAGTCCACCCACTCGAAACCGGCCGCCTTAAAGTCCGTTTCGTAGAGCAAACGCTCGCCGCGATAGAGCGTGTTGAGATCGCGAACCCAGCGTTTCAGTCCCGCGTGAAGCGGATCCTCGAGCAAACGCCATTCAAGGCTCGCGTCGTGATTCCACTCCGCCCGTTGGCCGAACTCATCGCCCATGAATAGAAGTTTCTTGCCAGGGTGGCCGAACATAAACCCGTAGAGAAGCCGCAAGTTTGCAAATTTCTGCCAATCATCGCCCGGCATCTTCTGCAACATGGAACCCTTGCCGTAGACCACCTCGTCATGTGAGAACGGCAACACGAAATTCTCTGCGAAGGCGTACATCAAGCTGAAGGTGATCTGATTGTGATGGTAGGAGCGAAAGACCGGGTCTTGGGACATGTAGTTCAACACATCGTGCATCCAGCCCATATTCCACTTCAAGCCGAAGCCGAGACCTCCGACATAGTTAGGCCGGGAAACTTGCGGCCAGGCGGTCGATTCCTCCGCAATGGTCATCGCACTCGGAAATTCGGCATAGACGTGTTCGTTCACCGCCCGCAGGAACTGAATTGCGTCGATGTTCTCCTTTCCGCCGTAACGATTGGGTATCCACTGGCCTTCGCGCCGCCCATAGTCGAGATACAGCATCGAAGCGACCGCGTCGACCCGAAGGCCGTCGATATGATATTTGTCCAGCCAAAACAGCGCGTTGCTGATCAGGAAGCTTTGGACCTCACTGCGTCCGTAATTGAAGATAAAGGTGTTCCAGTCGGGATGCTCTCCCTGGCGTGGATCCGCGTGCTCGTATAAATGAGATCCATCGAAGTAACCGAGCGCGGCCTCGTCCTTCGGAAAATGAGCGGGAACCCAATCCAGAATTACACCGATTCCCAGCTGATGAAGATAGTCCACGAGGTACATGAAGTCGGCAGGCGTCCCAAACCGGCTCGTTGGAGCGAAGTAGCCCGTTGTCTGGTATCCCCACGAACCATCGAAGGGATGCTCCATGATGGGAAGGAACTCCACATGCGTAAATCCGGTGTCTTGGACGTAGTCAGCCAGAAGAGGGGCCAGTTCGCGATAGCTCAGCCACCGATTGCCTTCCGCCGGTACTCGCTTCCACGAGCCGAGGTGCACTTCGTAGATGGTCATCGGAGAATCCAGAGAGTTGTTCTTCGCCCGGCTCGCCATCCACGATTCGTCGTGCCACGCATAAGTTCCGAGATTCCACACGCGCGAGGCCGTCTGCGGTCGAATCTCGGCTGCGAAAGCGTACGGATCAGCTTTGTCAACCCGATAGTCGCGAAGGCGCGACTCCAAGTGATACTTGTAAACGGCCCCCTGCCCGATATCGGGCACGAAACCTTCCCAAACGCCCGCCGGGCTCGGTCGCATGACGCTGCCCGAGGGATTCCAGTCGTTGAAATCTCCAATGATCGAAACGAACTTCGCATTCGGCGCCCAAACGGCGAACTGCACCCCGCGGCGGCCATCGCTCTCGGTGAGGTGAGCACCTAGTTTTTCGTAAGCCCGGTAGTGAGTACCCTCGGAAAACAGGTACCGGTCGAGTTCGCTCAAAGCCAATTGCAAGCGCCCGCTCCTTTTGCTTTCATGCTCTCGGGCAAATCGCCGAGCTCACCTGCACTACAAGTAGTAATCGAAGTCGCGCTCCGTTCGGACCCGGCGGCGCACGCGCAAAACATGTGCCGGGAGGCTCTCCGGCGTCAGCTCCACATAGTTCCGCGAACCGCGCCAGGAATAACTGCCTTCGCCAAGCAAATCGTGCACTCGGAACACCTGGTCGGCGTCGAGACCCAGGGCCCCCAGGTCGAGATCGACCCAGCCCGATTGTCTGTAAACGTAGTCAAGATTGACGACGACAATGATTGCTTCCGACAGATCGCTGGTTGCCTTGCTGTAACAAATCAGCGATGGATTGTCAGTCCCATGAAATCGAAAGTGATCGTTGCTTTGCAGCGCTCGGTGTTCCTTGCGTATCTGATTCATGCGGGTGATAAAATCCCTTAAGCTTGCGCGCGAATTCAGATCCGGATTCTGAAGTTCGTATTTCTCGGAGTTCAAGTACTCTTCCGTGCCAGGTTGACGCGGAGTGTTTTCGCACAGCTCGAAGGCAGGACCATAGATTCCATAGTTGGCCGCAAGAGTGGCGGCCAGAATAAGCCGGACCATGAATGCGGGGCGCCCGCCCCGCTGAAGAGATTCCGGAAGAATATCGGGCGTATTCGGCCAAAAGTTCGGACGGAAGTATTCACGTATCTCCGTATGGAACAGCTCGTTGACGTATTCGGTGAGTTCCTGCTTGGTGTCACGCCACGTGAAGTAGGTATAAGATTGAGAAAATCCGAGTTTGGCCAGCCGAAACATGACGTGAGGCTTTGTAAATGCTTCCGCCAGGAAGATTACCTCGGGACACTGTCTCTTCATCTCGCCGATCACCCATTCCCAGAAGGCGAAAGGCTTGGTATGGGGATTGTCGACGCGAAATATCCGGACACCCTGATCGACCCAGAAAACGAAAATGCTCTTCAGCTCGAGCCACAACGCCTGCCAGTCGGTACTCTCGAAATCCAGCGGATAAATGTCCTGATATTTCTTGGGTGGATTCTCGGCATATTGGATGGTGCCGTCGGGACGCGTACGGAACCATTCGCGATGTTGATGCACGTAGGGATGGTCGGGGGAGCACTGAAAAGCGATGTCGAGCGCTACTTCCAGTCCGTTTTTGCCTGCAGCGGCGACGAAGCGTTTGAAATCCACCAGTGTGCCGAGTTGAGGGTTAATGGACGTGTGACCGCCCTCGGCGGAGCCAATGGCCCAAGGGCTGCCCACATCGGCCGGCTGGGCATCTTCCGCATTGTTCTTCCCTTTTCGAAAAGCGCGCCCGATGGGATGAATGGGCGGGAGATAAACCACATCGAAGCCCATCGACGCGATGTAGGGCAGCCGCCGCTCGCATTCGCGAAAGGTCGCGTGACGCCCGGGCTCGCTTGAGCCAGAGCGGGGGAACAGCTCGTACCAGGTGGAGAAGCGCGCCTTTTCGCGGTCCACCGTAACGTTGAGATGCTTCCCGTAGCGACTGCTGAATTGGCGCGTAGGATACCGCTGAATGATTTCTAGAAGCGCTTCTTCAAACGGAACGGCCGCGCCTTGGGGGCCTTCGGCTTGCCGCAACCGGCTGGCCCATTGGCGGAGCTCGAGAGCGTCATCCCGGGACGCTCGTGCCGCCGCTTGCTCGATCAGTTCCGTTCCGATGAGCCGCTCGACGTGAATGTCTTGCCCGGCAGCGACTTGCTTCCTCAGCCCGACGAGCCAGGTCTGGAAAGGGTCGATCCACGCTTCCACCGTGTATTGGTACGAATTGAGGTTGTCGACTGAAAACTCGCCGCGCCAGCGATCGTTGCCGAGCGGCCTCATCGACGCGGATTGCACTGTATTCTGGTCCTGCCAGTACAACACCTGACAAGCGACCTGGTCGTGACCATCGGCGAACACGTCCGCTTCCACAACCACAGCCTCACCAACAACCCGCTTGATTGCGAATCGCCCGCAATCGATTTCCGGCGACACCCGCTCGATTACGACACGACGACGTCCGTTCTCTTGCTGCTCCTCCATGCTCGCAAGCTCCCGGTCGCGAAGTGGATCTCTCCCACCGCAGCGAAATGACCTGCTCAATCGTGCTTTACGTTTGATGCAGCTCCAAACACCAAGGTGTCGCGCTCGACATCGGAGTCTGAATAATCCTCTTGCTGGTCTTCCAGCCCTGGCCGGAACCTGAGGCGCCTGGCGATCTGCTCTCGCTATGTATACTAATGTCGTGAGCCATGGGACCGTATGACAAATTCAAAACCGCAACGCCCATACGTAAACAACTTCTGGGCGCCCGCATTTTGGACGGAAACGCGTGCAGCTTTCTCGTTTGGGCTCCGCATGCGGCCCGGGTTGAGATATCCATAATCGATCCGCAAAATCGCGACATTCTCATGAGGTCTGTCGGAGGCGATTATTTTCACGCCGTCGTTGAAGGAGTTTCTGCCGGCGCTCTTTACCGCTACCGGCTGGACAATGACAAGGAGCGGCCTGATCCGGCATCGCGGTATCAACCCCAAGGCGTTCACGGACCTTCGCAGGTCGTAGACGATCGGTTTGACTGGAGCGATTCAGATTGGCGCGGGCTTCCGCTGGAAAAGTACGTTTTCTACGAACTCCACACAGGAGCGTTCACGCCGCAAGGGACCTTTGAGGCCATCATCCCGCGCCTGCCCGCGCTGAAGGATCTCGGTGTTACAGCAATCGAATTGATGCCGGTGGCCCAATTCCCCGGAAGTCGTAACTGGGGATATGACGGCGTTTACCCCTACGCCGTCCAGGCCTCCTATGGCGGCCCCGGAGCGCTCAAAGCGTTCGTCAACGCGTGCCATCACCAGGGTCTCGCGGTGGTGCTCGATGTGGTCTACAACCACCTCGGTCCGGAAGGGAATTACCTGGCGGATTTCGGCCCCTACTTCACGGACTTCTACAAGACACCTTGGGGACAAGCTGTCAATTTCGATCGTGCCGGCAGCGATGAGGTTCGCCGATACTTCATCGAGAATGCGCTGCAATGGGTCACGGACTTTCATATCGACGCGCTTCGACTCGACGCCATCCATGCGATTGTGGATTCATCCGCGCAAACATTTCTCGAAGAACTTGGCGCAGCCGTGCACGCCGGGAGGGCCGAGGTCGGCCGTGACGCTCACCTCATTGCCGAAAGTAACAGAAATGATCCGCGCGTCGTCAGTCCGATCGAGACGGGTGGGTTGGGGCTCGATGCGGTATGGAACGACGATTTTCACCACGCGTTGCATGTGCTCTTGACGGGCGAGCGGAATGGTTACTACGCGGACTATTCCGGGATCGAAGATTTGGCGGGCAGCTACCGAGACGGTTTCTTGTATGCCCAGCGGTATTCGACCTTTCGCCAAAAGCGCTATGGAAAATCCTCGAAAGAGATTCCGTCCAAACGCTTCGTCGTTTTTTCGCAAAACCACGATCAGGTCGGCAATCGCCGCCTCGGTGACCGCCTGTCTCGATCGCTGTCCGTCGATCAACTCAAACTTGCGGCGGGAACCGTTTTGCTCTCGCCCTGCCTTCCTCTGTTATTTATGGGCGAAGAGTACGGAGAAACAGCATCCTTTCAATATTTTGTGAGTCACGAAGATCCTTCGTTGGTCGCGGCCGTACGTCAGGGGCGGAGAAGTGAATTCGCACGTTTTGGCTGGACCGGAGATATTCCAGACCCTGAGGACGAATCGACATTCCGGCGTTCCAAGTTGAACTGGGATTTACAAACCGCCAGCCATCACCGTCTCCTTCGGCATTTCTATCGGGAACTGCTTCGGTTGCGACGCGAAGTGCCCGCGCTGACGCAACTTGACAAAAATGGTTTTGACGTCTCGTCGTTTGCCGACTCCAAAGTGCTGCTCGTAAAGCGGGGGATCGCTGGTCGTCAGGTACTGATGGTCTACCACTTCGATCACTATGCGACGGAGCTCACCCTGCCGATTCCACCGGGACGCTGGCGCAGGATGCTCGATTCGGGCGAGGAGCGCTGGGGTGACCAGCAGAAGGAGGACTCGCCCGTTTTTCAGTCACAGGGCGAAGTGCGGTTTTTCTTGAGTCCGTGGAGGTTTCTAGTTTTCGTCCAAACCGCCGAAGACAGCGACCCGGCGCCGTAAACTCCACAGAAGGATGTTTGCTTTCGCATGGTGCTTGCGGCCCACCCAAGGCGCGGAATTTCGCACCTTACGGTTTTGCAGTTCCCCCGGCAGCTTGTGCATTCGAGAGCGTAATCTTGCTGGTCAACCGAACGTTGTCGACCGAGCGGCCGACCGACACTGCGAATTCTCCGGGATCGACCCGCCATTCGTGCGCGGCGGTGTCGAAGAACGCGAAAGCGCGTCCGTCGAGCAAGACTTTCACCCGCTTCGTCTCCCCTGCGCGCAGGTTCACTCGCGCGAATCCTTTCAGCTCGCGCTCGGGCCGCGGTACGGAGGGATGAGTTTCGCCGACGTAAACTTCCGCCACGTCCGCGCCATCGCGGTGTCCCGTGTTTGTTACGTCAAACGCAACTTCGTAGCGGAGTTCAGGATCTCGAGCTCTCTCGACGCTCGCACCGGTCGCAGTCGCGGCCGGACGCAGGGTAAGATTTTTATAGCCGAAGGTCGTGTACGAAAGCCCGAAGCCAAAGGAGAAGAGAGGTTTCGGTCCGCTGCGCTCGTACCCGCGATATCCGGTGAACACTCCTTCTTTGTATTCGACGCGATCGGTTCCCTCTGCCGGATAGTAGCTGTCGTGCGCCGGATTATCTTCCCAACGGCGGTCCCAGCTGATCGGCAGGCGGCCGGACGGATCAACGTCGCCCGTCAAAATACCGGCGATCGCCGTGCCGCCTTCCTGACCCGGATACCAGTTCTCGAGCACCGCGGGCACTCGATCGATCCAGGCTGCGGCGTCCACAGCGCCGCCGGAGGTAATCAGAACAACGGTCCGCTTGTTCAGCGCGGCGACGCGCTCGATCAACTGATCCTGCCCCGGCGGCAGACGGAACGTGCGGTCGGCGCCTTCACTTTCCGATTGCGGGTCGAAGCCGACGGCGACGACGACTGCATCCGCCGCCGCAGCGATCTTTTCCGTCGCCGCGTCTACGTAACCGTTCCGCCGCACGATGCCCAATCGAAAACGCATCCCCAGGAAGCCAGGCGTGCCGCGATGCTGCACTTCAATCTTGTGCGAACCGGTGTTAAGTGTCATTGTCGCCACATCGACGAGCGCGCGCGCGCCCTTCCAACTATCGAGTGCGAGCTTTTCGTCCACGTACACGCGATAAGCGCCGCCCGCTTCACCGGTAGTTTCGACAATCAGGTCATAGGGCTCGGAGCTCGCAGAAGTGTAATAGCCCCTCCAGCGCGCCGACGATTGGCCCGCGGGATACGACATGCTGAACGCGCCGAGATCCGCATTCGAATCCGTGCCGAAATTAATGTGAAAATCGGTGCGGCGGATGGCAGGGTCGCCTTCCAGGTTCGGATTCGAAAAATACTCTGCCAGCAATCCGGGGCTGCCTCCCGTGGGAGAAGTTGTGAAGCTCGTCGCCTGCGCGAGCTCGGCGAGCTCGGGAATTCCGCGGCGATATGTGGTGCGTACGGACGGGCCCAGAGCATTCGCAACGCCTTCCAAAATGCTCACGGCGCTGAACGCCCTGACCCCCGCGCTTCCGCCTCCGACGTACACCGCGGGAAACGCATCCGGGCCGATCACCGCGACGTTCTTGATGGCGTGACGGTCAAGCGGCAGCACGTTGCCCTCGTTTTTTAGCAGCACGATGCCTTCGTGCGCCGCCTCAAGCGCCGCCTGGCGGCCCTCCAGGTTGTAGCGGGGAATCGACGCGTCGGTCTGCTCGCGATCCAGCCAGTGCGACTTCACAGCAAGTCGCAGGATCCGCCGCACCTTGTCATCGAGCTGCGATTCGCCAAGCCGGCCATCCTTCACCGCCGGCAGCAGCGAATTGCGGTTCATGAACATGCCCGACGGCATCTCCAGATCCATACCGCTCTTCGCAGCCGCCACTCCGTCGTAGGTCGCAAGCCAATCGGACATCAGGACGCCCTCAAATCCCCACTCGCGCTTCAAAATCTGCGTGTTGAGCATTTCGTTTTGCGTGGCGTGCTCGCCGTTCACCTTGTTGTAGGAATCCATCATGGCTCCGACGTGTGCTTCCTTCACGGCGGCCTCGAAAGCCGGCAGATAAATCTCGCGCATGGTGCGTTCGTCGATGACCGAATCAACGTTATGCCGGTCGAACTCGGAATTGTTTCCCATGTAGTGCTTCGCGGTAGCGCTCACACCTTCGCTTTGTACGCCGTCGATATATCCGACCGCGATTCGTCCCGCAAGATACGGATCCTCGCCGAAATATTCGAAGTTCCGGCCGTTCATCGGAGCGCGATAAATATTCAGGCCGGGCCCGAGAAGAAAATTCACTCCTTTCGCGCGCGCATCCCGGCCGATCTGTTCGCCCACGCGCTGCGCCAGTTCCGGATCCCAAGTCGCGGCCAGATTGATCCCGGCGGCCATCGCTGTGGCTGGTCCGTAATTGCGCACTCCCATTGGCCCGTCGGCCATCCGCAGCGCCGGAACTCCTATCTCGGGCATCGCTCGCACGTAGAAGTTATCCACGCCCCCGAGGTAGTCGATTCTTTGCTCCAGCGTCATCTTCGCGAGGATCGCGTCGGCGCGGCGATCATCTGCCGATTCGGGGGAGTTCCCCGATCGCGCCGGCATGGAGATTGAGACGACGATTACCGCCACGAGCAGGCACGCCGCTCGCCCGAATCGTTTCATCGTGACGGACGCCATTTCGCGCGACCGAAGTTGCATCGATCCCCCCATCTATTCCATTCGCGCGCGAATGACCCTGGGCCGCGAACCGCGCAGCGCGTAGTACAAAATATAGAGATAGCAAACGGCCGGCAGAACAAACGCATGCTGAATCCCGATTTTGTCCGCCAGCGCTCCCGCCAGCAGCGGGACCACCGCTCCTCCGACGATCGCCATGTTCAACACACCGGAACCGTCGCCGGTGAGCGGACCCAACTCCGCCACGCCCAGCGCAAATATGCTCGGGAACATGATCGAGTTGAACAATCCCACCAGCAGTATGCTGCCAATGGCGAGGTGGCCCGACGACATGACGGAGAAAAGGACCAGCGCACAAGCCGCGACGGCGTTGAATGCCAGCACGATCCCGGTGCGCACGTAGCGTAGAACCCACGCTGCGATAAAACGCCCCACCATGGCGCCGAACCAATAAAGAGAGACGAGCCGCGCGGCGCGGTCCGGAGCAAGCCCGCCGATCGCCGGCACGCCAAAATAGTTCACCAGGAAACTTCCGATAGCGACCTCCGCCCCCACGTAGGTAAAGATCGCAACGGCGCCGAGCACCAGATGGCGTTGCTTCCAGACGCTGGTGCCGCTTTCATGCGACGTGCGGCTGCGCACCGCTTGCGGAATGCCTGGAAGCCTCGCCGCGGCGATGATGACCGCCAGAACGAGCAAAGTGAGGCTCAGCCCGATGTAAGGCAAAATCACCGAGGAAGCCTGCTGCAAACGGTAGGCCTGAAACGCGTCCGGCGACATGGCGTGAAGTTCGGCGGCGGGTTTTGCGACCGCGCTCAAAATCAGCATGCTGCCGAAGTAGGGTGCGATGGTCGTGCCAAGCGAATTGAACGCCTGAGTCAGGTTCAGCCGGCTCGATGCCGTTTTCGCGGGACCGAGAACGGTGACATAGGGATTCGCCGCGACCTGCAGGAGCGTGATCCCCGCGCCCAGCGCGAGCAGCGCCGCAAGAAATAAAGGAAACGAAGGGGCCTTTGCAGCGGGCACGAACATTGCGGCGGCGAAGCTCATGATCGCCAGGCCCGTGACCATGGCTCGCTTGTAGCCGACGCGGTCAATGAGCATTCCCGATGGAATCGAAAACAGGAAATACGCGGAGAAAAACGCAAACTGAACCAGGATCACCTGCTTATAGTTCAGATCGAAAATCGGCTTAAGATGCGGAACCAGGATATCGTTCAGCGCCGTCAAAAAACCCCACATGAAAAACAGCGTTGTCACGGTGATCAGCGCGCCCGTATAGCGCACGGGCCCGGTCGCTGCGAGCGTGTCGTTCGACCATTCCTGGTTTGGCGCGTCCATGTTGATCTAGGTTTGATGTGGCAAAAGCTTCTACGGATCGCATTCCTCGTGCAAGTCCAAAACGCGGGTCGCCCCCGGCGGCCCCTTTCGGACGATCCGCCTAGCGGGAAATCGCGATCGTGGCTTTCGCGCGAATATCGCGTGACGAACTTCCCGCCGAAACCGTGTATGTCCCGGGACAAACCGTCCAGCCGTGCGTCCTCTCGTCCCACACGGAGAACGCATCTTCCGTCAGCCGGATCAAGACCTCACCGCTTTCGCCCGGCTTCAGAAATATTTTCTCGAAGCCCTTCAATTGCCGCGGCAGCTCGTTTGCTTCGGACGGATCGGTCAAATAAAGCTGCACGACCTCGGCTCCTGCCACACTTCCCGTGTTTGTCACGCGCAGCCGAACCGTGCGTTCGTCTCCCTTCGTCTCGATACGCAGCGCATCGTACTGGAAGGATGTGTAGGAAAGCCCGAATCCAAAAGGGAAGAGGGGTGTCTGATTGTTCTGGTCGTACCATCGGTAGCCGACGTAAATCCCTTCGTCGAAATTCACGGTGTGGCCGTCGCCGGGATACTCCAGAAAATTCGTGCCTGGCCCCTGCTTTTCGTCCGCCAGGAAGGTGACCGGCAATTTCCCCGAAGGATTCACGTCGCCAAAAAGCACGGCTGCCACGGACGACCCGGCCTCCTCGCCGGGATACCAAGCCTCGAGCACGCCCGCGACTTGATCGAGCCAAGGCATCGCGACGGGATTGGAAGTGTGCAGCACCACGACGGTCCACGGGTTCGCCTGGGCCACCGCTTGTTCCGCATGGCCGAGCTTTTTGGAAACCATGGCAAGACCGCGCGCCTGCAAACGGCGCAAGCCACCACGCTGACGGATCTCCGCCAGGGTCCGGTCGTGCTCATCGCCGGTCTCGACAACGGGTGGACCTTGCGGATGGTCCAGTCGCTTCGATATCACTTCGCGTCGGACCTCTCGTCTGGCCACTATGTGTGGATCGAGGACCGCAATAATCCGCCGCGCAGGGATTGGTCGGTAAACTTCGGAGAGAAATACTCCGAGCTCACGCAGGATTATGCGATCGTTTCCCGCTATTCGGAATCCCACGACGGGGCAGCCCGTGGTAATTGCCGCGGGTCTCGGCGAAAATGGCACCATCGCTGCCGGCGAATTCCTGACCGACGCCCGGGAGATGGCGGACGCCACGCGCCAGGCCCCGCGCAACTGGCAATCGCGAAACGTGGAATTCGTCATCGCCACGCAAGTGATCGAAGAAAAATCCGCGTGTCCCCGCCTGGTCGCAGCCTACTACTGGTAACTTTCGCCCAGCGGCGAGGTTTCAGCCCTGGGAAGACCGTTTTTTAGCGCGCGGTCGGACTCACCGGAATGCTGACGGTCGACTCGAATAAACGGAATCGGCGCTCGAGCTCCCATTCCTGCTGTGCGTGTTCGCTCGATTTCAGAAAAGTCGCGCAGGACCGAGACGGGTTGTCGGCGCCCAACGCATCTCCCGAACAATCGTCAACGGTGTCGACGAATTTATCGCGCTGCTTCCACAGGCTCGCGCCCGGTAGAAACGTGTGCGTGATTCCGGTGCGCACCATCTGCTTCACATCCGCGTAGCTCAGCGCGTACGTTTCAACCGCAAGCTCGTATTCATGCGTCAGATCGATGCGCGACACGCCTTCGTCATCGGTCGAGAGCGACACCGGCACATTGTATTTCCGATAGGCCCGAAACGGATGCTCGTACCCGGCGATGCCCAAAATCACGTCGTTGCTCGTCAGGTTGATTTCGACCATCACGTGATTCGCCGCCATTTCGCGCAGCAGATCGTACGGCCGGTCCTCGTACATCACGTCCACGCCGTGCCCAATCCGCTCCGCGTGTCCGGTTTCGACCGCCATGCGGATATGAAATCGCAGCCCCTCCGGCAGCACCATTCCCGGAGCGAGCTCGCCGGCATGCAGGCTGATGTGCAGCTTTGGATAGGCCCCGTGCAGATAATCGATCTGCTGCATCGCCAGCGTGTAATTCTCCATCGCCACCGGATCGTCTTCCGGCTGCACGTAGTTGATGCCTACCACGCGAGGATCGTTTTGCGCATACTCAAACCCCAGCAGCGTCTGTGCGAACACAACCTCGGGCGGAAACGCGCGCAAGACTTGATAGATGTAGCGGACCTCCACATGGCAGGCCGGCGACTCATTCGCCTGGCCACAATGTTCGATCTGCTGGCGACCTGTTTCCGCTGAATCAAAGAACGCCTTCGTCGCCGGAATCTCGTCGCGCAGCCCCATCGCCAGCAGCCGGTCTCGAATCTCTTCGAACCCCGCCTCCGGATTCCAGCCGTTCTCTTTCTTGAGCGCGGCGGCCAGCGCCTGCGCGTGGCTGAAAGGCGGCGTCACCATCAGCTCCATATACTGTTCGTTTTGCGATGCGGCGCGCGAAGCGACCTCATCCAGCCACTCTCCCATGTGCCGCGAATCGATTCCCCCGAACCGGTTGAATGTCCTGAAAAACTGATCGTGGCCGTCGTTGCTCGGCGTGGGCACAAAAGCGCGCATCGAAAATGCATCGACCAGCCGGTCGTATATTTGGTCCTTGTTGGCGTAGGTGGACTTCACCGGCACGTTGCCCGTCCCGCAGTTCGGTTCGTGCGTGTGGGTGAACGAAAGAGCCGCGACATTCACGCACAGCCCGTCTTCGGCCGCGTCGCGAATCCAGGTTTCGGCGTACACGCCGCCGCTCAAGTGATAGTGCAGGTCCGCGCCCTTCGGCATTCCCTCCAGAAACGCCCGCAGCGTCAGCGGATTGCCGCGCGCGAGGTTGTAGGCATTGTCGGCGCGGTCCTGCGCCTGCTTGGCTTTCGCTCCGCTGCAGCCGGAAAACAACGGGGCTATCGAACACGCCAGGACAAGAACAAGGACGGATGCGAAATCCTTCGGGCAATTGCGGGCTGAGGCCATTGTCGATCCTTTGAAGACGCGATCGCGTCGTTGGGTGACCGCCATTTTACAGCCGCCCGGCATAAACTCAATTTCCCATTCGCGCGCTGATGTAGAATCTTTGCGCTGTCTCCGCCGTCTGATGGGATTCCGATGGAAGCATCTTTCACGCGTCGACTTGTCAGCCGAGTCTACATGGCGCTTGCCATCGTGGGTATATGCGCAGCGCCTAGCTTCCCGCAAACTGCCTCCGTGCCAACCCCGAAACCGATCAAAGTGAAGGTCGTCGTCGTAGCCATGTTCGAGGTCGGCGAAGACACCGGCGACACGCCCGGCGAATACCAGCTCTGGGTGGAGCGTGAACACCTTGACCGCGTGCTCGAGCTGCCCGCAGGCTTCCATCACGTGCGCATCAATGGCGACGGCGTTCTGGGAATGCTCACCGGCGTCGGCACGGCGCGCGCCGCATCGTCCGTGATGGCCGTTGGTCTCGATCCCCGCTTCGATTTGTCCCACGCGTACTGGATCATTGCCGGAATCGGCGGCGGCGATCCGGCCAACGTGTCGCTCGGGTCGGCCGTTTGGGCCGATCAGGTAGTCGATGGCGACCTCGCCTACGAAATCGACGCCCGCGAGATTCCGAAACAGTGGCCAACCGGCATGGTGCCGCTGAATCACGCGACGCCCTACGAGCCGCCGGCGCGGCAAGATGGCGGCGAGATCTATACTCTCAATCCGCAGCTGGTCGGCTGGGCGTTCCAGCTCACGAAAGACGTGGCGCTTGCTGATACCGACGGCATGCGCACGGCCCGGGCGCGGTACACGGGCTTCGCGAACGCGCAGAAGCCGCCATTTGTCACGCGCGGTGATGACATGTCCGGCAGCACGTTCTGGCACGGCACGCTGATGGACCGTTGGGCCCAGGCATGGGACGCTTACTTCACCGGAGGCAGGGGAAAATTCATGGTGACAGCCATGGAAGACACCGGCACGATGCAGGCGCTCACGTTTCTGGAGCACGCCGGCCGCATCGACATGCATCGCGTCCTCGTGCTGCGGACCGTGAGCAATTTCACGCGCGAAGCCCCCGGCGAAACACCGGCCGACAGCCTCAAACGGATGGCGGACGGCCACTATCCCGCGTTTCGGGAATCGGTCGAAGCCGCGGAAACCGTCGGCGATACAGTCGTGCGCGACATTATCGAGCACTGGGACGCACGCCAGACGAGAATTCCCAGCGCGCCCTGATGCCGGTACGCCGCAGCGAATCTCAGTGCGAAGCCACGGGGCCGGCGTAGCGTTCAGCTGAGTCGAAGTGAGATCCTTCGACTTCGCTCACCATGACACCGAAGACACGAGACGAATCCAAGGCCAGAACATGACACCTGCTCCCCATTTCGACCGCGTGATCTGGATCGTGCTGGATAGCGTCGGCATCGGCGAGCTGCCCGACGCCGCCGATTACGGCGACCTGGGCCGCGATACGCTGGGCCACATCGCGCGCTCGCGCCCTCTCGCGCTGCCGACTCTCGTGCGCATCGGCCTGGCGAACATCAAGCCTCTCGCGCATCTCGAGCCGCCCGCGCGTCCCGCCGGGTTTTTCGGAAAAGGCGTCACTGTTTCACCCGGAAAGGACACGACCACGGGACACTGGGAAATGGCGGGCATCTGGCTCGATCAGGCTTTCCCGGTTTATCCGCACGGATTTCCCGAAGCGCTGATCGCCGAATTCGAGCGGCGTATTGGCCGCCGCACGCTGGGCAACAAGCCCGCCTCTGGCACCGAGATCATCAAGGAGCTCGGTCAAGAACACGTGCGGACGGGATTTCCGATCGTTTACACGTCGGGCGACAGCGTGTTTCAGATCGCGGCGCACGAGGACGTCGTTCCGATCACCGAGCTTTACCGCGAATGCGAAATCGCTCGTGTGCTGCTCGACGGTCCGAACCGCGTGGGCCGCGTGATCGCGCGCCCCTTCGCCGGGCCGGCTGGTAATTTTCACCGCACCGAGCGGAGGCACGACTATGCGGTGGAGCCGCCGCGGCCGATGCTGATGGACGTGCTGACCGACCATCAGATTCCGGTGTTCGGCGTCGGCAAGATTCACGACATTTATAACGGCCGCGGCGTGGCCAACTACGTGACGACGAAAAACAACGCCGACGGCATGGCCAAGCTGACCGCCTCGCTCGCGGACCGCACGAGCGGCTTGATTTTCGCGAACCTCGTCGACTTCGACATGCTCTACGGACACCGTAAGAATGTCGAAGGGTTCGCCCGGTCGCTTGAGGAATTCGATGCGCTGCTGGCGCCGTTCCTCGCTGCACTGCGCCCGTCCGACCTGTTGATCATCACCGCCGACCACGGCTGTGATCCCGATCCGGTGAATCCGACGACGGACCATTCGCGCGAGTATGTGCCGATCCTCGCGTATACGCCGGCTGTGACCAGTGGTAGGAGCCTTGGCGTGCGTTCGACGCTTGCGGACATGGGGCAGACCATCGCCGAAAATTTCGGCGGCAAGATTCTGCACGGCACCGGGTTTCTGGGCGAAATCGCCGAATCCTGACATTGCATCAGTGCGTCAGTTCGAAACGTCCTTTTTTTCTGAGAGCTGCGCCGGAAATGACCTCAGGCGGCGCTTCGTTTGCGAGATTCATGACTCGTGACTTGCGAACACAGCGAACCAGCATCTTCGAAAAGGCGTCCTTGGGAGCCGAGTCTTTGTTTTCTGGGGTTGGCGCAAAAAAGGTGCGAAGACGCCCTACTTAATTTTCCCTGCCGTGTGATTCGTGAACAGGAGCGGTGACGATCCCGAAGCCAAACCCCGGGTTATCTGCCGTTTTCCACAAGACATTGAAACGCGTGAAGCGCGGTACGCGTCTTCTCAGCTATGCAGGCTGGCGGCTTCGGCCATCACTCAGCCCGCGCGGTGTTTGTTGAGATACTGATACGGAAGCTCCCACCAGCGCCGCTGCTTCCATCCAAGGAGAGTGTCGATGAAGAGAAATTGGATTTTCGTTGCGGCATGTTTTGCAGTGCTTTCGCTGGCGCATGTGACTCTGGCACAGGATGCTCAGGTTGCTGGGGCATGGGACCTGAACGCGCCCGGGCGCGATGGCAACGTCATGACGCAGACCATCACTCTGCAACAGGATGGCACCAAACTTACTGGCACGTTGAAAGGCCAGCGCGGAGATGCTCCCGTAACAGGCACCGTCAGCGGGAGCAACATCAGCTTTTCGGTAACTCGGAGCACGCCAAACGGCGACTTCAAGATCGACTACACCGGTACCGTTAGCGGAGACGCGATGAAGGGCACGATGATGGTACGCGGCAACGAGGTCGACTGGAGGGCGAAGCGCTCTGCAGCGGGAGGCTCGGGCAACTGAGCTCTGCACGACCTGTCTGGGATCCACCCGAAAACAGCGTTCCGCCCAAGCACCACCCTGCTGACGCGCGACCGTGCCGTAACGGGCCAGCGGGGAGGTCAGGATTGGCGGGTGTGCACTTGTAGACAGTTTCACTCATCCGAATACCATAGACTCTTTCACGTGAGGCCAGCACGTGGATGAAGAAACTCTCGATATTCTCTCAGGAGCACCGGAAGAAAACGGCTTGTGGGTTGAGGCCGTGGGATGTCTCTCAAGCTCGCACCAACGGACGGGGCAGATGGCAACAGAGACACCCGGGTGAGTACTTCCTGCTCGCAGGCGCCGATCCCTGCATTCTCACGCGACTAGACACGCGTTTCTGAACGATGTTCGCGCGATAAGGTGATTCCATGCGTACCCTGATTCTGCATCTTACTCGGCTCCGCAAACGGTACGTCGCGCTCAAGCTTCAGTGGATACATGACAAGGCAATCGCTCGCACGCGCAATCGTTGGAACAAGGCCATCCGACGTCCAGCAGCTCCCCCCGAAAAGCCGCGAGAATAAATTCGTAACGCGACATTCTCACGAATCCCAGGGGATCACTCCCCCGACGCTATGGAAGGGACTACCGCGCGCAGTAGCGCGATGAACTGGCTTTTCACGCGCTCGCCGGTTTCCATTACTTCGGCGTGCGTGAGGGGCTGATCGAGGATGCCGGAGGCCATGTTTGTCACGCAGGAGATGCCGAGGACGCGGATGCTCATGTGGCGTGCGGCGATTACTTCGAGGACCGTGGACATGCCCACGAGATCGGCGCCGACGGTTTTCAGGAAGCGGATTTCGGCAGGGGTTTCGAAGCTGGGTCCCCGGAGACCGGCGTAGATGCCTTCGTGAACTGGAATCCCCTCGCGCTGGGCTTCGCGGCGCGCGATCTCGCGGAATTCCGGGGCGTAGGCTTGCGACATGTCTGGGAAGCGCACGCCGAAGCGCTCGTCGTTGGGGCCCATCAGCGGATTTGCGCCCTGTAAGTTGAGGTGGTCGCGGATGAGAACCAGCGCGCCCTGGCTGTAGTCGCGGTTGATGGCGCCGGCGGCGTTGGTGAGGATCACGGAGCGGATGCCGAGTCGGCCCAGCACGCGGATCGGGAATGCGACCTCCTGCGGGGAATAGCCCTCATATAGATGTACGCGGCCTTGCATAACCGCCAGGGGCAAGTCGCCCAGTTTGCCGATGACGAGCTGGCCTGCATGGCCAGCGACCGTGGAGCGCGGGAATCCGGGGATTTTGGGGTAGGGGATGCGCGCGGGGCCGGAGAGCTCATCGGCGAAGGCGCCGAGGCCGGAGCCGAGGACGAGCGCGATTTTGGGGCGGAGCTTTGTGCGCGATTGGATGAATTTGGCCGCGGCGGTGGCGCGGACGAAGGTGTCGGAGGCTATGGCTGGTTTCTGGGAGGATGGGGTCATTGGGTGCGCGTTGTTCGGCCGAAAAGGGATCCCTTGACTTCGCTCAGGATGACATGAAAATCAAAAGCACAATCAACGTCGGAAGCAGAAGCGCGAGCTGCCGGACCGACGACCCCGGCACTGCATTTGCAGCTCATCGGAGCATGATCCCTACCAGCGACGCGGAAAGCAGATTCGCCATGGTGCCAGCAAGCATGGCGCGGATGCCGAGGCGGGCCAGGTCGGAGCGTTTGTTGGGTGCGAGGGCGCCAATGCCACCGATCTGGATGCCGATGGAGCTGAAATTGGCGAAGCCGCAGAGCGCAAAGGTAGCGATGGTGAAGGAGCGCGGGTCGAGCGTGGATTGCATCGGGCCGAGGCGCTGGAAGGCGACGAGCTCGTTGGTGACCATCCGCAGGCCCATCAGGTTGCCGACGGCCGCGGCGTCGTGCCAGTGAACCCCGGCGAGCCAGGCGATGGGCGCGAAGACCCAGCCGAAAATCTGCTCGAGGCTCGAGGGAAACCAGCCGATGCCGTGCGCGGCGAGCAGATTGTGGGCGCCGCCGAAAAGCGCGTCGACGAGATAGACGAGCGCGATGAAGGAAACCAGCATGGCGGCGACGTTGAGTGCCAGGTGCAGGCCGTCCACCGTGCCGCGGGCGATGGCGCCGATGGCGTTGGCGTCCTTTTCCATGTCCGCCATTTCCACGCGGCCGGCGGTGAGCGGCTGCTGCGTTTCGGGGACGATCATCTTGGCGATCATAATCGTGCCGGGCGCGGTCATAATCACGGCGGCGAGCAGATGCTCGGCGTGAATCCCGTAGGCCATGTAGGCGCCCATGAGGCTGCCAGAGACGTGGGCCATGCCGCTGGTCATGATGGTCATGAGTTCGGATTGTGTGACTTCGGGGAGAAACGGGCGAATGGTGAGCGGAGCTTCGGTCTGACCCATGAAGATGCTGGCGGCCACGTTGAGGGATTCGGCGCCACTGGCACCCATCAGGCGCGTCATGATCTCTGCGGCTGCTTTTACGATGATCTGCATGATGCCCCAGTAGTAGAGCAGGGCGAAGAATGCGGCGATGAAAATAATGATGGGGAGAGCCTGGAAGGCGAAGACAAATCCGCGCGGGGAATTCTTCATGCCGAGCTCGCCGAAAATGAACGACGAGCCGTAGTAGGAAAAGTCGAGCAGCCATTCGGCCCCGCGGCCGAGCTTGGCGAAAATGTACTGACCGATGGTCCAGCGCATCACCAGGAATGCAAGCACGATTTGCAGGCCGAGGCCCCAGGCGATGATTTTGGGGCGGATCGCGCGGCGATTGTTGGACATCAAGTACGCGAGCGCAAGAATGAACAGTATGCCCAGAATTCCGACGAATCGGTGCATCCCGGCTCCATTTACGGCGGAAAAATAGCCGCTAGTATATCCCTATCGGGCGATTCGGCTTAGCGGAGAAAGAGCGAGGGGCGACCGGGGCGCCGGAATCGCGCCCCGCCGGGGTTCGCACCAGAAAACAGGCTTTCACGCCGATCGAAAAGCTATTTTTGCTCGGGGACCCGGAATTCGGAGCGGATGAATTGCTTGATGCCTTCGGCGCCCGTCAGACCCAGACAGACGAGGGTACCCTGTTTTTCGAGGTCGATATGAAAATTGAAAAACGGACAACACTTTTCTTCTGCGACGACCCACTGGGTCACGTCGCCGACGGAAATATCGTCCGGGCTGAACTGAAATTCGTAGCCTTTGGGCAGTTCGACGACGGCGTTTCGGGACGCGAGTAGTCTTTCTGTGAGGTGCTGGTGGAACACGCGCTCCGGGGGATTCAGGGCCGCCGCATTGCAGGAGAACCCGCGGGGCGTTGACTGGTCGCCGGTGGCCGGAGCCGGCGCATTTTGCGCTTGAGCGGGTTTCGCACCGCCGACCGTCGTCAGTAATATGGCCGCGGCGCCTGCGATTCCGTAGTTCCAGAGTGTGACACGAAATTCATGCTTCATCGATTTCCTCCTTTTGGTTTCACCTGCTACCGTCATGATGCTAAAAGTTAGAGCTGACTTTAAGTCAAGGCGATTGCGGGGACCAGACCCCGGGAGGCCGTATGAAGATTGGAGTGCTCGCGAGGCGCACGGGCTTGAACGCCTCGGCCATTCGCTATTACGAACGCGAGGGGCTTCTCGGCCAACCGCACCGCGTCGGCGGGCAACGACGATACTCCGGCGAAATCGTGCACCGGGTGCTGCTGATCCGCTTTGCGGCGACGATGGGATTTACTCTGCCGGAAATTTCGATTTTCCTGAGCGGGCTGCGCGACGACGTTCCCGTGGGCCCGCGGTGGAGAAAACTCACGCGGCAAAAGCTGGAGCAACTCGAACGGAGTATTGAGCGATCGCTCAAGCTGAGGACCCTGTTGCAGCATCTGCTGCGTTGCCGCTGCGCATCCCTAGAGCTCATTTCAAAACCCTTCGTAAGGTAATCATGAAACAGGCGATATGAAAGAAAGCTTCGTAAATCGTGATCGAGCGATCGTAGCGGACAACCAGTCGGCGGAAGTTACCGAGCCAGGC
>JBAVUW010000146.1:0-22063 GCA_049696975.1 Candidatus Acidiferrales bacterium | reverse complement strand
CCCGTGACGTTGTCGGTTTCATGGATCGGCCCGCTGCTGCCGTCGTTGAAGATCACATTGAACAGCTCGTTTTGACTTGCGGCGAACGAGTAGACGCCGACTTGCAAGTCGTTTCTGGGAACGTGGTAATCGAGCACGGCCTGGCCGCCGCCATAGTTTGTCGAGAAGATCGCGTCAGTGGCGACCGGAAAGTCAGTCAGTGGGCTGTGATATCCGGAGCTGTTGTAATGGTAAAACGGCGACACGGTGAGGGTGGCGTTGGGATTGAAGGTGTGGACCCAGGAAAATAGAGCGTAGCCGTCGGTTTCAAGTTCATGGTCGCGCAATTCCTGGGTGGGGAACTGGGCGTTTTCGTAGTCGTCCGCATCCGGATCGTACGGAATCTGGTAATAGTCGCGGCGGAGCTGCCCCACGAAGCGCAGCTGATCCTGCGGTCCGGCGTTGTACATCAACGACCCAAAGCCTCCGAATCCGTTCTCGGCGTCGTGCAGCACCTGTGCGACGGGAGTTTCGAGGCCGAGGTTGCTGCGGTTGCCACTGATGCTGGCGTAGTAGGCGAATCGCTGAGTGTGCCCGCCGAGGTCGAGCTGGTCGTCGGTCTGGTAGAAGCTGCCGATGGTGGTGACCAGCTCAGCGGTGTTGTTCATGTCGAAGCCCGATTTGGGAAGAATGTTGAACATTCCGTACGTGCGATCGCCGTACTGCGCGTTGTAGCTCCCGCGGAGAATCTCCATGTCGTCGATGTCGCGCGGATCGACGTGGGGCGCGAGGCTCGTGGCGATATTCGTGTCGGGAATCGGGACACCGTCGATAAGCCACGAAGTCTGGTGCCCGCCGCGCATGTGAAGCATGTCGTGCGTCATGTACGCGGCCGGGGTGAAGTCGGTGATCATGGCCAGGCTGTTGGTGAGGTCGGCGCCGGGAATGTGTTCGATATCCTGGCGATCGACGAGCGTCGTGGGAGTAAAAGTTTCGAGAGCGGACGTGCCGACGTCCGAGTTTACTTCGGCTGTCTGGCTGACCGGGGCCACCGAAAGCATGAAGTGCAGGACCGAAGATGTGTCGGACGCGAGCGTGAAGGTCTGCTTTCCTGCGGAGAAACCCGAGGACGTCACGGTTACGGAGTAGTCTCCGAATGGAACGGCTGGGAACGAAAATTCACCGTTGTCGTTCGTTCGAGCGGATTCCGACCAATCAGATGTCGCGGATTTGATCGCAACCGACGCCTGCGCGACGGGGCGATGCTGTGGATCGTGAACGATGCCGCGAACAGTGCCGAAAACAGTCGCGCGCGCGGAATTCACGTACACCAACAGCGCAGCGACGAGAATGCACGATGCAAACCTCTTCATCGAAGCTCCCCATTCAAGATTGAATTTTTTACTGCAGTGGAATGAAGTTAGGCGCGGGGAGGTTTGAAAGGAGCGGAACGGAAGCCGGAAGCAATTGTTTGCGATAGCATGTAGAAACTGCCGCGCACTTCCTGCGGTGCCGTGACTTCAACGCGCGCCGCCGCAGCGGCCGGCGGGATGGGTGCGACCATGGTGAATTCCGGCGTTTGCTGCTGCGAACGGCCCGGGCAATGGCAGATCATGGGCTTGCCCGACGGCGTTTGCATTTTGTGCATCAGGCAGCAGAACATCGGGCCGGCAGCCGACTGGCAGGAAACGCCCCAGGCGAGAGGTGCGAGCGGCAGCGCCAGAAGCGTCAACACAACGAGAATGGCTTCGGCGCGGCGCATGGCCGAAAGCTTAGCATACGAGGGGCGCGCGGTTGCAACTACTGTTTTCCCCAGAAGGCGAACGTAACCGCTCCCATGAGGAACAGAAACGAGACCGCGTGGTTCCACCGTACACGCTCGCCGAGGTAGATCCAGGCGAACACGACGAAGACGCAGAGCGTGACAACTTCTTGAATAATCTTCAGCTGAAACGCGGTGAATTCGCCGTAGCCGATGCGATTGGCCGGAACCTGAAAGCAATATTCGGCGAAGGCGATCAGCCAGCTGACGACGATCGCAAGCAACAGCGGAGCCTGACGATATTTCAGGTGGCCGTACCAGGCGGCGGTCATAAAGATGTTGGAGCAGATGAGCAGCAGGACGGTTTTCATGGGCGTTAGATGACCGAGGATATTTCGGAGTTACAACCGGACGCGGCGATTTGATAGTCTCGGGAAATCGTGCTGCCGCTGAAACTTGTTTATCACCCCGACTACGACCTGAATCTCGGGGCACATGTTTTCCCTTCGCAGAAATACCGGCTGATTCACGACCGGTTGCTCGCGGATGGATCGGCGTCGCCCGAGGACTTTCTGTCGCCGGAGCCTGCTTCCGATGAGGACGTGCTGCGCGTCCACACACCGGATTACGTGCGCAAGCTCCAGACAGGCGCGCTGAGCCGCGACGAGGAGGCAAGGCTGGAGGTGCCGTATTCGCGAGAGCTGATCCGCGCCGTGTGGTTGGCGGCGGGCGGATCGATCTTGACCGGGCGACGGGCGCTGGCCGACGGTTTTGCGGCGAATATCGGCGGCGGATTTCATCACGCGTGTCCCGATCATGGCGAGGGATTCTGCGTCATCCACGATGTGGCGATCGCGATCCGGCGGCTGCAATCGGAGCACGCGATCGAGCGAGCCATGGTGGTCGATACGGACGTGCACCAGGGGAATGGAACGGCGGTGATTTTTGACGGCGACGCGAGTGTCTACACGCTTTCGATTCATCAGGAACGGAACTATCCGCATCCGAAGCCGCCGTCAACGGTAGACATCAACTTGCCGGACGGAACCGGCGATGACGAATACCTTTCGATTCTTGAGGAGCATCTGGACAATGCTTTCAGCGATTTTTCGGCGCAACTCGTGTTTTATGTTGCCGGCGCCGATCCCTACATCGAGGATCAGCTGGGCGGTCTGGCGCTGACGATACCGGGATTGGCGCGGCGCGATGCGGTGGTGTTCGAGTATGCGCGGCACAACGGCGTACCCGTGGCGATTGCATTGGCGGGCGGCTACGCGCGGCGCGTCGAAGATACGGTAGAGATTCATGCCGCGACGATGCTGGCGGCGAGCGACGCGGCGCTGAAGGGGCGCAAACCGGAAGCGCACCGAAGCGGCGCAGCGTCGTAGATCGGATCTGGTTAGTGCAGGGAAATTTCGCCGGAAGTCGTTTCGATTTCCACACGCGCTCTGCCGTCACCCAGGCGGGCTTCGAAGTGGTGCCTGTCGTCGGAACTCTCCTGCATTCCCGGTAGACTGGCGCGGACGTCGCCTGAGTTTGTGTGGGCGTAAAAGCGGAAACTGGCACTCGCAGGCACGTGGAGTGTCACGTCACCGGAGGTGGCGCGAATATCCCAGTAGCTTGAGGGCGCCGGGTTGCCGTCGATGCTGATTTCGCCGGAGCTGGTGTGCACGCGAACGTCGCTGGTCGCCTCGCGCACTTGGACATTACCGCTGCCGGCCTCGGCCTCGACGTTCGCGCCGGGCCGGTCGACGTTGATTTCACCCGAGCCGGTGCGCGCCCGCACATCGCCTTTTGCCCCACGAACGACGATCTCGCCCGAACCGGCAGTCGCGTCGATGCGCCCCTGTGCGTCGGTGAACGTGACGTTGCCGCTGCCGACCACTGCGTGCACGTCATTGCGAATTCCCGCGGCGCGAACATTCCCGGAGCCCACCGTGAAATTGGCCGGACCGGCGATTCCCTCCACTTCCAGATTGCCGGAGCCCGAGATCCCGCGCATTTCGGTGTCGGGCGGGACCGTGACGGTATAATCGGCCGAAAATTCCGTCCGTTCCCAGCCCGCGGCGCCAATGTGAATCAAGTGGCCTTCCTGCGAGAACGGCGGGTTCGCGATCAGATCCTTCAATTCCCGGTCCGGGTCGTCCCACGGCCACGCGTGGACGCGGAATTCGGCGTGGATTTTGACTTCGCCGGGAGGGCCGACTGATACGTGGGAACTGCCGCTGCCATTGGAGAGCTCGAGGCGCATGGGGCCGTCAACCGTGAACGAGCGATCGACGGAGCCGCTGGCGCCGCTGGCGTCAGGACCGCAGCCGGAGAGCAGCCCGACTCCGAGAATCGCCGAGGCCAGCACCGCAGGGTTCAAATGGAGTGTCGATCGAGTCGTTTCTGTCCGCATGAATCGCACCGCCGCCATGGCGTTGCCTTCCTATCATAACCATACGAATGGACAAGGCAAAAAGTTCCAGCGGGGGCAGGCGGGAGGCTGCCTGCCGCAACTACTGGAAGTCGATGAGCACGTCCACGAGCTTGTGGTCCGGATCTTCCTGCAGAAATCGGCCGATCTTTTCGTAGTGAAACGGCAGGCCGACGAAGGCTTCCTTGATTCCGCTGGCTGCGAAGCGCTCGTAGATTTCCCTGTTGAAGATGGCGCCTGAAGCGATGCCCCAGGCCGCGCGGATGCGGCGTTCGCCTTCCACCGAGAGCCCGGTGAGCACGAGCTTGCCCATGCGGTATTGCGGGCCTTCGTTGATCGCGACGTTGTAGCTAACGCGCTTGGCGAATTCATCGAATTGCGGAACCGGCGTCAGAGTCATGTCGAGATAGCCGCTGCGCGCATACTCGTCCCGGACGGCGTCCCACAGCGCTTCGATTTTCATGCCGTCCGCGAGATCGCCGGGTTTCAGCGTGACGATCGGGTTGAGCATAGCGGAGGTTTCCGCGATGTTGCCGCTCCAGACCACGCCGCCCCACCCGTACTGCGGTCCGGGATCGACGGGCGCGGTGATGGTCACCCGAATGTCGCCGCCCGTCCCCGTGATGTGCGCGATCGGACGGCCGATTTTCACGTGGAGGTAGGCGTTCGCCAGATAGACCGGCCTGACCTGCTCGAATTCGAAGAGCTCGACAAGCGTGCGCGAGTACGGCTGGCCAACGACATCCGGAAGGCGTTGCTGAAGTCCGCGATCGTTCTTCGCGAGCGCGTCGTCGAATTCGATGCCGCCGATATTCACCGCGGCGTTGTCCACGTGGAACTGCTGCACCTTGCGGTCGCCGATCGGGACGGTGAAGAGTGCGGCCGAAACGCTGGAGTGGACGCCACGCCCGGCGAGCAGGCGCTCGAGTGCGCCGGTCATGTCATGGAGCAGGGAACCGCCCTCGGGTGCGTTGCCGTCGAACAGCGGAATGTCTTTTCTCAGGGCGGCGGCGAGCTCGTCGTCGGTGAACCACGGGAAATTATCGAAATATACCGGGAGCGTCGGTGCGTCGGTGACTTCATATTCGGCGACGACGCCGGCGTCGCTGGAGTAGAAGCGGTAATTGACGTTCGAAAAAAGCCCGCAGCGCGCCAGGCGATCGGCGCCGTTTTGCAGATCGGCTTTGGTGACGCTCGAGCCGGGGGAAAGCCCGGTCTCGGCGGCGACCAGCTCGGGAGGGTGCTTGGTCGACCCGGTGATTTTCACCGCCGCGAGCTTGCCGCTGGCGGCAGACGGATCATCCTGCGCGCGCAGGGGTGCGGGCAGAAGCAAAATCAGCCCTGCGAACAAGGCGGCCAGCAAACGTGCGCACCTGTGTGAAACGGACGTGCAGACTCCCATGGCCGCATTCTAGCGCCACGGCAGCGGATATAAAAATGGGCTATTCGACGGTAACGGATTTGGCGAGGTTGCGCGGCTGATCGACGTCGCAACCGCGGCGCACCGCGATGTGGTAGGCGAGCATTTGCAACGGAACGATTTCCAGGATCGGCGCGATCAATTCGGGAACGCTGGGAATTTCGATCACGTGATCGGCGGTCCCTTTGGCGAGCTGGTCGCCTTCTGTGACCACGGCGATCACGATCCCGTCGCGCGCCTTCACTTCCTGGAGGTTCGAAATCGTTTTCTCGTAGCGGGTCATCGATTCGGGATCGGATTCGTCGCGCGTGGCGATTATCACCACCGGAAGATTCTCGTCGATCAGCGCGTTGGGGCCGTGCTTCATCTCGCCCGCAGGATAGCCTTCGGCGTGGATGTAGGAGATTTCCTTCAGCTTCAGCGCGCCTTCGAGAGCAACCGGGTAGTGAATGCCTCGGCCGAGATAGAGGAAATCCGTGTGCCGGAAAAATTGGCGAGCGAGCTCCTCGATGGCGGCATCGCGCTGCAGGATCGCACCGATTTTATGCGGCACTTTCGTCAGCTCCTGCATCAGGAGTTTTGACTTTGCGGAGCCGAGTTTCCCGCGCGCCTGACCGAGGTAGAGGGCGGTTAGCAGCAGCGCCGTCAGTTGACCAGTGAACGCTTTGGTCGATGCGACGCCGATCTCCGGTCCCGCGTGCGTATAGATCGTGCCATTGGATTCGCGCGTAAGCATCGATCCCACCACGTTGCAGATCGAAAGAACCTTCGCGCCCTTGGCGCGGGCCTCGCGCTCGGCGGCCAGCGTGTCGGCCGTCTCGCCGGATTGACTGATGGCGATAATCAAGCTGGTTGGTTCGACAATGGGATCGCGATAGCGGAATTCGCTGCCGTAATCGACTTCGACGGGAATGTGCGCCAGCCGCTCGATCATGAATTTCCCGGCCAACCCTGCATGCCAGCTGGTGCCGCAGGCGACGATTTTCACGTCGCGGAAAGCCTTAAACTCTTCCTCGCGGATGTCCATCTCGTCGAGAAAGACTTTCCCTGTTTCCTGCGAGATACGGCCGAGGAGCGTGTCGCGAACGGCGCGGGGCTGTTCGAAAATCTCCTTCTGCATGAAGTGCTTGAAGCCACCCTTTTCGGCCATGATCGGGTCCCAGGTGATGTGCTGCGGCTTGCGGTGGACCGGACGGCTTTCGAAATCGGAGATCTGGATGCCCTGCGGCGTGACCACTGCGACCTCGCCGTCGCCCAGGAAGAAAACGCTGCGCGTGTGCGCCAGGATCGCCGGAACGTCGCTGGCGACAAAGAACTCCTTGTCGCCGAAGCCCAGAACGATCGGCGGCCCCAGGCGCGCGGCCACGATTTTGTTCGGATCTTTCGCCGAGAGCGTTACCAGCGCGTAGGCGCCGGTCATCGCTTTCACGGCGCGCAACACGGCCTGCTCCAGCGGCGTATCGTTTGCCGAGAACTTCTCGAGCAGGTGCGCGATGATTTCGGTGTCGGTTTCGGTGACAAATTTGTGGCCTTCGGCCATGAGCTGCTTTTTCAGCTCGATGTAATTTTCGATGATCCCGTTGTGCACGACCACGATTTCACCCTTGCAGTCGCGGTGAGGGTGCGCGTTTTCCTCGGTGGGGCGGCCGTGCGTGGCCCAGCGCGTGTGGCCGATTCCGTAGACGCCGTCGAGCGGCGTGATGCGGATCGATTCCTCGAGATTGCGAAGTTTGCCTGGCGAGCGGCGCACATCGAGCTTGCCGTTTTCGCCGACTACGGCGATGCCGGCCGAATCATAGCCGCGATACTCCAGGCGGCGAAGGCCGTCAAGGATCAGGGGGACAACTCGCTTGGGACCTACGTACCCGACAATTCCGCACATAGTCGCGATCTCCGGGTGTGCCGTGGCGTTGGAGCGCCCCCGGCCTGCCGATTGCATCATGGTAGCACAAGCCGCGGCACGCGCCGGAGGCGGCCGATCGAGCCGTTTCATCGCGACACGGGGGTGATGACGAAGTGGAGCTAGTTCCAGCCCGTGGGTGTGCCGTAGGGCTCGTTCGGCAGCATGAATGCCTGAATCAGTTGAATCTGGCCGTGATCGATCTTGAACATCTCGTTCAGGATGTTGTTGCGGGGATTTGCCACGGCGGGCGGTGCAGCCACTTCCTTGCCATCGCGAAACCAGGTCTTGCTGCCGGGGATATCGAAAACGACCTGTGCGACCACCAGCCCATGCTCTTCGTCAACCACCGGAAAGCGGCGGTCTCGGACCTTGGGAATGTAGGTGAACAGCTTGGCCTCGAACTGATCGCGGCAGCCGAGCGGCGGCAGGCCTTCGGAGTTCGTCGGATTATTTGTCGTGAGCTGGCCGTTTTCGATGCGATTGCATCCGGGCGCGAAAGGCGTGCGGCCCGTCCAGTGCTCGATGCCGTCGAAGTACGCACTGGCCGCGGCGATCAATTCAGTGCGGGAGGCGCGCGGCGAGACTGCGCCTTCCAGGAACGGCTTGATCGCGGCCAGAAGCTGCAGATCCGGCATCACTTCAAATCCAGTGCGGGGAGCGTCGGGCGCCGAGCCGTGGGCAACGATCGTCTCGGATTCGGTAATTTTTCCGCCGGCGATTTTCAGGCGCTGCATCAACAGCGAGACGTGATCTTCCTGCACGGCGGCCCAGTAGGTGATTTGGCCGGTCGAGGGATCCGAGACGGTTTCGCCGCGAAATTTGATGAACTTGATCGTCTTCCACAGGCCCTCGCCGAGAGGCGTGGGTTTCGTGTTCTCAGTCGATTTCAGATCGGTCGCGACGGGGAGGCCACTCGGATCGTGTTTCACGAGAGCGGCGAGATACTGGTCCAGGAATCCGTTAAGACAGGCGCGGTCGCAAGCGCCGGCCGGCGGATTCGCAGCATGAATTTCGCGAGAACTGCCCGCGAAAAAGGCCGCCATCAGGATCCCGCTCGCCAGCACGCAGGCGGCCACCACGTTCTCGCGCATCGGTCCCCCTTTTCAAGCGGCGTGAACGGAATCTATATCAGAATGAAAAGAAGCACCAGAATTTCTCTGCACTCCGGTGTCTTTGCGGCAGGTTTGGCAGTTCAGTCGATGACTTCGAAGCGGAACTCTTCGATGACGGGATTGGTAAGGACGTTTCTCGCGATGCGCTCGATTTCCGTTTGCGCTTCCGCACGGCTCAGGCCATCAAGCTCCAGCACGAAAAATTTGCCCTGGCGCACGCCCCGCACTTTGGAGTGGCCGAGCGAGCCAAGCGCGCGCTGAATGGTTTGCCCCTGGGGATCGAGGACGGTCGGTTTCGGCATGACCCAGACGTGAGCTTTCATTTTTCTTCCCGTGCGCGATGGCGCTGCGCGGATTATACCAGCCCGGCTGATTTTGCAGCCGTTCGAAAGCTTTCGAGCAGCTGCCGTTTTTCGATCGGCGGCAGGAATGACGCGCTGAAACTCTGCTCGGCGAGCTGCAGAAGCTGTGCCTGCGACAAGCCGAGCGACGCCGCCAGGGAATATTCGGTTAGCAGGTCGGTGTGGAACATGGCGGGATCGTCGGTTGAAAGCGTGACGAGCGAGCCTTGCGCCATCAGTTTCGCAAGTGGATGGTCGGCAACGGACGCCACGGGTTTGCCGGTCTGCTTTGCCAGGGCCCCCGTGCACAGGTTGCTCGAGATGCAGTTTTCGAGCACCACGTGGCGGTTGGCGAACGAGGTGGCCAGCGGCGCGTCGTGCATCACGGCGATGCCGTGGCCAATTCGCTCAGCTCCCAGAATTTCCACGGCTTCCTTCACCGCTTCAGGTCCGCCGACTTCGCCCGCGTGGCACACGATGCGCAGGCCTTCGCTGCGCGCGTGGTCAAACGCCGGGCGGAAATTCACGGTGGGGAAGGCGAGCTCGTCGCCGCCCATTCCGAAGGCCATCACGCCGGAGCGCGAAAGCTTCGCGGCGGTA
Source organism: Candidatus Acidiferrales bacterium (assembly GCA_049696975.1). Classification (GTDB taxonomy): domain Bacteria; phylum Acidobacteriota; class Terriglobia; order Acidiferrales; family UBA7541; genus Palsa-295. The sequence goes on along the minus strand of JBAVUW010000146.1, from coordinate 12,527 downwards.
TGCGCCACCTCGCCGGCCGCTTCGGCGCCGAATTGTCGCGCAGCGTCGAAAATCCAACCGGTGCGAAGCTTGCGGAACACCACGCTTTCAGACGCCTCACGTATGGCCGTGAAATTTGCCTCCACATTCTGCATACGGCGTAGCATCACGCCGGCGGAGATCGTAATTTCCGCGTAGACCACGTTCTGCCGCACGAGCTCTTCGGCCAGCTTCCGCGTGATCAGAGCGTAATCTTCCGGGTCGCGCAGGAACGACGTGACCCATTTGAATGCTTCGATGAACCCCGCGAAATTGTTGTAGTTGTAACGCGCGGCCACTTCCGCGGAGGTGAGCGTCAGGCCGTGGCGCTCGGCGAGCTCGACGGCGGTTTCGGGGCGAATCGAGCCTTCCAGATGCAGGTGCAATTCCGCTTTGGGAAGCGCGTCGAGGACGGTCGGAATCCGCGTCGTCATTGGTGTGGTCACGTTCGATCAGCTGCCCGGCAACGGCGGACGCCCGGCGTTGATCCACGCCGTCATCCAGTAGGATCCCGTGTCGGTCGCCGCGTCCGTCAGCTGGCGGATCAGTACGGCGCCGGCCTGCGCGTAGAAGCGGTCGTAGTATTCACTGGTATAGCCCGTAAGCCCTTCGTGCGCGCGGCGGTCGGCCAGTAGAATATTTTCAAGCCAGGAGTGCGCGTCGAGCGACATTTCGAAGGCGTGATCGGTCGGGTCGCGGATGAAAGCGGCTTCGTTCGGCTTCAGGAAAAAAAAGCGCTGGTAGCGGTCGACGAGTCCGACGCCGAAACGTTCGTTGATGCCCTGCTGATCGGAGAGGGCACCGTCTTTGTTGACCGTGGATTTGAACGGATCGTGCGCCGCGGCGACGTAGTGAGCCAGAATCGCGGCGGAGAGCTTTGCGTCGTCCCAGTCGTGCGCACGCAGTGCGTCAGTGAGCTTCTGGCTGAAGAGGCCGATCTGCCAAGGCAGCACGCCGCGCGCGGTGAGTTGGCGCCGGCCGAATTTCTCTACAGCCGCGGTGTAGGTCCGTGGAAGCGACGCGTACGGATACGAGCCGTAGTGATCGAGCTGGATGAATCCCTTGGGCTGTTCGGCGGGACTGCGGGTTTCGGCTTCGAGCGGGTCGGTGACGTGCTGCATCAGGTATCCACGGTTGGCTTGAAAGAACGGCAGCATTTCGTCCGGCAATGTGTCGACAGCTTTGTCGACGATCATGCGCTCGGCGTTGTCGCCCCAGCCGAACGACGATGGCAGCACGAGAAACAGAATTGCGAGCAGCAGCACGGGCGCGGCGCGCAACGTTCGTCGGATCGATCGATCCGGGGCATGGGGGACGAAGCCGCGCATCAGCGAGAGGCTCCTTTCGCGGCCGCCATGTTCGCGGTCGAAAGTTGGCTGTGTTTCCGGCTGTAGAAATAATAGATAACCAGGCCAATCAGGAGCCAGCCAAAAAAGCGCAGCCAGTTCATGATGGGCAGTCCGGCCATCAGCAGCAGACAGGTAAGAATCGTCATGATCGGCGCGAGCAGTCCGCCGGGCGCGCGGAAGGATCGCGGGCGATGGGGCTCGCGGAATCGCAGGATCAGCACGCCGCCGGCGACCAGGGCGAACGCGAATAGCGTGCCGATGTTGGAAAGATCGGCGAGCGTGCCGATGTCGAGCAGGCCGGCGGGAACGCCGACGACGATTCCCGCGACCCAGGTGGAAAAATCGGGTGTCCGAAATCGCGGATGGACGCGGCTGAAAACCCGGGGAAGCAGGCCGTCGCGCGACATCGCAAACCAGACGCGTGCCTGACCCAGCTGAAACACAAGCAGCGATGAAATCATTCCCAGCAGCGCGCCGATCAGCACGGCCAGGCGAATGTTGCCGAAATGCAGGCGCTTCATCGTGTTGACTACGGGCGCCGCGTCGTCGACCAGCGTGTGCCACGGGACGATGCCGGTCAGGACCACGACGACTCCGATATAGAGCACCGTGCAGACCACCAGAGTGGCGATGATACCGATGGGCAGGTCGCGCTGCGGATTCTTGCACTCCTCGGCGGCCGTGGAGACGGAATCGAATCCGATGTAGGTGAAAAAAATGATCGAGCCACCCGTCAGAATTCCCGGCCAGCCGTTGGGCGCGAAGGGATGCCAGTTCGCCGGATGAATCAGGTGCGCCGCGAAGGTAATGAAGATCAGGATTGCGAGGATCTTCAGCAGCACCATGATGTTGTTGGTCTGCGCCGATTCCTTGATGCCACGCACGAGTACCATGGTGAGCAGCATCACGATCACGAACGCGGGCCAGTTGAATCCGAAATGCCAGCCCGGGTCGTAGAGCGTGTTGCCCTGGAGATCGGTGAGTCCGCCGGGTAGATACGCCGGGGTGATCCAGCGCAGATCGGGATGCCAGCCAAACCAGTCGAATAGATCGACCACGTGCGCCGAGAATCCGACGCTTACGGCCATGTTCGAGACGGCGTACTCGAGGATCAAGTCCCAGCCGATGATCCAGGCGATGAGCTCGCCCATCGTCGCGTAGGTGTAGGTGTAGGCGCTGCCAGCGATTGGAATCATCGCGGCAAGTTCGGCATAACAGAGCGCCGCGAAGCAGCAGACCACCCCGACCAGCGCGAACGAGAGCGCGATGGCGGGTCCTGCGCCCGGCCGGCCGAACGACGCAGAGTGATAAATCAGATACTCGAGAAGGGGAGCGTTCAGGACGGAGCTGGCGCTGAGTTTTTGGCCGGCGATGGCCGTGCCGATGACCGTGAAGATTCCGGATCCGATTACCGCACCGATGCCGAGTGACGTGAGACTCAACCAGCCGAGCGATTTCTTCAGGCGCATCTCCGGCCGGTCGGCGTCGGAAATGAGCTGGTCTATGTTCTTGGTACGGAACAGCTGTGGATCCAATCGCCACCTTCCCGATGCGAATGTCGAAAACTCTACCTTGTGAGGCACTTCCGCGCAACCTGTCCTTCGGGACAAGCGCAACGGCCGCCGCGCTCAGGCGAGCTGCAAGTTTGCGTAGCGCTCGAGTAGTTTCTTGGGGCCGTAGTCCTGGAAGCTGACGGTGATGCGGCGGTCCTCGCCGTCGCCATCGACCTCGATGATGGTGCCGATGCCGAATTTCAGGTGACGGACGCGTTTGCCGATAAGCGGGTCCTTGGAGCCGGCGCCGTGACGGGGACTGCCGCCGCTCGTGCTGGGAGCGGAACGACCGTAGGGGGTCCGATGGGCTCGGCGGTAGGAAAAATCCTGCGAAAACTCGGGATCGGCTTCGTAGCGGCGCGATTCGCCGGGGTCGGACTGCGACCCAGCGGCGGTGTCGATCAGTTCGCGCGGGATCTCGGCGAGAAAGCGCGAGGGGAGGGAAGCGCGGAGGCGATCCTCGCCGTAACTGCGGCGATAGACGGCGCGGGTGAGGACGAGAGTTCTTTTTGCACGGGTCATGCCGACGTAGAACAGCCGGCGCTCCTCTTCGATTTCGGCAGGCGTGTCGATGGAGCGGCTGTGCGGGAGCACGCCTTCTTCGAGGCCGGCAAGATAGACGGCGTCGAATTCGAGGCCCTTGGCGCTGTGCAGGGTCATCAGCGAGACGGGCACGTCTTCCTGATACTGGTCCGAATCCGATGCGAGGGCGGCGCGGTCGAGCAGATCTTCGAGCGTCTGGCCTTGTTCGGTGGCTTCGGCCATGGCGTTCGAAAGCTCGCGAAGATTCTCGGCGCGGGAGGTGTGTTCCAGGTTGTCCTGCTGCTCGACCCAGTTGAGCAACCCGGTGCGGTCGAGCACGCATTCAATCAGCCCAGCGGGGGGCAATTCCCTGCAGAGATCCTTGAGCAGCTCGATCAATTCGCGGAACGAATTCAGCGCGCCGGCGATCTTTTTCCCCGTCGAGATGTTGCCGCTGCGAATCGCTTCCCAGAGCGATTGGCCGGTTTCCCTCGCGCGAGACTCGAGCGCTGCGACAGTGGTAGCGCCGATGCCGCGGGGCGGCACGTTTAGGACGCGAAGAAGTGCGACATCGTCCTCGGGATGAAAGACCAAGCGGACATATGCCAGCGCGTGGCGCACTTCAGCTCGCTCGTAGAAGCTGAATCCGCCGACTACGCGGTGGCGGATGCCGAGGCGGCGGAGAATTTCTTCAAAGGATCGCGATTGAGCGCCGGTACGATACAGGACAGCGATTCGGGCTTCGGCATCTTTGCGGATGACGGAGGCGATCTGTTCGCAAATGAATTCAGCTTCCGCGATGGAATCCGGCGCTTCGAAATAGCGCAGCGGATCGCCCGCGCCGAGTGTGGCTTGCAAATTCTTACCGAGGCGGTCGGAGTTGTTTTTCACGACGGCGGCGGCAGCGTCGAGGATCGATTGCGTGGAGCGGTAGTTTTCCTCGAGTCTGATGAGTCTCGCGCCGGGGAAATCCTGAGTGAAGCGCTTCAGGTTTCCGGCGCGCGCCCCGCGCCAGCCGTAAATCGACTGGTCTTCGTCGCCGACCACGCAAACGTTCTTGCGTTCGCCGGCGAGCAGCCGGACCAACTCTTCCTGCGCGCGATTGGTGTCCTGAAATTCGTCGACCATCAGATATTGGAATTGATTGCTCCAGCGCTCGCACACGGGGCGATGATCGCGAAGCAGATCGACGGCGCGCAGCAGCAGATCATCGAAGTCGAGCGCCGCGGCCTTGCGGAGGATTTCGTTGTAGGCGCGGAATACTTTCGCTGCGTCTTCGCGGCCGGAGTTGCGCAGGTCCCTGGCCTGGGATTCCATTTCGTCGGGAGTGATGCCGTGATTCTTCGCGTGGCTGATCTGGGCGCGCATGCTGCGCGGGGGGTAGTCTTCGGCGGCGAGGCCGAGCTGCAGGAGCGAGCGCTTGACGGCCGCAGTTTGGTCGTCGTCATCGTAGATGGCGAAATCGCGTGGAAGGCCGAGGCTCTGGGCTTCGCGGCGCAGCAGGCGGGCGCAGAAGGAATGGAAAGTGGAAACCCAGACGTCCCACGCGGCAAATCCGCTCGCGCGCAGGAGGCCCTGGATGCGGTCCTTCATCACGCCGGCGGCTTTGTTGGTGAAGGTGACGGCAAGAATCGAGCCGGGCGGAACGCCCTGCTCGATGAGGCGCGCGACACGATAGGTGATGACACGCGTCTTGCCCGTGCCCGCGCCGGCCAGGACGAGCAGCGGGCCTTCTGTCGCGAGCACGGCTTCGCTCTGGCGTTGGTTCAGTCCGACGATGAGTGGAGCTTTCTGCGGAGAATTGTTCAAGCGCAAATTCTAGCTGAGCGGATGCGATTGAGCAATTTGGGCCGCAGCGGCTTGCCGGCGCGGGGCCGGCTCGCGACTCCAGAACGGTGAGTTTGTGTGCTGCTTCCCATGCGTCGCCATCTTTGTTTTCAGCCAGTTGCAGTGAATTTGGCTTGGCTTCGGGTTTCACTTCGTGCGGTGTTGGGCGGTGGTTTCGTGTGTGGATGCCGGCGTGTTTTTTCCGGATGCTGCATCCTGTTGGTTCCTGTCGAGGACCGGAGAGCGTCGCCGTCCAGGGGTGTTGGAACCGCTCGGAGCGTTTAGCAAACCTACAGGCGAACCGCGGGTGTCCGGAGGGTGCGAAAAACTCTGCTACAATCGGCGCGCTCTGCAGGCTTACCGCGAAATGAATCCACTGAAAATGCCGCACTGGCTGGCGGCGCTGGTTGCCACGATGGGCGGCGCGGGACTTTTCGTTGCCACTTTTCTGGATTCGTCGGTGCTGACGCTGCCGTTTATCGCCGATGGGCTGGTCGTGGAATTGTCGCGCGAGCGCCCGGCGCGAATGCCTTACTACTGCGGGATGGCCGCGCTGGGGTCGCTGGCGGGATGCATCTGGATTTACCTGCTGGCGAAAAAAGGCGGGGAGGCTTATTTTCACCGGCATCGCGGAGCACACCGGGTGAAGGGTTGGGTGCAGCACAACGCGTTCTTGAGCGTTTTCATCCCGGGGATTTTGCCGCCGCCGTTTCCTTTCAAAGTTTTCGTGCTGGCCGAGGGTGTGTTCCAGGTTCCGCTGCGGACGTTCGTGCTGGCGCTGCTTTGCGGGCGGGCGCTGCGGTATTTCATCGAGGGGATTCTGGCGGTGAAGTACGGCGACGCTGTGCTGGTTTATTTGATTGGACACAAGATCGGATTTGCGGTGACGGTGATCGCGATCCTGGCAGTTTTGTTCCTCATCAGCCGTGTTCTGTTCCGCCATCCCCATCCGAAAAGCTGATCCGTGTTCGTCCTCTAGGGATTTGGGTCCGAGGCGAAGAAGAAGCCCTGGCGCTGGAGTTGGACTTGGCTGTTGTAGTCCAGGCGGACGAAGATGTTGGCGGGCTGGTAGTCTCCTTCGGCGAACCGCAGGTCGTGAATTTCCACGCGGAAACCCGCTTCGCGGGGCTGCACGTTTGCGAAAGGGACTTTCGCATAGCGAAGGAAAGCGCGGGTTGCGGTTGAATCTTCTCCGGCTGCGAGAGCCGGTGATGGATGCGGCTTGAACAGGCTGTCGCTACGGTTGGAATCGAATTCCTCGCGCAGGCCCACATCGAGCAGCTCCATCGTGTTGTCCGTTTCCACGACGCCGCGCCATTGATAGGGCGAGGATGACGCGGGAAATGCGGCTGCCGACAGTGCGATGCGGCCGTGGTATTCGCGCGAAAGCAGCAGATCGATGGCGCGGCTGTGGAGGTTCGCGCGCCAGCCGAAATAGGCGGAGATCAGAGCGAGCGTGACGATGGCCGCGCGCGGACCGCCTGAACCTTTTTTTTGTGCTCCAACCTCCTCGTTCACCAGGCCGAGCAACAGCGGCAACAGAAGCCCCAGTACGAGAAGCAGAAGAACCCACACATCCAGTTCGCCGATCACTTCCCAGCCGATCCATTGCGCGCGGAAAGGCCACAGAAGCTGGACGCCTACGCCGCTGAAGAGATCCAGCAGCAGATGTCCGGCTGCGCCGATGGCGCTGACTGCGAGGGCCGGGCCGAAGCCGAGCGGCGCGATGACCTGTGAAAAGGATTTTTTCCGCTGAGGATATTTGCGGTCGATGGCACAGAAAATTGCAGCGACAGCGAGGGCGATGACGATCGATCCTGCGATCGAGTGCAGCACCGTGCGATGGAATCGCATGAAGAGGCTGGCGCCGCCGAAATACGCGGCATAATCGAGATCGGGCGCGAGCCCCGCGGCAATCATCATCGTGGCGGCGAAGCGCGGCATGCGGCGGCCACCGGCGCGCGCCAGGGCCAGCGATGTGAATGCGTGTGTGAAGGGTTCCACGTTCTGTATGCGGAGTCGTCCGAACTACCGCGCCGCGGGCGTCACGATCGAAAGCGCGTCCGGCACGATCCGAAACGCCATTGGCAGGGGCCCGACCGGCTCGCCGTCGACCTGAGCGTACACCGGTTCGGCGCCGGCGGATTCACAAATCACTTCGGTGGCTTTCCAGGTCTCGATGCCGCGGCGTTTTCGCAGCGTGCCGGCAAGAAGAGCCGGGAGGCAGGCCAGGTAGCCGAGGCGGCTGCGCGTGGAGTTGGTGAGGAATTCGAACGTGTCGTCGAACAGGCTGGCTTCGGTGGTGATTTTGAACGGGCCGCCATAGTGCGCGGTGCGGCCGACGACGATGATCGTGGCCTCGCGATCGCGTCCTGCAGAACGAATCTTGATCTGCGGGAAGGCATAACGGAAAAGCTGGCGGAAGCCTTCTACCCAGTAGGCGAACACGCCCGCGGACTTTTTAAGGCCGTCGTGGACGCCATTGACGATGGCTCCATCAGGCCCTGCGCCGGCGACAGAAAGAAAATAGCGGCCGTCGGCCGAAATTGCGGGTGAATGATTGCCGTTGGTCGGAGTGGCCACGCCGAGAGCGATGCGACGGATGGCGCCGCCGGAAATCAGGCGCGCCGCGCGCGGAATGTCCCAGGGAATGCCCAACTCTTTGGCGAGGATGTTTGCGGTTCCGGCCGGCAGCAGCGCCATGGGAACCTGGCTGTGCGCGAGCCCGTTGATGATTTCATTGATCGTGCCGTCGCCGCCGCAGGCGATCACCATGCCCCGGCGCTGGTCAACGGCCTGCTGGGCGATGCGGATGGCGGCACCCGGGCCCGTGGTGGGCGCGAGCTCAGCGGTGATGCCGTCCTCTTTCAGGATGCGCACGGCGTGCTCGATTTCCTGGAACCGCGCGTGGCGCTTTCGCCCGCTCGTCGGGTTATAGATCAGCAGCGCGTCTTGTATTTCTTGCGGCATCGGTTCGTCCCGAGTAGCTCGGCCAATCGCACATTGTATAATACCGGCGAGTTTGTACGGACTCGATCCCGCAGAGGGTTTCCCATGGCCAGAGGCAGCAAAGCCGCGAAAGAGATCGAAGCGCTGCGCGAAAAAATTCGCTATCACGAACATTTGTACTACGTGCTGGACGATCCGCAAATTTCCGATGCGGCTTTCGACAAGCTGATGAACCAACTCAAGGTGCTGGAAGCGGCGCATCCGGAGCTGGCGTCGCCCGATTCGCCGACGCAGCGCGTGGGCGGCGCGCCGCGCGAGGGAGTTCAGCAGTTCCGGCACAGCGTGCCCATGATGAGCCTCGACAATGCGTTTTCCTTCGAGGCGCTCGGCGAATTCAATCGCCGCGTCACGCAGACCACGGGACGCACGACCGTCGAATACGTCTGCGAGCAGAAATTCGACGGGCTGAGTATGTCGTTGATTTACGAGAAGGGGAAACTGGTGCGTGGCGTGACGCGCGGCGACGGGACGACCGGCGAAGACGTGACGCCGAACGTGAAGACGATCCGGTCGATTCCGCTGGCGATCGACGCGGTGACTTTGAAGAAGGCGGGGATCAAACCGGATTTCGAAGTGCGTGGCGAGGCCATGATGACCCGCGAGGCGTTCGAGAAATTGAACGAGCAGCAGGAGGCACAAGGCGGGAAGCGATTCGCGAACCCCCGCAATGCGGCGGCCGGCGCCGTGCGCATGCTCGATCCGAAGATTACGGCGTCGCGGCAGCTGGAGTTTTTCGCGTACTACCTGCTGGTCGATGGCCGCGTGCCGAAGAAAAAGCACTCCGAGGTGCTGGGAACACTCACGACGCTTTTGTTCAAGGCGAGCTACGACTGGAAGGTGTGCCCGTCGATCGAGAGCGTCGAAAAATACGTCAACCGCGTCGAAACCAGGCGCGAAAAGCTTCCGTACGAAATTGACGGCGTGGTGATCAAGGTTAACGAGATTTCTCTGCAGAACGAGCTGGGCTACACGTCGAAAGCGCCGCGTTGGGCCATTGCCTACAAATATCCGGCGCGGCAGGAAACCACGCTGCTGAAAAGCATCGAGGTGAGCGTGGGGCGCACAGGCGTGCTGACGCCGTTTGCGGTATTCGAGCCGGTCCAGATCGGCGGCGTCACGGTGACGAAATCGACGCTGCACAATCTGGACGAAGTGCGGCGGCTTGACGTGCATGCGGGCGATCGGGTGCTGGTGGAGCGCGCCGGGGAAGTGATCCCGCACGTGCTGAAGGTCATGAAGCACGGCACCGAGGAAAAAGAGTTCGAGATGCCGTCGAAGTGCCCGGTGTGCGGCATGCGCGTCTATCACACCGAGGGCGAAGTGGCGTACCGGTGCGTGAATGTGTCCTGCCCGGCGCGGCGGCGCGAATCGATTCTGCATTTTGCCGGGCGGCACGCCATGAATATCGATGGGCTGGGCGACAAGATCGTGGTGCAGCTGCTCGAAAAGGGATTGGTGAAGGATTTCGCCGATCTTTACAAGCTGGATATGGAATCCGTCGCCGAGCTGGACCGCATGGCGGAAAAATCGGCGCAGAATCTGCTGGAGGAGATTGCCGCTAGCAAGAAAAACAGTCTCGCGCGGCTGATTTATGCGATCGGGATTCCGTTCGTGGGCGAGCGCACGGCGCAGTTGCTGGCCGGTCATTTCGGATCGATGGAGAAGCTGCAGCAAGCGACCGCCGAGGAGCTGCTGACGGTGGAAGAGGTGGGCGAGAAGATCGCCGAGGGCGTGCACGAGTTTTTCGCCGAGTCCGCGAACCGAAAGCTGATCGAGCGGCTGCGCACTGTAGGCGTCAACATGAAGGACGAGCGAGCGGCGCCGAAGAGCTCGAAATTCGCAGGGATGACGTTCGTATTTACGGGGACGTTGGCGAAGCGATCGCGCGAGGAGGCCGAGGCGCTCGTCGTGTCGCACGGCGGCAAGGCCGGCGGGTCCGTGAGCAAGAAAACGAGCTATGTGGTGGTCGGCACCGACCCTGGATCGAAATTCGAGAAGGCGAAATCGCTCGGAGTGCCGATCCTCGACGAGGCGCAGTTCGACAAGCTTCTCGCCGCGAAGTAGCAAACGCTGCCTACGACGAATTTTCTCGATTGCGGGTATACTATTTTCAGCGGGTGAGCCGGGTGATCGCCGGTTGGCGTTTCGCAAGGAATGCCGACGGGAGGAAAGTCCGGACTCCAGCTGCGGTGAGCTCGCAAGAGTCGGCTGCAGCAGGGCGACGCGCCTGGTAACGCCAGGGGGTTGCGTCACGCGGAACGCGAAAGCGAATTGCGGCGACGCGGCTACGGAAAGTGCCACAGAAAATAAACCGCCGGTGAGCTTCGACCTCGGCGGCAGGCTTGCGGAAAAACCACAAGCCCGCCAGTTTTGGTCCAGCGCATTTGGCAAGGGTGAAAAGGTGGGGTAAGAGCCCACCGCCCGGGTGGCAACATCCGGGGCATGGAAAACCCCGCGTGGAGCAAGGCCAAATAGGAGGGGAGGGCCGGCCCGGCCCGAATGTGTCACGCTCGCAAGAGCGGGGCGCTGCGACCCTCGGGTAGGCTGCTTGAGTCCCGGAGCGATTCGGGACCTAGAGGAATGATCGCCGCGTTGCGCGGTTGCGGCGTCTCGGTGCGAATCGGGGCGTGGGCCGCGCGACGGACAGAATCCGGCTTACAGGCTCACCCGCTAATTTTTTCCTGCTGCTGTGTCCCATCCGGTTTTTGCGCCGAATGGCAGCGCGATCGATACTCCTTCGATCTCGCGGATTTTTCCGGCTTCGATTTTGAAGAATTCGCCCATCAGCACGCTTGACGGCCGTTGCGTCACGGGCGGCATGGGGACTTTGCCGACGCCGGGCACATCGGCGAATTTCACCCGGCCCGGGTGATTGAACATGAACATGCCCACGACGATCCCGATTTTTTCGTCCACCACTACGATGTGGCGCGGATCGATCGAGTGGATGTAAGACCAGATGTGCGTGTTCATGTTGGCACGGATGTCCATGGCATCGGGGCGGAAGGAACCCTTGTCGAACCAGCCTTTCGCCTTGGGGTTGTTAGTGTCCTGGTAGCCGTCGAGAATGCGGTTGCATGTGGGATCGAACGGCACTGAATCGCCCGCCGCATGAAGGATTCCATCGAAATAGGAATTCGCGATCGTTACCATCTGGGCGCGACTGATGCGCTGCGCCGGTTCGAGCGGCCGGGTCCACGCGGGATTCGGATCACCGAATTTTTCGAGAGCGGTGGCGTCGTCCGCGTTGCGATGGACAAGCGTTTCGATCTCGCTGATTTTGCGATCGACCACTTTCAGGCGCAGCAGCAGGATCGCGGGTGTGCCGTTTTCCCGAATGGTCGCTTCGATTCCGGCGGAGCCGTCGCGAGGATCGGCGAAGTACAACTTGTAGGTTCCAAGCCCGCTCATCGTGCCCCAGAGCGCGTCGCCAAGTTTGAGCGGAATCGTATTCTCGGTGAATCGGACGTGCTGGGTGATTTGGATTTGGCTGGCATCGTGCGCCACAACGGCCTTTAGATACTGATCCACGATCGAGGTCAGGCAGGCATAGTCGCAGGAGGTTGCCGCGGCCTGTTCCGGCGAGGCGAAAGCAGGCGCCACGCCGAATCGCACTGAGACAGCGCATAGCGACGCCGCCAAAACGAACGCGCTCACCCGCGAAACTGTTCGCATGATCGTGCTCCCGGAGGAATTCGGGCGGATTGTAACTGCTGATGGATTCTGCGTACAGACCCAAGCGAAAAGGATTTCGGGCTCGGGGGGCCTGAACGAGTTTCCCGGCGCGGCTGCCCGTGGCTACCGAGGCAAGCTCGGCTGACGGCCTCGCGCGCTCTCGTCCTGCGGTGCTAGTTTTCTGAAGAGCTCTTCAAATCGAGTGACGGTGGGCCCTGGTAGACCAACGCTCGATGCGGTTTGATTTCAGAGGCGTGGCTAGTCGTCGGGTCTTTGGGCGGTCGCGAAGCCTTCTCCGCGTACAAGACCTGGTCCGCCCGATGTAGCATCGATTCCGTCGTGTCGCAAACCTGATGGTGGGCCCGGCCAATGGAGTACCGAATCGAGATCACCTGATCATTGAGCCGGATTTCCGGCGTTCCGATGCGCTCCAGGATTTTGTCGACCTTTTCCCGCGGGCATTCCGGCAAGATCACCAGGAACTCGTCCCCGCCGATTCGGACAGGCACGTCGCACGCGCGAATCGCGCGCTTCAATCTTCGCGAGAATTCCTTCAGGGCCGCATCGCCAGCGG
>JBAVUW010000145.1:0-51573 GCA_049696975.1 Candidatus Acidiferrales bacterium | reverse complement strand
ACCCGTATGCGGTCCCGTTCTCGTTGACTCAAGGCCATTCGCTCCGTCTCCATGGCGCCCCCGGCCATCCATGAAACCGGACATTTCTACTTTGCACAAACAGGACATTCTCACTTTGCGGCGACACAGGTGCGGAGGCCAGTTGCGGCCCGGGCCGCCTCTCGACTACCATTGCCGGGCCAACCTAGGAGCCACCACGTGAACAAGCGCAGACTGGGAAATTCGAGCCTCGAGATTGCGCCGCTGGTCTTTGGCTGTAATATTTTCGGCTGGACCGCGGACGAGCCCACATCCTTCAGACTCCTTGACGCGTTCGCGGCGTCGGGCCTGAACATGATCGACACGGCCGATGTCTACTCGAAGTGGATTCCCGGGCACGTGGGCGGTGAATCCGAGACGATCATTGGCAACTGGCTCGCGAAACGCGGCCATCGCGACAAAATACTGATCGCCACGAAACTCGGCGTCGAAATGGGCCCCGGCGAAGGCGGTCTCTCGAAGGCCTACATGCAGCGGGCCGTCGAGCGCTCGCTGAAGCGTCTCCAGACCGACTACATCGATCTCTATCAGGCGCATCGCGACGACACGGAAACGGCGCTTGAGGAAACCGCCGAAGCCTTCGCCGCGCTGATTCGCGAAGGCAAGGTCCGCGCCATCGGTGCCTCGAATTTTAAGGCCGATCGCCTGGCGGAAGCTCTGCGCGTGAGTGCTGCGCACGGACTGCCGCGCTACGAAACCGTCCAGCCCTGGTACAACCTTTACGATCGGTTCAATTTCGAAGGCGATCTCGCAAGTCTCTGCCAGCGCGAAAATATCGGCGTGATTCCGTATTTCGGACTCGCCAGCGGCTTCCTGACCGGGAAATACCGCTCGGCGAAGGATCTCGAAGGCAAACCGCGTGGCTATCGCGTAAAAGACATGATGAACGACCGCGGTTTCCGCATCCTGAAAGCGCTCGACACGGTTTCGGCCGACATTGGCGCGACGCCCGCGCAGATTTCACTCGCTTGGCTGATCGCGCGCGGCGTAACCGCGCCCATCGCCAGCGCGACCACGCTCGACCAATTCAAGGAACTGCTGCCGGCAACGACGCTGAAGCTCAGCTCCGACGCGGTCAAGCTCCTGAACGACGCCAGCGCCGACTCCTCCTCGCAAGCTGCGATGCACTAAGAGTGAAAGCTCGGCGCTTGGGTCTCACGAATCGGCGCACGGTATGCGGAGGCTTCCGCCTTTGAAGTTCCCTACCGCGCGGCACCCGATGCGCCCGCCTTACGCTCGCTATCGAGCATTTGCATCTGTTCGACAGCGTAGCGGTCGCCTGCCGCGCCCCCCGCCGGTATGACGGATTCCATCGCGGCGATCTCACCGGCCGAGAAGGAGAGCTTCATCGTCTCCAGCGCGTCGTTCAGTTGCAGTTCCGTCCGCGCACCCACCAGTGGAATCACGTCGCTGCCCTTCGTCAAAATCCACCCGAGCGCCAATTGCGCCACGGTCACGCCCTTGTCGCGCGCAATCGCCTGCAACTGCGCGATCAACCGTTGATTCGCAGCCAGATTCTCGCCCAGAAAGCGCGGGAAATGCCCGCGAATGTCGCCGCGCGCGATGCTGTTGGTCGAAGGCACACTTCCCGTCAGCAGCCCGCGCGAATAAACGCCATAAGCCGTGACGCCGATGCCCAGCTCGCGTACCGTCGGCAAAATCTCGGCCTCGATGCCTCGCGAAACCAGCGAGTACTCGATCTGCAGCGCCGCGATCGGATGCACGGCGTTTGCTCGTCGAATCGTCGCCGCAGACGCCTCCGACACGCCGATGTAGCGCACGTAACCCGACTTCACCATCTCGGCGATTGCGCCAACCGTATCCTCGATCGGCACCGCCGGATCGACGCGCGCCGGCTGGTACAAATCCACGTAGTCCGTACCGAGCCGCTTCAGCGTGTAGGCCAGAAAATTTTTCACCGCGGCCGGTCGCGTGTCGATGCCGATGAACGCGCCGCTCGGCGCACGCATCCCGCCGAATTTCACGCCGATGAAATATCGGTCGCGTGGCATCCCGGCCAGGGCCTTATGGAGCAGCAGCTCGTTGTGCCCCATACCGTAGAAATCGCCGGTGTCGAACAAATTGATTCCCGCGTCCAGAGCTGCATGGATGGTGGCGATGCTTTGCTGTTCGTCCGTCGGGCCGTACATCCCGGACATTCCCATGCAACCCAGCCCGAGCCCCGAAACCTGTGGCCCGTTTTTCCCGAGCCGGGTTTTGCGCGTGGCCATGTGCAAGTCCATTCTGTGTCTCCAGCGACAGGACCTTAGTGCCGCGACATCAGCAAATGCACCTCGGGCGGGATCGGTCCCACGTCAATCGACACATTCACGCACGCGGGTTTGCCGCTCGCGAACGCCTCCTTGATCGCCGGGCCCAGCTCCTCGATCTTCGACACCCGCCGGCCGAAACATCCGAACGCCTCGGCGACCTCGTGATAATTCGCATCCCGCAGCTCGGTGCCGAGCAAGCGGTTCTTGCCCGAAACGATTTCCTGGAAATGCTGCGACGCCGCCCAGCTGTGATTGTTCATCACCACGGCGACAATCGGCAGCTTGTGCCGGGCCATGGTGTCGAATTCCGCGATCGTGAACCCGATTGCGCCATCGCCCACCAGGCACAGTACGCGTCGGTTCGGATTCGCCACCTGCGCGCCCAGCGAAAGACCGAGCCCCATTCCTACCGAGCCCAGAAACCCATGCGTGATGTAGCCGCCGGGCTTGTTCTGGCGAATCACTTCGTTCATCCAGTGATACGCCTCGGCGCCGTCGCCGATCACGATGGTATCCTCGGGCATGGTGTCGACAATCGCCGACACGGCCTGCAACGGATGAATCGGCGGAGCCGGACGGTTCAGATCATCCTGAAGGCGCTTGCAGCGCTCCGCTTTCGCGTTCCGGACGATCTGCTGCCATTTGCCGCGGTCCGGCCATTTTTCCGATTTCGCGCGGGCGTTCAACGCATGCAGCGTCTCGCGAGGATCGGCCACCATGCCCACCGCCGCCTGTCGCAGCCGCCCGATTTCTTTCGCATCCACCTCGACGTGAATGATCTTCGCGGCCAGCGGTACCACCAGATCGTTCATGCCCAGCGTGAAAAGCCCGAAGCGCACACCCAAGGCCAGCACCACATCGGGCCGCTGCTCGGGCGCCGACAGATCCGCCATCTTTTGATACGTGCCGCCGTAAAGCGGATGATTGCTCGGCAGCAAACCGTGCGCCTGAAAATCTGAAAACACCGGAATTCCCGACGCCTCCGCGAACGCGCGCAACTCTTCGCCCGCACCGGCGAAATACGAGCCCACGCCGGCCATGATCAGCGGGCGCTGCGCGGCCTTCAGCAGCGCCATCGCCTCATCGACCGCGCGCGGCTGCGGCAGCGCCGGCGAGTCAAGCTGCAAATTCTCCGGAATCGGCGCCGACTCTTCGTCCACCTGCGTCATCAGCACGTCGATCGGCAAATCGAGCACGACTGGCCCGGTCGGCGCGGAGGTCGCCATGCGCACCGCCTGCGCCACCAGCCGCGGAAGAGTCTGTGTCACCGTCACGCGGTGCGCCCACTTGGTAATCGGCGTCGCGATCGCCACCTGATCGAGCCCCGATTGCAGCGTGTTCGTCTCCGCCTCGCTCAACGCGCTCGACCCGGTGATATAAAGCACCGGCGTGCGATCCAGGTACGCGTTTGCGAGCGACGTGATCACGTTCGTAAAACCCGGCCCGGCCGTCACCATCGCCACGCCCAGCCCGCGGGTTGACCGCGCATAGCCTTCGGCCGCATGCCCGGCCGCCACTTCGTGCCGCGTGTCCGTGACGGGAATTTTGTGGTCCAGGCACGACTGAAAAATCGTCTCCAGATGCGCGCCGTGCAGCCCGAAAATATTCGTGACGCCCGCTTTCATCAGCGTGCGTACCACAAGTTCCCCGCCGGTGACCTTCGCCATGTTCCTTGCCTCGATTTCCGCCGAACGCCGTCGATTCGCCCGCTGGGTGCGAGGCTAAAACTGATCGATCTTGGCGGCCAGAATAAAATCGCCTTCGCTCAAGCCATTGATGCTGTGCGTCCAGGTGGTCACGTCCGCCTTTCCCCACGACAGCAGAATATCCGGATGATGCCCCTGCTGCTCGGCCAGCGCCCCAACCTTATTTACAAACGCCAGCGCCTGGACAAAATCCGGAAATTTGAACGCGCGGGTGATGTGGTGACCGTCCACAACCTTCCATTGCGGCACCTGCTTTGCCAGCGCCTCCAGTTCCTTCCCAGCCAGCGGTGGCGTCCCACCCTTGCACGGTGCGCACGTCTTGCTTGCAAGTTCGCTCATGGAATACGTCCTCCTGACCTCATTCCCACGGGAATTGTACCGGAAGCCGCGCCACGGGCATAGCCACGCACCCATCGGCTCCGATGAAATCGTTTGGAGTTCTGGTATGCTTGCCGGAACGGAATCCAGACCAAATCAAAGGGAAAAACATGCCCGACGAATTCGAGGAGCTGAAGGAGCACGCCGAGGAAGCCGCGGAAAAGGGCGGCATGGCGCCCGTCACAATCACCATGGCAATTCTCGCCGTGCTCGTGGCCGCCGTTTCGCTGCTCGGCCATCGCGCCCACACCGAGGAACTGCTCCACCAGACCAAGGCCACCGATCAGTGGGCGTTCTATCAGGCCAAGGATATTCGGCGGCACGCGTACGAACTATTCCTCGACGAGCTTTCCGTAGTGACAACCGTGCAGAATTCCGCACAGGTCGCGAGCGTCAAGGACAAATACGAAAAGGAAGGCGAGAAGTACCGCGACCAGCAGAAAGACATCGAAGCCGAGGCGAACAAAGCCGAGGACGAAGTGAAACTCGAAGCCAGGCGCGCCGACCGTTACGATCTCGGCGAAGTGATGCTCGAAGCCGCACTCGTGATCTGTTCGATCACGCTGCTGACTCGCAAGAAGCTGTACTGGGCAATGGGAGTGCTTCTCGCGTTGGCCGGCATCGCGACAGCCTCGTACGGCTTCCTCTTCATCCACTAGCGGGAATCACAGGCGAGAGAGTCGAATCAGCGCTTGACCGCTGCCGCCGCCCGCGCATCCACATATTCCCGCACATACCCCGCAAACGCGGCCTGCAGCTTCTCGATCGGCACCAGCGGCACCACAGGAATCGCGTGCCCGTTGATCTCGGCAACCGCGATCAAATTCCGATTCGTCGAGGAGATGAAGACCCCGTCGGCCGAGTAAAGGTCCAGCGGGCGCATGGCGTGCTCCTCGACATCCACGCCAACGCTCGCGCCGATCTCCAGCACCACAGCCCGCGTCACACCCTCCAGGCAGCCGGACGAAACCGGCGGCGTCAGCACGCGATCCTCGCGCACGCAGAAAATGTTCGCGGCCGTGCACTCGGCCACTTCGCCGCGCTCGTTGAGCAGCACCACTTCGTCGTAACCGCCCTGCTGCGCCTCATACAGATTCCACACATTGTTGAGCCAGGAAGTGACTTTTACGCCGGCCAGAGGCGACGCGGCGTGGCGCCCCTGCTCGCGCAGCGACAGTCGCACCGGTTCGTGATGCGCAGGCAGATCCGCGGAACAGATCAGTAAGTCGGACGCCGGCATCTTTTCGTCACTGCGCCAGTAGCCGATCTGATTTGCGATCGCATAGATCCGCGCGCAGCCTTCGCGCACGTTGTTGGCGCGCAAGACCCCGTGCAGCTGCGCGAGCACCGTCTCTCCCGACCACGGAAACGGGCAATGTGTCTTTTCCGCGTCCCGCGTCAACCGCTTCCAGTGCCGCTCGAAGGCGAACGGAATCCCCTCCACCACGCGTATCGTGGTGAAAAGCCCCCAGCCGCTCATCAGTCCCGATTGTCCCGGTGAAAGCCGCACATCTTCGACAGGCAGCAGGCGGCCATTGTGAAAGACGACGCGATGGATCATTCAATCCCCTGCCACATTGTATCGTAGAAAACGCGTGCGGCATTTTGCGCCTGTGTCCTATTGCCCTACATCGCCCAGCGCCGCCACTCGAAGCTCCAATTCCCGCGCGATTTCTTCCGCAGCTTTGTTTTCGTCGAATCGCACAGGAGCGCCGATGGCCAGGTGAACCGTCCCGGGCCATGCCCAGCTTTTGCCTGCGAGGCGCCGCTCGTACAGCCCCTCGATCCGTATCGGCACCACCGGCACCTTCAGCCGTGCCGCCAGCAGCCCAATCCCCGCCCGAAACGGAGCGATCTTGCTGTCGCGCGTCAGCTCGCCCTCGGGAAACACCAGCACGCTCCACCCGCGATCGATCAATTCTCCTGCGAACGCAAAACTCTTCCGAAATCCCGCCGCGCGCGGCAGCGGAAACACGTTGTAGATTGAAACGATCAGAAAATAGTTCACGCGATCGATCAGTCCGGCGAAAAAACCGCTCATCGCCGCCGGGTGTCGCATCCGCGCCAGCCGCTCGCCATCCATCGCCACCGCTAGCCGCCGGCGCAATCGGCCGGGCAGCGCTTCGAGCACATAGGAAGGATCGAGATACGTCTGATGGCTCGACACGACCAGGAGGGGGCCTCGGACTCCGCGCAAATTCTCGCGTCCCCGGATTCTCGGCCAGGCCAGAATCAGCATCGCCGGCCTTGCCACGCAATTCTGCACCGCGAATCGGAGGGCGCGCACGGGCCAACGCTGCGCCCACCGCGCATATGGATAAGCACCCGCCTGCGAAGACGGCTGCTCGAGCAACCGCGTCAGCTCCTGCACATTGTCGACCGCGGCAAATTCCGTCTCGCTTAAGTCCACCTGATAGCGATCCTCGAGCGCGCTCAGCAACTCCACACGCTCAACGGAACTCAACTGCAAACCGTTCGGATCGTCTCCCAGGGCGCGCCCGTGCGACACGCGCGCGAAAATCTCAGCCAGCGGCCCGCCCGCAGCGGCCCCCGTATGGCTATCGCCAGAAGCCGTTCGCGCCGCTCGGCTGCTCAATTGCGCCTCCGCTGCATCCCGAATTTTCCCCAGCATCGGCTTCTGTGTAGGTGTGCGCGGAAAATCCTGCTCCGGCCAGATCACCCAGCGTCGCATCTGCTGAAACGGCGCCAGCCGCCCGTTCGCGGCTCCCACGATCTCTCCCGCCGCGCCGTCCCCGGCCGCGCCCTCCCGCAGCAACAGCACGGCGCACGGTTCCGCATTTCCATCCCGCGCCAGGCCGACAACCACACAATCCCGCACACGCGCTTCCTTCCTTAGCTCCACCTCCAAGTCCTGCGGAAACACATTCAACCCCTCCGGCGTCACGATCACATTCTTCCGCCGCCCCTTGAAATAAAGATTCCCGCTCGCATCCTGCGCGCCCAGGTCGCCGGTATGAAACCATCCATCCGGATCCAGCACGGAGGCGATGCCGGCATCCTTCCAATATCCCGACGCCACATTTTCCCCGCGCACCAGAATTTCGCCGTCCTCGGCCATCTTCACCTCGAGCCCCGGCAGCGTCTTGCCGATCGAGCCTTTGCCGAGTCGAAACGGGTGATTCAAGCTCACCAGCGACGTCGTCTCCGTCAGCCCGTATCCCTGAATCACGGCGTAGCCCAGTTGGTCCCAGAATCGTTCCGCCGCCTCCGGCAGCGCCGCTCCGCCCGACACGATCGCCCAGAATCGCCAGCCGAATTTCCGCCGGATCGCGCGAAATCGCCACCAGCGCCGCAAGAAATGCTCGCCCACGCTTGCCCGTACCTCGCGCTCGTATTTTTCGCGCTTGCCGGCCGCTTCCAGTTCGCGCTGCAGATGATCCCGCAGCGATTCGATCAGCCTCGGCACACTCACCAGCAGCGATACGCGCTCGGCCCGGATTGCGCGCGTCACTTCGGCCGGATTCAGCGTGTCCAGAAACACCGTCGTCGCGCCCAAAATCTGCGGAATGAAGATCCCCAGCAACTGCCCGAACACGTGGCTCAGCGGAAGCAAATCGAGAAATTTTAGCGGATGAAAAAATCGCTCGTAACCGCGGTATTTTACGATCTCTTTTTCGATCGGCTGCAAATTCGCCAGCAGGTTCCCGTGCGTCAGTACCACTCCACGCGGCTCCGCCGTGGTCCCCGACGTGAAGACGATCTCAACCGCATCATTGCGCCCCGCTGTCACGGGCAAAAAATTCCGCGCGCGCGCCCGACGATCGCCGCCACGCGCATCGTCGAAGAACTCCTCAAGCCCCATCGACCCAGCGGCGCCGCCCGACAGCTTGAGCCCCTGGCCCACCACTGCCAGTCGTACACCTGCATGGCCCGCCACGCGTCCGGCAAACCCTGCGTCCGCGGTCACATCCATGGGCACCGCAACGGCCCCCGCGAACATGCATCCCAGAAACGCCGCGATCCATTCGCCCGAATTCCCGCCCCAAAGCAGAACCCGATCGCCTTTCGCGATCCCGCGCGCGCCCAGCTCCGCTGCAAACCACATTGCAGCCCGCCGCAGATCGCCCCAAGACCATCGCACGGTCCGATACCCGCGCCGCCAAACGACCGCAGCCTCGTCAAGAGGACGCGATTTCTCCCCGAAGTAATCCAGCAGCGACTCTCGCGCCATGGCCACCCGAGTGTCCCTCATCCGCGCGCACAAAAAAAGCCCGGCGGGAACTCAATCCCGCCGGGCTCTCCGGAAACGAATGATCGTCGAATTCTTACTGCTGGGTCTGCTGCGTCGGTGCCTGCTGATCCTTCTTGGCCAAGTCCGCCTTTGCCGGATCAGCCGTAATACCCGAACCCGGTTTCTGGTACCGCGTCAGGAACGGCATGAACGGCGTCACCTCGAAGGGCATCTTCTCCCGCGGCGACAGCAAAGCCACGGGTTTCGACTTGAGCATTTCCACCTTGTCGGTCCACGGATCAAGCTTCAGCCGCGCTCCGATCGGCAGCGCCGCAATCTGGTCGACCTTGTCCGGCGCCAGCGCCGGCCCGGCAGACTCGAGCGACGACGCAAACGTGACGCCGTTGCCCAGATGCGCGTTGATCAGAGCCGGCAGCTCCTTCTGCTCCGAATCCAGCTGTTTCAGGAACAGGCTTGCGGGACCCAGCTTGTCCTTGTACGGCGAATTCTTCAACAGCTCCGCCGCTTTCGCGTTCGCAGCCGCAATGTCGGCCGGAGTGTCGCGGAACGAAAAATGATTCAGCGCCTCGACGGTTGAAACGTTTGTCGTGTCGTTGAATCCCCACTGGTCGGTCGCAGGCTTCGTCACGATGATCTGCGCCAGCTCCTGCGCCAGCATCGTCGCCAGGCTGGCTTCATCCGGCAGCACGTCGATCAACCCGCGGCTCAGCACGATCGTGTGGCCGATCGAAAAAGATTCGAGCGTCCCAGTGAGCATCACGCGGCAGTGAATCTCCGGCTGGATGTCCAGATTGTTCGTCACCTCGATATTGTTCACCACCGTCTCAAGCACGTGATCCACTTCGTTGGGCGGTGCCAGCAACCCCGTCCGCTGCAACCGCTCCAGCACGTTGACCTCAGCCGCATGCTGCCATTCGCGCTCTGCCTCGATCGGCGAACGATCCTGCTGCGTCGTTGTCTGGTCCTTGATCGCCGACGCCGCCTCGATCGTCATCTGGCTGAACTCCTCCTCGCGCGTCGTATTCTTCAGATCGTAGCCCCACAACCGCGTCTGCGCCTTGAACCGCACATGATTGCCCAAGAATTCCTTCAGGTCCGATTCCTGGCTGAACACGAATGACGGCAGCCACAATCCAGGCTGCACATTCATCCGCCAGCTGTCGAAGTGGAGGTTGAAGCTGTTGATGCCCGCCAGCGGCGTGTACACGCCGTTGAAGCGCACGATCGTGAAGCCCTGATCCTCGGCCCACACGCGGCCCTTGAACCGCCCCTTGCCTGACTTCGGCAGCGGCGTCACGTCGAACACCAGGCAGCGCACTTCGCCCAAAAACTCGCGTCCGACGTAGTCGAATTGGTAGTGCTGGCGGTCGAAATACAGATTGTCCAGATAGATCATCTGGAGGAAGCCTTCCGGGATGTATTGCGACGTGAAGTAGTCGGCGACGTGCGCGAGCGGATTGAGCTGCCCCATCACGCCTTTCTTCTTATCGAGCATGGATTCATCGACGACGCCCTTGGAAAGCAGCGCCTGGCCCAGGAAATAGTGATCCTTCACGGGAATCGCGCCCATCTCTGGATCCGGCTTCATGTCCTGAATGTAGGTCTCGATGATCGGGTTGTAGCGCCGGATCGTCGCGTTTTCATCATGCTCGCGCGCAATCATCCGGTCGATGGCCTGATTGACGGTGGTCACCGCCGCAATCGCATCTCCGTTTTCCGTCTGTGTTTGCGTCTGCGGCTGCGTGGTGTCCGCTGCCGGTTTCGTCTGCGCCCCTGCTACCCCCGCATAGGCGCCCAAAAGGATCATCGACACTGAGAGATTCTTCCAGGTGCGCATTTCTCCGTTCCCCTTTCAATACCCGATCAGTACGCCAGTTCAAACGTAATGTGCGCCACGGCCGGAAAGTCCACCGGCTGCCCGTTCTGCGTGGCCGGCTTGAACTTGATCTGGCGCGCCGCCGCTTCGGCCGCCTCGTCGAGTCCGTATCCAAGTCCGCGCACGATACGCTCCACTTGTACGTCACCCGATGCCTTGAACACAACCTGAACCAGCACATCGCCTTCCACTCTCTTCGTGCGGCCTTCATCTGTGTACACCGGCTTGGGCCGATACAGAATTTCTACCGGATTCGTGTTGGAAACCGCCGCGGCCTGCTTCACTTTCGGACCATCGGTGGCTTTTTCATCCGCAAACACGCCCTGCTGCACCGATCCGTGCGCGCCGCCACCGGTTCCACCCGCTGCGACGCCATTGCCAAATCCGGTGCTCGCCACCACGCCTTTCGCGCCCTTCGCTCCGCCCGTGCCGTTGCCCTGTCCCGCGCCAGTCGGCATGTCAAAACCGCCGGCAATAGCGATATTCGGATTGCGCGTTGCGTTGTTATTCGCCTGCACTCCGTTTGGATCGCCAAAGCCGCCGGTCTGGACCTGCTCGCGCGGTTTCCTCAAGGTCGGAATCGCCGAGCTCCCCATGGTGGGAAAATCCTTGGCCACATCCACCGCATCGGGCGCCGCGATTTTCTTCTGTGTCACCTGCTTCACCACGGGCGCGGTGAACACGGGCACGTTGTAGATCTTCGGCTTCGGCGCCTCCGGAACGACGACCGGCTTGGGCATCTCCTTCACCACTTCCACTCTCTTTACGACCTTCGGCGGAGGAGGCGGCTGCGGTTTGTAAGGCTGAATCACGGGCGCCTCGATCGATGTAACCCAGTAGTGCGGCGCAGCTTCGAACTTTGCGGGAATCAGCAGAGGAATCACGATGACAGAGACCAGTGCGCAGCACTGGAGGACCAAGCCGGCGCCAACCGAGCCCCAGCGCTTCTTGCCCTCCGGTAACAACGCTTCATTGAATACAGGTCGATTCTTCTTTACCGGCGCCATGTCATTTCACCCCGATTGCCCTCTTAGGCTGATTGATGTGCGTCGACACAAATCCCCGCACAGTATCTAAGTACTAGAACTACAGGCCGGAGTGAATAGGACCCGGGTACCATTCTACCTCCAGCAGTGCCGAAAGCGATAACCCGACTAACTTGCTACGCAGCTTCGTCTTAACCCTTGGTCGGGACTCATCGCGAAGCTCATTACGCGCGTCACCTATCCCTCCTAACACCGTTCTGGAAGGTCCGTTGCGAAATCATCTTGAGACAAGATAGATGCCCGGCCGAGGGCTCAGGATAGCCGGGAAGCTCGAATTTTGAGGGACTGCTCTCCAAGCGCCACTAAAACAATCCCTTCGGAGAACGGCTGCCGGGTGCACCGTGCCACGAAGAGGGAAAAACTCGCGCTTCCTTCCGGGCCTTCGATTCCCGGAAGGAACGCGATCGATCACGGCCCTTAGTGCGACTCGATGACCATGTACTGCGTTACGCCACCTTGCAGATTCACCAGCAGGAGAACGGGCTGCTTTCCTGCCGCAGCGACTGCCTGCTTGTATTCTGCGATGTTGTGAACGGGCTTATGGTTTACTTCCTGGATCACGTCGCCACGATCGAGACCGGCCGCGGCTGCCGCACTCGATGGATCCACGTTCGTCACCACAACCCCCCGAGTGCCGGATGGCAACTGCAGCTGCCCGAGCATATCCGGCGTGAGTTCTTCCACATTCACGCCCTCGAGCCCGCCGTTGTTCTCGCTGGGTCCCGAACTATTTTCCGCCAGCTTGTCGGGCGGAAGTTCACCGAGCGTCACACTGACGTCCTGCACTTTTCCGTCTCGAGACACTTCCAGCTTCACCGTGCTCCCTGGCGCCGCCTGCGAAACCCGCAGCCGCAAGTCATTCGCCGATTCGACCGGCTGGCCGTTCAATTCCAGGATCACGTCGCCATCGCGAAGACCGGCCCTGGCTGCCGGAGCATCGGGCTTCAACCCGCTCACCAGCGCACCACCCGGCTTGTTCAGTCCAAACTGCCGTGCGAGTGCCGGCGTCACGTCCTGGGGATAGAGGCCCAGATAGCCGCGCACCACCTTGCCATGCCCGACGATCTGGTCCATCACTGAACGCGCCATATTGATGGGAATCGCGAAACCGACGCCCTGATTGCCGCCGCCTCCGCCGCTCAGAATTGCCGTGTTGATTCCGATCAGGTCGCCGTGCAAATCGATCATGGCACCGCCGGAATTTCCCGGATTGATCGCCGCATCGGTCTGGATGAAGTCCTCATAGCCTTCGATCCCCAGTCCGCCGCGTCCCGTGGCGCTCACGATTCCCATCGTGGCCGTCTCGCCGATGCCGAACGGATCGCCGATCGCGAAAATCACGTCGCCCACCTGAAGCTTCGAGGAATCGCCGATCGCCAGCGTGGGAAGATTCGAAGCGTCGATCTTCAGAATTGCGACATCGGTCTTCGCATCCGTACCGATCAGCTTTGCCTTGAACTCGCGCTTATCCGCGAGATCGACTTCGATGTCGCTCGCGCCTTCGACCACGTGATTGTTCGTCACGATGGTTCCGTCGGAAGTCACGATCACACCCGATCCCAGGCTCTGCTCGCGCTCGTTCTGCGGCTGCTCCTGTTGTCCCTGCCCGAGTCCCTGATCGCCGAAAAACTGCCGAAACATCGGATCATTGAAAAACGGCATCATCTGGTTCGGCTTGGACTTCACGATCTTCGACGTATGAATGTTCACCACCGCCGGCAGTGCAGGCTTCAGCACAGAGGCGAATCCGTTGCTGAAATTCCCGAGCGGCACCGGAGCGGCGCTGCGCGCCAGCGTCAACTCCAGATTCGGAGCTCCAAATACTTCATGGCCCGACCAATCTCTCAACTCAATTGCAAGAATTCCTCCGCCGATCAGCGCCACCGCGACGACCACCGCGGCGATCCAGCGGGGAATGTACAGATGACTGCTCTTCATGGCTGTCTCCTTTTCTCTTCGCCCCCCGCGCTTATCAAAGCTGCGGAGGCATATGAGTGCGTTAGACGTATTGTAGGGCGATTTGTACCGCGGAAGGTCCACCGCTCATCGCGCGGGACGCGCCGCGGACGTACCGCCTTCGAGGCCTACTCTATTATAGATGCATTTTCCTCGTGAAGGGTCCACATCGCCCCGATCAATTTTTCAAGAACGCAAATGCCGCTATAGATCCTTCCCCTACGCGTCCGCGCAACCGATCTAAGCGCCTCTGTGTCAATGCCAACCGCACCGGTCTCGCGCGAGGTTTGCCGGCGGGGGGAAGTTTCGGCCCCGGAGAGCCGTTGCTCAACGCGTCACATCGGATGAATCAACCGCGCGATAAAAAACGCCGCGGCCGCGGCCAACCCGCCCACCAGCGCCGTCTGCAAGCCCGACCGCCACGGCTTCACGCCCGTGAAGTGTCCCTTGATCGCCCCGAAAACCAGCAGCGCCAGCAGCGTCACCCCAACCGATAGACGCAGCGCCGGCACAATTTCCCGCATCAAGATGTAAGGTGCCAGGGGAATCAATCCGCCCACGATGTACGACGCCGCAATGGTAGCCGCACTGCGGGCCGCCCGCGCCGGATCCGGCTGCTCCAGCCCCAGCTCGAAGCGCATCATGAAGTCCACCCAGCGCTTCTGATTGCCGGTGATTGCCGTTACCACCGGCTCCATCTGCGCTTCTGTCAACCCATAATCACGAAACACCTTGGCCACTTCCTCGGTTTCAATTTCCGGCAACTCCACGGTCTCCCGGTATTCACGATCGAGCTCCGAAGCGTAATGCTCGGAATCCGTCTTCGCCGCCAGATACCCGCCCAGCCCCATGGCGATCGATCCGGCCGCAATTTCCGCAAACCCAGCCGTGACGATGATTCCCGTTCCCTTGGCCAACGCCGCTGCCGCGCTCGTCAACCCCGCCGCCAGAGCAAACGGCACCGTCAACCCGTCCGACATCCCGATCACAATGTCTCGCACCGAAGCGGTCGCCGTGAAGTGATGTTCTACGTGATCGTGATTGTGACTGTGCTCGTGAGGCGACATGAACTTCCTCCCCCGCTGGCTCTTGTGCTTTCGCCGTTGCTGTTGCCTGTGCCTTCGGCCCGTCTTCCTGAGCAGAATCGAAGGATCCCTCTTCCTGTGAAGCGCTCGCCGCGCACTCCGTCCGAGCCGGAGGCCCATACCGCGTATTACGGAGTTCGCCTTCGCTGCCGCCGCGCTATAATTATCACGCAGGTTCGCTAATCAGGAGGTAGATTATGTCAGCCACTTCGGCACAAGGAGCCTCTCTTCACATGAGTTTCACGCTTCCGCCTCTCCCGTATGCGTTCGACGCGCTCGAGCCTCACATCGACGCCAAGACCATGGAGATTCATCACGACAAGCATCACAACGCCTACGTCACCAATCTCAACAAAGCCCTCGAATCCGCTCCCGACTTCGCCAAGCTCTCGATCGAAGAGCTCTGCGCGCAGATCGGCAAAGTTCCTGAAAATATCCGCACCGCCGTGCGCAACAACGGCGGCGGCCACCTGAATCACTCCATGTTTTGGAAGCTGATGAAGAAAGGCGGAGGCGGCGAACCATCCGGTGATCTTGGCAGCGCCATCGCTCAAGCATTCGGCAGCTTCGCCGATTTCAAAACCAAATTCGGAGCAGCCGCCACGGGCCGCTTCGGCTCTGGCTGGGCCTGGTTGCTGGTGCGCGACGGCAAGCTTGCCATCGAATCCACGCCCAACCAGGACAACCCCGTCATGGACGGCGGCAAACCCGTCGTCGGCCTCGACGTCTGGGAGCACGCCTATTACCTGAAATACCAAAACCGTCGACCCGACTACATCGAAGCCTGGTGGAGCGTCGTCAACTGGTCCCAAGCCGCCGACAATTATTCGGCAGCCAAGAAATGACGACGGGCCGAGCCTCGCCATCGTTTTCAGCGCGGTCGAAGTAACTCTTTTCAGAGCCGCCCCGAGCCCATTTCGGGGCGGCTTCTTTTTTGCACGCGTATCCGATCGCGGCCATCGATGGACGGTTCGTGGGAAGCGCCGGCGAGCTAAACAGCATCAGGCTTTCGCCTGTGCAACCCGCCCAAATCCCTCCCCATCCAACTGTTCGCTTCTCAAGCGCATGGGCGATAGCGTCTCCCAAGCGGAGGAACGTAACCTGCTGGAACGCCTGAGACGGCTGGCGCGTCTAAGCCTGATAGAAAAGAAGTCCCTGGAGAGAGCGTCGCAGGCTCGGCCGGCATCCCAGGCCCGGCAATCGAAACAGAGATTATAATGGCACTTCACCGCGGCATGTCACTCGCACGGCGCCTGGCCCTGACTTCCATCCTGGCAATATTTCTCTCACCTGTCGCGAGACCGGTGCACGCCCAAACGGCTGCTTCCGCCGGCGCGCGGCCGATCGGCACGATCAAAACAATCTCGGGCAATTCAATCGTGCTCGCTTCCGATCAAGGCGCCGTCTTCCACATCACCGTCGAGGACGGCGCCAAGGTCTTGCGGATCGAGCCCGGTGCCAGGGACCTGAAGAACGCCAGCCCGATCACGCTCCAGGATTTGCTCGCCGGCGATCGAATCCTGGTGCTCGGAAAAATCTCCGACGACGGCCATTCCGTCGACGCGACCAGCGTCATCGCCATGAACAAAGCCGATGTCGCCTCCAAGCAGGAACACGATCGCCAGGAATGGCAGCGGCATGCACTCGGTGGCCTCGTGAGCGCGGTCGATCCCGGATCGGGAACCATTACGATCTCGCTCCAATCGTTCGCCGGACCCGCAGCTGTCGTGATCCAGGCGTCGAAAGACACCGTCGTGCGCCGCTATGCCGCCGACTCCGTGAAATTCGACGATGCAAAATTGAGCTCCCTAGCGGAGATCAAGCCCGGTGACCAGGTCCGCGCGCGCGGGACGCGCAGCGCCGACGGAACCGCATTGGCGGCGGATGAAATCGTCTCCGGCGCATTCCAGAATATCGCCGGCATTGTTTCCGCCGTGGACGCATCGACGAACACGCTGACCGTCAACGACCTGATCAGCAAAGAGCCGGTCACCGTGAAGTTCACCTCCGAATCACAGCTTCGAAGACTTCCTCCCCAAATGGCGCAGTTCATCGCCATGCGACTGAAGGGCCCCGCGGCAAGTCCTGCCAACGGAACCGGCGCAGCGCCTCCGGCGGCAGCGCAAACGTCAAAGGGCGGACCCAGCAGCGGAGGCGCACGCGCCGGGGGTGGCGGGGACATGCAACAGATGCTGAGCAGGATCCCGCCGGCGTCCATCTCCGACGTCCAAAAAGGCGACGCCGTAATGATCGTTTCGACGAAAGGAACGGTTTCCGGCAGCGCGACGGTGATCACACTCGTTGCCGGCGTGGAGCCCATTTTGCAGGCTTCGCCCGGCGGCGGTCAGGCGATGATCTTGCCTCCCTGGAGTCTCGATGCGCCCGCCGGAGATGCCGCGCAATGATTTTCGATCTGCTGAGAAACTGAATCCTGCCCGGAGACCGGATGAAATTGCGCGCCCTGACCAAGTTGTCTCAAGCTACAGCCTTATCGATCGCCGTTCTGTTTTGCCTCCCCGGTTTGACGGCCCAAACCACCACCGGCACACTCCACGGCCAGGTAACCGATCCTTCCGGCGCAGCCGTCCCGAGCGCCACCGTCGTGGTGACGAGCGATTCCGGTCATGCCGCCACGGCAAACAGCGGTCGTGACGGCGCCTATGAGGTCGCCGGCCTTGCACCCGGAACATACACGGTGACGGTGGACGCGAAAGGGTTTCAGGAGTTCCACAGCGACAAAATAGAAATCGCCGCCGGCCGAACCCAGAAGCTCGATCTGCCCTTGACGATCGAAGAGGAGCATCAAAAGGTCGAGGTGCAAGCCGAAGGCGGAGCCGAGCTGAGCGTAAGCCCCGAGAATAACGCCAGCGCCGTCGTGATCTCCGGAAAAGACCTCGACGAACTCTCCGACGACCCCGATCAATTGCAGTCCGATC
Organism: Candidatus Acidiferrales bacterium; assembly: GCA_049696975.1. Taxonomy (GTDB): domain Bacteria; phylum Acidobacteriota; class Terriglobia; order Acidiferrales; family UBA7541; genus Palsa-295. Next base: position 34,065 of record JBAVUW010000145.1, on the reverse strand, counting down.
TGGCGGCGCTGGCCGGGCCGTCGGTCGGCCCCAACGGCGGCCAGATGTACATCGACGGTTTCACCGCGGGCCAGTTGCCGCCGAAGTCTTCCATCCGCGAAATTCGCATCAATCAAAATCCGTTCTCGGCCGAGTACGACAAGCTCGGCTACGGCAGGATCGAAATTTTCACCAAGCCCGGCACCGACCGGTTCCACGGACAGTTCACCCTGCTCGGCAACGATTCGGCCCTCAACTCGCGCAGCCCGTACCTGGGCTCGGCAAATTTGCCGGGCTACGATACCGTGCAGTTTAACGGCGACTTCGGCGGACCGCTCAGCAAGAAGGCATCGTTCACCATCGACGGGCAATACCGCGATATCAACAATGTTTCCGTCGTCAGCGCGCAGCTGATGGCGCCGCCGGCACTGCTGTTCACCGCGGCGGTTGCCAATCCCCGCAGCCGCATCAACTTTGCACCGCGGCTCGACTACCAACTCAGCACCAACAATACGCTTACCGTCCGCTATCAATTCTATCGGGACAACGAAAGCAACCAGGGCGTCGGTCAATACACGTTGGCGTCGGCAGGGTACGGCATTCTGACGACCGAAAATACGCTCCAGCTGAGCGACACGCAGGTGTTCGGCTCGAAAATCGTCAACGAGACGCGCTTTCAGTACCTCGGCGACGCAAGCTATCAGACTCCCAACAGCACAGCGCCTGCTGTGATCGTGCCGTTCGAGTTCCAAAGCGGCGGCAGCAGTCTGGGAAATATCATCGATCACCAAAAACATTACGAATTGCAGAACTACACCTCCATCGCGCTCGGTAAACATTTTCTGAAATTTGGCGGGCGCTTCCGCGACTTGCAGGAAACCAATCGTGCCAGCAGCAATTTCAACGGCACGTTCACATTCCCCTCTCTCGCCGCCTTCGAAGCCAGCGAGCCGATTCAATTCAGTCTGGTTACAGGCGTGCCATCCGTGTCCTCCAATCTCTTCGACGCCGGCTTGTATATCCAGGACGATTGGCGCTGGCGCCCCAACCTAACCATCAGCGCCGGCCTGCGATTCGAATCGCAAAATCAGATCTCGAATCACGCCGATTGGGCGCCTCGCTTCGGCATTGCCTGGGGCATCGGCCAGGGAAAATCGCCGTCGCCGAAAACAGTCCTGCGCGCCGGCTGGGGGATTTTCTACGACCGCTTCACCAATGACTTAGTCTTGCAGGCCGAGCGCCAGAACGGCGTCCTGCAGCAGGAATACATCGTCACGAACCCGACGTTCTATCCCACGATTCCTCCCATCAGCACCCTGCAGTCCTCCGATACGAGCGTCCCGACAATTTACAGGGTTCAGCCGAATCTGCACGCCCCCTACACCATGCAGACCGCCGTCACCCTCGAGCGCCAGCTGTCGCGAGCCGTCAACGTCACCGCTTCCTACGTCAATTCGATCGGGAACGACCAGCTCCTCATCAACAACATCAACGCGCCGCTGCCCGGCACATTCGTCATCGGCGATCCCACCAGCGGAACGCGGCCGAATGGAATTCTGGAAAACATCTACGAGTACCGGTCCGCCGGAATCTTCCGCCAAAATCAGCTCATCACGAATTTCAACGTGCGCGCCGGCACAAAGCTCACGTTGAACGGCTACTACTCGCTCAACTTTGCCAATAGCGATACGGGCGGGCCCACCAGCTTCCCGTCGAATCCCTACGACATCCTTGCTGACTACGGCCGCTCCGGGTACGACATCCGCGATCGCGTTTTCTTCGGCGGCACCGTCTCGCTCCCGAAGGGATTCCGACTCAACCCGTTTATGATTTTCAATTCGGGTACGCCGTTCAACGTCACCGTGCCGCTCGATCTGTTGGGCACGTCGATTCTCAACGACCGTCCGGCACTCGTCTCCCGAGAAACCTGCCCCACGGTTGTCACCGTCGGCACAAACCTTCTGTGCACGCAGCTGGGAACGTTCAACACACTACCCACGGCAGGAGAAAACCTCATTCCCATCAACAATTACGTAGGCCCGAGCCAGTTCACGTTTAACTTGCGCGTTTCAAAGACATTCGGGTTCGGCGCCCCAAAAGAAGGCGCTGCCAATTCCGGCAGTGGTGGCAGACCGCAAGGGCCCTTCGGTCGCGGCCCCGGTGGTGCAGGTGGGGGCGGTCGCGGCGGCGGAGGCGGCGGCTCCAACTTCGGGCGTAGCGGAGCCTCGAGCGGCCAGCGTTACAGCCTCACGCTCAGCGTGGCGGCGCGCAACCTGTTCAACATCGTCAACCCGTCCACGCCGGCCGGCAATCTCGGCTCGCAAAGATTCGATACCTCCAACGCCTTAGCCGGCGGTGCCTTCGGAAACTCCTCAGCCGTCCGCGTAATTCAACTGCAAGCCCAATTCAGCTTCTGAAGGCAGGGAGCGACTCGCAGGGGCTGGCGATGAGGAAACACCGCAAGGCGCCTTCCGGCAAACTGAAACGTCGCTCGAAGAAGTGGGACGAAGCGCAACTCCACCTTCTGATGCAGGCGGTCGAAAACTGCTCCGTTCAAATCGGCATGGTCGACCTTGACGGCAACGTCACGTTCGCAAACCAGGCTTTGGCTGTTGCGCGAGGAGCTGCAGCAGCTGTCCGTCAGCCATTCGGGACAGGTCCTGGGCAGAATCACTTTTTTTTTCGATCGGCATTGCGGCATATCCGGGAAACGCAGCTTCCCCAGAGCAGCTGATTCGCGCCGCGGATGGCGCGCTGTATCGCGCCGAGGCGGAGGGTCGGGACAGGTCTGCGTGGCAACGAATTCTCCCGAATCGCACGAACACACCTACGTCACTTCCTAACGCATCGTGCCGTTCCCCCATCGCCAGTTTCGAAGATTCCGAGCCAACGTGTATTAGTGGGCCCAGACTTTGTCCGGGTCGGTTTGAAACGGGTAGACGTGGACCATCCAGCCGAAAATTTGCTTGATCCAGCGGCCGTTGGCCTGTCCGCAGGCGTCTTCGGTGGCGATGGAACCGGCGAGACCGAATTTCTTCCAGTCGAATTGGGCAGCGGCGATACCGCGCTGCGGCAGGCAGAAATTCACATGTTCGTGCCAGCGGGCGACAGAGAGCGGGACGCGTTCGTTCAGCTGCTGCTCAGTGGCGTTTTTCGGCGCAGTGAACATGGCGCCGACGAGCTCGTAGCCGTCCGCCGTCTTTTTATAGAGAAGTGACGTGGGATGCGCGGGATTGAAAATGTAGGAGGCGGCGATGGCGTTGCGATAGTTCGTGAAGTGGTAGATCGGCTGCTTCACGTTGGGGAAAAAAATCCTGTAGTTGTCGGCGAGTGCGACGTTGTAGTCCTTGTATTTCGCGATCGATTTTCCGAGGATTTCGACGATTTCCTCGGCCCGGCGGTCATCGCCGGGCTGCTTGGGCTGGAGCTCGGTCATGAACATGTGGGGGTTGGAGGACATGTCCATGTCAGACATGTCCATGGCGTCGTTGGCGGCCTTGGCGGCTTCGGGATTCTGTTCGGATTCGTGCTGCATGCCGGACATGTCGGCGCCTGCGGCGTCCTGGCCTGGTGGGGCGTCGGAAGCCGACGGAGACGGCTTGCTCGGGGAATTCTGCGCGCGGGATGGGGAAATCGCGAGCGCCATGGCTGCCGTCGAGACCAGGGCCCAGGGCGCGATAGCTGCGGCGACGGATTTAGCGAACTTCATGGTCGTGCCTCTACAAAGAATAACGTGCGGCGCGGGGAAAATATTTCGGTGCGGCGCGGAGATGCACGAAGCGTCAATGCGGGCTGCGACGCGCCAAGACGCCGGGAAGGCCTCCCGATCGCAACTCGACACAACGCAGTTCTCAGGATGCCGGCGCAGTTCGCAAACGCGCTCCGGGTAAAGGGGTGGAGGCCCGGGTGGTGACCGAGCCTCCCTGTGGGGGTTGTGCGTATTACGTGCAAGCCCTTCGCAAGAAGCGTGGGGCGGACCGTAGCGCGCCACGTGTCCCGCGCGACGCGCAGTCGGTCAATAAGTAGCAAACCCGAACGGGGGCAAAAAGTTGCGGCTGCAGACCCCCTTCGGACTGCAACGCGCCAAACCGCGCCACTGTCCAAGCCGATCGTTTTCGAATTGTAAGAGCACGACCAATGCCAGGCTGTTGAATTTTAGTGGTCGCGGCGGGTTGCCGGATGCGAAAAAAGGGATCACGCAATACCGCGCGCGGGCTTGACGGCGACGGCGAAATGTGTAAACTGCGTTTTCGGCTATGGCGACGATGCCCAATCCGGTGGAAGACGCGCTGCAGGATTTCCAGTTCCCGCAGCGGGAGGCGGCGTTCTTTTACGGGCTTTTCCTTCGCGGGCATTCGGCGGATGAGCTGCGGCGGGATATCGCCGTACCGGCGCCCGTGCTGGCGAAGTGGGACAAGGAAACCGTGAAGCAGCCGGCGCTCCGGCCGATTCTCGAGCGCGTGGTGGAGTATCGCCGGCACGTCCTGGCCATTTTCGAGAATCTGATCGTGCACGATTCCGCGAAACAGAAACTTCAGTAGGCGGTCTCTCCCCGTTTGCGGCTCATCCGGTAGCGTTCCGTGGCGCGTTGACTCCGCTGTGCCGCTCGACTACACTTTTTCGGGCTTGGTTTCGCGTTTTTCCGCGGCCAACACCCGCTACTCCCCGGTAGCTCAACGGTAGAGCGTTCGGCTGTTAACCGAAATGTTGCTAGTTCGAATCTAGCCCGGGGAGCCAGCTTCTCACCCTTGCGGTACTGCCATACCCAAAAGCCAGCGTGAACCAATCCACGACTGCTTGACCTAAGGCGCACATCGTGGTATTACTTTAACGTGATTGTAATGGAGGCCTTATGGAATCTGCCATAACCGTCAAGGGTCAGGCGACGATCCCGAAGCCTATTCGGGAACATCTGCGGTTGAAACCGGGAGATCGCGTCAAGTTCTTTGTGCATCCTGACGGCAGTGTGGTCCTGCTGCCGAAACTCCATGCAGCGGCCTTGCGAGGCATCATCAAATCGCGGCGCCGGGGACCGGTGGCTATCGCGGAGATGACTGAGGCTGCGGCTCAGTCTGCGGCTGGCGTTGTGGCCCACGCGCGTCGATGATCGGGCTCGATACCAACGTACTTGTCCGTTTCCTCACTCAAGACGACCCGACGCAATCACTCAGGGCGACAGAAATAATTGAACGTCGATTAACGGAGAAGAACCCCGGCTTTGTCAGCATCGTAGCGATGGTCGAGACCACCTGGGTGCTCGAGCGCGCCTACCGGCTAGCTGCGGGCGAAATCGCTGCGGCTGTTGAGCGCATGCTTCAGATCGATGTGCTCATCGTGGAAAACGAGCAGGAGGTTTTCAGCGCGATGATCGCCCTCAAAGAAGGTCAGGGCTCTTTCGCCGACGCCATTATCGCGGCGCTGGGCACGAAAGCGGGTTGTTCCCGCACCTTGACATTCGATCAGAAGGCGCTGCGTCTTCCGGGTTTCGAGTTGCCTTGAGTCGCTTGCTCGGATCAAACCGTTACAAACCCACGGCATCGCAGGGGCATCGAAGCGCCGTTGCACATCGAAACTGATCGAGCGGCTTTTGACAACTTTTTGCCTGTCCTGTCAGTCGCGCTCAAAGCCACTGTCGGGCCGGGCCCATGGACGCGTCTGAGGAGATGAGTTGGTTCAGGGTCCTAGCTTCTTCGTTTCCGGGAATGAATCGAAAATTCAAACCTGAGAATTCGCAAATCGTACGTGTCGGGCGCCAACCGTTTCGCTTCTCAATCGGTTCGACTTTATCGAAGCGCGAACCTAGGCGATTTGCATTCGGTTGCGGGCCGCAGGGCTGAATCCTTCGCAATTGCTGCCCCGATCTGCTGATTCGCTTCCGCTGCCTCAACATCTCAAGGGAGATTGACCTTGCTACTTGGGATATGCCTGCAGTGCAGCGACGCTCCTCTGCCCTCGTGTCGAAAGTCTCACCCAGTATCTCGGACTCCCCCGCGTCCATCGATTCGAGCATCTCGATCAAATCCGGTGACAGCAGTCGGCCTGCGTTGCCATACACGCAGCACGCCGCCTAGCAACCGCTGTCCGAGGATCCATCTGGCAAGGTTACCCGGGTGTCACGCAGGGAACGACCCGGCGGCTGTGGCGACGGTAAACTCGGAAATCTTGGTCTGTCGTGACGATTATGGGATCGGCAAGCGTTTCGGTCATGCGAACGAGGCAAGCATCGGCTAAGCCCATAGGAACGTTGGAATACTTCTCGACCAGCTTCACGACAGGCTCTACGTTCTCAGTAAGCCTGAAGGCCACCCGCAGCGCGCCGCGGCGAAGTAGTGCGCCGAGATTGGGGGTACCAAGCTCTCCAAGAAGGTGGAATGCTTCAGACAGTACGGATTCGCATGTGGACCAAGGCGGAGGCAGCTCGGAGGCTTGCGCAACGGCCCATTGGTGGTGAGCGTCGCGACGGCTAAGCAAGGCTACAACAAATCCGGCGTCAACGAGAACGTTTCTGGCCATAACCAGTGGCTTGCAAATATTCCTTCGTTCGCGCAGTTAGATCGGTGGGTAGATCATCGACCGAGCCGACAAGGTCGGCGATGGCCGTCAGGGAGGCGGTGCGGCGCCGCTGGCGGGGAGCACGCTCGAGCCGTTCGCGAACAACATCTGACTTCGAGATCTTCCGTCCGTGCGATTCCGCCTCAATGTCCGCCACGAGTGGCTCGGGCAGTCGTACGGTGAGGCTCTTCATTTAATAAATGTATTACACCTCTGGCTGATATGCAAGACAGAACTGGTGAAAAACTGGCGACGGCCCAGAACGAAGAGGACTATACGTGTCTACAAAAACCGCGGACATGCCGAACGAACTTTGTAATCGCTGGGAGGAGCCTATTTCGAACTGACCCTCAGCTTTCGAAACTGAATGGAAAAGTCGAATCTGACGGTTCGCAAATCGTACGGCTCGGGGAGCCATTCTTTCCCTTACTTTCACCGCTTCACATACTTGACAACTTACTTCGGGCGGGCCTTCGGGCTATTCGTTGAAAAGCTCGAAGCCGCTGGCCGATCTTCTTCCCCCGACCCGGTCTGCCGAGTGGAGTTAGCTTGCTTCTTTCAAGACTCGGCGTTGCCCCCTGCTTTCCATCCAGCTACTACGCTCCACCGCGCCAAACGCGGCCGCAAGGAACTGCGCAAGAATCTCAGAACTTCCGGTGTTCCTCGCAGATCGACTCCCCTTGCCATTGAGTCCGCTCATGGCTATAATAGCCGTGAGAACCGGAGACACATATGCGCACCGTAAACGTGGCAAAGCTAAAGGATCAGCTGAGCAAATATCTTACGTTTGCAAGAGGCGGCGAAGAGATCGTGATCCGGGACCGAAACCTTCCTGTGGCCAAACTGGTTCCCTTCTTGGCGGAGGGAGCGGAGGCTCAAGAGCTAAAGTTGGTTGCGGCTGGTAAACTTCGGCTCCCTACGGTGCAGCTGAATGCAAGAGCGATCTTGAAGGTTCCAACAGGTACGGTTAAGGGAAATCAAGCGATTCAAGCCATCCTGGCTGAGCGAGAAGAAGGACGGTGAAGAAGACAACGGCGTTTTGGGACGCCAGCGCACTGGTCCCTTTGTGCATCCACGAAGCGGCGAGTCGTCAAGCTCAGATCTACCTAGGTAAATTCGCTCTCGTCGTTTGGTGGGGAAGCTTGATCGAGGTGTACAGCGCGATTTCTCGGCTTCACCGTAATAAGGCAATTTCCGATCCCGACAAACAAGGCGCGCTGGTTCGCCTCCGAATGCTTAGCCGGGGTTGGAGGGAGGTCCTTCCTGACGATCAGCTTCGTGACTTGGCTACGGAATCGTTGGATAAATATTCTTTGCGCTCTGCAGACAGCTTGCAACTGGCCGCCTCCCTGGTCTGGTGCCAACAGCACACATCGAAGCGAAGCTTCATTTGTGGAGATCGGCGACTGGCGAAAGCGGCCGACGCGGCAGGATTTTCAGTCCTAGGGCTTCCGGCGCCTCTACCGTAAGCGTTCAGGAGGTTGCCAGGCAGGAAGACGCCGCTGTGCAAGCCGAACTGGCCTTCGGCCAGGAAGAGAGTCGAGTGGCTGATTTGCCCTCAGTCGATGCGTTTCTTTGTTTTCGAAACGTCAGGGGGTTGGTGCGGCGGCGCTGGCGGGGCGCACGCTCGAGCCGTTCGCGAATAACAGCGGACTTCGAGATCTTCCGTCCCTGCGATTCCGCCTCGATGTCCGCCACCTGTGGCTCGGGAAGTCGTACGGTGAGACTCTTCCTGTGACGATTGGATTACACCTCTGACTGATCTGCAAGACAGATCCGGTCAAAAGCTCGCGACGGCCCAGAAGGAAGAGAATCGCACGTATTTGCAAGAAACCAAGGACATGTCGAACAAGCTTCGTCATCTCTGGAACGAGCCTAATTCGAACTGACCTGCAGCCTTCGAAATCGAATGAAGAACTCGAACGGGACGGCTCGCAGGGCATACGGGCCGGCGGAGCGAAATCGCTCGAGCGCTTATCGTGAATGCTCACAACGCTTCAAGCGGCGGCATCGTTCGCAAGTGACGGCCGACGATTTTCCCCGTATCGCACGACGATGGTGTCGGTGTGAGGAACCTTGCCCCCGGAGTCAATCGCGGCAAAGCCGCGGCACACGCTTTCAAGTCCTGCCGAAGCGGATTCGGCACGAATTTCGAAGTGGAACGTTGGGTTCGGAACCGCGCAAACAGACGAAATCTCCATGTCACTGCGCGGTCTCACGCGAGACGAGTATCTTTTCGCTGGTGTCACGCAAACCGCCCGAAAGCCAGCGGAAGAGAAAGGTGGCACAGAGGGCCCCCAGGGTTTGTGCGACGACAAAGGATGGCACGTCCGCTGGTCGAATTCCCGCAAACGTGTCGGATATGGCCCGTGCGACCGTCACGGCCGGATTGGCGAACGAAGTGGAGGCGGTGAACCAATAGGCGGAGGTGATATAGGCCGCTACGGCAAACGGCGTTGCACTCGGTCGCGACCGCGAGCAACCCCCAATCACGGACAACAAGCCAAAGGTCGCAACGAACTCGCTCAACACAAGCGGCCATCCACTGCGAACGTGTGTCGAGAGCGAATACCAGTGCAAACCAAACATCGTATGCGCCACGACAGCTCCCAAGATTCCACCGGCAAACTGTGCCGCAATATAGATTGGTACGTCCCGCCACCGAATTCCGCGTTCGAACGCCTCTGCGAGCGTGACGGCCGGATTGAGGTGTGCACCCGAGATCGGCCCCAAGCTCAGGATGAGCGCCACGAGCGCGGCTCCCGTGGCGATGGTGTTTGCAAGCAGCGCGATCGCGACGTTTCCGCCAGCCAGACGCTCGCCCATCACGCCCGAGCCCACTACGGCCGCGACAAGAAAGGCTGTTCCCAAGAACTCGGCCACGACCCGCCGCGAGAGCGGTGGAGTCATTGCTGGCCGATCTTGTCGATTTCATTCTTGATCGCGAGTTTGTCGAGGGACTGCAGCGGCAAGCTAAGGAAAAGACTGATTCTTCGGTCCAGCAGGAAGAATGCGTCTCGGAATGCTTTTTCAATTTGCTCGGGGCTGCCGGTAACGGAGGCAGGATCGGGAACGCCCCAATGCGCCGTCATCGGCTGGCCAGGCCAGACCGGGCATACCTCCTTCGCAGCCTGATCGCAGACCGTGAGGACAAAATCGAGCTTCGGCGCTTCCGGCTTCGCGAATTCTTCCCAACTCTTGCTTCGCAAGCCCGCCGTGGGGAGGCGAGCAGTTTCCAGCTGTCGGAGGGCTTCGGGCCGAACATTGCCGCTGGGATAACTTCCTGCGCTGTAGGCGGTGACATTGGGCTTGCCCTTCTGATTCATGAGGGCCTCGGCCATGATGGAGCGGGCCGAGTTTCCCGTGCAAAGGAACAAGACGTTGTAGTGCCCCTTCATTTCGCGTCCTCTATTATTGGCAATGCGTGGGGCCACCGTGGGATTGCCCGGGTTTGGTCGCCCGCACAAAGGCGCTCAGAAACTTGCCGGCCACCTGTGATGCAATGGCATCCACGTCGATGCCCTGTGTGGACAGAAATTCGCGCGCGTCTTCAACGCCATAGGTCCGCGTCGGCTCCAGATCCACCTCCTCGAATCCCGCTGCCTGGAGCTTGCCGCGATAGTCGTCCTGCTCCAGTGCGCCCGCCACGCACCCGACCCATGCGAGCATGCTTTTACGAATCTCGGCTGGTACTTCGCCTTTGCTGACGACGTCAGAGACCGCGAACCGTCCACCGGGCTTGAGTACGCGGAACGCTTCGGCAAACACGCGATCCTTGTCGGCGGAGAGATTGATGACGCAGTTGGAGATGATCACATCGACGGAGTTGTTCGGCAGGGGAATATGCTCGATTTCTCCCTTCAGGAATTCCACATTGCTCAGGCCCGACTTGCGCTTGTTTTCGTTGGCGAGCGCCAGCATTTCATCCGTCATATCCAGCCCATACGCTTTGCCTGTTGGACCTACGCGCCGCGCAGAGAGCAAGACGTCGATCCCGCCGCCGGAGCCCAGGTCCAGAACGGTCTCGCCCGGACTGAGTTTTGCAAGGGCCGTGGGATTACCGCATCCCAAGGAAGCGAGCATGGCTTCCTCGGGAATCAATCCTGCCTGTGAAGCGTCGTAGAGATCGGACGTTATTGGATCGGCACGCCCGCAACGACTGGACGGAGCGCTGCCACAGCAAGCGTTTCCGCCTGCGCCGACACGCAACGCGGCTTCGCCATACTTTTCTTTGACGATTTCCTTGATATTATCCGTGCTCACGGTTCCTCCTATTTGCATAGCTGCACAATCGATTCGGGCTTGAGGGCCTTGTTGCGCGTGCAGCATTCAGCATAGAGAAATTGCAAAAGCCCTTGCAGTGCCTCCGTGTGGGCGGTGTAGTGCAGGAATGTGCCTTCGCGCCGTACTCGTACCAAATCCTCGGCCTTGAGTTTGTCGAGATGGTGGGAGAGGGTGGAATTGGGGATGTCGAGTTCCTGCTGGATTTCGCTGACGATCAGGCCATCGGGATGCGCGGTCAGGAGCAGCTGCATGATGCGCAGCCGAGCCTCGGTTCCCATCGCCGAGAACATATCTGCGTATCGGACCACCTGTTCGGTGGACTTTTTCGATGAGGGAGGACTCATATTTCGATAATTGCAGAAATACGGTTCCCTGTCAATGGAATGGCTTCTCGCCTGTCCAGGCCAATGCCGGTGGCCTACGGAAGTCTGCTGCGATCATCGGCTGACTCCGTTGATTGCGAAGCATCTGACCATCATCGGACGGGCCATGTCTACGGCTCCGGGGCGCGGCCCGGGCTTAGAGGATGTTGACGGCGCGGGCCGCGAGCAGCGCAATGATCGCCAGAGAAATGAGCGCCTGGGTCATGACCGCCAATTTCGCCCAGCGACCGAGGACGGCCGTGTCGGTCGGCGAAAAGGCCGTACTGGTGTTGAAGGCGAAGAAGAGATAGTCGACGAAGTTCGGGACCCAGCACGGATCGGGATTGGGACGAGACATCTGCGGGAACAGAAACGAACTTTTGTCCATGCCGTCGGGTGCCTCGCGGGCGACAGGGCCTCCCGCATCCAGTTTCCAGTACCACAAAGCAAAAACAAGAACGTTGGCTACCCAGAGCGAGAGCGCGGAGCGCAGAAGCGCGGTCGGCGTTTCCAGATGCTTGGGAATTCCCTGCACCAAATGGGCGAGCGAGACGATCATCGCCACGGTGATGATGCCGTTGGCCAGAAAGGAGAGAAGGCGGGCAACATTGTGATCGCCACGCCAGTTCGAGATGCCGAGAGGAATCATCAGCAGTACGACAATCGCCGAGAGCAGCCAGCTCGGGCCAATCGATAGAGGTTCGGGAAGCGCCCAGTAGACGCCGGAGGCGGCCAACATGCCGATCAGCGCGGGCCAGCGAGGTTCACGGAGACGGTGCTTCTTGGCGGGATTCATCGTATCGTGGCCGACAGTCTATTACAGACGCATCAGCAGACGATGCCGGCATTTTCAGCGCGGAAGACGGTCCACGGAAACCTTCCGGCGGCTCTCGAGAAATCCCCTTTCGCGATTGCGCGGGGCGGCGGGCGTTGATGTAGAGTCCGAGGGTTATGCCTGATGAGAGCAAACGTCCAGCGGCGGCTCCGACCGCTCCCCGCTCTGCGCCAAAAGCTCCCCTGAGCGCCTGGCATCCGCTGCGGATTCCTCTGTTTCGCAATTTGCTGATCGCCGACTTGGCCTCCGATATCGGCACGTTTATGCAGACGGTGGGGGCGGCGTGGTTGATGACCACGCTGACGAGCAGCACGACTTACATCGCCCTGATTCAGACGGCTTCGGCGCTGCCGTTTTTCCTGCTGGCGCTGCCGGCCGGAGCGATCGGCGACATTTTCGACCGGCGGAAGCTGATTCTCTGCACGGAAATTTATATGTTTCTGGTAGCGGTGGCGCTCGCGGCGGTTGCGTTCTCCGGGCGCATGACGCCGTGGCTGCTCCTGTTGCTGACGCTGGCGCTCTCGCTGGGCGACGCCGTGGAATCGCCGACGTGGCGCGCGATTTTTCCGGAACTGGTGAAGAAAGAGGATCTGCAGCCGGCGCTGGCGCTGAACGGCATCGAGTTCAATCTGGCGCGGGCGACGGGGCCGGGGCTTGCGGGATTGATCGTGGCGGCCGCCGGAGTGGCGGTCGCGTTCGTACTGAATGCGATTTCGTTTCTCGGCGTGATTCTCGTGATCTTCAGGTGGAAGCGGCCGGCGCCGAAGAGCAAGCTGCCAGCCGAGACGCTGGGCGCAGCGAGCATGGCTGCGATCCGATACGTGCGTTATTCGCCTGGACTGCGCACGCTGATGGCACGCTCGGGCTTGGTGATTTTTTTCGCGAGCTCTTTTTGGGCGCTGCTGCCTACGGTGGCAAAGCAGATGAGCAAGAGCCCGCTTGGCTACGGATTATTGCTGGGGTTCTTCGGCGTGGGCGCCGTGCTCGGGGCGGTGGCGCTGCAGAGCGCGACCAGGATCGTCTCGACCGAGGCGGTGATTTCCGTGGCGACGGCCGTCTATGGCGCGATTTTGATCTGTACGGGGACGCTCGACCATCTGGTGATTCTTTGCGGGTTGATGCTGTTGGGGGGCGCTGCTTGGACCGTATTCCTTTCGACGTTCAATACCATGGTGCAGAATCTGGCGCCGGAATGGGTTCGAGCGCGGGTGCTGGCGGCGTATCTTTTCGTTTTCCAGGGGAACGTGGCGCTGGGCAGCACGATTTGGGGATTGGCTGCCGAGCATACGAGCGCGCGGCTGGCGCTGATGATTTCGGGCGTGGGGATGGGCGCGACGATCTTGCTGCAACTTCCGATGCGATTGCCCAATACGGCTGTTGATCTGAGCTCTTGGAATCATTGGGCGAAGCCCGGGATGTTCGAGCATCCCGATCCGAACCTGGGGCCGGTGCTGATTACGGTTCGGTATGTGATCGATCCGGCGAAGTCGGCGGAGTTTTTGCGGACGATGTATCGCTATCAGCGGATTCGGCGCAGGGACGGAGCGACACGCTGGGGGATTTTTTACGATGTGCAGTCAGTGCATGTTTATCTGGAGACGTTTTTGGTGGATTCGTGGGCGGAGCATGAACGGCAACACGACCGGTTTACCGTGGCGGATCGCGAGCTGGAGGAGCGGGTGTTGAGCTTCGCGCTGGAGACGCCTACGGTGAGACACTACCTTCACGCGGAGAGGGACTGAAGCGCGGAATCTCTCGACTCCGGGGCGCTCATCCAGATCGCGTCAATTCCGATTCCAACACAGACTCTGAACCCTTCTTCCTTTGTGCCAGCGAGCGTGGCCAGGCAGCGAAGCTCTACTTCGACGCTGCCGCATTGGCCTGTCCGGCGCGGAATTTCGCGGCGTCGGCGGGGCGCTTGAGCGCGTCGTATTCTTCGATCAGGTCTTTGCGGGCGTTTACCAGCCAGCTTACATTCGGGTCCATTTTTATCACGAGGATTTCATAGCCGGCCCGGGTTTCTGTTTCGGCTTCGGCGTATTGCTGCTGGCGCAAGAGCGTGCGGCCGAGCTTGATTCGCGCGATGCCGGTGTTGATGTGATCAGCGGATTGCGTTTCCGTATAGATGGGGATGACTTGGCGGAAGATTTTTTCGGCGCGGGCCCATTGTTTCTGCGCGGTGTAGACACTGGCGAGATTGGAAAGCGCGGTGGCAAACAGATAGTGATGCTCACCGTAAATCGAGCGGTAGATGGCGGCCATTTGCGCGAAATCCCGCTCGGCGTCCGCGTATTTATTCGTTTGAAGCGCCAGGCTGCCCAATTCGTTGAGCGATGAGGCGACGCTCGGGTGCACGTTGCCGTAGACGCGCTCTTTGATTGCGAGCGAGTGCTGGAGCAGGTCGTTGGCTTGGGCGTATTTCTGCTCTTTGACGAGCGCGCGGGCGAGCACGGTGAGGTCTTCGGCGGTTTCTGGATTGTCCTTGCCGTACCAATCCTGAACGATGTCGAGTGCCTGGCGGTCGTAGGCTTCGGCTTCGCTGTAATGGCCCAGATCGTATTTGATTGCGCCGAGATTGACGAGCACGTCCGCGACGCGCGGGTGGCGATCGCCGTAGATCTGCTTGTACATCGGGAGAAGGCGCTCGTTGAGCTCCTGCGATTGATCGTAGTGGCCGGCGTAAAAGTGAGCGTTGGCAAGTTCATAGAGGCTGGCGGCTAGCTCGGGCGTTACACTGTTTTTCGCCGATTGCGTTTTTACGGACAGATCGAGCGTTTGGATGGCAGCGTCGTAGGAGCCGCGATCGTCCTGGACCTTGCCGAGGGCTGTCGCGGCGCGGGCGACGGCGGCGCTATCGGGCTGTGCGTGGCGCTTCGTCATCGACAGACCATTGCTGACCAATTCCTCGGCGTCGGCCAGGCGGGCTTGGTCGTCGCGCAGCAGGCCGAGGGCTACCAGGCTTTCGGCGACTGCGGCGTTGTCGGGACCGTAAATTCGCTTGCGCTCTTCGAGCGCGGAGTTCAGCAGAACCTCCGCCTGATCGAGCTTGCCGAGCTGTTCGTAGATGTTGCCGAGCGTGGCGTAAAGCTCGGCTTGCGCTGCGGGATCGGCGTCGAGACTGCGGGCCTGCTGGACACCGCGATCGAGCAGCGTGACGACGCGAAGATTGTCGGCCGGACCGGCCGATTCGTCGCCGCCCTGGAACAGGCTGGTCATGAAGCGCTGGATGCGCTGGGTGCGCGCTGCTTCGGCCACCGCCGCGTTGCGGGCGATCGCCAGACGGACGGTGAAAAAGATCACCAGCGCGACGAGCATCACGAGAATCGTGCCGGCAGAGAGCACGGCATCGCGATTGCGGGTCAGGAATTTGCGCAGGCGGTAGCCGGGCGTGTCCGGCCGGGCTTCGAGGGGCTCGCCTTTCAGATAATGTTCGATATCGCGGATGAGCGCTTCGGCGGATTGGTAGCGGCGGCGGGCGTCCTGGTGCATGGCTTTCAGGCACAGGACGTCGAGGTCGGCCCATTGCGCCCGATTGGCGGCCGCTTTCGAGCGCGAGCCTGACTCCGCAAGAGCAGCGATTTTTTCCGCGGCGGCCGCCGAGGGTTTCGCGGGAGCCGCCTGGACCGGAGTGCGATTGGCCAGGTCGAATGGAAGCCGTCCCGCGAGCAGCTGGTAGAGAATAATGCCCAGCGAGTAGACATCGGACTGGCTGCCGACCTGCTCGCCGCGGATCTGTTCGGGTGCGGCGTAGGCGGGAGTCATCAGACGCAAACCCGTCATCGTCTGGTCGACGGTATCTCCTAGATTTTCGAGATGCTTGGCGATGCCGAAGTCGAGCAGGCGGACGCTGCCATCGCGCTTCACCAAAATATTCGAAGGTTTCAAATCGCGGTGAATCACGGCGCGCTGGTGCGCGTACCGCACGGCTTCGCAAACGGTGCGGAACAGTCGCAGGCGTTCAGGGATGCGGAAAGCGCCCGTTTCGCAGAACTCCGTGAGTGGAACGCCTTCGACATATTCCATTACGAAGAACGGAGTGCCGTCGGGTGAAGTGTCTGCGTCGTAGAGGCGGGCGATCGACGGATGATTAAGCTGTGCGAGAGTACGCTGCTCGATGGCGAAGCGGCCGCGGCGAGCAGGCGAAAGCCATGCGTCACGCAGAAGCTTGATGGCGACCTGGCTGCCCAGATCCTCGCGCT
Organism: Candidatus Acidiferrales bacterium; assembly: GCA_049696975.1. Classification (GTDB taxonomy): domain Bacteria; phylum Acidobacteriota; class Terriglobia; order Acidiferrales; family UBA7541; genus Palsa-295. Next base: position 17,854 of record JBAVUW010000145.1, on the reverse strand, counting down.
CGGCGAGATACACGACGCCCATGCCGCCCTCGCCGAGCAGGCGGATGATTCGATACGGACCGAAATTCTGGAACGGAGGCTGCTGCTGCGCGGCCGAATCGCCGAGAATTTCATGGGCGACGACGGCTACATCGCGGTCGAGCAGCGAGGAGCCCTGCGCATCTTCGTTGAGCAGAGCTTCGACTTCGGCGATCAGCGACTCGTCGCCCTCGCAGGCGACGCGCAGGTAGGCGCGATGCTCTGATCTGGGTAGATCAGCGGCTCCGTGAAATACGGCCTGGACTCGATTCCAGCGCGCGCTATCCATGCATGCTCCGGTTGACCGCGGGGACGGACGGCCGCGGGTGTAACACTCCGCGGAAAAATCTCGGGACGGGCTCGGGACGTGGTCCCTAGGCCCGACGAAGCTCGTTCGCGAGCCAGGCCTTGGCAGCGCGCCAGTCGCGCAGGACGGTGGCTTCCGATACGTCGAGCAGCTGAGCCGTTTCGGGAATGTCGAGGCCGCCGAAGAAGCGGCTTTCGACCATCACGGCCTGGCGCTCGTTCATTTGTGCGAGTTCGTCGAGTGCGCGATCGAGCGCGAGCAAATCTTCGCGGCCGCTGGGAGCTTTTTCGTCGGCGGCGTCGAAGGTGACGGTAATTTCCGCACCGGCGCCGCGTTTTCCGGCATGGCGGCGGCGAGCGGCTTCAACCAGCAGCTGGCGCATCGCGCGGGCGGCGATGCGCTTGAAATGCAGGCGCGAGGTGGAAGCAATCTCGGGGGATTTTGCGAGCTTGATCCAGGCTTCATTGACAAGCGCCGTGGGATTCAGGGTGGCGCTCGGGTCGCCGCGGCGCACCGAGGAGGCGAGGCGGCGCAACTCCTCGTAAGTTGAACTAAATAATAGGTCTAGCGCCTTGCGGTGTCTGGCCGAGCGCCGCTCGCTGGCGCCTTGGCCCTGAGCGACTGCGACTTTCTTGGCGCTCCATCGGGAATCCTTCCCGGTCATGACGGTTTTTTCATTTCCTTCGCGCAATGCGTAGTGACAGCCGCGATCTCGATGCCTCTCGGCGAGGGATGAGCGGCTACCCGTACTACCCAAAGAACTGTAGCACCGGGATCGGTTCACGGGCAACGGGTGGTGCCCGTGGATCCCGCAAGGACAGATGGGTTCGGAGCACGGGGAACGATCGAAAATCTGAGAGGACGGAGAAAAACCATGAACCTGAATTGCCCGAATTGCAGCAGCCCGGACACGCAAAAGTTGAGCCTGGCGATGAACAAGGGCGGATTGATGGAAATGGGCGCGAAGTTCGGCGTGGCGTATGCGGCGAATATCTGGATTCCGGTGGCGAGCGTGTTTTTTGCGATTATTTTCGGGATCGTGTTCGGAATGTTCAACACGTATCTGGGAATCATTGCGTTTTGCGCCGTGTTGTATGCGGGATGGACCGGCCGGAAATGGCTGAAGGCGAAGACCAAGTCAAAGTTTGCCGATGTGCCGCCGGCGATGAAGCAGAATGGGTTTCAGTGCAATCGGTGCGAGCATATGTTTATTCCGGCGGTGTGACACTCTTTGACGGAAACCTTTTCGTGCGAGGGTGCGATCACTCGTCGTGACAGGTTGCAGCCGAGACACGCTCGGCTCCCTTCTCGCAAGCTTCCCTGCAGTCGGGAATGTCTGTGTCACCTGGCGCATTCTGCTTGTGCCACTTTTGGTCGTCGGGCCGCTTTCGTGGAACTGTGAGGCTCTGAAATGAGAGTTCGAGCTGGATGGCTAGCGTTCGCGGCTGCGATCGTTTTGTTCTCTGCAGCGATGGCGTCGGCGCAGGATATTGAGCCGGGCATTACGTATGTTTGCAACGGAGAGCGGTTGATGATCGACAGCTGCAATATCCGCGATACGTCGGACACTTCGAAATGCTTCATTGGGCATCCGGATACGATCATGCCGAACGGTTTGATGAAGTACACCTATGAAACTCGCGGCGATCTAAAGAAGCTTCTGCCCACCTGCAAACAACCGACGCCAGAGGAATTGGCAAAAATAAAGGCGTTCAACAAAAAGGTGAACGACACGCAGGCTGCGGCGCAGAAAAAGGCCGAGGACGACCTGAACGCGCAGGTGGCGCAGCAGGATGCGCGGATTCAAGCGCTTGCGTATGGCGAGAGGAAGAAACAGACCCCGGAGGAGCGGGCGCTGGCACGTTGCATCACCGCCGGCAGGCCCCAGACCGTCTGCACCGGCAATGCGTTGATGAAACCGTTCGAGCAGGTGGTGGGATCGGTGCTGCCGCAGCTGACCAAGCCGCTGCCACCGGGTCCGGATGCCGCCGGCAATTTCGAAGGCGCGGGCCGATGGCGGATGGAGTTCGACGATCGATGGGCAGTGGTGAATTGCGGAACGCTGGTACCGGAGCAGCATTCCTATTCCGTGGTGGTGAGGAACGGGCAAGCGGTGATCACGATCGACACCGAACCGAAGTCGCTCGTCCTGACCCTGCGGCCCGATGGAAGGCTCGCCGGTAGCGGGCCGCTGACGCTGGCTGGGCACGTGGTCGCGGGCTACTCCGCAGGCGCGACCACGACCGAACCCGGGCATATCGAATCGCACGACGTGACCACGCATCAGGAATTGACGCCTCTCGAGGCGCAACCGTATTCGGGTGATTCGGGGCTTTCGCAGAACGGGCAGATGTACGACTTGGCGCGGACGTCGACGGTGACGGAGTACAAGCCCGGGGCGACGGTCGCCAGCGGGCCGCAGGTAGCGTATGCGGAGAAGACCGAATCGTGCGCGATGCCGGTGATGTCGTCCAATGGTGTGGCGGCCAGCAAGACGGATATGGCGAAGTCGATGCTGAATTCGTTTTTTTCCGATGAGGATTTGCCGAAGGTGCCGCCCGGGCTGCGGATGCGCGGGGAATATGGCGGCGAAGGCGGGGCGAGCGTCGAGTTCTATCCTGAGTCGGCGATTATCGGCTGCGGAGAGGCGGCGAAGGCGCTGTCCTACGCGGTGCAAATCTCCACGGGCGGTCCGCTCGTGGCGCTGAAAGAGGATTCCGCCACCTATGCGTTTGCGATTCGACCCGATGGCTCGCTGACGGGGCCAGGAACGGTGATGGTTCACGGGCGTTCAATTACGGGGCAGAATGACAGTGGAATGACCTTCGCGCCGCTGAATGCGAGTTGTAATTTTGGGACGCTGACGGCGGGGAGCGCGCCTTCAGGAGCCGCGCCGGCTGCTGTGGCGACTCCTTCTGCGGCGGGGCCGAGCCCTTCGCCGGCGGCTTCTCCCGCTGCGGCGGCTCCGAATCCAGCTGGCGCTGCTTCGCGATCGGCTGCTCCAATCGATCGCACGGGCGGGGCGGCGAATGCGGTTTTGTCCGTGACTTCCGGATTCACGGTCTCGGCTGGCATGCAGAATCCGATTGCCGGGCGGGCGTTTGTGTTGCTGCGCGACAGCTTTGACAACGTGCTCGCGAAAGGCGGGTTTGCGACGCCCCAGGGAGCGTCGCCTTACATCGCCATGCTGAAGTCTTGCGCGAACCGGTCGCCCGATTGCCTGAAGGCATCCGATGCGATCAATGGCGCGGGGGCGGCTGGAACGCGGCTGGATGCGACCGGCAAGGCTACGTTCACGGCGGTCGCGCCGGGGACGTATTGGATAATGGGCTCGGGCGTTTCGACAGCACCGAATGCGGCGGACCGGAAGGTATTGTTTTGGGATGTAAGGGTCGAACTGCGGCCGGGCGCGAATTCGGTGACGCTCGATCAGTCAAACGCCACGCCCGTTCATCCATAGCTCGCTAGAGTGTCATGGAATTCGGGAAGAAGTAGTAGAACAGCAGTCCGACGAGTGTGAGGTAGGCCAGGACCACGAGCGTCCAGCCCATATTGTGGCGAATGACCTGGCCTTCGCTGCGGACGAATTTGCTGGTTGAGACGCCGACGCTGGCGGTTTGCGGCGCGATGGGCTTGCCGACCTCGGCGCCGACGGAATTGAGCGTCGGCAACAGCAGCACCGGAAAATTCAGGAGTTTTCCCGTCACCGCCTGCACCGGGCCAAACATCGCGTTCGTGGAAGTGTTGCTGCCCGATAGTGCCACGCCGATCCATCCCAGGATGGGCGCCAGGACCACGAAGTAGACGCCGATTTTCGAAAGACCGTAGGCGAGCGAGTTGGCCATCCCCGTGAAAACGAAAATGTAGGCCAGCGCGAAAACGAAAAATGCGACCAGCAGCGCGCCCCACATCTGTTTGAACGTCTTCGCAAATACACGGCCGATCGTTTCGCCGCGCGGTTGCAGGATTGCCAGGATTACGAGCCACGACACGAGGATCGACGTGCCGCCGTTGAGCGGACTGAAATTGAAGACGGAGGTGAGTGGTTTATGCGTGATGGACGAGGTCGCTGCGACCGAGAGCCGCAGCAGGCTGCGTGCCGGGAGTGTGGACCACGGGCCGGTCCACGCGACGACCACGAGGATGAGCACGATGTATGGGATCCAGGCACTCAGTGCGGTGCCAACCGACGTGAGTCTCGCGGAATCGGCCGAGACTTCGGGAGTGATTTCGAGCGGGGCGCCGCCGAAACTTCGGATGGTCCTGGGACGCCAGATTTTGACGAAGATGAACAGAATCCAAAACGATACGAGTGCGCCGCTCAAATCGGGGAGATAGGGGCCGAGAAAATGCGCGACGGGCCATTGTCCGGCGATGTAGGAGAGCGAGCCGACGATGGCGAGCGGCCAGGCTTCGGCGACTCCTTCCCATCCGCTGACGAGATAAATCAGAACCCAGGGCGGCAGCAGCGCGAGAATGGCGACGACGTTGCCGATGGATGCGGAGAGTGCGAGAAGCGGAAGGCCGGTGACCGCGGCGAGGCCGATGATGGGAGCGCCGAGCGCACCGTAGGAAACCGGCGCGTTGTTGGCTAGAGCGGCGACACGGATGGCGTCCAGGTCGGCAATGCCCAGGCCGACGAGAATCGGCACTACGACCGCCCAGGGATAGCCGAAACCGACGAGGCCTTCCAGCAGCGCTCCGAACGCCCACGCCATCATGATGGTTTGAATGCGAATGTCCGCGGTGGCGTGGTGGACGAGCCATTCCTTGAAGCGTTCGAAATTGCCGGTGAGCACGAGCGTGTTGAAGATGATGAGACCCCAAAATGTGATCCAGTCGATGTTCCAGACCCCCGTCAGCCCGCCATAGAGGTACGACTTCAGCGTCGTCGCGAGCGGCGCGTGCCAGATGAAGACGGCGACCGGGATGGTGACAGCGCCGGCGAGGATGCTGGCGAGCCACGCGGTGACACGGAAAACCGCCAGCATCAGAATCAGCGCCACGAGCGGAATCAAGGCTGCCAGTATGGTGAGCCACATATGGCCAGTAGGATTCAGGGTTTGCTCGAACATGCATACCTCGGCGTTTCGAACCGATTTCCGGCTTGCCGAGCCTTCTGTCGGCAAAACGTTGGTGACTATACCTCATGTTGGCGGCAGGAGCGCCAACGGAGATTTGACTTTGAGGCGATGGATGGCGCGTTTTGAATCTTTCAGCCGTTGGGAAGCTCGGGAACGAAAGCCGGGCGCTGCCGGCTCCGGTTTTTGCCGTCGCCAAACGTACGGCCCGCACGTTCTGTTTGGTTGCACGCTCTGCAATCGAAAAGGCCCGGCAGAAATTTCTGCCGAGCCTTTTGTCTCTGCCCTGCGGATGCGAGAGAGCCGGTTACACGGTTTGCGCCTGCAGGAATTCGCCTGGCATCCGGCCGATTCTGGAGGCGGCATCGGATTGCGCGCGATGCGTCGGGGCTTTGCGGCCCGTGCGCTCGGGAAGATCGGACGCTTGCATACGCTCGATCTTGATGCCGAGGGTGCGTTCGATGGCGACCAGCTCTCCGCGCTGATCCATTCCGAAAAGAGTGGTGGCTAAGCCCTGCGCGCCGGCACGGCCGGAGCGGCCGACGCGATGGATGAAGTTTTCCGCCATTTCCGGCAGATCGTAGTTGATGACCTGCGAAATTTCGTCGACGTGAATGCCGCGCGCCGCGACATCGGTGGCGACGAGGATGCGGAAACGCCCCTGCTGGAATCCGGTGAGAGCGGCGGTGCGTTGCGATTGCGAGCGATCGCCGTGGATCGTGGCCGCGCCGAACCCTTCGCGCGTGAGGCTCAAGACGAGACGATCGGCTCCGCGCTTGGTGCGCGCGAAGACGAGGCAACGGCCCTTGTCCTGCGCGAGCAAACGGCAGAGCGTATCGAGCTTGCGATCGGACGAGACTTCGAACGCACGCAAGCGAACGGTTTCCGACGCCTTGAGCACCGAGCCAAGTTCGACGCGAACCGGCTGGCGCATGTAGTCGTGCACCAGGTGCGCAACCGAAGCTTCGAGCGTCGCCGAAAAGCACAGCGTCTGCCGTTCGCGCGGCAGGATGGAAGCGATCCGGCGAATCGCCGGAAGGAATCCCATGTCGAGCATGCGATCAGCTTCATCGAGCACGAGCATACGCAGCCCGCGGAAATTCACGAGCCGGCGATCGAGGAAATCCTCGAGGCGTCCGGGTGTGGCAACCACGAACCGCGCACCCTGGCGCAACGAATCGAGCTGCCTGCCTTCGGCAAGGCCGCCGACGACGAGCGCTGCGGGAGACAGCTGCTTGCCACGGAGATCGTTATACTGTTCGACGACCTGCATGGCCAGCTCGCGCGTGGGAACCAGCACGAGGGCTGCGATTCCCGGAGTCTTATCGCGCAACAAGTGCTCGATGACGGGAATCAGGAATGCGAGCGTCTTGCCCGTGCCGGTCTGCGCGGTGGCAAGTACATCCTTACCCGCAAGTGCCAGCGGCGTGGCCGCGGCCTGTACCGGAGTCGGAACACGGAACTCATTCGCGGCGAGACGCTCCTTAAGATAGTTTGAAACCTGTAATTCTGAAAAAGTCTGCATTGTCTAAGTGTCTATTTTTCTGGAAGTTGCGGTAAGTGTCGCGCTGATTGGTTTTCAAGCGCGCACTTGATCCTGCATTCCAGATCCTTTTTTAATTACGCGTAAGACTTTGGAAGGAACAACCGGCGGGCATTCTCAGCAGTGAACCAACGAGAGCAACCACCACACAACCGCGGTATTAAGCGCAAAGGCAGTCTACCACACCTCGGGCGAGAGGAGCGGAAGTTTACGCGAGTTGATAAGCGCCTGTTCTCAACATACAATACCCGCGATTTGGGGCCGGAGACGCCGTTACGGGCATATGTATGGGGATTTTGCCGCCCCCGCCCCTGCCTTTCTGTGACGGCTGCGATCGGAGGAATATGCCAGCTACAACGCAGAGAGTCTTTGTGGGCGCCGGGGAGAAAGTGCCTGAAGGCGGGCGGCTGGTGGTGGATGTCGGCGAAACCACGATCGGCATTTTTCGCACCACCGGAACACTCTACGCCTACCTCAATAAATGTGCGCATCAAGGCGGCCCGGTCTGCCAGGGAAAAATCATTCCGCGCGTCGATGAAGTGATCGAGCCGGGCGGCGAAAGCCGCGGATTTGCGTTCGATGAAGCGAACCTTCATATCGTGTGTCCGTGGCACGGGTTCGAATACGACATCAAGACGGGCGTGCATCCGGGGCGGCGATCGGCACGGCTGATCGCGGTGCCCATCGAGGAGACCGCCGATGGGATCTATGTCACCCTCTGAGGAGCGGGCGAAGCTTTCGGGCGCGGTGGCCGCGGTGCGCGCGGGGATCGAAGCGGCCAGGGGGGCAGGCGAGCTGGCCGCCTTAGCGCCAGAGAATGTCACGAATCTGTTGACGGCGGGGATCAAGCTTTACGCGGCGTATACCGAGGAGCTTGAGACCGAGATTCCCCCGGTCGATTCGTCGGTTTCGACTACCGAGGCGATGGTGGTCGCGTGCGCCTTGTTACGGGCGCAGCATATGAATCCGTTCGATCTGGCGCTATGGTTTCAGAAGACGACGCCGAAGGCGATTTGAAATAACCAAGCGGGCCGTGATTGGGACACAGCGTTGAGTGAGGTTCCTACGATGAGCAAAGTCGAACTCGACAACCGGGTGGCTGGCGGACCGACCAGCACCGCGAGCGAGCATCCGGTACAGCAGATCACCACGCGCACGGATTCGCGCGAGATTCTTGCCAACGCGCGCCGCGATATCACGCGACTACACCTGGACGACTACTTCATCGTGGACGTGGACGCACACCACGTGGAGTTCGATTCCTGGGCCGACATTCTGAAGCACCTTGAAAATCCGGTGCTGCGGCACAACGCAATTGCGATGACCGAGAACTGGCCGAACGCGAAACAACTGGCCTTCAGCAACCACCCGGTAGGATTGACGTTTCAGGATGTGTTCGGCCGCATCCCGCACCAGTGTGAGCTGGGCGAATATGTGGAAAGAACGGACGAGCACCGCGACCTGACGCTGGTGCGGCGCGCGATGGACTCGTTGGGAATCAAGATGCAGGTCGTATTCCCGCAGCCGATGCTGGAAATGGGTCTGCATCCGGAGCCGGACATCGTGACGGCGATGACGTTTGCTTACAACCGTTGGTTCACGCGGACGATTTTGCCGCGCGAGAAGCGCGTGAAGACGCTGTTGTGCCTGCCGTTCCACGATCCGGACGCATCGCTGAAAATGATCCAGGAATTCGGCGAGACGCCGGGCGTTGTGGGATTCATGATCACGAGCCAGCGCCATGCGGGCGTGCACAAGAACATGTTCATGCGGATTTACCGGGAGCTCGAAGAGCGCGGGCTGCCGCTGGCGTTTCACGCTGGGCCCACGTGGGGCGATACGATGACGTCGACGATGAACCGGTTTCTTTCGGTGCACTCGATGTCGTTCGTGACCTGCAACATGACCCACCTGACGAACTGGATTGTGAACGGGCTCCCGGAGAGATTTCCGAAACTGAAGCTCGTCTGGATCGAAAGCGGGCTGGCCTGGGTGCCGTTCATGATGCAGCGGCTGGACCACGAATACTTGATGCGGCAATCCGACGCGCCGCTGCTGAAGCGGCTGCCGAGCGAATATATCTCCGAGATGTATTTCACGTCCCAGCCGCTGGAGATGACCATCCCGCACCTGCTGGAAGCGACGTTCAAAGCCGTCCACGCCGACACGCAGCTGATGTACTCCTCCGACTGGCCGCACTGGGACTTCGACGTCCCGTCGCGCATTGCGGAGTTGCCGTTCCTGAACCAGCAGGCCAAGCGCAATATTCTGGGTGAGACGGCACGAAAACTATTCAAGCTCTAGGGGCTGCCTCGACCACTTTTTTCGCCGAAAGGATACTGATCGCCATGCATCGAGTTCTCGTGCTCTATTCCCCGCCGAAAGATCCGGCGCATTTCAGGAAATACTACGTGGAGAAGCATTTGCCGCTGGCCGTGCAGATGCCGGGACTGCTGGCGAGCCGCTACAGCTTCGCGATCGAGGGCGTGGGAGCGCCGTCGCCCTATTTCTGCGTCTTTGAGGGCGACTTTGCCAGCGAGGCGGCCATGGGCGCGGCGATGCAGTCCGAGATCGGGCAGAAAGTATCGGCGGATGTGGCGAATTATGCCACGGGCGGGGCAACCATCCTGCACTTCGATGTGACGGCGCCTGCCGCTGCGTCTTCGCCTGCTTCGAGCACGGACGTGTTCAACGCAGGTATGCAGATCCGGCGCGAAATGTTCGGCCCGGCGCAATCAGATCAGGTGCTGCAATCGTCAACGGATTTCAACCGCACGCTGCAGGAGCTGGTGACCCGGTATTGCTTCGGCGAGGTGTGGGCGCGGCCACAAATCGATCGCAAGACGCGCAGCATGCTGACGATGGCGCTGCTGGTGGCGCTGAACAAGCCGACGCAGCTGAAGGGACACGTGCGCGGAGCGGTGAAAAACGGCTGCTCGAAAGACGAGATTCGTGAAGTGCTGCTGCACAGCATGATTTACGCGGGAGTGCCGGCGGGCGTCGATAGCTTCATTCATGCAACGGAAGTGCTGAAGGAACTGGGGCTCGAATAGAAGGGCGGTGCTTTTATGCGTGTTGGATTCATCGGAATCGGAAACATGGGCTGGCCGATGTCGAGTCATATCGCCCAGGCCGGGCACGAGCTGACCGTATTCGATGCGGACGCGGCGCGGGCCAAGCGTTTTGCCCTGGAGTTCAAGTGCAAGTCGGCCGTGAGCCTCGCCGACGTCGCAGCGAACGAAATCACCGTGACGATGCTGCCGACGGGACAAATCGTTTGCCAGGCGCTGACGGAGGATCAGAACGGCGCGTTTGTGAAGGCTCTGAAGCCAGGCGCGTTGATCGTTGATATGAGCTCGTCGGAACCGGTGGGGACGCGAGAGCTTGGCGCGGAGCTCGCGAAGCGCGGGGCGACGCTGATCGACGCACCGGTTTCGGGAGCGGTGCCGCGCGCGAAAGCCGGGACACTGGCGATCATGATCGGCGGCGACGACAAAGCGGCGATCGAGCGGGCCAAGCCGCTGCTGCATTGCATGGGCAAGCAGCTTTTCGAGACCGGCTCGCTGGGAACCGGGCATGCGATGAAAGCCCTGAATAACTATATTGCGGCGGCGGGTTATACGGCGGTGGTGGAATCACTGCTGATTGGCCAGCGATTCGGACTGAATCAGGAAACCATGGTCGATATTTTGAACGTTTCGACCGGGCGCAATTTCACGACAGAGGTGATGATCAAGGAGCAGGTGCTGGGCGGAAAATTTGCTACGGGTTTTGCGCTGGGGTTGATGGCGAAGGACGTAAAGATTGCCGCAGACCTGGGCGAGGCGGTGCGGCTCGACGCGCCCGTTTCGCGGCTGATTCGCGACCGCTGGGCGCTGGCGCGCGAGCGGCTGGGCGCGACGCGCGATACTTCGGAAGCTCTGCTCGGCTGGAAAGACGATCTCCGCGAGCCGATCAAGTAATCTTCGCTAGTGGAAATCGTGCGAGGTGATTTCGGCGCGGGAAATATCCAGCGCGCGCACGCGTTCCGCTTTTACCGAAACAACGTTGTCCTGATTTTGCAGCTTCCCTTCGATTAGCAAAAACGGATTGTGGACCACCACGATGTGATCCTGCTCGAACAGCTGCGGCGTGATGATGGCGTTGGCGATTCCGGTTTCGTCCTCCAGGCTCAGGAACACGAAACCTTTGGCCGTGCCGGGGCGCTGGCGCGCGATTACCGCACCAGCAACCTGCACGCGCGTGCCATCGGGAAGCTCCGGCAGTTCGATGGCCGCTCGCACCCCCCGCTGTTTTAGCTCCGCGCGGCGATAGGTCATCGGATGCGGCCCAACGGTCAGTCCCGTGCCGCGAAAATCGGCGACCAGCCGTTCTTCGTCGGTCATCTGCGCGAGCGGCGAATCGGATTCAGCAACTTGCGGCTCCTGCTTCACCGTTTCGGGCATCTCGAGCAGCGGACCGGGGCGGCGCGCGGCACGTTCGACCTGCCAGAGCGCGTCGCGGCGGTGAAAACCACGACGATCGGATAGAAAATTCAGCGCGCCGACCTCGGCCAGCGCGGTCAGCTCGGATTTTTGAATTTCCGGCACGCGCTGCTTCAAATCCTCGACCGAGGCAAACGGGCGCATGGCGCGCTCGCGTAGCAGGGCCAGCGCGATTTCCTGGCGCAGGCCTTTCACGTAGCGCAGCCCGAGCCGCATCGCGAAACCATTGGGGATCTTTTCGAGCATGCAGTTCCAATCCGAGCGCGTCAAGTCGATGGGCTTGCATTTCAGGCCGTGGCGCTGTGCGTCCTTCACCAGAGTGGCCGGGCGGTAAAAACCCATGGGCTGATTATTCAGCATCGCCGCGGTGAATGCGGCCAGGTAGCGGCATTTCAGATAGGCACTGGCATAAGCGATGAGCGCGAAACTGGCTGCGTGCGATTCGGGGAAGCCATAGAGCGCAAACGAGGTAATCGACAGCACGATCTTATCCTGCGTCTCACCGACGATTCCGTTGGCCGTCATGCCGCGGCGCAGCTTGATTTCGATTTCCTGCATGCGCTTTTCCGAGCGTTTGAACCCCATGGCGCGCCGCAGCTCCTCGGCTTCGCCGCCCGTGAAACCGGCGGCGATCATCGCCATGCGCAGCAGCTGTTCCTGAAAAAGAGGGACGCCGAGTGTACGCTCTAAAACAGCTTCGAGAGAGGGATGCAGGCAGTCCGGCGCTTCACGGCCTTGCCGACGGTTCAAATAAGGATGCACCATTTTCCCGACGATGGGGCCCGGTCGGATAATCGCTACTTGAACGACAATGTCATAAAACTTTTCTGGTCGAAGCCGCGGCAGGCAGGACATCTGCGCGCGACTCTCGATTTGAAACATCCCCACCGTGTCAGCTTTTTTCAGCGCGTCATACACCGCTTTGTCGCCCTGCGGCAGATCACCCAGATCGATCTTCTCTTGATAGTGCTCGCTGATGAGCTGAAGAGATTCTTCGAGCACGGCCATCATTCCCAAACCGAGCAAATCGATTTTCACGATGCCCATGTCCGTGCAATCTTCTTTGTCCCACTGCACAACCACGCGGTCGGGCATCGTGGCCGGCTCAAGGGGGACCACGGAATCGAGCTGCCCTTGGCACACGACCATGCCGCCGGAGTGTTGCCCCAGATGGCGCGGCAGGTCCTGCACGGCCTGGCACAACTCGAAAAATTTGCGAATGCGCCGGTGCTGCATGTCGAGCCCGGCGTCGCGAAACTGGCGGGCGAGCGTGTCGGTGGGGTCCTGGTACTCCCACGAGCCGACGAGTGCGGACAGTCGATCGAGCGTTTCTGCGTCGAACGACAGTGCCTTGCCGATTTCGCGCGCGGCCGAGCGTCCGCGATAGGTGATTACGTTGGCGGTCATGGCCGCGCCCAATTTTCCGTAGCGCTCGTAGACGTATTGAATCGCGCGCTCGCGCTGATCGCCGCTGGGGAGATCGAGATCGATGTCCGGCCATTCGCCGCGCTCTTCGGATAAAAACCGCTCGAACAGCAAATCCATACCCACCGGATCGACCGCGGTGATGCCCAGCGCGTAGCAGACGGCGCTGTTGGCCGCCGAGCCGCGGCCCTGCACCAGAATATTCTTCTCTTTGCAGAAGCGAACAATGTCCCAGACGATCAGGAAATAACCGGCTAATTTGAGCTTTTCGATCAGCGCGAGTTCGCGGTCGATTTGTTTGCGCGCGTGCTCATTTGCATCGCCATACCGCGTGATGCGACCTTCGTGAGCCCGGCGGCGCAGAAACTCGATCTGCGAATCGCCTTCTGCCACTGGATACGACGGAAATTCGTATCCCAGATCGTTCAGTGAAAATTGCAGGCGCGAGGAGAGCTCGGCGGTATGGGCGATGGCTTCGGGAAGATCGGCGAACAGCGCGGCCATTTCGGCGTGCGGCTTGAAATGGCGTTCGCAATTTCGGCTGAGCAGGCGGCCGGCGTTGGCCAGCACGCGATGATGGCGGATACAGGTGAAGACATCGAGCAGCTCGCGCCGTTCAGGCCGGGCGTGTGAGACTCCGTTCGTCGCCAGCAACGGAAGTTTCAGTTTGCGTGCCACTTCCACGGCGGCTTGATTGCACGCTTCTTCCTCGCGCGTGAGATGCCGCTGCAATTCGACGTACACATTTTCACGGCCGAACGTGCGGCGGAGCTGTTCCACGCGCTCGATCGCCGTTTCCATCCCGCCCTGCGCCAGCGCGTGCGCGAGCGGGCCTTCCGCGCCGCCCGTCAGGCAGACGAGGCCGCCGCCCCCCTCCGCGACTTCTTCGGGCTGAACGCTTCCCTCTCCTTTTTTCGCGCGCAGCTTCATCCGCGTAATCAGGCGGCAGAGATTCCGGTAGCCCTCACGCGATTCGACGAGCAGCGGATAGCGCCAGCCCCCAGCGGATGTGACTTCCGCACCGATATGGGCGCGCATCTTGGCTTTTTCCGCCGCCAGATGAAATCGCGGCGAGCCGTAAAAACCGTCACGATCAAGCAGCGCCATTGCGGACATGTCGCTCGCTTTGCACACAGCGGCCAGTTCTTCAGGCGTGGACGCGCCTTCGAGAAAGCTGAATGCTGATCGCGCATGCAGCTCCACATACATCAGTCATACACTCCGCGCACGAACCAGCGTCCGAGTAGCGCGTCAAAATAAAAGCGATACAGGCCGCAATCCGGACGCGACCCAAAGGCAACGCCCGCCGCAGTCGCGCCGCGCTCGCCCGACGCCGGTTGAAAATGAATCTCTAGATCCCACTCGTCTTGCTGCCAGCCGTCTTCGCGCCACCAATCGCCCGACGTGCGCCAAGGGCCTGCGGCGGCCAACACGTCTCCGCGCAGTCCCTGAAAGACAACGCGCGCGGGGCGGCCTTCCCACAGCTGAAGCGCCGCGGGCACCGGCGGGCGAAACATCCGGAAGCTCGCCGACGCTTTGAAATTCGGGCATGACGCGAGCGAATGCGCTCCCGGGTCGCGTCTGCGGCCTCCGGTGCTCTCCGCAATCTCCACCGGCGCCAGAAATCGCTGCATATGGAATTCTCCCGGACGCCATGTATCGACCAGCGATGGCGAACCGACGTTCCCTTCGCCGACTACGTTCGCGATGCGCGCGATGGTGACCTCGAGTTTTTCGGGATCGGGAAAACTGGGGAGAAACAGTCCGCCCTGCGTGGCACGAGGGCGCGCGGATTCCGCTCCGAGCGTGATCTTGCGAACGGGAGCGCCGGGAGGATTCGATTGCAGCCGCAGGCGCAGCAATTTCAGCAGCATTTTCGAATCGCGTGACGAAATCGGAAGCTGGAGTTCCCTTTCAAATGCGCCCGGAGGGTCAATCTTGCGGAAGATCTCCTTGCGGCGATCGAGCGCGTTTTCGAAATCCGGCTGGAGCTCGAATCGCACGCGAATCGCGGCCGCTGCCAGCGAACGCGCCGCCAGCCGCGCGCAAAGCTGGTCGAGCAATCGCCCCAGCAGAAAAGAAAGCGGATCGAGCTCTTCGACCGCGTCGTCCAGCTCCATTGCTTCCTCGAAGAAATGAACCGGCTCCGCAATCACGAGCGAACGTTCGACGGCGCCGCGCGCCAGCGCGTGCAGGCGGACTCCTTCCTGCCCCAGACGCTCGGAAAGCTCGGGAACGGGCAGATCGGCAAGCGATGCGCACGTGCGTACGCCCCAGCGGCTCAAGGTTTCGGCTGTCTCTGTCGACGGCTCCAGCACGCCGACCGGCAGCTGGCCCAGGCGCTTGACTTCTTCACCGGGCGGAATCACGGTGACGCCGGAGAAACCGCGCGCGGCAACCAGCGCCGTATCGACGTTCGCGGAAATGGCGACACTGGCGAGCAACCCGCATTCGCTCGCGCGCCACGCCAGATGCGCGCCGATTTCAGGCTCCGCACCGAATAATTGCCCGAGCCCGGAAAGATCGAGAACGATCGTGTCCTGTGCAGCGTCTTCCAGGCGCGGAGAAACAGACCAGCCGATATCCAGCAGCGCGTTGTGGGCGATTGTTTCCTGCGCGGCTGAACGCGGGCGCATTTCCACCCCTGTGAATTGCGCCGCGTTCATTTTCGTCATTCCCATTTCGATTCCGGCGCGCGCCGCTTTTTCGTTGACGGCCACCACATGGCACAGCGGCGGATTCCCCTCGATCAGCGCGAGGGCGCGTGCGCGCAACGCCGGCTCTGCGCGCACCACCGCCTGCAGCATGAAATTCGGAACGAAAATGGAAGCGAATGCCACGGGAATCCGGCGCAGCGGCCAAGGAATTGGAGCGATTCCTCACCTTTTTCCGGGCCCTCCCTCCAAACCGCGAATGTCAGCCATCGCGCGCAGACGAATTTCCACTGCGTGCGTTTCAAAATCGGCGCTGTCGCCGGCGCCTATGATCATTTCGTGGGTCCGGATCGGCCGATTCCCTTCCCGCTTTGCGCGCGAGCGGATCATCTCCGCGTAAACCTGAGCGCCTTCGAACAACGATCCCGGCGAACGCGGATGCGGAATCTTCTCCGGTACCCCCGGCGCAGACACAGCCGCCTGCGACCATCGCGCCTCGCGCATGCCCAGATGAAGCACCAGCGACGCGCACGTCTTCGCATTCGATTCCTGCTCGAGCAACACCAGAATCGTGGGTGTCGATTCCACCGCGCGCCGGAAACGAAACCAGACCTGCAGCGGCACATAGCGCACCATCTTCGCCGGCGTGTCACCGAAATCCAGCGCGATCATGCCGAAGCCGCCGCCCTGAATCAGCAGATCGGTGGCGCGTAGCGCATGGTCCACGTTCTTGCAGCGCACCCAGAGCAGATGTTTCAAGTTCACACCGGCCGCTTCGGCTGAAATCGGATCGAACGCATCGCGCGCATCGACCAGCGCGCACACTTCCGACGCTGACGTTCGCGACGCCAGCACCGAAATCAGCAGGCTGGTCCGCCCGGAACACACAGGACCATAAATTTCCGTCAGGCTCCCGCGCGGTAACCCTCCGGTGAGAAGATCCACAGAGCGTATTCCCGCCGGGACGGTTTCGACCAACGGGCGGTCGCGATATTCAAACGGGCTTGCCACGCGCGCGCCAAGCGCGGATTCGACATGCAAGCGCAACGCAGCAGCTCTGGAGCTCATAGGCGACCGCGAAGGCGAAAGGGAGGGACGAATCTATTTCGCTTTTTCTTCGCCTATGGATTCTAAATTTTTGGGTGCGCGCCTGTCAAGCTCGGGAGAAATTTGATAGTGTCTCAGTTTTGAAATTTGCTGTGGCCACAGTAGGTTTCGATGCAGGCCCGTCGAAAGGAGTCTTCGGTGAACGGCGTCACAGGTCTTGTTGCCGAAATTCGTGCGTTTCGCCCCTTCCTTCCTGCAAAGGAATTCGAGACGAGCCTGCGCTTTTATAAGGCGATTGGTTTCGAAGTCTATCCGCTCGGGGAGACTCTCGCCGAATTAAGCCTTGGGACTCACGCCTTCCTACTCCAAGGCGACTACGTCAAGGAGTGGGCCGAAAACACGGTGATGCATGTCCTCGTCAAGGATGTCAACGCGTGGTGGCGACATATCGAATCGCTGGCTCTGACGCGTCAATTCGGCGTTTCGCCCCCCGCGCCGCCCCGGGTCGAGCCGTGGGGCCTTACCGTAGCCTACCTATCCGATCCGTCGGGGGTGTTGTGGCACTTTGCGCAAACGACCGTAGAAAATCCGAATCCAGGCACCACCCAATTTCAAACTGAGTCACTGCCAGAAATTTGATAGTGTCGACTTTCCTTCGAGGGGGGGCTTGTGACCGTCAAACAATTTCTCTCGTCGCTCGGCCCGCCCGTGCCGGAGCTGCCGGTTGCGGACGTCGAACGCGCGCAGCAATACTACCGAGACACGTTGGGTTTCGAGATCGGCTGGCTCTATCCGGGAAAGGAAATCGGAGCCGTCTCACGAGAGAAGGTGACCATATTCTTTCGCAAGAAACATCCGCCATTTGAACCCGCCGTTCACTGGATTTTCGCCGACGACATCGATGCGACGTACCAAGAGTTGAAATCGCTCGGCGCAAACATCGTGGATCCGCTAGAAAAGAAACCCTGGGGGATACGGCAATTCACGATCGAGGATGTCGGCGGCAACCGCTTCTACATTCACCACGGCTAGCGGATTGCAAGACTCGCCAGAAATTTCTTATCCGGTACTCCGGTTGATCCACCCTTAGGGAAGCAGTGATTTGAACAAAGACAAGCTCACACAGGATCGGCGTTTACGGCCGGCAGAACGCGCTATCGGCGAGGGATGCTAGAGCTCATTTCAAAACCCTTCGTAAGGTAATCATGAAACAGGCGATATGAAAGAAAGCTTCGTAAATCGTGATCGAGCGATCGTAGCGGACAACCAGTCGGCGGAAGTTACCGAGCCAGGCG
>JBAVUW010000144.1:0-4368 GCA_049696975.1 Candidatus Acidiferrales bacterium | reverse complement strand
GCGCAGGCCCAGTGGAACGAGCTGTTGCAGACATCACTCGACGGGAGTATCGAACGGCTGGTCGAGCAGCTTTCGGGCCGGGCGCAGGAAGTGCTGGGCGGCGCCGAGCAGAAAATGCAGGAGCGGTTCGCGGAGTTGCGACAGCCTCTGAGCCAGATGTACACCGAGGCGCGTGACACGCTCTCGGGAGTGCGAGCGGCGCTGGAACACGAGGTCGGACGGGCGCGATCGTCGCTGGCCGAAATCGAGCATGCCGCAGGCCGCATGAAGGAGTATTCGGCGCAACTTGAGGCTGCGAGCCACGACACGCTCAACGAGCTGCATCGACGGCTGGAAAATATTCTGGAAGCCCAGACCGACGAGATGCACCGGCGCGCACAGCAGGCGGCCGAAGGGGTGCCGCAGCGTCTGGCACCCACGCTCGAGCACCTGGGGAACCAGCTGGTCGAACGGACGATGGCGGAAGTGGAAGCAAAGCTTGCGCCGCGCGTCGAGCGCGTGCCGGAATTGCTGCGCGAGCTGGCGAATCGCGAAGTGGAGCTCGAGAACAGCTTGCGATTGCACCGCGAGCGGTTGCGTCAGGTTTCCGAAAACAGTCAGCGGGATGTGGCCGAACAGATTGCCGCGACCGTCGGCAACCTGCAGAATGAATTCGAAGGGGCGCGCAAGGAAGCATTGACGAAATGGAACGAGGAGTTCGATGCGAGCGGCGTTCGCGCGTCGCACGCCGCGGCGGAGTCGATCGGCAAATCGTCGGAGTGGTTCCAGCAGGAGGCGCAGACGCGGCTGCAGGTGCTCGTGGAGCAGGCGCTGAATTCAGTCGGCGGCGGATTTGAAGAGAAGAGTTCCGCGGCCGGGCGGCAGTTCGACGCGCGCCTTGAGGAGCAGTCAACCAAGCACGTCGCGGGGGTTCAGCAGCAGCTCGACGGGCTGGCCGAGGGGGTTTCGAACCGCACGCATTCGCAGCTCGACGCGGCGGCGGAGGCCGCAGCGGCTTCGTTCGGCCAAATCCTGCGCAGCATTTCCGACGACGAGCTGGGTCAGTTCACCAGCCGCAGCCACGAGGCGCTCGAGGAGCGCAAGCGCGAGCTGCAGGGATATTCCGATCAGGTTGTGCGAAATCTGGACGGAAGCGCGACAGAGCTGATGGCGCGGTTTCAGGCGGAGATGGCCGCGCAGCGAGACGCGAATCTGGCGGAGGGGCGCACGGCACTGGAGGCGGAGTTTGCTTCGGCGCTAGACGGCTATCGGCTGGAGCGCGACGCGCATGACAAGGCCTGGACTGATAATCTGGACCGCGTGGGGCGCGAAACGGCGGAAAAATATCAGGATCGTTTGGATGCGGCGGGCGATTCCTGGATCGTTTCGTCGGTGCGGCGGCTCAACGAGCATGGGCAGAACGTGATCGAATCTCTGATGCGTTCGGCGGATCAGGCGCTGCGGGATTCGTGCGCGAAGCTATTTGAAGGCCTGTCGGAGATCATTCGCGACCGCGCCGGCAGCAGCACGAACGCCGCGAGCGTCGCGGGTTTTACGCCGCCATCGAACCTGGAATCGGGCGAGGCTCCCTCGCCGCACAATCAGGCTTCCTTTGAGGCCAACGCCTAGAAGCTTCTCCCGGGCCTTGCTCGATCAGCTGGCTGCTGCTTGCTGCTCGCCTGCCACTTCTCGTACCGCTTTCGCTACGTAGGCGACCTGCTCGTCGGTCAGCTGTGGGTTCATGGGCAGGCTCAGGACGCGGTCGCAGGCGCGCTCGACGCGAGGGAAGGTCCCCTGCGGACAACCCAACGAGGAATAGGCCGGCTGGAGGTGTACGGGCTTGGGGTAGTGAATCACGGTTTCGATCTCGCGGGCGGCGAGATGAGAGATCATCGCGCTGCGGTTGTCCACGTAGATCACGAACTGGTGGTAGACGCACTCGTCGCGCGGGTCGTCGACGGGGAATTCGACGCGCGCGCCGGCGAGTGCGCGACGATACTCGCGCGCGACTTCCTGACGACGTTTCGTCCAAGCGTACAAGTGGCGGAGCTTGATTCGCAGCACGGCGCCCTGAAAACCCTGCAGGCGGTAGTTGTAGCCTACGAATTCGTGCTCGTAGCGGGCGGTTTGGCCGTGATTTCGGGCGGCGCGGACGAATTTGGCGATCTGGTCATCGTCGGTGGTCAGTGCACCACCTTCGCCATACGCGCCCAGGTTCTTCGTGGGATAAAAGCTGAACGCGGCGGCGTGACCGAGACCACCGACGCGGCGGCCGCGATAACGGGCCCCATGGGCCTGGGCGGCGTCCTCGAGAATTCGGATGTTGCGCCGTGCGCCGATTTCGCGGATCGCGTCCATGTCCGCCGCGCGGCCGTAGAGATGGATCGGGAGGATCGCACGGGTTCGCGGGGTGATGAAGCGTTCGATGAGCTTCGGATCCAGATTGCCGGTGGCGGGGTCGATGTCGACGAACACGGGGACGGCGCCGCAGTAGGTAATGGCCTCGGCCGTGGCGAGGAACGTGTTCGGGCAGGTGATGACCTCGTCGTCGGTTTGGACGCCGAGCGCGAGCAGACCCAGATGGAGCGCGGCCGTGCCGGTGCTGAGTGCGACGCAGTGCTTGGTGCCGCAGAAGTCGGCGAATTCGCGCTCGAAGGCTTCGACTTCAGGGCCCAGTACGAAGGATGAATTCTGGCAAACCCGTTCGAGAGCGGGCAGGATTTCGTCCCGCAGCCCGGCGTATTCCGCTTTGAGATCTAGAAGAGAAACCTTCATGGCCGAAAGTTCTGATTGCACCGCAATTCACTAGTGTACACGATGAGAGTGGTCTCGATCACTTGGGCTTGGGAGTGAAGGCCTCGCCCCCGGGGAAACGCCGCAGGACACCCAAGGGAGACCGCACAAGACTCCGCCTTGTTTGGAACGCACAAAGCAAAAGCCTCAGCCATTGCTCGGGCCCATTGGTATCATTGGTTCGTTCGGCCTCGATGAAAATTCCCAAGACGGGATGCAGCTGTGGTCCCACCGCATTGTCGATTGCTGACGCTCGGGAGCTTCACGCACGATGAGGAAAGAAGGCACGAAAGCGGACCGCCGACATCAACGCGTCGCAACGCCCAAGGGCGTCTGGGTGGCGTGGCAGAACGAAAAACATCAGAACGTGTCGCGCGTGCGGGATCTGAATGTGGGTGGGATGTTCATCGCCACGCCGACGCCGCTGCCGGTCGGCACCGTTCTTCCCGTGCTGCTGTCCGTACCGGAGGGCGAGATTCGCGGACGGACAACAGTGCGGAACGTCATCGGGGCCGAAGGCATGGGCGTGCAATTCACCGAAATCACTGCAGAGAATCAGGCGCGCCTGGACAGGCTCGTTGCCCGCCTCTTGATGGCCGAATCGAATGCTCCCTCCCAGTCGCCTGCGCGTAAGTTGAAATAAATTTGCCCCCAACGTAAGCAACAGCTAAAATCCGCCCAACAGATGGTCCCAAAGGAGCGTTTCATGGGCGACGATTTTGTTTCAGGACAGCGCATAGGCGATTACGAAGTCCTCGGTGTGCTCGGCGCGGGCGGCATGGGCAAGGTGTACAAGGTCCGCAACGTGATCTCGGATCGCGTCGAGGCCATGAAAGTCCTGCTCGCGAATCTCACGAGCCAGAAAGAGCTCGCCGACCGGTTTCTGCGCGAGATCAAGCTCCTGGCCAGCCTGAATCATCCGAACATCGCTGCGCTGAACACGGCGATGACGCTCGACAACCAATTGATCATGATGATGGAGTACGTCGACGGCACGACGCTGGCCACGCGGCTGCAACAAGGACCGATTCCTCCGGCCGAGGCGGTGAACTATTCGACGCAGCTGCTGAGCGCGTTGAGCTATGCGCACAAGCTGAATGTGATCCATCGCGACGTGAAGCCCGCGAACATGATGCTGACGCACGAGGGCGTCGTGAAGCTGATGGATTTCGGTATCGCCCGCCCGAATAACGAACAGGGAATGACGGTTACAGGAACGACGCTCGGATCGCTGAACTATATGTCCCCTGAGCAGGTGCGCGGCGAAGCTGTCGATCAGCGCTCGGATCTGTATTCGATGGGCGTTTCGATCTACGAGATGGTAACCGGGCAGCTGCCGTTCCGCGGGCACAGCAATTATTCGATCATGTCCGCGCATTTGCAGGAGACGCCGCAGCCGCCGGTGGTGTTGCGGCCTGATCTGCCGAAGGGATTGAGCGACATCATCCTGATGTCGATGGCGAAGGATCCGAAGGATCGCTTCCAGTCGGCGGATGCGTTTGCAAATGCGTTGAAGAGCGTGGTCGGCGGCGGCGCGATGGCGGCTGGGGCGGGGATCGTGAGCCCCGTGCCGGGAACCGTGCGCGTGCCGAGTGT
>JBAVUW010000143.1:0-12164 GCA_049696975.1 Candidatus Acidiferrales bacterium | reverse complement strand
GAGCTTGGAAATCAGAAAGCGATTTCCACTTTCCCACAGCCACGGCGGCGACGGCGAATCTACGGTTACATTGCAAATGTCTCGATGACCATCGCTACGGTTACATTCTTAAATGGCTCGACAGGGGAGGCGAGTCGCGCGATCGCGACAGGCGGAATACCCCTGCTTTTGTGTGAAGGGAAAACGCTAGCGTTTGCCGAGGCGCTCGAATTCGTTCATGGCGCGTTCCATGTCCTCGCGGGCGGAATCGGCGGAGGAGCGGATGCCCTGCACGCGGAGGTGGAAATCATCCGGGTTCGAGGCGCGCGTCAGGGCTTCTTCGAGAGTGATCAGGTTGCGGGAATAGAGATCGAAGAGCGATTGATCGAAAGTCTGCATGCCGTACTGGCTGGTGCCAGCGGCGATGGCGTCGCGGATCATGCGGGTTTTGTCCGGATTGATGATGCAATCCCGGATGTACCCGGTCGCGATCATCACCTCGACGGCCGGCACGCGGCCGGTGCCGTCGCTTTTGCGCACCAAGCGCTGGCTGACCACGGCTTTCAGTGTTCCGGCGAGCTGGAGGCGAATCTGTTTTTGCTCCGGCGGCGGGAAGACAGCGATGATGCGCTGAATCGTTTCCGTGGCGTCGAGTGTGTGCAGTGTCGAAAGCACCAGGTGTCCGGTTTCCGCGGCGAGCAGAGCGGTGGAAATGGTTTCCAGGTCACGCATTTCGCCGACCAGAATCACGTCCGGATCCTGGCGCAACGCAGCGCGCAGCGCAGTCGAAAACGACGAAGTATCGACTTCCACTTCGCGCTGGTTGATGAATCCTTTTTTGTCGCGGTGCAGATATTCGATCGGATCTTCGATGGTGATGATGTGTTCGGCGCGCAGCGAATTTACGCGATCGATCATGGCGGCGAGAGTCGTCGACTTGCCGGAACCGGTGGTACCGGTGGTGAGGATCAAACCGCGCTGCTCTTCGCAGACCTGCATCAGCACGCGGGGCAGCTCGAGCTCTTCGATCGTGCGAATCTTGGTGGGGATGACGCGCAGAACCATACCGACGTTGCCGCGCTGCTGGAAGACGTTGACGCGGAAACGACCCAGGCCGGCGACGCCGTACGCCATATCCAGCTCAGCGGTTTCCTTGAATTTCTGCTTCTGGCGGTTGGTCATCATGCTGAAGGCCATCGACAGCATTTCCTCCGGCGTGATCCGGGGGACATCGGTGAGGCCGCCTAACTGGCCGTCGATGCGAAGATATGGGTGGTTGCCGACCTTCAGGTGCAGGTCGGAGGCGCGGCTATCCACCGCACGGCGCAGCAGGTCGTCGATATTCAGGGCCATCGCGAACACTCCCTCGGTGCTGTCTGAAGCCAAGCTAACATGGGTTCTAGTACCCAACAACATCACGAGGCGCACAAGTTTCTAGGGGTGCAATGGATTGCCTGCCGGGAGAGCGAAGAGCCGTCCAGGCAGACGGCTGCTACGCCGGCGGTTGATCGCGGAGAAAGACGCGGTCGTAAACGAATGCCGCCACGACGCCTCCGAGCAAAGGTCCAGCCCAATAGACCCCGTGGTTCTGCCAGTGCGTGGAGGCCAGAGCCGGACCCAGGGCGCGAGCCGGGTTCATGGCTCCTCCGGTGAAGGGTCCGCCCAGGAGAGTTCCTGCCGCGACTGTCAGGCCCGTGGCGAAGCCGCCCACTTTTCGGAGTGCGCCTTTCGCGTCGACGCTCGTCGCGAAGACGACGAGCACAAGAAAGAACGTCAGTACGGCTTCGAGGGCGATGGCGTGTGCGCGGGTGAAGTCTCCACCGAGCTCCGGGGTCATCGAACCGAGCGCTTTCGCCGTCCAGGTGCTGTCCGGAATGATCAGTTTGACCGCGTAGGCTGCGGCAATGGCTCCGGCCAGCTGGGCGATCCAGTAGCTGATTGTATTGAGCGTGCTCAATCGACGCGTGACCCAGAAGCCGATGGTGATAGCGGGATTCAGGTGTCCTCCGGAAATATGCGCGAGCGCGGGAGCCATCACGCCAAAGGTCAACCCGGCGGCGATCGCGATTCCAAGCCAGCCAAGTCCGTTCTGCCCCGTAGAGACGAGGTAGGCGTCCGTGCAGATCGAACCCGCACTGACGAAGACGAATGCGAAGGTACCGAGAAATTCCGCGGTGAGTTTCCGAAGGAGATTGAACATGCTTGAATTGCGACCGCGCGGATTCTACAGAATCCCCGAAGGGGAGTCAAAGAACCTGCAAGCCAGCCGATCGCCGCTCAGCGAACGACAGCGCTGGGGACGTTCAGCGGAGATAGCCACCCGTGACGGTCGGGCGTCTTGCCGTTGATGATGCCGAAGAATTCATCCTGCACGCGCTTGGTGATCGGACCGCGAGCGCCGCTGCCGATCCTGATGCGATCGACGGAGCGGACGGGCGTCACTTCGGCCGCAGTGCCGCAGAAGAAAATTTCGTCAGCGATGTAGAGCATTTCGCGCGGAATCACCTGCTCGGCGACGGGAATGCTCAAATCGCGGCAGAGCTTCATGATTGAATCGCGTGTGATGCCGGGGAGGGCCGAATTCGCGAGCGGTGGCGTGGTCAGAGATCCATTTTTCACCACAAAAATGTTCTCGCCGGAGCCTTCACTCACGTAACCGTTCGTGTCGAGCGCGATGCCTTCCTCATAACCGTTTACTTTCGCTTCCATGCGGATGAGCTGCGAGTTCATATAATTGGCGGCGGCCTTGGCCATTTGTGGCAGCGTGTTGGGCGCCGGGCGGTTCCACGAGCTGACACAGACGTCTACGCCGGATTTCAGAGCTTCCTCGCCCAGGTATTTTCCCCACTCCCAGCAGGCCAGATAGGTCTCGATGGGATTGTTCGTGGGATTCACGCCTGCATCGCCATAGCCGCGCAGCACGATTGGCCGGATGTAACACGCGGGGGTTTTATTCAGGCGCACGAGCTCGAGGGCCGCAGTAGAGAGATCTTCGACCGAATAAGGCAGCTCCATGCGGTAGATATAAGCGGAGTGAATCAGGCGCTGCATGTGTTCGCGGAGGCGGAAAACGGCGGGGCCCTGGGACGCGTCGTAGCAGCGGATGCCTTCGAAAACCGCCGAGCCGTAGCTGACGACGTGCGAGAGCACGTGGATCGTGGCGTCGTCCCACTTGATGAACTTACCGTTGTGCCAGATTTTCTCGGTCTTGGGCAGGCTCATGGCGCTCTCCGCATCGTCGAAAGAAACTTTTATGGCCCGATGAAGGAGAAAGTATAGCACACGCATTTTTGCCGTCAGGGGCGCCGTGTCGTGTGGCGTGCGTGAATCCGCGCCAAATTGGACCGGAGCGCAGTCGTCGGGCGGCGCGAGAGGAAGGCCCTCAGTCGTTGTGATCGTCGAGCGTTTCGCGGTCGCTCGCGAGGCCGGAGATGCGGCCCCAGGCGCTGGTCTTCCAATTGTCGGTGATTTCCTTGGCCAGAATCCAAGGCGGTACTTCCATGTAGAGGTAGCGGGCCAGCCCGAGTACGAAGGGCTCGTACATCGCGCGAAGCTTCGTCAGCTTTTCGCAGGAATGCAGCTCGTCTCGTACCGGAAAACCGGCTTGCGCCAGCACTCCGCTCAGCCGTTTGAATTCGGCGCCCGGCAGGCGGTCAGCTCCGTCGTAAATCGGAGCTTCGTTGAAAAGCTGGGCGATATCGACGATCGTGTGGCGGGCCATCGCGAACGTCAGCTTCG
This sequence comes from Candidatus Acidiferrales bacterium, assembly GCA_049696975.1. Taxonomy (GTDB): domain Bacteria; phylum Acidobacteriota; class Terriglobia; order Acidiferrales; family UBA7541; genus Palsa-295. The sequence goes on along the minus strand of JBAVUW010000143.1, from coordinate 8,447 downwards.
CCTGGCGCGACGCGGGATGATCGATGCAGGTCAGCAGCAGGCTGCTGCTGTCGAGGATGGCTGTGAGGGCCGCAAGCCAGGACTCGTTGTTGTGCTGCGAGCGGAAATAGCTGACGGCCGGATACGACACGTGGCTTTCGAGAATTTCCGCCGAGGCACGTTCCCAATCGCGCAGCAGTCGATCGAGATCCTCCGCATACATCGAGCCGGGGTGACGGCGCAGGATTTCGGTGGCCGTGGGCGGCGAGCCAGCGCGCGCGTCGAGCAGGACGATATTTACCTCGCGGCGCGAGAACGCCTGATAGATCACCGGCAGATAACTCAGGATCAATGCCAGGAAACCGAGGCCGAGGCCGCTCTCCATCACCACCACAAAGCGTTCGAAGGCGGTGTGGGGCACGACGTCGCCAATGCCGAGCGTGAACATCGTTGTCCCGCTCAAATAGAGGCAGGTTTCAAACCTCGGGTGCGTGGAATCCTGCGCCGCGCCGCTGTAATACATGAGCGCGAACCCGCAAACGATGGTGCCTGCCCAAATCGCGAATAAAATCAGCAAAGACAGCGGGCCGAAATAGCTGAGGAATGTCTCGCGCGACTTCGCCTTTTGCATGCGGCGCGCGACGGCTTTCCAGGGCGCCCACATTCCGCGATAGACGTAACGTGTCAGCCGGACTCGTCGGGCCACACGGCGGGGCAGGACGATGGTCTCGAACGCCTCCCAGAGCACGACCGCAATGATCAGCGCGCCCGCAACCGCGGGGAGAAGGCTGTGGGTGGCTCCCGTTTCGATGGGTGCGATTCTTAGCATCGGGGTGACGAGCGTACTACGGAATCAGGACGATTTTTCCGTGTGCGTCGCCGGCCATCAAGGCCAGGTGCGCGCGCGCAGCTTCGGCCAGCGGAATTTCCCGGTTGATCACCGGACGCAACGTTTTGTTCTCCAGGCCCGCGGCCAGTGCTGAATGGATGCTGATCACGTCCTCGGTCGACGCGTTCCACATGCTCATGCCGTAGACCACGGCGTCTTTCGACATCATCTGTCGCGCGTCGATTTCGGCGGTACCGCGGTTGCCCACCACAACCAGGCGCCCGCGCTGCGCCAGAAGCGGCAGATCGCGGCCCATGTTCACATTGGCGAGCATTTCGATGATCACGTCGAATCCGCGACCGTCGGTCAGCGCCAGCGCTTCGTCGAAGTGTTTGTCCGATTTATGGTCGAGCACTTCGTGTGCGCCTTCGTCGAGCACGAGCTTGCGCCCACGATCGCTACCAACCGTGCCCGCCACCTGCAGCCCTGCAGCCCGCGCCAGTTGAACGGCCGCGCTGCCCACGGAGCCGCTCGCGCCGTGGATCAGGACCGTTTCGCCACCTCGCGCCTTCGCTTTGTGAAACAGCGCGCGAAAGGCCGTCGAGTAGGGAACGTTCATCGCCGCGCCCTGCGCGAACGAGACATGGGCCGGCAATGGGAAAATCAGCCGGGCGTCGCAAAGCGATTGCTCGGCGTAGGCGCCGCTGAGGCTGCCGGCGATATATACGCGATCACCCGGCTTGAATTTCACCGGCTCGCCCGTGCTTGCCGCTGGGCCGATCGATTCGACCTCTCCGGCGCCGTCCTGGCCGGGCGTGTAGGGCAGGGCTGGCTTGCGCGGATAAGTGCCCGCGCGCATGTACGCCTCGACCGGATTCACGCCGACCGCGCGCATGCGCACGACTACCTGGCCGGCTCCCGGTTTTAAGTCGGGCACTTCCTCCAGCTTCAAAACTTCGGGTCCGCCGAACTGGTGAACGCGAATCGCTTTCATGGCTGCTCCTTCAACGACGGCAAAGTCAAAAGGGGATTCGGATTTTCAGCGCGGCGCAGTCATCTGGCCCGGCATCATTTCCCGCAGCATGTGATAGTTCGCGTCCACCCGCTTCAGCTGCGAGCCGTGATAGTTCTCCCACGCGCCGAAAATCAGGAACGGCACGAACGCCGCCACCACCCAAAGCTTCGCCGTCCGAGGGGCCTTCGCTTCGGGCTCCCAGCGGAAAAGCCTGCGCGACATCTCGAACGCAACGAAAAGCCCCAGCAACAGCGCCACGGAGTCTTCCAGCACTTCCCAGAACGAGGCTTGCCATGTGGCGGCCGATTGCAGGCCGGTGGCAAGATATTGCGCGGGAATGAACAGTGCAACATGCTGCAGCCAATGGGGAAAAGAGCCGATCGGAATCGTAGCCCCGCCCAGAAAAATGAATGCCATCCAGATCAGGTTGTTGATCATCTGCGTTTCCTGCATGGTGTTCGTCACGCTGGCCACGATCAGCCCGAGCGAGGAGAACGTCGCCGAGCCAATTGTCACCAGCAGCACGATCGCCGGAAGGTTTCCCCAATTCTGCATGTGCAGCACGAAGCGGCAGACCAGAATCTCCAGCGTAACGACCGGAAGCGCCATGAAATAGTTCGCAATGATGCTCGATGCGAGCATCGGTCCCGCTCCCACGGGCGCAATTCGGAATCGGCGCAGAATCCCTTGTTCGCGGAACGTGACAAGCTGCACGCTTAGCCCCCAGAAGCTGCCCATGACGGTCGTGGTCAGAATCGCGCCGAGGATGTAACCAGCCCACTGCGTGTGATTCCCGATGAACACCACGGCGCCGACCAGAAAGATCAGAGGCATTACCAGACTGAAGAAGAAGAACGCGCGATTGCGCGTTGCCAGCACCAACCGCACCTTCGTCAGCGTCCATGTACGGCTCCAGATCCCCATGTCACTCCCGTAACCGGCGTCCGGTCAGTTCGATGAACACGTCCTCGAGCGACGGCGAAAACATTTCCAGGCTCTGCAGCTCGTTATTCTCCGCTTCCAATTGTTTCACCAGCGCGACAATGGTCGCTGGCGGGCGCGTCGAACTGAGCACCCACGCGCCGTCGAACTCGTGGCAGCTCGCAACGCCTTCCAGCTTGCCCATCATGCCATTTGTGAGCGGGCGCGCGACTCGCACCTCGATGCGCGTGGTTCCGGCCGAGCCTTGCTTCAACTCGCGCGGCGTGCCCAGCGCAATCACGCGGCCCTGGTCGATAATCGCCACGCGGTCGCACAGCCGCTCGGCTTCTTCGATGTAGTGGGTGGTGATCAGCACGGTCTTTTTGCTGCCGCGCAGCTCGGCGATGATGTCGTAAATTTCCCGCCGGACCTGCGGATCGAGGCCCGCCGTCGGCTCGTCCAAAAATATGACCCGCGGATCGTTCACCAGCGCCATGGCCAGTGCCAGCCGCTGCTTCTGCCCGCCGGAAAGCTCGCTGTAGAAGGCGTTGGCTTTTTCCTCGAGTTGAAAACGCTTCAGCAACAGGCCCACGTCGGTCCGCTTCGGATAGAAATTCGCGAACAGGTCGAGCGCCTCCCGTACGCGCAGTTTCTGCGGAAGGGAAGTGGCTTGCAAAACCGCTCCGATGATTTCCTTGAATTTCTCGCCGGCTTTTTCAGGATCGAGGCCGCAAACCCGGGCCACGCCGCGATCGGCTGTCCGCAGGCCTTCCAGGATTTCGATGGTTGACGTTTTCCCCGCGCCGTTTGGTCCCAGCAGGCCAAAAACCTCACCTTCCTGCACGGCGAAACTCGCGCCGCGCAACGCTTCCACGGCGCCGTAGTTCTTGTAGAGGTTCTCGACCTGAATGATGGGTTCGCCCACGGAATGAATCCCTAGTGTCGGGGAGAAACAATTCTACAACACAATCGCCGGGAGCCGCGCGAATCAGCGTGCACGTCGGCGAGCATGCGGACGTGCCCGTTCTCGCGGCCGAGCGGGGAGTTTCTTTTTCGGCGGTGCGAGAGCGTACAGCTTCATGTCGATTCGCGCGCCTTCAATCTTCACGCCTTCCGACTCCAACAGCTTCCGTTGCAAGCTGCCGTAGGGCTCCCGAATGATCAGCCGTCCGCCGGCACCCACCACGCGGTGCCACGGAATTCCGCGCCCGTTGGGACAGCCCGCCATCGCGTAGCCCACCACGCGCGCACCGCCACGAATCCGCAGCCGCTTCGCCAACTCACCGTAGGTGGTCACGCGTCCGCGCGGGATCTTTTTCACCACTTGGTATACCAACTCCCACGACAAGGGGCCCTCCTTCGAAGCTTCCCGCTGCCTCGATTCAGCATCTAAATGAGTGCGATCGAAATTTGCTTGCCCACGCGGCCCGCCGCAGTCGTCAAACCCCTTATTTGCAGCACTCCCCTGTCGGCGGCGCTTTCCGGCCCGGCATTAACCAATTCGATGCAACTTTGGTCCATCTCTTGCATCGTACCATTGACCGTGTAGTGGACGGCCCATACACTACGTCCCAGTTGGACGTGGTGCCCGGCTCGAAGGAGAGATAGTCGTGGCTTTCGTACGACGAAAAGGGAACACCTACTTTCTGGTGCACAACGTGCGCCGGCAAGGGAAAGTGCAGCAGCTCCAACTGGCGCGGCTGGGCGAACGGCCGCGCATCACCGACGAAGTGGTCCGCACGGTGTCGCGAAGCCACCCTTTCCTCGAGCTGAACTGGTCGAACCTGCGCGAGCGGGTCAGCAGCCGGGTCGAGCTGTTCAATATACGTTCGCTGTATGTGCAGAACCTGATGCATTCCTTACGCAACCTTAACCTGGACCTGGCCGATCTTTCGCCGCCGATGCTGGTGTTGACGGATCGCGCCAATTCGAGCCGGGAACTGGTCACGCAATTGCGATTGCTGCGGTCGACGGTGGACATCAAGCTCGATCAATTCGAGCGCTCCGAACCGCGCAATCTTGAAAGCGGCAGAAAGTTCCGGTAGGGAGCATTGCCATGGGCGCGCAAGCACTACAACTCGACCCGACCCTCCGCAGCGTGGAGTCGCGTGATTTCGAGGGAGGGCTGCGACGAAAGATCGTTGGGCAGGACGAAGCTGTGCAGGCTGTCGTCGATCTGTACCAGGTATTTCGCGCCGGTTTGAATTCGCCTGGCCGCCCGGTGGGGAATCTCTTGTTCCTCGGGCCGACTGGCGCGGGCAAGACGCGCGTGGTGGAAGCAACGGCTGAAGTGCTGTTCGGCGATCCGCGCGCGGTCATCAAGATCGATTGCGCAGAATTCCAGCATTCGCATGAAATTGCCAAGCTGATCGGTTCGCCTCCGGGATACCTCGGGCACCGCGAGACCCATCCGCTGATCACGCAGGAGGCGCTCGCCCAATATCACACCGACAAATTGAAGATTAGCTTCCTTCTGTTCGACGAAATCGAGAAAGCCTCCGACGCGCTCTGGCAGCTACTGCTTGGCATTCTGGACAAGGCCACGCTCACGCTCGGCGACAATCGCCGCGTCGATCTTTCGCAGACCATGATTTTCATGACCTCGAACCTCGGTGGCGGAGAAATCACCGAGCTGATGACCGGCGGAATGGGTTTCGCTCCCCTGCTGCGGCCGGAAACACAGACGGGCCTCGACCAGAAGGTCGAGCGTACGGCGGCCGAAGCGGCCAAGCGCAAATTCGCGCCGGAGTTCATGAACCGCATCGACAAAGTCGTTGTGTTCCATCCGTTGCGCTCACAGCAGCTCGAACAGATCCTCGAAATCGAGCTGGGCATGGTGCAGCAACGCGTGCTCGAAACGGCCAAAGGCCGCTTCCTGTTCCGCGTCACGCAGCCCGCGCGGGATTTCCTGCTGCGCGAGGGTACGGACCTCAAATATGGCGCGCGTCACCTGAAGCGGGCGATTGAACGCAACGTGGTGTATCCGCTGGCCAGCCTGCTGGCGACCAGCCAGGTGCAGCTCGGCGACGTGATCTCGATTGACTGGAACCAGGGCGACACCGGTCTGACCTTCCTGAAGGAAGCCGAAGGAGCGCTGGTGCCGATGGCTTCGCCGGTACTGGAATCGCGCTTCGAAGCTGCTGCCGCGATTTCCGACGGACGCGAACTGACCTTTCCGGCGACTACTCCGGCAACGGCGACGTCGGAAATCAAGCCGACGGTCGCGGCACAGCGAGCTTTGCCGGTCGAAAAGGCCCGGAACGAGAAGCAGCGCTAGCCGGGTCGGCGCTTCGATGGCCTCGGCTGCGCTTGTCTCGCGCGCGTCTGTCACCTAGTATTGTGTGAGGCGAACCCGGCTCCCGGCGGAGGGACCACCATGGCGACCATCGTCGTTTGCGCGCAGTGCGACAAGACGGAACACCAGTGCACTTGCGAGAAATACTGCTCCTTCTGCCAGTCTATGGAAAATATCCGTCTTTGCGAGGACGGCATGTATTACTGCCCGGATTGCCGCGAAGCCTGCGATCTGCACGTGGCCGAGTCCGGGGAATTTCGATGAGCGCAGAGCCTGCCGCGAAGCCTGCCTCCGCTGCCTCGGGCGCCCGAACCAGTCGAATCGAGTGCAACCTCGACAACGATCCGCGGCTCCTTGCCTCGGTAGAGACCATCGTCGCTCATGCGGCAGGGCGGGCAGGCTTCTCAGAGGACGCTCAACGGGAGGTTGCGTCTGCCGCCGCCAACGCATCTCGTGAAATGGCTGTTTCCGCCAATGGAAGCGCCGCAGCAACGACGCGGCTGATCGTCGATGAATTCCCGGATCGCTTGGAGCTCACGTTCGAATCGCCGGCGGGTCCAAACCCGGAGGGGATGCGCAAGCAATTGGAAGGCAGGGCGAACGATCGCATCCGATGCGAATCGCGCGAAGGCGGCGTGCGAGTCACGTTATTGAAGTCCTGCGGTGCAGCGAAATCCGGGTCGGCTTGCTGAAATTGCTTTCCCTGAAAATCCCTACTCAGCCAGATCACCGCCGGTTCACATCGACGTGGCAAGCGCACGCGTCTTGATGATCGACAGCAGCTGGTCCTGGGTTACCGGCAGGTCGATTTTCAATCGGTCGCCGGCCGGTGAAATGCGCACCTGATCGAGAGCGCCGGCAAGATCGGGATGGCCCTGCGCTTCCTGATAGCGGCGCATCATCAGCGCGCCTTGCATTCCCGCAGCCAGCAGATTGGCATCGTCGGGCGTGCTGCAGACCGCTTGAAAGTTCGCATCGATTCCACTGTCAGCGGTCACGCTAATCGTCATGGCCTTGATCCGGCCCACGATCGGCGCCGCTTGCGCGAACTGACTCGCTTCCGGCAGCAGCTGCGTCAGCGCCATGTGCGCGTAGTTTTTGTTGAGCACGCCCCAGATCAGGCCCGTGCCGTTGGCTTCATTGATCAACGGAAAAATCAGGTCGTTGGCCAGCAGGCTTTCGGTCACTCCCGTGCGAACGTCCACCAGTTTTTCGAGCGCTGGACGGCTGCCGAACGCCGCGGTATTCGCGTCAATGTACATGAACAGGATATCCCCGGCGCCGGAGCCCGTACCGAATGCGTACATGTGATAGCCGTGATAGTCAATCATCGGGAGCTTTTGCGTCTTGAAGTGGTCCTCGCTGGCGGAGGGGTTGAACGCACCCAACGCGACGCCCACGACCTCTTCGCCGCTAGTTTTCGTGGCGCTGATTCCGCCCCAGGCGAGCTCGTCGACCTGCGTATTCGGATCGACACCCGCGGACGCCAGGAATTTCTCGAAATCTCGGAAGTGGCTCGGCAACAGCTGCTCTTTCAGCTGGCCGAACCAGGGGAATTTTCGTGCCCCTTTCAGATCCGCGTAGGTGAACTCACCCACCTCCTTCGGAAACATGCCGATGACGGCGGTGCTGAGCGATCCGGCGGAGGTCGGCTGGGGCATACATGCCAGCGCGGTCATGTAGATAAGCGACGCCAGCAGTCCGATTCCCGCAAACCACCGTATTTGTCGTTTCACTTTAGTAACCTCAGGGCTTCAGGATAGCTCTAACGGCCGGTGGCGACGGCAGTTTCGCCCACGCGGATGCTGAGAGATAACACCTCCGCGCGCACGCCGCTGGCGAAAGCCGCATCGGTTACGGATGCGAGATTGGTGTTCACGTTCTCAAGCGCACCGCGAACCGCCGTCGCGGCCATCATGCGGCCCACGCGCACGTCTGACAACATAGACGGCCCGGCCATCGGTTCCAGTTGCCTGAGCGTGTCAAAAACCTCGGCGCCCCGGCGCGCCATCTCCAGCGGCACGCTGACGGCGCCCACCAGCGCCTTCTGGATCGCGCGGTCACGGTTGCTCGATGCTTCGGCGGTGTCGCGCGGAAGCCGGTAGGCCGTCAGCACGGAATCGAACGACGCCGCGTCGCGATCGATTCCCTCGGCCAGAGCCTTGCAGGTTTGCTGCAACTCCTTCTCGATCGACTCGAGCTGCGGCGCATGGGCCGCCAGCGATTTCTTCTTGCTAGAAATACCAGCCACCATCTGCCCCAGTGCCGCCGCGAGCGAACCCGCCAGTGCGGCCACCGAGCCGCCGCCGGGAGCGGGCGTGGGACTGGCGACCGCATCGATGAACGGCTGCGCCCTTGCGGCCAGGCTCGCGTGGCTTCTTGCCGCCTCAGCCAGCGATTCTTCCAGT
>JBAVUW010000142.1:0-1599 GCA_049696975.1 Candidatus Acidiferrales bacterium | reverse complement strand
GAGGATGCGTCGACGTTGACCCAGATAAGGGCTCCCATTGCCGCGGCCAGTAGGAGGGCACCACTCGCAGTCTCGGTGCGCAGGAAGCGACGGAGGGCGGTATCGCGCTGCAACCACGCTGTGAGGCTGGAGCTCTCGGAAGGATCGACCACGGCCATTCGGTTCGCGGGTGAGCATATCTAGTGGATCCTCGCGATAATAACAGTGATGTGATTTCATGGAGGGATGCGACTTCCTCCCCTCAAACTGCGTCGAGGTGACCGTGCTGAACTCGAAGCGCGTGTGCGGTCCAACACCATTGAGGCACGAGCCGCCAAGCGGGCGCGCATGATCCTGCTGATGGCCGATGGCGAGTCGAATCGGACCATCGGCGAACTGGTCGATCTGCACTACAACCAGGTCGGGATCTGGCGGAAACGCTACGAGGAGTTCGGTCTGGCTGGCCTCGAAGACGAAGATCGCCCGGGCCGCCCTGTCGTCTATGACCATGACGACGTCTTGCTCTTGGTGAAACTGGTCACCGAAGATCCGCCCGAGGGCGCGACCCGCTGGACGATGGAGGCACTGGCTGGTGCCATGGCGCAGCACGGGGTGGCCATCTCGGCCTCGCAAGCCTGGCGGATCTGCAAGTCCTTGGACCTCAAGCCCTGGCAAGTCGAGTCCTGGATGACCAGCCACGACCCGGACTTTTGGGCCAAGGCGTCCGATGTGTGCGGCCTCTACCTCAACCCGCCCACCAACGCCGTGGTGTGGAGCGTGGACGAGAAGTCAGGCCTGCAGGCCAAGTCGAGGATCAATCCGACCAAGCCGGCCATTCCCGGCAAGAGGACCCGACGGGAGTTCGAGTACCAGCGCCACGGCACCGCCGTTCTCTTCGCCGCCCTCGACGTCCACGATGGCGGCATCGCCGGCTGGGTCACCGATTCCACGCGCTCAGAGAACTTCGTGGAGTTCCTGGCCGACCTGGTGCGTCAGACGCCCCCTGGTCTCGAACTGCACTGCATCGCCGACAACCTGAGCGCGCACAAGACTGGAGCAGTCGCGACCTTCTTGGAGCACAACCCCCATGTGCACATCCACTTCACGCCCACCCACGCCAGCTGGCTCAATCAGGTCGAGCTGTTCTTCTCGATCCTCGAACGCCGACTCCTGCGCCGTGGCGAGTTCGCTTCGGTCGACGAACTGGCCGATCGCATCATCGCCTTCATCAAGGACTACAACCGCCGGGCCGCACCGTTCCGCTGGACCTATGACGGGCGCCCTCTACGAGTCGCGTAAGTCACAATGACTTACGCGCGAGAGCACTAGCTGACCAGCGGATCGCGCGGCAAGCCGAGGATTCGTTCGCCGATCTGGTTGCGCTTGATCTCCGACGTGCCGCCGGCGATCGACATGGCGCGGTTGGACAGGACGAGGTTCCCGGCGAAGGCGCCCGGGCCCTCCAGGAATGCGGTCTCGGGGCCGGTCAGGGCGGCGATCATGGACGCCATCTCCTGGCCGTTCTCCGACAACACGAGCTTGGTGATGTTGCCCTCGGCGCTCGGCCCCCCGCCGGCGACCGCCCGATGGGTGCTGCGCAGGTTCAGGACGTCCATGGCC
>JBAVUW010000141.1:0-36247 GCA_049696975.1 Candidatus Acidiferrales bacterium | reverse complement strand
GAACGCATCAGCTGGCAAACCTCGGCACGCATTCTCGAAAAATTGATCCGTTACGAATCGGTGCACGAGATCAATGGCTGGCCCGATCTGCGGCGCAGGCTCGAGGCCGACCGCCGCTGCTTCGCGTTTTTTCATCCCGCTTTGGCCGACGAGCCGATCATCTTCGTCGAAGTCGCGCTCGCGAAGGGCCTCGCCGGCGACCTCGAGCCGCTGCTCGACGTCAACGCACCCGTCCTTGATCCAGACAAAGCCGATACCGCGATCTTTTATTCCATCAACAATTGCCTCACCGGCCTGCGCAACGTCCCGTTCGGAAACTTCCTGATCAAGCAGGTGGTCGCCGAACTTGCCGCCGAATTCCCGAACATCCGCACCTACAGCACGCTCTCGCCGCTGCCTCTTTTCGCCCGCGCGCTGCATGACAACGACAACCCGCTCGGCTTCAGCCGCGAACGCCTTTCGCGCCTTCTCGAGGAATATTCGCGCGAGCTCGGCGCCGTCGGAGGGCGGCGCAACACCGTCGATGTTCTTTTCCGGCTGCTCGAGGATCCCGTCGCGAATCGCAAACTTCTTGCCGAGCCTCTCGAGCGCCTCGCACTCGCCTATCTCACGCGAGCCCGCCGCGGCGGAAAACTCTACGACCCGGTCGCCACGTTTCATCTTTCCAATGGCGCGCGGCTGGAACGCATCAATGTGTTCGGAAATCTGCGGCCTTACGGAATGGAAGCGTCCTACGGCGTGACGGTGAACTACCGCTACCTGCCCGACGAACTGGAAGAAAACCACGAACGCTTCGTCCGCGGCGGCCAGATTCGCGTCCCGAGCAGCCTGTACCGAGAGCACAAAGCCGTAGCAGCCGCCTGGGACCCGCTGCCTGGCGCGGAAAAACCCGCACGAGAAAAACGCCGATCTTAGGCCGTCTTGCTCTTGTTCAGCAGCGCCGCCGCGTCTTCGGCATCTTCCTCGCGCACACGCAATTTCACGCCGCCGAGCGCGTTCGAAAGAAACCAATCCATACGCACGATGTTCTGATCGCCCAAGAACGCTTCGATCCCCGCCGATTCAAGAATGCTTTTCGCCAGCAGCGCCTCCGGCAGGGTCATGTACTTGCGGAGGTTTACGATCCGGGAGTGCGCTTTGGGCTCCGCTTCAGGCGGAGGCTCGGCAAGCTTGGATTTCAGACCTCGGCGCGCCAGGTCCACTTTCAGCGCCCATTTTGCTGCGTCGGAAAGCGCGGCTGCATCGGCCGCCAGGCGCTCCACTTCGGCATTGCTCATGCTGCCGTACAATCGCGCCAGTCGCCAGCGTTCCCGGTCGGTTTCAGGAGAAGTCATCTTCTATGAAATATACGCGAGCCGGAGCTTCAACCCAAGAGAATCACGGCGGTTCGTCGCTCTGAGGCTCTCCGAGGTGCCCACACGAATTGCAGTCCCAAGCGACATGTGTAACGGATTGGGTCAATTGAGCCGGAGCGTGCCCTGGCGCGGATCCTTCACGAATCCGCGTTCGGAGATCTCAAACCATGGGCAGTTCCGACAGCGCGGCTGCCTGTACTCTCTCCGACGCCTGCCAGCCTGAACGACCCCCGATCGTCCTGATCGAGCAATTCGCCCGCGTCAGCGCCCTGCGGTCTGACCCGGAGCGTCCTACCCCCGGGCCGGTTCGAGCAGGCCCCGTCCGTCCGAATCGTGATTTCATCGATCAACAACTTTCGATGCTCGCTGAATCGACTCGCCGCCACGACGCCATCAAGTTGCTCCCTCTCAGGTGCTCTTGGTTGGGATCGAAAGTGGCCTGGGTGCGCGATTCGATGGTAGTGTCCTCGGAACTTTTCAGAATATGATGCCAGCGTGAATCGAACTGTCATCGCGCTTGCGTCGCTCGCGTTTCTGGCATGCTCCTGTGGCTGCAGAAACGACAACTCGTCAAAGTCCGACGCGGAGCTGGGGCTGAACGCCCAGCAAGCCAGCGGCCGCCACATTTACCAGCAAACCTGCGCTCCCTGCCACGACGCGCATTCCGTCCCCGGCGAAAACGGCCCCCGCCTCCAAGGGATCTTCAAGAAAACGTTCCTGCCCAGCGGTCTGCCAGCCAACGAACGCTTTGTCCGCCAAACCATCCTCAACGGCCGCAACATGATGCCCGCCGCCGGCAGCGCCCTCACCGGGCAACAGCTGGGCGATCTCGTCGCCTATCTCCATACACTCTAGACCCCCCTGGCTACGGGCGGTCGACTTCCCGCCTCGGTCTCCACCTCCGCCAAAACCGCCCCTCATCGGGTTGTGAGCGACGGGCTTAACCCTTTGCGTAATTAACCTTAATCCGGGCTCCCGCCGGGTCTGCACCTGCTCCCGCCCGACAACGAATTCGCCGCGCCCAACCTGGATTTCATGATGCACTCGATTCAAATCCCGGCGGAGAGCGCTGCGCGGCCGCCGTTCGCTGCGATTGCGAGTCTCTCGATCGGCGCCGTGGCAGAATTTCACGGACTGAATACGATGCGATAGTTAGCAGGACGGCCCAAGATTGAGAGGTCCGCGTCCCCCGCACCGCCCACGATTTGATCAGTCGAGGACGCGGAGTACGGGAACCCAAGTAAGTCGCCGAAAACTTTGGTAGGAAATTTCTGTAATCGAGAAAAAGCGAAGGATGTTTATTCGGGCGCAATTTCACGCGAATCCAGAAAAACGGACGGGCCTACGCCCCGCGACTGCGCTAAACTGGATTTGCTTCCACTACAGGAGAGACTGATTTCGTGAGCCTACCCTCCAAGAACTCGTTCGCCACGCGCGCTACGCTCCGCGTCGGCAGCGACAAATTCGACATCTACCGCCTGGAAGCGCTGGAGCGCGCCGGCATCGGCAACGTGGCAAAGCTTCCATTGTCGCTCAAGGTTCTGCTCGAAAATCTGCTGCGCCACGAAGACGACCACTTCGTCCGCTACGACGACATCACCGCACTCGCCGGCTGGAATCCCGCGGGCGCCGGCGGCGCCACCGAAAAAGAAGTTTCTTTCATGCCCGCGCGCGTTCTGCTGCAGGATTTTACCGGCGTTCCGGCCGTCGTCGATCTCGCTGCCATGCGCGACGCGCTCAAAGCTCTCGGTGGCGACCCGAAAAAAATCAATCCGCTGATTCCCGCCGAACTGGTCATCGATCATTCCGTGCAAGTCGACAAATTCGGTGCAGCGGGCGCCTTCGCTTTCAACGCCGATCTTGAAATGCGGCGCAATATCGAGCGCTATGCTTTCCTTCGCTGGGGCCAAAAGGGCTTCGAAAACTTCAAAGTCGTACCTCCCGACACCGGCATCTGCCACCAGGTGAATCTGGAATACCTCGCGCGCGTGGTCTTCCGCGAACGCCAGGACGGCGGCTGGATCGCCTTCCCCGATTCGCTCGTCGGCACTGATTCACACACGACGATGGTGAACGGCCTCGGCGTTTTCGGCTGGGGCGTCGGCGGAATTGAAGCAGAGGCTGCCATGCTTGGCCAACCGCTCTCGATGTTGATTCCCGCGGTTGTCGGATTCAAGCTGCACGGACGCCTACCCGAAGGGGCCACCGCCACCGACCTCGTACTCACTGTTACACAGATGCTGCGGAAGAAAGGCGTCGTCGGAAAGTTCGTCGAATTCTACGGCACGGGACTCTCCAGCCTCACACTCCCCGACCGCGCCACGCTCGCCAACATGGCGCCTGAGTACGGCGCGACGATGGGTTTCTTCCCTGTCGACGCCGAAACGCTCGCGTATCTTCGATTCACCGCGCGCCCCGCGGATCAGGTGAAGCTCGTCGAAACCTACACCAAGGAACAGGGCCTGTTCCGCACCGATCAGACGCCCGACCCGATTTTCTCGGACACGCTGCAGCTCGATCTCGCCTCCGTGGTCCCCACGATGGCCGGACCGAAACGCCCGCAGGATAGCGTCCCGCTGACCAACGCGAAAGCCGCGTTCGAAAAATCGCTTACCGAAGCTCCCAAGCACACAAACGTCCAGAACAATGGCGACAATTTCGATCTGGGGGATGGTTCCGTAGTCATCGCCGCGATCACGAGCTGCACCAACACCTCCAATCCGTCCTTGATGCTCGGTGCCGGACTGCTGGCGAAAAAGGCGGTCGAGCGCGGCCTCACCGCCAAGCCCTGGGTCAAGACCAGCTTCGCGCCCGGCTCGAAAGTCGTCACCGATTACATCGAGAAAGCCGGCCTGTGGCCCTCGCTCAATTCGCTGGGTTTCAATCTGGTCGGCTACGGCTGCACTACCTGCATTGGCAACAGCGGCCCGCTTTCCGAATCGATCAGCAAAGCGATCAAGGACCACAATCTCGTGGCCGTTTCCGTGCTCAGCGGCAATCGCAATTTTGAGGGCCGCGTCCACCCTCTCTGCCGCGCGAATTATCTCGCGTCACCGCCGCTGGTCGTGGCCTACGCGCTCGCAGGCCGCATGGATTTCGATATTGTCAACGAGCCGCTGGCCAACGATACATCCGGCAAGCCCGTTTATCTGCGCGATATCTGGCCTTCGCCACAGGAGGTCGAATCCACCATGCGCAGCGCGGTGACGTCGGAAATGTTTTCCAAGGAATACGCCGACGTATTCACGGGCGACGAGCACTGGCGCGCGCTTCCGGTCCCCGAGGGCGATCTCTACGCCTGGGACAACAAATCGACCTACATCAAGAATCCGCCTTACTTCGAAGGCATGCCGAAGCAGCCAGGTGCGATATCCGACATGAGCGGCCTGCGCGTGCTTGCCGTGCTGGGCGACAGCATCACCACCGACCACATTTCTCCGGCCGGATCGATCCAACCCGACGGGCCTGCAGGAAAATACCTCGTCGCGCACGGAGTGCAGCCCAAGGATTTCAATTCCTACGGCGCGCGCCGCGGCAATCACGAAGTAATGATGCGCGGCACGTTCGCAAACATTCGCCTGCGTAATCACCTCGCTCCCGGCACCGAAGGCGGCTGGACGATTCACCAGCCCAGCGGTGAGCAGATGTCGATTTACGCTGCGGCCATGAAATACCGCGACGAAAAAGTGCCGCTGATGATCCTCGCCGGAAAGGAATACGGGTCGGGATCGTCGCGCGACTGGGCCGCGAAAGGAACCATCCTGCTTGGCGTGCGCGTGGTGCTGGCCGAAACCTTCGAGCGTATCCACCGCAGCAACCTGGTGGGCATGGGCGTGCTGCCGCTGGAATTCTTGCCCGGCGAAAACGCGAAATCGCTCGGGCTTACGGGCTTGGAGATTTACGATTTCGAAGGACTTTCACAAACCTTCGAGCCGCGCAAAAGAATTCGTGTCACCGTGCGCGACGTCGACGGCGGCGTAACTCGCCATTTCCAGGCCGTTGCGCGCGTGGATACCCCTTTCGAGGTCGCCTATTACAGGCACGGCGGAATTCTGTCCTACGTCCTTCGCCAAATGCTTTAGCTACCTAGGCTTACTGATTGCCGGAGTCGTACTTAACCCCGGGGAGCCACGGCCCGATGTGCGGGCGGCGGATCAACCCCACCTTCCCTTTCGGAACGCCGCCGGGCACCTATCAGATTACGGTCGCGAGCAGTTCAGGCGCTCTTTCGCAGAACACCACGCTCACGTTGGTCGTGAATTAAGCCGCTAGTTTTTCTTCTTGCCGAAGAGGCCGCCGAGCGCCCCGGTGGCGGCTTTCGCGGCTCCGGCCGGGGCGGTGACGGCGCCCTTGGCCATTGAGCCCGCCATTCCTGCGACGTCGGGCAGGAAGACGGGATTCGAAGTGGTACCCGTGACGGTGCACGGAACGCCATTCGAGTTCTTGTTACCCGGAGTCATCACCGAACCCATCGCGCCGGCGAGCTTTGCGGACATTTTGCAATTCAGCTGGCCGGTCGAGCTGATGTTGGCGGTTCCTACGACGGTCCCGATCGACGGTACAACGACATTCAGGTTGGTCGCCTGGGTGCCGCCGGGATCGACGTGCACGTCCGCGCTGAGCAGTTGAATTTCGGTGTCGGAATCCCCACTACTGCCTTTGCTGCCGAGGCCGGTGAAGGAAGAAAGCGCGCCGAGTTTTTGTTTCAAATTAAAACCGCTCATTTTTCCGCCGGTGAGTTTCACCGGACCGTTGATGACAAGCTTGTCCACCGGTCCGTTGATGGAGAGATCGAGGTCCAGGTTACCGCTTTTGAGCGACGCACCCGGCGGCAGCGTAATCGCCGCGGCCGGCAGCATGCCTTCGAGGTCGGCGATTGGCATTCCCGAGCCGTTCATTTTCATCATCAGGTTGGGCGAGGCGCCGGCCATGTCGTAGCTGCCAGTAAGCTTCGCGAGCGCCTTGCCGATGTGCACATCACCCTGGTTCAGCGTGCCGGACTCCTTCTTTAAGTCGTATGCGGTTTCGTAATCAACATTCACCGGCACAGTGGCAGGCGAACCGGCGGGCTTCAGCTTGATTTTCTCTGCTTTCAGGCTGCCTTTTGAATTCATCTCCTTGCCGTCGGAGGAAAGATCGCCGGTGAAGTCGATCACGCCGCCGAATCCCATGGCCGGATCGACGACCCCGGTGGTGGCGACATCGAAATTCTTCACCTCCATTTTGGCGTCGAGCGGCGTGAGCGCGGCGTCGGTGGCGTCGATCGGGCCGGCTTTGCCTTCGAGCTTCACCGAGCCGTCGCCGGGAGTCTTGGCGGAAAATTTGAAGGGAAACTGCGACGTATAGGAAAGATCGGAGGCTTCGAGGTCCACGTTCTGGTAAGTCTGGGTCTTCTGGTGCGAGCCGGTGCTGCCGATCACGATGGTGCCGTTGGCTATCTTGAGTTTTTCGACGGCGATGTTTGTGGGCGCGGAGGAGTTTTCGGATTTCTTGCCCTTGGCGCCCCCGGCACCCATGGTGGAAAAATTCCATTGACCGGAGGGCGAGCGCAGGAGCGAAACCTGCGGATCGCTCACCGTGAACGAGCTGACCTCCAGGCGCCGCGAAAAAATCAGAGGGAACAGCGCCACACCGACCTTCACTTCCTTCGCCTGGAGGAAAGGCGAAGGGCTGAAGGCGGGATCGTCGGCGATCACCAGGTTATCGATCGCCACGCCGCCCGAAAATATCGCCAGCTCGATATTCCCGATCTCGACTTTGCGCCCGAGCGCGTCGGAAACCTGCGTCTGAATCTCCGGTTTGAAATGGTTGACGTCGATCACATGCGGCAGGATAAGGGCAATCAAGAACAAAACGACGACAACGATACCGACGATCGTAAGGGGTTTCTTCATGTGATCCTCCGGCTAATTCGCTTCGAGCGGACGAACGGGGTGATTCAGCGGCCGCTATGATACTCCCGTGCGCGAACCCCGGCGCAAATATTTCGGCCGCGGCAGCTCCGGCGGCTATTTGCCGGATGCTTGATGCTGAGCGTTCTGCCGCGCCTCAGGCTCGACAATGATCTGGCCATACACCCAGGGATATTCCTTGCAGATGTAGAGGTACGTGCCGGGCGTGTCGAATTTGACCGACGCGAAGTCGAGAGGATGAAGCGGACCGGTGGTCCACGAACCGTCTTCGGCAACGATCGTGTGCACGAGCCTGCCGTTGTTTCTCCAGGTCAGCTTCGCTCCGGCTTTGATCCGTGCGCGAAACGGACTGAACTCGTACTCGTCGATCATGTAGTGCGCGCCGGTGAGGCCGGCGTCGCGCACCATCGTGGAAGTTTCGACCACCGTCGCGTCGACGACCGCGCCGCCGAACTCTTCGGGAGCGGCGATCACCGGAGCTGCTCGTTGCGGCACGGTGCCGCCGAGATTGAACGCCCAGACGACACCGCCAACGACGGTGGCGATGTACTCCTGGCCCGCGCTTTCGAAAGCGATCGGCGGGCTGCCGGTAGCAGTGCCCGTCTGGAATTGCCAGATCAGATTCCCGGTGGTCGCGTCATAGGCTTGCATGTTCCCGTCGCCCGCCATCTGGAAGATCAGCCCGCCGGCAGTGGCAAGGGCACCGCTGGGACGGGCGCCAGGGAATCTTTTCTCCCACGCGATTTTGTCCGTGCGGGTGTCGATGGCGGCCAGTACGCCGTAGCTCAATTTGCTGATTCCCGGCACATGGCTGTTGAATCCCATACCGAAAAAATCCGGATCCTGGCTGCGGCGGAACCATTGCAGGCCAGCGTTGCCGGTGGCATAGAAAAACTGGGTCTGCGGGTCGAAGGCCATCGGCGTGGCGCGCATCCCGTACACGGGCGCGATCACGTTTTCCTTTCCGATCGTGGCGGGCGTGAAGAAACAGCCGAGTTCGAAACCGCGCGGGAGTCTCTGTTTTTTCCAGTCGTCGCAATCGGGCAGGACCGGCTCAGCACCGACGGGATAGGGTTGCGCAGCGGCAGTCTTCTGGAACGGATCCTGCGCGACGCGGCGATCTTCCACGCGGCCGAGCGGTTGACCCGTCGCGCGATCAAGCAAGAAGAGATATCCGTCGGTACGCATCGCGGCGATGGCTTTGCGCGGCTGTCCGTTGACCTGCGCGTCGAAGAGCACCGGTGCCTCGGCGATGTCGGCTTCCCAAATGTCGTGACGGATCACTTGATAGTGCCAGCGGAGCTTGCCAGTTTTGCTGTCGAGCGCGAGCACCGAGCAGAGGTACAGGTTGTCGCCCGCTCGATTTTCGCCGCCGTACTGCGGCACGCCGTTGCCGGTGACGTAGAAATCGAGGCCCATCGAAGGATCGGTCGCGCCGACCAGCCAGACGGCGCCGCCGCCGCGTTTCCAGGAATCGTTCATGGGCCAAGTTTCCGAGCCGGGCTCTCCCGGGGCTGGAATGACGAAAAAGCGCCAAACTTCCTTACCGGTTTTCGCATCGAGAGCGACAATCTGGCCGCGGTTACCGTTATCGCCGTTCGTTCCAATCGAGACGAGGCCGTCGGCGTAAAGAGGGGCTCCCGAGGGGCCTCCGGTGTTGCTGCCCGCCGGATCGATGAGGGAGTGTTTCCAGACCGGTTCGCCGGTCTTTTCACGCAGCGCAATAAGGTTGGAGTCTGACAGGCCCACGAATACCAGGCCCTCGCCGACGGCGACGCCTTCGCGGGCGGGCGAGCCTGCGACGGGCGCTCCCGGCACCGTGTCTGGGGCGAGGCGGTATTGCCACGCGATTTTACCCGTAGCGATGTCAACCGCAGTCACGAAGGGCGGCGCCGTGAGGAACAGCAGGCCGCCGTCGATGACCGGCATGGCGCGACTCGACGGTGGCGGGCCGACTTTTTCAGAAATCCAGGCGGCGCCGAGCTTCGTGACGTTCTGCGAATTAATCTGCGCGAGCGAAGAATAGCGCGTGTTGCCGTGGTCGCCGCCGACCGTGGACCATTGCGCGGAGCCGGGGGGCGCGACCAACGCCAGCGCCGCCGCCAAAATCAGGAATGGAGCGAAAGGACGCAGTCCTGCCGACGTCGATGCTGGCTTACCGCTCCGCTTCGATTGCATGACCTCAAACCAATCCCCACCCCGGCCGAGTGTGCCGGCGATGCCGCCGCCCCGTTTTGGATGGCGAGTACATCAAACTCTCGTGCGGGCGTCAAGGAAAGAGAGAGAAACATCGGACCGGGCCCGGCGACAGATGTTTGGCTGGGAGGCCTGGACTCGAACCAGGATGAGCAGAGTCAGAGTCTGCCATGCTACCGATTGCATCACCTCCCAGCCGACGGGAGACAACAAAAAAGGCCGCGAGCGCGACCTGCAAGTACTCTAACGGCCCGCGCGAATTTCGTCAACGGGCTGGGGGAACAGGTACGAGGCGTTTTTCGCGAACCCAGAATTCGCGGTCGCGCCAACGGATTCGTCGGGGAAAGAAGCTCGCGAGCCAGACGAGGAAGGCGAAGGCGTCGCGCACCGGGAGCATCCAGAGTCTGCGGCGGATCAACGGGTCGCGCATGCCGCGGGCGCCGGTGCCGAGCGCGACCTCGTAGCGCAGCAGGGCGTAGCCGCCGACGAAGAAGAAGGTCCCGGCCCATGAATGCGCCAGCGCGAGGCCCAGGATCGCCCACGGCAGGCCGTGCGTGAAGAGCAAGCCGAGATGTCCGGCGGGCCGCGAGAAACGAATGCTCAAATTCCAGCGAATCTGATGCTCGAAGGCCTCGCCGAGCGATTCGCGCGGGTAGACAATGTCCACCGGTGTGCGGATCAGCTCGACACGGCGGCTGCGAGCGGCGATGCGATTACCGAGCTCGTAGTCGTCGCAAAAATAATCGACCAGCGACTCGAAGCCGCCGATTTCGGCGAGCTGTTTTTTCGTGGTGGCCATCACGGCGCCGAGCATGAAGTTCAGACGCTTTCCGCCGAGCAGCCAGGCGACCAGGACGCCCGGGGCGAAATCGGCGCTGTTGCCGAGCGCTTCGAGATTCGCAGCCAGGCTATCGTCGGTGATCCCGCGATAGAGGCAGGTCACGCCGCCGACGGACGGATCGGCGAACGGCGCGGCGGCGGCGGCCAAGAATCCGGGCTCGACGCAGACGTCGCTATCGCTGACGATCAAGATTTCGTTCTTTGCTTCCCGAGCCATGCGGCAGAGCTTGTTCACCTTGTCGCTCGCGCCCAGGGGATCGGCGCCCACGTACACTCGAATCTTTCTCGCCGGAAAATCGCGAATGAGCTGGAGAAGCACGGGCATGGCCGGCTCCCGCGGATCGCTGACGCAGAAAAGGATCTCGAACTCGGGATAATCCTGGCGGCAGAGACTGGCGAAATTCTCGTAGGCATCGCGATCGAGACCGCGGATCGGTTTCAGGACGCTGACGGGCGGGAAAAAATTTCCGGCGCGCTCGGTTTTGCGACGAAAGAATTTGGCTGCGGCCGCGATCGCGATCGCGTAGTAGACAAAGGGCGTGGCGGACAGGGCCAGTAGCGCGTCGCGAAGCAGCGACAAGGCGGTCATGGGAGGATTCGTCGCCTCGTTGAAAATTCGGCGCCCAGTATGTCACAGGCGCAGGGGCTTCGGCGGCCTAAACTCCTGCCAAGCGCCGTTCGTCGACTGACGCTATTGGTTGCCGAGGAACACAAGCACGACGCCAATACAGACGAAACCGACGCCGAGCCAGCGCTGCGGCGTAACGCGCTCGCCCAGAAAGAGCCTGCCGCCGATCGCGCCGGCGGCATAGCTGAGCGCGGTCGACGGGAAAACAAAGCTGACTTTCGAGAGCGACAGCATCGCCAGCAGCGCAAAAAACGCGATGGCCATCAGCGTGATGCCCATCCACATGCGCTTGAGCAGCATGGCTCGGCCGACCACGCGGGCGATCGAGTGCGGGCGAAAATCCGTAACCTCGCCGATCGATTTCATGGCACGCGAAACGAACAGCTCGCCGCCCGTGCCGACGAACACAATCAGCATGTAAAAAATCGTCTGCGTTACGACCACGAGTGGTGCTCCGGAGTCTTCGGATGGGTGTGGCCGACAACGAAAACGCCCGTACAGATCACGGCGACGCCAAGCCAGCGAACCGGCGAAATCGTTTCGCGCAGGACAAAATGAGCGAGCAACGCAATCAGCACGTAGGAGGCCGACGACGCCGGCTGGACGTAGCTATAGTCCGCCCACGAGAGCACCAGCAGGTAGGCGATAAAATAGCTGAGCAACAGACCGATGGCAATCCAGATGGTCCCGTTGGTGAAGGCGCGGAAGAAAAAATGCCACAGCTCGCCGGGAGCCCAGCCTTCCCAGCTCCCGACCTGCTTCATGCCCTTGCCGAGGAAGGTGTCGCCCAGGGGGGCGACGGAGATCATGATCAGAATCAGGAGGGAGGTTTTAAGGTGAAGGCTTTTCGCAGCCGTCATGCCCCTTGAGACTCGCCGAGCCCGGAGCGCGGATTCATCGGGGGCACAGCGACGATAGCTTTCTTGTCCACTCCCTGCCGCTTGCGCGAAACGCGCTTTCGGTCAGCGCGCAGCTTCAGGAAGTCGACGGCCTCGTGATAGAGACGCTTGCGCTCGTGGCCATCCCAGAGCGCGTCGCGCACGATGCGCCAGGCGACCTTGGGACGGAAATAATAGCTGTCGTAGAAGCGGTTGACGCTCTCGACCATGTATTCCTTCGAGAGGCCGGGGTATTCAAGGTGCGGAAGCTGGTGTCCGCCGTCGTCGGTGATCGCTTCACCGGCCAGGAAGCCTTCGCGGACCCCCTGATCGTAGAGCTCGGTACCCGGATAGGCGTGGGCCATCGAAACCTGAATCGTTTCGCAGTCGAGTTCCTTGGCGAAATTGATGGTCTTTTCGATGGTGTCTTTCGTTTCGCCCGGAAGGCCGATGATGAAATCGCCGTGAACGTGAATGCCTACCTTCTTGCAGTTCTTGACGAAGTTGCGGCCCATGTCGAGCGTCTGGCCCTTTTTTATGTTCTTCAGGATCTGCGCGTCGCCGGATTCAAAGCCGACGATGAGCAAGCGGCAGCCAGCGTCGGCCATGGCTTTCAGTGTCTCGTAGTCGCCGTGGACACGTGCCGTGCAGGACCAGCGAAAGCCCACGGGCTTGAATTCCTTGCAGAGCGCCAGGACACGATCCTTGCGGATGTTGAACGTATCGTCGTCAAAGAAAAATTCCTTGGCCTGCGGGAACATTTTGTGGGCCTGGCGGAACTCACGCGCCACACCCTCAACCGAACGGGTTCGCCACGCGTGGCCGGAAAGCGTCTGCGGCCACAGGCAGAATGTGCACAGGGCCGGACAACCGCGCGCCGTATAGAACGAAACGAACGGGTGCAGCAGGAACGGGACGTTGTATCTCTCAATTTCCAGATCCTTCTGGTAGACATCAGTGGCAAACGGAAGCTCGTCGAGCTCGGCCGTCTGCATCGGCGGGCGCGACGGATTGTGGACGACTTTGCCGTCCACCACATAGCTCGCGTTCTGGATCTCGGAAAGCGGCTTGCCCTGCGCGTATTCGACGACAGCATGGTCGAATTCCCCACGGACCACGAAATCGAGGTCGGAACTGGCCAGGAGGCTTTCGGCTGGCTTGATCTGGACCTGCGGGCCAACGAAGCAGATCTTCGTATCCGGCTTTTGCTCTTTCATCGCCCGCGCCATGCGCAGGTCGCTTAGGAAGCCGACCGTCGAAGTGAACAGGACGACGAATTCGTAGTCTTTGGCGATCTTGACGACCTCGGCCGGCGTGATGTGGTGCGGAGGGCCGTCGAGCAGACGGCTGCCAGGCAGCATCCCGGCGGGATAAGACAGCCATACGGGGTACCAGTAAGACTCGATCTCGCGCGTAGCCGGCCAGCGGGAGCCCGCGCCACCGTCAAATTTCTCGAAACTTGGCGGATTCAAGAACAGAGTCTTCATCACGGAAGGCATCTACAGGTGTCCCCCCTCAGAATTTATACCGAACCTCTACATTCTACTTTATTTCCGGGGTCGGCCCAATAGGGGTTTTTGGATAGGTTCTATTGAAAGACCTTAGCCAACTGGCCCGTGGCCTGGAGAAGGGTGAGCTGAGCCTGCTGGCGGGCGAAATCGGCGTCCAGGAAGGCCACCCACTTGGCGTTTTCGTCCAGGCGGGCTTGCTCGATCTCCTGCAAGGTGACGCGGTTCTGGTCGAACTTAGCCTGCTCCTGTTCGAGTGTCTCCTGGGCCAGCTGGAGGTCCAGGCGGGCCACTTCCCTGGTCGCGTCGAGCTCACGGACGCTGCGGGCCTTCTGCTGAACGTCGAGGCGGACCTGCTGACGCTTGTTGCTGAGCATGATCTCCGCTTCACTGAGTTGGCTCTTGGCGAGCGCGACGTTGGCATGGGTTTTTGAGGAAAAAACAGGGATCTGGATCTGGACGCCGACGTTGATGTTGTTGCGCTCGAAGTGCGTGTAGAACTCGGAGTAATTGTTGAATTTGCTCAAAATACTGTACTCGCCGACGATATTTACGGTCGGCCAGTAGCTCCCCTTTTCGCCCTTGTAGATCTGTTCGCGGGCGGCGCGCTCGTTTTCCGCTTCGGCCAGGCTCTGGTCGTTCTGAATCGCCATCTCCTCGATTTCGCTTTCCGATTGGGCCGTGGTCAGTTTCTCGTTGAACGACTCGTCGGCCGGTTCGACCTCGAGCGCACGGGTTTCGGGCAAACCGGTAAGGTCGCGAAGTTGCGACTCGAGATAATCGCCGCGGTCCTCGAGCTTGACGATGCTTTCTTCCACGCGGGCGACGGTGAGCTGGGTGCGCGTAATTTCAATCGGCAATTCCTGATTCGCGGCGACGCGGTCGCGGATGGCCTGCAAAATCTTTCCGCCGCTGGCCTGCTCGGCGCGCAGGAGATCGAGCGAATGGCGGATTTTCGCAAGTTCGAGATAGGTGGAAGCCGTGCGGACCGTGACGTCGTCCTTGATGCGATCGAGCTCAAGCTTTCGATTCTTGGCGCGATCCTCGGCGGCGTGCTGCTGGCCTTTCAGCAAAGGATTGAAAAACGCCTGAGTGTAATCGAGCTCGAATATCGAGGGAGGCTGTCCTCCGGGAAGCGCGGGAAAACCGTGCGTGTAGGCAAGGCCCGATCCGGTATAGAGATTGGGGAAAAACTCCGCCTTGGCGACGTGCACTCCGCCGAGCGCAACGTTGTACTGCACCTGGGCGAGCTTCACGTCGCGGCTGTTTTGCAGCGCGAGCGTCACGGCTTGATGCAGCGAGAGCGAGTCGGTGTCCTGGGCGCACGCGGGCACCGCGACGAGCACTATGGTCGCGATTGCCAGGGCACCGGCCAGCGCAGCGCTGCCACGCCAGATTCGAGCTTCGTAATCTGCTAGCTGGCTCATCTCTATTCGTGTCGGAGGGCTTCCGTCGGCTGTAGCGCGGCCGCGCGATTCGCCGGCAGATAGCCGAAGATTAGGCCCGTCGAGCAGGATACTACGAACGCCAGGACCACCGAGACCCAGGATACGGGAACGGTAATGTCCGCCGCGCCGGGGATGAACCGGATCAAAAGCCCCAGCACAATCGGGATGGCCACACCAATGGCAATTCCCGCCAGGGCGCCCGTGCCGCTGATGGCCATTGCTTCCATCAGGAACTGGTAGCGGATGGCGTTCTCCGTGGCGCCAATGGCTTTGCGAATGCCGATCTCGCGTGTGCGTTCCGTAACCGTCACCAGCATGATGTTCATGATGCCCACGCCGCTGATTACGAGCGCGATCAGCGCCACCAGAATGAGCACGACCATCAGGGCGAGCGCGATCTCGCGCGCCGTTTCCAGAATGCTCGTGGAGTTTTCGACGCGATAGATCGCGCCGGCGCGATGGTGGCTGCGCAAAATCTCCGCAACCTCCCGCGTGACGGCCGGAATATCGTCGGGGCTATCGGCCATGACGTCGAGCGTGCGGAAATACGGAGTGCCGGTGTAGTACTTTAGCAGCGAGAATGGAACGATTACGGATTCCTTCTTGATCTCGGAATCGCCGAACGACGCAACGCGATCCTTTACCACGCCGATCACAGTGAACTGGAGTTCGCCGAGGCGAATGTTCTTGCCGTAGGGATCTTCGAACGGAAATGCGCGGCGCGCGAGGTCTTCTGTCAGAAGGCAGACCTTGCTGCGCGACTCCATGTCGTCGGAATCGAGATAGCGCCCGCGCGAAATGGCGAGATTACGGATGCGATCGAATCCCTGCGTGACGCCAACGAGCGTCACGGGGCGCTCCTGGCCGTTCACCACCACGGTCATGGGCAACTCGTTGGTCCCGCTGGCTTCAGCGACCATTTGCGGCATTTCCTGCTTGATCGCTTGGAGGTCGCCGGGCGAAATCTGGTCCTCGACCGCGAGCGTGCCACCCTCGCCGGGGTTGACCACGCGCGCGGAGACGAGATTCGCGCCGATTCCTTCGATCTGGGAAAGGACGTAGCGCTGGCCACCGAGCGCGACGGTGACGACTAGGACAATCGAGCCGCTGCCGATGATGACCCCGAGCATGGTGAGCATGGCGCGCATTTTATTGGCGCGAAGAGCCTGCATGGCGAGCGACCAGGTCTCACTCCAGAATGCGCCGGTGTTTTGAGCGGTGGCCATTTCGAAATTCCGCGCCATCCAGTAAGCCTTTGCCCGTCAGAGCGCGGGTGAGCTCGCCTCGAGAACGTCCTAATTTTTCTCCAGCTTTTCCAGGCGAGACTTCGCTTCCTTGCGTTTGGGATCGAGTTGCAGCGCCTCGCGATATTGCTCGGCGGCATCGGCGCGCTTCCCCTGAAGCTCGTACAGTCGGCCGAGCCACTCGCGCGCGCCCGCGTGGGACGGCCAGTCGCTGCGATCGGGCGTGCTCGCGAGATAGGACTTCAGATCGCGCTCGGCGTCTGGCAGATTGGCGTTGGACAGCACCCCGGCCACGCCGCGGTAGTAGGACAGGCGCGGATCATTGGCGCTGACGTGCGCGGCCTCGTCGAGCGCGGCCGCCATATCGGCGGCCTTGTTTAGTTGTCGGTAGAGGTCCGCGGCTTCGAAATAAGGATCCGCGGATTTCGGATGCCCGGCCAGGGCCAGCTTCAACTCGCTCTCCGCCTCTTCGTTATTCTTTGTTCCTTCGTGATCGTAGAGGGCCTTCGCAAGATGCCCGGCGACGGGATCGACTGCGGCGATGCCGTTAACCTGCTCGAGAGCTTCGTCCTTGCTCCCGCCTGCGATCCAGGGCGCGTCCAGGCAATATTCCTCCAGGTCGCGCCGTGCCACGATGTTGGAAGAATCCAGTGCGACGGCCTGTTTGAACTCTGATTTCACTTTCTTGGCGTCGGAAAAGCTGCGGTCGCGATCTGCCTTGCCGCCGTACTCGCGCCCGAGCCAGTCGTGGTAAAGAGAATTCTTGGCGTCGAGTGAAACCGATTTTTCCCCCTGCGCGACGGCGCTATCCCAGTCGCGAACTTCGTAGTATGCGCGCCCGAGCCAGTAGAAAAGCTCGCCGCTCGAAGGATTGCCGGGAATCGCGGCTTGCAACGTCGCAATTGCGGCCGTGTAGTTCCCAGAGTTCATCTGCCGCTGTGCCGTTTGAATCGCAGACGACGCGTCTGCACGCAGTGGGCGCGGCGATCCGAGCAACACGGCACACAAAATTCCCGTCGCGACTGCCGTGATCCGCCGCCCGCCACGAATCATCAATTGTTCTCCTCATCGCGAACTTCCATTCCATCCCGCAACGCCCTGGCGCCGGGCTCGCCCACCGCTACGCGGTCGCCGTCGCTCAGGCCGGAGACCACTTCATATTTATACGTGCTGGCCACACCTACTGAGATGTCGCGCCGGTGAACTTTGTCGTCTCCAAAAACGAACACGTAGTGTTGATTGGTGTCGCCGAGTACCGCCGCGCGAGGCACCACCAGGACACCGTGCCGATCGCGGACCATAATTTGTACCTGCACATTCGTATTCGGCAGCAGCTCGAGGCGGTCGTTGTCGATCGAGCAGAGCACTTCGCCCACGCTACGCATCCCGCGAGCCACCACCTGCTTGGGCACTTCTTCGGTCTGTCCGGTCCAGGTGCGGCCGGGCTTTGCGTCCCACGTCACCGAAACCTTTTGCCCGGGGCCGAGCGAACCAATGTCGGGCTCATCGACGAAGGCGCGGACGCGCACGCGGCTTAAATCCGCCATTTCGGCGAGCGTGTCACCGAGTTTCACGTAATCGCCTGGGCGCACGGGCAGCGAATAGAGCGTGCCGTCTGTCGGTGCGGTGACGGTAGCCGAGGCGACCTTCTCCTCAAGCGATTGCACCTGCTCTTGCGCCTGACTGAGGCGGAGCTCAGCGCCCTGGACGATTGCGGCGTTGCGGGAGGTTAAGTCATGTTTTTTTGCCTGCAGCGCCTGAAGATTTGCGCGGGCTTTCGCGAGGCTTTCCTGGGCCCGCGCGAGCTCATCCTGCGTGGCGGCGTGCTTTGCCACCAATCCTTCCAGGGCCTGCTCGCTGTTTTCCAGATTCTTTGCCTGAAGGTCGGCGGCGGCGACATCGCCATCGAGCTGCGCGACTTGGTCCGGCGGACCGCCGGCGCGCGCATTGCGAAGATCGTTCTCAGTCGAGAGCAGGTCGGCGCGGGCTTGTGCCAGCTGCGACCGGACATCCGCGGCATCCAGCGTGAGGATCACCTGGCCGCGATGGACCCCTTGGCCCTCGACAGCCATCACTCTATCGACGAACGTTGGGAACTCGGCGTGCGCTACGTCGGGAGAGATCGGCTCGACCTTGCCATTGCTGCTGATCGTCGCGCTCAAATCCTCCCGCGCCACATGCACCACGGTCACCTGCGGCGCCTGGCGTCGCAGGGCGAGAACCGTGACGATCGCGATGACCAGCACCACGATCAGAGCTACGGTGACGATGAGCTTTCGTTTGCTGTTTTCCGCCATGTTCGGCCGCACTTCGCTGGCGGCGCGCCCCGAGAATCGCAAAATTGTAACAGACCCATTCCACGCTTGCCTACGCATTCGCCGCACGATTGCCGGGAAACGCACGCCGCAATGCCGCTGATTAATCGATGCGGTGCGCAACCGGCGGGATGCCGGTCGTTGCGCGGGATGCCCGAATGCCAAACCGGGATGTTCGGTTGAACCATGTCAACCGCGCGGTGCTAAAATGCGCTCCTATGAACTGTCGTTTGGCCCGACATTTTGCCGCGGCGGTCCTGCTGGTCGGACTCTTCACGGTCTGCTGGACGGGGCTTGCGGCACAAAACGGCACGGATGGTTCGAAAAATGTGGCGCCGGATCTCACAACCTTCGTCGGCACCTGGAGGGCCAGTTTCAACGGCGAGGTTTTCGCCGTACTGATTCTCCGCAAAGAGCGTGGCTCGCTGGCCGGAACGCTGAATAATTTCGACATCCGCGTGGACAAGGACGGAAACCTCAGCGATGGCACGCATAAGGATTCTGGCGACGCGCCGCTGCTCAACGTACACTTCCAGTCCGGTGCGCTGGAGTTCGTGGTGATGCAGAAAGATCAGTACGCGCCCTCGACGCAGTGGAAATTCGCTCCGAAATCCCCCGATGAAGCCGAGCTGACTCCGCTGCTCGAACATCAGGTGAGTGCCCCGAAAGACATGGTCGTCAAACCCATTCGCATGGTCCGCGACCGCGCCGCGAAGTGAAACTTCGCCGATCCTAAGAACGTAGTGATTCAAGAGGCGCCCGTGCGTCGCCTTGTCTATGTTGTGATGGCTCTTCTCGGGATCGCGGCCTCAGGATCTGCGTACGTCGGCAGCCAGATGGGTCCCGCGATGTTGCATCCCGTGCGCCTGCGCTCACTGCGGCCCGGCGAAACTGCGCAGATGCTTTTGCGTACCGGCGCAACGAAGGAGGACTTCTCCGTGGCAGCGAAGGACGGCCGAGAGCTGCGCGGATGGAAGCTTCGCCCGCTCGCGCCGAACGGTGACTGGCTGCTGCTCTACCACGGAGTCGGCGATAATCGCACCGGGATGCTCGGCTACGCGGAATTTCTGCTGCGCCACGGCTACAGCCTCGTGATGATGGACGCGCGCGCGCATGGCGAAAGCGGCGGAGAGATAGCTACGTACGGCTGGAAAGAGCGCTTCGACACGATTGCCATTACCGATGCGTTGTATGCTGGCGCGAAAGTTCGCCGCTTGTATGCGCTGGGCGTCTCGATGGGCGCCGCGCTGGCGCTGCAGTCGGCCGCTGTCGAACCGCGTATCGACGGAGTGGTCGCCGAAGATCCCTTCGCGAATCTGCGCGAAGTGAGCTACGACTACGGTGGGCTACATTTCAGCCCGTTGCTCGGTAAGACGCTTTTTCGTCCGGCGACGATGGCGGGCATGCGTGCCCTGGCGAAAGCGGGCGGATTCGATCCCGATGAGGATTCTCCGGAAGAAGCTGTCGCCCAGCACCCGTTTCCCATCCTTCTGATCTGCGGCACGCGCGACCAGGTCATTCCCTGCCGCCACGCCGAACGGATTCGCAAGGCGGCAAGCGGCCCGAACGAACTTTGGATCGTCGAGGGAGCGCAGCACGCCGCCGCGATGGGAGTCGCACGGGCGGAATACGAAGAGCGCGTCATTCGCTTCCTGGGCGCCCACTAGGAGATTCGTCAGGCGGCGGCCACCGGCTCCTCACGGGCGCCCGATTGCGATCGCACTGGCGGTTTCGCCAGCAAATACAACCCCGCGCTGACGAAGCAGAGGACCGCGACGATTGTGAAAATCTGGCCGTAGGTATGGAAATGGTCGTAGAAGCGCCCGGCCAGGTACGGACCGATCGCGCCGAGCGTCGTGCCAAGGGGCGTGGTGATACCGAGCAGCGAGGGATACACTTTCGGGCCGTAGTAATTGCTCAGAATGGTGGCCATGCACGTGAAGGCCATGCTGAATCCCCAGCCCATCAGAATCGCGTAGGTGTACATCAAGGCGGGTGTGACGGCATGGATCGCCAGCAGCGTTCCCGCGCCGTACAAACAAACGGCGACCGCCGAAATCCGCCGCGGCTCCACACGATCGCCGATCACGGCCACCGTAGTCTGCCCGATCATCGACGAAATCAGCACAATCGAAATCGACTCTGCCGCTTTTCCCGGCGAATAGCCCAGACCCTCCAGATGCAGCACGCCGTGCGCGATATAGATGAAGAAGCCCATGAAGAAACCGAGGTAGGTCGAAATCAGCAGCCAGATCGTCGGCGTGCGAAACGCTTCGGCCAACGTCCATTCCTCGGTCGTCTTATAGACTCCGTGACTTTCGAGCATGAATCGCTCGTCGGGAAGCTCGGCAGCGATCGCAGCGGATTCGCCATCGGGCAGCTGGCCCATCTGCGCCGGGCTATCGCGCACGAATATCGCTGCAACCAGCGCCGCCACCAGCGACATCCCCGACATTAGCCACCAGGCTGCGCGCCAGTCACCGCCGTCGCGCGCGATCGCGCGTTGCAGCATGGGCACGGCAATGAACCCACCGATTCCGGAGGCCGTGAGCAGCAGCGACATCGCGCGGCCGCGTTTCTTGTGGAACCAGCGCGCCACACCGACCTGTGGACCGATCGTGCCCGCCAGCGCCACTCCGGAGCCGACGATGATCCCGAAAACGACGACTGCCTGGCGGATCGTGTTCACCCGGGTCGCCATCAGGAAGGCACCGACAGACGACAACAGAGCGCCGGCGACGAGCGTTGGCCGGATTCCGAACCTGCGGATGGACACCGCCACGAGCGGCCCCGGCAATCCCGCCATCAAGCTGAACACCGTGAACGCGATACCCAATTGCGCGCGATTCAGGTGCATGGCTTTGGCCATGTACGTGTTCACGACGCTGGTGCCGAACGTGGGGAAGCAAAAGTTCAGGGCGATGACCAGCCAGAAAAAGACCACCAGTTTCCAGCCGTAAAAACTCTTCGGTCGCATCGTGCGCTCCAGGCCCGGGGACCACTGCGAAAGCGCCCGCATGGTCCTCCCAAGGGGAGATGCATGTCAACTGGCGGCGGGCTGCTGACGGCGAGCGGAACCGTTTCGCCTACGCGGGGCTCAAATACTTCACGAGGACCACTTCGTTGTGCACTTCGTTGTAAAGAAGCTCGTCGACCAGATCGCGCACCATGAAAAGTCCGTACCCGCCGGGGCGCAGACCCTTCTGCTTGCGAATCTCACTGTGCAGCATGGGATCGTCTTCCGGATTGCTGACGGCCGCGTGGCTCAGGTCTTCGATCCGGAACCCCATGCCCGGATCCGCGATCCGATATTGCACCATGCGCTTGGTCTTCAGATACGAAATGCGCACTTTCTGATTCGGATCCAGCTTCCCGCCCCATTCGATCGCATTCGTCAGCAGCTCGCGGAATGCGAAGCCGACGTGCTCGCGGTCCCCTTCGCTGAGCTCTGACTTAATTTGCGACATGAAGCCTGTAATACGGGCGACGGCTTCGAGCTCGCACGGCACCAGAAGCTCGATCCAGTGCGGCACGGCGGAGATCACCTCGATCGGCGCTCCGGAAGGTTTGGCAGAAAGCGCGTCCTTCACCAGCTCGACGACGGCGTTCGGCTCGAACGGCTTGCGAAAATAATGATAGGCCTGCTCGCGAATCGCACGCAACATAACCTCGGACGTATCGTCGGAGGTCATCACGATCGTTCGCGGATGCTTGGGGTCGTCGCGCAGCCGCGCCAGTAGCTCCAGGCCGTTCATCCCCGGCATCCACACATCGGTCAGCAGCAGGTCGAACTCGCCGCCATCACGCAATTTCTTCAGTGCCGCGTTTCCGTCGACGGCGATGGTCACCTCAAATCCCGCATCGCCCAGGATGGTCTTCAGCAGGTGGCGCGTCGCGCGGTCATCATCCGCAACCAGAATCCTCTTCATCGTCCCGTCCTCCGCACCCGCTTCCCGTGGCCCGCGCGACCGGACTTCGGCGGCTTGGCCGCACCGCCGGCGATTTCCGCCATCCGCGTTTCGAAGGCAGAGAGTTTACTCTCAAACGAAGCCAAAATCTTGCCCGCTTCGCCGACGCTTCCCTGGCGTCCCAGCGTCTCGATCTTGCGGATCTCGTCGACGATGCCCCTGCCGCCGAGCATGGCCACCGAGCCACGCAGCGCGTGGGCCGCGGTTGCCAGCGTCTCGCCATCGTTGCGGGCGATGGCCGTGCGGATGGCGGACATTCGTTTCGGCGTGTCCTGCACGAAAATTTTCGCCACGTCGCGCAGCATTTTCGGATTACCACCCACGCGTCTCAAGAGCTCCTGTTCGTCCGTTTCGGTATCGCTCGCGGTAGGCTGTTCGGCGGATACGACAGCGACCGCTTGTTCGACGCGGCTCAAATCAGCGAGCGTGTGAAACAATTCTTCCTCCTCGAACGGTTTGGCGATATGCGCGTCGAAGCCAGCCTCGCGCGACCGCTTGCGCGCCGCATCCGTGGCGTTTCCGGTGACCAGAATTGCGGGAATGTGCCGGCCCGTCGGCGCCTCCTGTTTTCGAATCTCGCGGACGGCCTCCAGGCCGCCCATCTCCGGCATCTCTTCATCAAGTATCACAGCGTCGAAACGCTCCTTGTTAAATCGCGCGAGCGTCTGGCGGCCGTTTTCGACTGCGACGACGTCGTGGCCTTGCTTTTCAAGCAGCAGCGAAGTGATCCGTCTGTTCACGGATGTGTCGTCGGCGAGCAAAATGCGAAGCCGGCCGACCGGCTTCAACTTTGTTTCGGCTTTCCGAAGCGCGGGAGAATCGACCCCAGCGGTCGGTTTCCCCTCGACCGCGCCCTCCCCCACGCGCGGCAGCCGGAACCAGAATCGCGTTCCGCGATCCGGCCGATTT
The DNA here is from genome assembly GCA_049696975.1 of Candidatus Acidiferrales bacterium. Classification (GTDB taxonomy): domain Bacteria; phylum Acidobacteriota; class Terriglobia; order Acidiferrales; family UBA7541; genus Palsa-295. The sequence goes on along the minus strand of JBAVUW010000141.1, from coordinate 13,046 downwards.
TCGGCACCGATCGTTCCGCCCCAGCGCTCGACCGTGATCTTGCAGAAATAAAGTCCCAAGCCGGCCTTGCCGCCTTCCTTGCCCTTGGCAAACAGGCTAAAAAGCCGCGGAGCCGCATCTCCCGTCGGCAGTCCCGGTCCTTCGTCATCCACGAACGCGCGCACGAACTTTCCTTCATCGATCGCGCCGAGCGTCACGGTCGACCCGGCTGGGCTGTAGCGGAGTGCGTTCTCGACAAGGTTCGTGTAGATGCGTCGCAGGTGCAATTCGTCGCCGGCCACGCGCCTGTGGCCCGCGAGATCCGCATTCGAATCGATCTCGATTCGCGCACCCTTCGCCGCAAACGCCGCCGAATAGTCCGCCGCGATCTGCTGTGCACACTTCACCACGTCGGGTGCATTCGCCGGATCGTGCGCCGTGGCATCCTGCGCCGTCAGCTCGGCCGAAAAAGCCTGCAGGATCCCGCGAATCAGTTCTTCCTGATTGCGCGACTGTCTCTGACCGATGTCGATCAACTCCTGCAATTTCGCGGGAAGATTTTCGGCCGCCAGCAGCGAAAAACAGCCGCGCATCGCCGAAAGCGGCTGTGAAAGATCGTGGATCACGCAGTGCAGCAGAATTTCTTTTTCCTGGATTTCGCGCAGCAGCCGTTCGTGACCCAGCGCCGCGTCGCGCGCCGTTTGCAACAGCGCCGAATCCCCGGCAAACCGTTTCTGCGGGTTTTGAATCAGCAGGATTCGCCGGCCGGCCAGCCGGAACGCCGACGCTTCCAGCGCCAGCTCCCGCCCACCATCGATCGTTTCGATCCAGACGCCCGATTCCACCCGCCCGTCCAGGTCCGCACCGGAGTTCCAGCACTCCTCCGCTTCGGGCAGAAAGTTTTCGAGAAACGGCATTCGATCGGTAAGCCGCTCGCGCGCGCGATCGCCGATACCCCATAGCTGAACTGTGAATCGCGTCGGCGGTCCGATGAGCTGAAACTGCGCCTCGCCCAGATACTCGAACGCCGCGTAGCCTTCCAATTCAAGCAGAGCCGAGGCGATCGATTCTGCAGACGTGGCAGTCGTTTCCTTAGGCATGGGCTGGGCGGAGAACTTTAAACCGGGACTGCTCATGTAGCAATCATCGCTTTCGCGAGGGAATCGAACGCAAGCTCCACCCCTTCGCCCGTCCTTGCGCTCGTCCGCACTACCGCACCGCGTGCCCGTTTGCCGATTTCGGCCTCACGCTCGGCGGGAACCCCCCATTCCGCTGTCAAATCGCACTTGTTCAGCGCGACCACGTACGGCGTCGGCCCGAAATTCTTCTCCGCCTCTTCTTGGATCGCCAGCGCCTTGTCCAGAGTTGCCGGGCGCGTCCCGTCGGCCACCAGCAAATATCCCGAGGCGCCCCGCAGATACGACATCCGAATCTTCTGGTACTCATCCTCACCGTAAAGATCCCACAACATCAGCGTCAATTCCCCGCTGCCAGCCGTCACAACTCTCTTGTCGATTTTTACGCCCACAGTCGTCAGATAGCGCTCTGAAAAAATGCTCTCCACAAAGCGCTTCACCAGGCTGGTCTTGCCCACGGAGAAGGACCCCAGCATGCAGATTTTCTTTTGAAGCATCGACGCGCGGCCCTAGCTCTTCGGCGGGATCGCCGCACTCGATATGCTCAGCGTCACGCTGCGGTTGAACTGGCGGTTTTCTTCGTCCGTTTCGGGGCGAAGCGGCGACGACATTCCCACGCCGATCGCCCGCATCGATTGCGCCGGCACGCCCAGCCCCACCAGCGCCCGCATCACGTTGTCAGCCCGTTGCTGACTCAACAATTCATTCGTGGCTTCCGCGCCAGTGCTGTCGGCGTGACCCACGAGCTCGACAGCGGCGCCCTTCGGCAAAGTCCTCAGCAGTTTTTCAATTTCCTGCGCCGCCGCGAGGAGGTTGTCGCGCTGCCGCGGATTGATTCCCGCCTGCGCCACGTCGAACAGAATTACCGCCGAGCCCAGCGTGTTGAGCTGCGTGTCGTCAACCGAAGCGATCCCCGCGATCAGCGGCGCGCGGTCGCGCATCGTGCGCGCCCACGCCAAGTTGCAGTTCCCGCTCGCATGCAGCACCGAATTCCGGACGGTCAGCGTGACTCCGGCCGGAGGCGCAAGCAGTGCCACGGCCCTTTGCTGCACGATCGAGTCGTCCAGCGCATAGAACGCGCCGAACTGAAAGGCCGCCTGGTCCTCATCGAGACCTTGTTGGTGCAAAATCGCTGCGGGATCGGGGGCCAACGGGTCGCGCAGCCCCTGAATCTGGTAGCGTCCGCCCGATTTTGAAAACGATGTGACCACAATTCCAGGCTGCTGCCGCAACACCGCCACAAAATTCGCCCACTTGTGATTCTGATATTCCGAGTAAGCCCACCCGGCGCCCAGCAGCGCTGCCACAACGATTGCCGCGATCGCCACGTACGGACGCGACTTCTTTTTCCTCTCGTGCCGGTAAGAGGCCGTCAAGCACGCGGCGAGCTCCGGACGAATCGCTTCCAATGGCGCTGCATTGCCGTCGAATTTCTCCAGCTCGCGCGAATACCGGCGATGCACTTCCTCGAGCTTTTCCTTCAGTGTCAGCCGCAATTCCTGCGGCGCCTGGCCCCGGATCACCGCTGCGATGATCGCCTGCGGCCCCTGCTCGATCCATATCTGCAGCTGGCCCATCTGCAGACTGTCGAGCGAATCGCTCTGCTGCGTCTCGAAGGAGTCGTGCACGAAATCGCGAATCGCCGAAAGCATGCTCGAAACCATGTCTGCGTCCTGCGTCGCGGCCGCAGGATCGACCACGTGCTGCAACATCAAGCTTGTCTTCAAGTGAATCAAGAAAACCTGCTCCACGCGGTACACCAGACTGTGCAGCAGCGCGACTTCGGCGTACGGCCGCCCGATGCGCATCGCTTCCAACCGCCATTGCAACCCGCGAATCGAAAACGTGCTCTCGAGCACCTGATTGAACGACTCAACGGTCGAGCGAAAGACCTCCGCCACCGACCGACGGATTGCCGGCCCCATCACCGGGAACAACGCCTCGACCAGCACGTGCGAATCCTTGCGCACGGATTCGCGCACCGCCTCCTCAACCGTCGGAGTCAGCGCTGCGCTCAGCGCACGGTCACCTCCCTGCGCACGGCGCATCTCGATCGCTTCGGCCACGATCGCACTCACATCCTGCGCACGCCGCTCCGGGCTTTCCAGCCGCTCACGCAGCGCTACGATCTCATGTTGTTCTTCGCTGAGTAGAAGTGAACGAAGTTCCTGGAGAGCTTTTTCGTCGTCCTGCGCCGAATGTCCGGCGGACGAGGATTCATCGCCGTCAGAGGGCTTTTCGCTCATGTGAGGGGCAGCCATGGCGTTCGCAAACTCGGCACACGGCTCGCGCGGGGAAGCGAACCGTCAGCCGCTTGGAAAACCTATTTCTCGGGCAGATTGAACTCGTTCTTCAGCCGCATGCCGAACTCGGTGAATAGATCGCCCAGTCCTTCGCGATCGGCCTTGTCCACGCGCAGCGCCGCCACTTCCTGATCGAGCAGCTTCTTCATGTCGCGCGATTTCTCGGCGATATCGTTGGTCAGTGCCTTCGATTGCTCGAGGATCCGCGCGCGCAGCTCCGCGGTGTCCCCGGTCAGCTGGTCGTCCAGGCTGCCCAAGCGCTTGTCGAAGGCCTTCGACGTATCGCGCATCTGCACGCCGATCTCTTTCACCGCTTCCGCGCGCTCGGACTTTTCCGTCTTCAGCCGCTGGCCCAACGATTCGATCTCTTTCTGTACGAATCCCTCCAGCGCCTCGAACCTCTTTTTCATCTCGTCGCGCAGCGATTCGGCATCCTTGATCAGGCGCTCTTCCAGCCGCCCGAAGCGCTTGTCGTAATCGCGCATCTGCGACCCGAACAATATGTCGCGGATCTTATCGACATTGGCGCCCTCGTGCCCTTCCAACTCGGGATTGCTATGGGGACCGGATTTCGCTGGGGATGCCATTTTCTTGCCTCGTTTCGTACGAATCGCCGGCAGCTTGGAGACACGTCTGCCCCGCAGGACCGGCTTTGCCATGCGCGCACGATACTATAATTCAATGATTTACAGCAATTGTTGAATCTTTCAACCCGTCATCTGAAGGGTCTAGGTCGTCGTCGCCAGGTCAATGGCGATCAACTGTGCAAGTCATTGGCCAAACGAGGGTTCCCGCCGCGGCCCGTAAGCCTTTTCAAGATCGAGCCATCGAGCTCGTGGGTGTTCGACCGGGCGGAAAGGAGGCAGTGACTAGATCCGAAACAGGCATGCCCGAACTGGCAAACCCGGGTTAGTCCTGTTTGGTGAACGAGAACTTGACGGTGCGTGGGGCGCCCCGCTGGCACTGCCCTGACCGCCGCCTTGTCCGCCGGCGCCGCGTGCCGGCCCTCTGCTGATCACCATGTCGTTGGTGTAGTGTTTACCATCGTCCGCGAGCGTCCAGACATCGTGAAACTTCGTGCCGTTCGCCATGGTGGTATCGACAGTCAGAACCCTGCCTTCCATCTTGCCGGTGGCTGTCGCGCCGGCCCACATCCCGGTGTCCATGCCGACTTCGCTGCCGTCGGTTGGATACTTGCGGATGATCGTCAATTCCGGACCGCCGTTGCGGCCGGGCAGTAGCTCCGTCATGACGATCACTTTGCCTTCGAGCGCCAGCTTGCGTGTCATCGTGGGCGTGCCCGGATCGCTTTTCCAGCTTCCAACGAAACCCTCTGGCCCTTGCGCGAAGACAGGCAGGGCGATTATCAGAAACAGGGCGCCGCACATTCCTCGCTTCACCGTGGCTCTCCTTGACTGCGGCTACTTCCGGCGACATACCGTATCAGCCGTTCTCCTCGAAAGGAATCCGTAAGAGATGTCCGTCGACTCGGGAAGGGTTCATTTCGGAACCTGCACGCCCTGACGGTCGCCATGGGGCATACTCACCCCAAGTGCCGTCTTCGGCGGTTGCGCAGGCGAAGCGCCACTGATCCGTGGGGAGTTCGTCACGTTAACTGTCAAAGCAATCGGCCTGCGCGCATTCTGGTAGCGATTTCATTCCGCGTGCTACGTTTACCCATGGCGTGCGTCCGGACCCTGGGACGAGGCGCGCACGCCTCTACGGATCGGTCACTGGTTTCGCGCCCAATTCCTGTAGTTCCAGCATAACGAATGCGCAAACTACTCAACGATCTGAGCATCCGCGGGAAGCTGGTGCTCTTGATCAGCGGTTGCGTGTGCGTCCTTACGGCCGCTGTGCTCACCGTCGTTTGGGTTCAGAGCGTGCGGCAGGTGCGCGCGATCGTGCGGGACCAGCTGGCCTCAAATCGACAACTGTTCGCCTCCGCCGAGCGGAGCCATTACCAGTCTCGCGTCTACAAGGGCACGGCCCTAGCCTCTTCCGGGGCTGTCGTTCGCGCCCTGGAACAGAGCGACCAGTCCGCGGCTTGCGCGTTTCTTTCGCGACTCCTGGCCTCGCCGCGCGTTGGCCCGAACGACGACGACCTCGACTACGTTTCCATCCGTCGTCCCGACGGCTCGATCCTCGCCTTCGCCGTCCAGAATCATCCGGTCTGCGACCCGCACACTCTTTCCTGGCACCTGCCCGACGTACACGAAGCGCTTTCCGGGACCCCGGAACTTACAACCTGGGCCGGGCCCGACAACGGTGTATATCGCATTTTTGCGTTTCCCGTCCGCGGCCACGACGCGCCCGTTGGCTTCCTCAATATCGGCTTTGAAGAAGACGACGGCATCGCCGCCAGTGCAAAGCTCCGCTCCGGAGTCGACGTTGTCACCTGGCAGCAAGACCCGAACAATCGTGTGCACATCCTTGGGGTCAGCGATCCGAGCCTCCGCGGGCCTCTGGCCGAAGTCTTCGCCCAGGACCCCGATCTGCAGCATCCTTTCGAATTCCGCGCCCCCAACGACGACTATGAGATCGAAGCAGTCCTGGTATCCGACACCGGAATGATCGATCACAATCCCGCAGGCGTGCACATGGCGTTCCTGGAATCAGTTACGCGCCGCATGAGGCCTTTTCGGATTCTCGAGGAATTCCTGGCCGGGCTCGCGCTCGCCGCTCTGTTGCTGGGCGCTGGCCTGGGATTTCTCTTCTCCGGCCTGATCTCTGCCCCTCTCGTAAATCTCGCGGACGCAGCGAGGGAGCTTGAGCAAGGCAAGTATGAGGCGATCGAATCGTTCCGTTCCGCGCACGCGGAACGCTTTGAAGCAAGGGATGAAATCGGAGATCTCTCCCGTGCCTTCGTGGAGATGGCCCACGGTCTCAAGCAACGCCTGGCCATGGCCAAGTACATGTCGCGTACCACGTACCAGATGCTCGAACAAAACGGTTCGGCAAACCTCGCGGGCGAACGCAAGTGGCTGGCGCTGGTCTTTTCCGACGTGCGGGGTTTCACCGCGTTCTCCGAAAACCGCGATCCGGCGCTGGTGATCGAGCGCCTGAACCAGGTTCTCGCCCTCGAAGCGGATGTGGTGCGACGGCACGGCGGCGACGTGGATAAATTTGTCGGAGATGCCATGTTTGCCTGGTTTTCCGGTCCGGCCCGGTGCCGCCAGGCCATCGACGCCGCTGTGGAAATCCTTTCCGGGCTCCACGAGCGTTTTGCGGGCAAGGCAGGCACTGAGATCGGCTTCGGAATTCACGTCGGCGAAGTAGTCGTTGGCAGTATGGGCAGCCAGGATCGTCGCGACTATACCGCCATCGGGCGCAGCGTGAACCTGGCCGCACGGTTGTGTTCTGCTGCCAAAGCCGGCCAAATAGTGGTTTCCCAAGCCGTCGCCACCGAACTCGAGCAATCTCTTTCGCTGATCCCGCTCGCTCCCATTTCCGCGAAGGGTTTCACGGAGCCTGTGCGCGTATTCGAAGTCGATCTCGCGAAGCGGTCGTCCGTCTCAAGCCCGCTGGAGCCCCCGGTTACGACTCTTCCGTAGCAAGGTGGGGACTTCGCCGGATTGCTGCCAGTTTCAAATCAACTCCCCGATAGACCCGGTCGCTTGAACAATTGCGGCCGCTGAAGGTTGACCGATCCGGGAAGTCCGCCCCCCGCGTCTATGCCCCGCGCCTTCCGTAATCCGTGAAAACGTAGCCCCTTGTCTTCACGATCGTGTGCCACGTGAAGCCACACTTGGCGTCGTTCGCCGGATGGTCAGCCAGGGTGCCTGGCTTAAAAGTATTGGACGCATTGTCAAAGTCGAACAGGGCGTAGCCCCATCCGCCGCTATCTGCGAACCTCTTGCCACCCTTTCGCGCGCCGACCCGGACATGGACCGCGTCCGCAGGGAGACACTTCCATGTGGCGGCGCACACTTTCGGCGACCCCAGAAGAGGCATAAGCGCTTTCCTATGTGCCCAAAGAGAACGGCTTCTCGATTGCCTCCGAAGGCCTCAGGGGCTAGTCCACATGTCCGGCCGAAAATGGAAGGTCTGTTTGCTGTCTGCTGCCTCCGCCCTCTTCTGGCAACAGGGCGTTCTCGCTCAAGCGACCGCGCCTCCACAGTATCGGGAAACACCGCCCTTTGATCTGCAAGCGGCTCTTGGCACGACGGGAGACTGGAAGGCCGTCGTAACGGCAGTGCTTGAACCCCGGCGTGAGTTCGACTCCGATGAGGGGCCGAGCCAGTCGAGAATTTGTTTCGCGCGCAAGAATCCTGCAAAGGGCGAATGCGCGTACTTCAGCGACCTATTTCATTCGAAAATGACTTTTCAGGTATTCACCTCGCTCAACGCCGTGCGGTTGCAATCAGAAAGCGCCGCTACGAATGGATTGGAACTGAAAGCTGCGGCTTGGTATCCCACGGGTCAAATACCAGAGACCGCCATCTGGGTCTATGACGCACAGCAGGATGACTTTCACCTGGTATTGACCGTCGAATCCGATGAGGTGCGCATCTTTAGCCATGGCCCTCTCAATGGCATGCTCGTCACCTCGGACTGGCACCGCGACGAGGGAGATACACGTTGGAGTGATCACAGGCGCGACATCACGGTCTATCGTTACGGGGCCATCGGCGGGGACGGCGCCTACCGAAAGGTGCTCGAATATACGACCACGAAGAACTACAGCGCAGAAGACACCGAAACGGCCGACGCCGAGCAGAACAATATCGAAGCAAGACTCCCTAAACACTGAACGGAAAGCATGTTGCGTCTGTGTCGTCTAGGCTCGGGCGCCAGGCAAACCCCGCAGTCAGCGGTAGCGCAAGACCAAACTCCCGATGAGTCCGGGTAGTTGCCCCGGTTGCCCTTGTTCCTGCGGTGCGGAACTTCCGCGACACGCGGTGCCGTTTGTACGACCTCAGGGACCGACGCGAGAGTGCTTGGTGCTGCGGGTCCGGAAACGTACGGACGTGAAGGCCCCCGCACGCGTTCTTACATTCGTCAAAGATGGCATGAGCCGCAGCGCAGGTGTTGGCGGCTGTGAGAGGCCCCGGGTTGTTCTATTTGGCGTTTTCGTCAACCTGAAACAGTCCGAGTGTATTCCCCGCGGGATCAAGAAAATAGCCCTGCCAGCAAGTCCCGGGAACAGCAAACTTCTGCATCGCCACGTGCCCGCCGTTTCGTAAGATCGCTCCGGCCGTCGTGTCGAAGTCTTTCACCTGCATCGAGCATACGTACGCATTCGTGCCTGCCCCGGGGGGCGGCGCATTTGCGGGTCGCTTCAGGAGCCCACCGCGAATATCTTCAGTTTCAATCCGCCAGTAGTCGGTCCGCAGGCCCATCTGTTTGGTAAATCTCCACCCGAAAACGGCGGTATAAAAACCGATAGCCTGATTTGGGTCATCGGCTTGGATTTCAAAATACCCTGGACTGTTCATGCGGTTACTCCATTAGCCAAATGTGCGGCGAATGATAAACCGGGATTTCCGAGAATCGTCAACCTTTGTTAATTCGGCCTACAGGAGAAGTTCCCAGTGCCGATTCAAGATGTCCGCCAATCGCTCATCAGACGTGCCACGCACTACGAATCGGCGCCGGCGGTACGACGATCTCCACAAGTCCGGTCGCCACGTCGTACACCAGGCCTGATATGAGCCAAGCGGCCGGCAATGCGGGAATCGCCCGGAGCGCCGCAACGTCGACGGCGACCGCCACCCGAGGATCGGTGATTGCTTTGGTCTTGAGATCGCCTTCCTGCATTTGAAAGTAGTGCGCCAGCATGGCGGGTTCGCCGGCCAGACGAGTGATGCCGCAATCGGTGTGCTGGAGCACGACGAGGTGAAATTCCCCGCCGCCTCCCGGAATTTCTCCGGCAACCTCACCGATTCGCCCCAGTAGCCCCAACTGTTCCAACAATCCCGGGGTGATTCGTCCGCCGATGTTGCGAATCACGACGGCCTCGCCCGGTCGAGTTCCCAGGACGTGAGCGGGATCCACACGCATATCAGCACAACCGAGGATGATCGCCATCACTTTAGGCAACGCCCGCGGAAGCGAGGGCATGAGTGCACCCGCAGCAGACTGCTGAACGGCAAATTCTTTGTTACGCTCTAAGAAGTGATCGAGGTTGCTCATGGTGATTCTCCGTGAGATTGGTTCTCAGCACACGATACTAACGCCCCGCATGTCTCAATAGAACTTCAATCGGCGTGCAGTGAAGTTCAAACCCCGATCCACCGGGCAGGTCGCTCAAAGTACTCGCTTTTTCAACTCGCGCGTCAAACGGGAGTGAGGTTTCAATCCTGTCATCCGGCGAGGGAGGAAACGACCATGTCTTCTATGTTGGATTCGTTATTGGACCAGTACGAGCGTGGCAGCATGACACGGCGCCATCTTGTCCAGGCACTGGCCGCGCTGGTTCTGCCGGCAACGGCCCTGGCGCAGGATGCCGCCCCGAGTTTCGAGCCGATTGTGCGCGGCCTGGGTGTCAACCACATCGGGCTCACCGTCGGCGATATCGAGCGTTCCTTTGTTTTTTATCGGAAGCTATTCGGGGTCACAAAAGGCTGGCCGGCAACGAACGCCGGGACCGGCATTCACCTGGATTTCCCGACCGGGTATATCAGCGTCGATTCAGTTGCCGAACAAAAGGGAGTGATCACGCATTTCTCTGTATCCGTAGACCACATCGATCAAGATTCTGCGAAACGCCTCGCGGATAAAATAAACAGCGAACTGCCGGATGCCAAAGCCAGAGCCGCGTTTCAGGCAAACGATGGAGTATCAACCGTCAATCTCCTCGATCCCGACGGCTTTCACGTGCAGATCTCGCCCAAAGACGGGCGCTGAACGCAGCTGTCGATTGCCGCTAGAGCGAGTTTGAGCCGGCGGCGAGCTGCTCGACCGTGCTCGATATCGCTCGAATCGGAGCAGACACGTGCACGGTCTCGCTGGCATCGTCCACGTCCATGACAATCGAGCCGCCTGACCTCTCAACCTCCAGGTGTTGGCCGGGTTCCTTCACGTCGACCAACACGAGGTCGCCTGAATCGCGCAAGCCCTCAAGAGCTGCGCGAATCGCCGGCAGGTTGGGCTGGATTTGCCGAGCCGCTTGCGCGAGGGAGCGTTGCGGCGCCAGCTGCAGGGCGATCGGAGCCAGCATCGCCGGGGCCAGGACATGGATGTGAAGGCCCCGCGGCTGCTTCTCGACCACTTTCACGCGGACGACACCTTCGCTGCACAGAAACTCCGCGCCGGCCAGCGCCACGCCCGCGATTCCCAGCGCAATCTTTGCGACCAGTATCACGTTTTACTTTTGACGGTTCTGTTTCCTTCGCAGCTTTCTGATTCTCGCCACCGCGTCAGTCCTGCGTATTCCGCGAATCCAGCCAAACGCGCACCTTTTCGGTTGAGCCCTGCACGGTCACCAACAATACGTCGCCTGCATCACCCAAGGCCCGCAGTGCGGCCGCAACGTCCAATTCGTCATTCTTCGTGGTCGAAAAGAGCGCGTCGACGACCTTGAGCGGAACTGTCACGTCAACCGTTTGCTGTTTGTTCCCCTTGTCGATTACGTGAACGATGATATTTCCGTTCGCTTTGGCCACGCGGACATCGGAATCCTTGTCCTTCACTGTAACGAACTCGTTGTCCGGCGCGGTCCGCACCGCATCCAGCAGCGCGCGAACGTCCACACCGTTCATTTCCGCGTTATGAATCGAAACCCTGCCTTCGTGCAGATCGTGATTGTTGATCACCGGCAGAATTTTCTCGGCCATCGAGAGCGGCACGTTCACATTGACGCTTCCGTCATTCGTTGGATCCTGGACATTCACATGCAGATACTTCTCGGCCGGTGCCGCCATCGCAGGTCCCACCAGAGCCATCACTCCCGCCGCGAGGATAGAAAGCGCCGTCGCAATGTGCGTTCGCCTGCGCATCGTTTGTCTCATCGTGTGTGGGCCTCCTCAGCCCTTCGTGCAAGCTAGTACGGAGTAGACCCTCAGAATATTCCCTGACCAGCGGCGCCCCATTTTCCGGCTCTGGCCAGGTCAGTGTCGAACGCACCTGGGTGCCGGCGCACCGGATGCGCGCCAGCCGGCTCGGGGACGACTGAATATGCAGCTCAAGTCCAAGTTCGACTCACGATCATTCGGAGGCGGTCTCGACCCTGAAACCGAGTCGAAACACCCGTAACGCATTGAAAACAAGTAATCGGTGCAGATCCTAAATGACAACAAAAAGGGGAATGAGGCGATTTTTTCGCGAGATCACCGCGACGCACGACGCGACAGGCAGCTGCGCTTCCGGCCTGCTCAAGGGCGTTGGCGCGTGTTGGCGCTTGTAACGGCTTCGCAGGGGCATAGCTTTACATCGTGGATGTTAACTCCAAACAGAACTTCCTGGACGCGCTTCGGGACCATCTTGCCGCCAACCCGAAGTTGCCGAACTGCTGCGCCTCCTGCGGCGCCGACCTGGTCTATCTGAAGGCCCATTTCCAGGTGTACAAAGAGTCCGCGCACTTCACCGTGCCGATCGGCTTTTGTCCCTACTGCGACGGCCTGCCGGCTGCAACCGACGCCGCAGTCGCCTGACACGCTCGGTTAGCGCTCGCTTTTCGGCACCTGCTCTACCCGGAAGCATGCATTGCAACAGCGCCGCATTCCCTTCTATACTAGCCAATTGGTACCAGCAAAATGGCCACGCTGCAGACAAAAGCCGGGCTGTTGAACTCGTGGAAGGAAATTGCTGCGTACTTGGGACGAGGTGTCCGCACCGCCCAGCGCTGGGAGAAATACGGCTTGCCGGTGAGGCGCTTGGCTCCCGGACCTCGGGCTTCGGTCATCGCCGACGCTCGCGATATCGACAAGTGGATCCAGTCGGCGAAGTCTCACGGCTTCAAAGCTGCCGATTCGGTTGGGCCCGCTCTGGTGCCCACTGCCGCGCTGGCGCCGATCCGGCAATTCCGGCCGTTTATCGACGGGCATGACGTCCTGGAGAACGGCAGAAATCGGCTGGCGCAGCTGATTGCCAATGTCGCCCGCCTCAAGGCGAATTGCGAACGCGCGTCTCAGTTAGCCCGTTCGATCAACTCCACCAGCAAATCCTCAGACCGCGTTTAGGATACTTACCGCCTCGAGTCAAGTATTTCGCCGTCTGTTTTGCCTGATTCACCCGAGAGTTCTCCTGCAAATGCCGATTAACATACTTTCTGGGTTCGGAAGAATCATTCCGCGCCACGGAAGCCGTCTCGACGCGAGAGGGGTGAGCGAATGTCGGCCAGCGAATACGGAAGCAACTATTTTTGTGTGATGCTCGAGCCTGCCGAAGAGAACCGGCCCGGCGACTCGGTCCTTCTCCACGCCGACTCGATCGACATCGACGCGTCCGGCACCCTCAAATTTACAAGCCTCGGACGGCGCCCTATCGGCGCCGATCCCCGAGCGCAGGACCGAACGAAGGAAACCAAGTCCCAGGACAACGGTTCCGAAAAAGCCGAGTTGAAAGACGGAAAAGAGGGCAAGCAGGACGGCATGATCTTCATGGCCTTCGCTCCCGGCACTTGGAGAGTCGTTTACGCCGCGAAGCTTCAAGACGGCACGCCTGCGTCGGTTGAGCACTGGAACGC
>JBAVUW010000140.1:0-4893 GCA_049696975.1 Candidatus Acidiferrales bacterium | reverse complement strand
GCGATCATCACGCCGCTGATCGTCACTCCGGTTGCGGTGGCGTACGGATGGCGCGCCGCTTTTGTCGTAACGGGCGTCGCGGGTCTGGGCTGGGTGTTCGCCTGGCGTCGCACGGTGGATTTTTCAGCCGAGTCCGGGGCCACCCGGACACGACGCATCATTCTCCCGAATCCTATGGAGCGCCGCTTCTGGAGCCTGGTCGCCGCCTACGGAATTTGCGCGCTGCCCATCGGCGTGATTCTCTATCTCGCTCCGCTGTACCTCGCGCAAGTCATCGGTCTCACGCAGTCGGAGCTCGGGGGCGTCCTCTGGTTGCCGCCGCTCGGCTGGGAAATCGGCTATTTCTTCTGGGGATGGTTCATCGACCGTTTCGCCGCAGGCAACGCGCGTCCGGCGTGGCTGTTCTGGAGCTTCGCTGTTCTCGGACTTCCCCTCATCGCAGTCCCGAGATTCCACGGCGCGGCGGCAGTGCTCGGCCTCCTGTTTTGGTCCATGTTCATCGCCTCCGGCTTTGTGGTCGGGTCGTTGCGGACGAGCGCGCTCGCCTATCCGCGCGAGCAAACCGGCCTCGTCGCCGGTATCGGCGCCGGCTCCTGGTCGCTCATCATCGCAATGGTCCTTCCAAGCCTCGGCCGAATGTTTGACCGGCATCATTACGCCAATGCCTTTCTGTTCGCGGGAATCGTGCCTGTCATCGGCGTGCTGTGCTGGCACGCCCTCACGCTTGGGTTCAACCCGGTGTCAGCTCCATCCCCATCGTCGTCTTGAGCGAAATCGAAGAAGCGCTCTTCACCAGCGGACATCTCATGTGCTACCGACAGGGCCGTTTGAGCGCATTGCCATATTCCCGGTTCGGGTGTATCGTCGCGCCAAGTCAGGCCCTGTCTGCCGGCCCCATCTCAACCTCGAGAGGAATAAAATGAGAAAACTCATCCCAGCTGGGTTGCTCGTGGCCGTGTTGATCCCCGCCGCGGCCGCGGCGCAGAGCGCATTCGATGGAACCTGGAAAATCGACCTGAAAACCGCGCAGTTCCCGACGAAACCCGACAGCTATCTGCTGAAAGACGGCGTGTACGATTGCTCCACCTGCATTCCGCCTGTAAAAGTAAAAGCCGACGGCCTGGACCATCAGGTCACCGGCCATTCCTACTACGACAGCGTCGCGATCAAAGTCATCAACGATCGTTCCGTGGAGGAGATCGACAAGAGAAACGGAAAAGTCGTCACCACCGCAACGACGGTGGTCTCCGCCGATGGCAAGACCGAGACGTTTGATTACACCGACAGCAGCGACACGAACGGAGCACCCGTCACAGGAAAAGGCGAGGCCACGCGCGTAAAGGCGGGGCCTGCGGGATCGCATGCCATCTCCGGTGATTGGAAGATGTCGAAAATGGATTCGGTTTCCGAGAACTCGGTGCTGGTCACGTACAAAATCGGTGGCGACTCGCTGACCATGAGCGAACCGACGGGACAGTCCTACGTGGCGAAGCTTGACGGCACCGAGGCTCCGTTCAAGGGTGACCCCGGCCTGACCACGGTTTCGGTGAAACGCATCGACAAGAACACCATCCAGGAAACCGACAAGCGCGACGGGAAGCCGATGTTCATCGTCAACATGACGATCTCGGCGGACGGGAAGTCCCTCGCATTCACGAACCAGGACGTTGAACGCGGCACCATGTCAAAAGTCACCGCAATGAAGCAGTAGGGCTTCCCTCCGCGGGAGCCCGGTTCGCGTTGACGTTGTTCGACCGGGCTCCGCGGATCTCTCGATCACTCCATTCACGATAAATTTATTTGAACGCAGAATACCGCGTGGCGTAGCCTTTCCTTCTCTCGAGACTCCCTTGTAGCGGCGCCTGAAAGGAGATTTCCATGGCCAGGCCTCTGAAACTTATCGGCCCCGGCGGAAGGCTTTTTGCCGAGACAGTGCCGGGAAGCGACGAAAGCACTTTCCGCACCGACAATACCAGCGCGGCATACTACAACTCGCCTTACTACAAGCTGCACCAGTACCAGGTGCAGCCGATTCCGGCGCCCCGCAAGAACGCCGCGCCGCAGCTCGATCTCGCCGATTTCGTCGGTCCCGAGATCATTCGCGCGATCCGGCGCGCCGGGACGATCACCTTCCACGCCGTCGGCGATACGGGCGCTGCCAAGGTGAACCGGGCACAAACCGTCCAGCGGGCCATTGCCCACGAAGCGGAAGTTGCCGATGCGATGTCGGCGGAAGTCGCGAGCGGCGGCACGAACGGACCGGCCTTCTTTTTTCATCTCGGTGACGTGATCTACAATTTCGGCGAAGCGCAGTATTACTACGATCAGTTCTACGAGCCCTTTCGCGCCTACGACCGCCCGATTTTCGCCATTCCCGGCAATCACGACGGAATGGTTTTCGGCCAAACCTCCAGCGCGCCGCAGGTCCCCACGCTCGACGCGTTTCTGACGAATTTTTGCGCCGCAACCGAAGGACCCTCACCCGACGGCGGCGGCTTGGTTCGCAGCGTGATGACGCAGCCCGGGGTATATTTCACGCTGGACGCGCCCTACATTTCAATCATCGGCGTCTACAGCAACGTCCTGGATGGACCCGGCGTGATTTCGTCGCAAGCCGGCCATTTCCCGATCGTCGACGACCAGCTGACGTTTCTCGTCAGCGAACTAAAGCGGCTGGCGCCCGACCGGAACGCCGGCAATCGGGCCGTGATCGTTGCAGTACATCACCCGCCGCTTTCCGCCGACGCGCAACACGCGGGCTCGACGGGAGTGCAAACCGATCTCGACGCGGCCTGCCAGGAGGCCGGACTCTGGCCGGACGCGGTGCTTTCCGGCCACGCGCACCTCTACCAGCGTTTCACGCGGATCGCTGGAGCGGACAAGAAACAGACCCCCTACATCGTTGCGGGAAGCGGAGGATTCACGATTACCGCTCCGCAGGCGAAGCTGGGACCGGCGCCCATCACCGTCGGCGACCATACGCTCGAAGTCGACCCGATCGTCAAGTTCGGCTATCTGGCTGTCACCTGCGACGCTAAAACGCTGTGCATCCATTTCAGATCGCCGGCGAGCGGGGGAGGAGTCGACGTGCTCGATTCGGTCTGCGTGGACCTGAAAAGCGGGACGATCGTGGCGTCATCGAAATCGAGGAGCCCTGGAGGCTCTGCGCACTCCCGTCTGACGGCAGCGTCGAAGTCTCATCGATCGAAGAAAAGTTCCACCGCGAGGCGCGGACGCGCGCATTCGGATTAGCGCTCAGATTATTGCGCCTTTGGGCTTCCCGCCTTCAGGTCGTTCGCCGCGGCCGCTTGTTGCTTGCACGGAGCCTGCAGCGGCCCGGCGAGCTGGCTGCATCCGGTGAACGCGTCGGCTGCTTCGCTGAAGCGATTCAGTTTCATACAATCGACGCCGAGCACGTAGAAGGCGGTCTGATCCTGAAAAGGATTTCCCTTGAGCGATTCCTGCAGCTCTTTCACGGAATCGTCGTAGTTGTTTCGCCGAAAATACACCAGTCCCAGCGCGTTATGCGCCTGGGAGACTCTTTTCGATTTTGCCTGGGCAAACTGCGCTTCGCTCATATCACTTGGCTTCGGCATCGCGGCCAGAATCTCGAGCGCCTGCTTCGCGTACTTTTCCGCTTTGTCGAGCTCATCGGCCGCATCCGGGTCATTCGGGTTCACGACGTGCGGGATGGTCCAACCGACTGTCGCCAGGACGTCGACATCCTTCGGATTCAAGGCCAGCGCCTGGTCAGCATAGGCGTATTCGTCCTTCCAGTCTGCTTGCGTGCGATAGATATCCATTAGGCCGGCGTCCACCTGCTCTGCGAGAAGGCTTTTCGGAAATCTCTTCAGGAATTCCCGCCCCCTCTCTATTTTCTTCGCGGCGTCGCGTTCCTTCAAAAACGCCTGGTAGGCGTCGCTCTGGTCTCGTTCGACAGTCGCCCCAAGATTTCCGTACGCGAGCTGGTCGGTCATCCCGCCGGCCGTTCCCATCTGCATCTGGTTCGTAATGCCTTCTCCCTGTGCGTGGGTGGTCGACGCGAATCCGAGGATCGCGGCGGCGAGCGCCAGAGACATCAGCAGCTGACCTGCGAACCTTGTTTCCATGATGCGTCCTCCGCTAGCTGGCGAAATAGATACCACCGGAAACGCCGTGCGGTCAAGTGGATCGGTCGCGCCGCGGGCGACGGTCTGGACCTCGGCGGTTCCTTTTGTTCGGCCGGAAGCCCCGCTCGTGCCGAGTCTATTGAGCGGCGCTCCTGGCCGGAGCGACACGCGTCCAGAGGTCGGTGAACTCGATGATGTCAAAGAAGGCCACGACGTCGACTATTTTTTCGTCCTTCATTCGCATATACCAGGTGTAGGTATTTTCGTACGATTTGCCATCCAGGGCCGTGCCGCGGCCGTCGAAGAATGCGATGACCATGTCGCCGTCGGCGTAGAGGCCGCGGACGGTGGGGACGAAACGCTTCGACATGCGCGCGCCGAATGGAGCGATGACCTCGTCGATGAGTTCTTTCTTGCTGTTGTAGGTGCGCGACATGGGCGAGTTGCCGACGATCGTCCATGTCGCGTCGTCGGTGAGGAGGTCGAAGATGCCGCCGGTGCCGGCGACCGATTTGTCGAAGCCGGATTGAATGATCTGCTTGTTGCGCGATTCGGCGGAATGGCCGTCGTCGGTCATGTGGGCCTCTTGACTTCCAGGTTCGACCGGCCGTCGTCCCGGGAGAACTGTCTTGCGCAGTGTCCTGCCGCGTGAGCGATTTGGCAAGGCCGGTGATGCGGCATGTCTTGGCTCCATAATTTTGTCACCCCCTAACGGCAACGTGAAAATGTCACCCCATGAGCCAGGAGACATTTCGCGTGAGCCAGAAGGAATTGCAACGAGTGG
>JBAVUW010000139.1:0-1982 GCA_049696975.1 Candidatus Acidiferrales bacterium | reverse complement strand
CCCATCAGCCAAAAAGCCATCCCGCGCAGGTCGCGCCCGCTGAGCGTGGTCATCAGGAACATGATGATGGCGGAAAGAAACGATGCGGCGACGATTCCCGCGAGCAGCAGCGTGGCGCTATCCAGCTGCCCGCCCCGGCGTCCAAGAAAATAAACAGCCCCGGTGGTGGCCGCCGCGCCGGCAAATGCCGCCAGCTGAATGGCGCCGGGCACGTGGGGCGCTGCGATCAGGCTGATGATCGCGCCCAGCGCCGCACCGCTGGATACGCCTAACACGTAGGGATCTGCCAGCGGATTTCGCAGCAACGCCTGAAAGCCCGAGCCCGCGGTCGAGAGCGAGGCACCGACCAGAATTCCCAGGAGGATTCTCGGCAGGCGCACATCGAACACGATCGACTTGTACTCATTGGGAATCGCGTCCCAGCGTCCCAGAATGCCGCTGAAAAGCGTTTTCACAATGTCGAGCACGGAAATCGGGTACGCCCCGATGCGCAACGAAATCACGCTCGCGGCGAAGAGCACCACACCGAGCCCGAGGCAGATCAGCGCCACGCGCCGTGAAGTTAGAGGGCGCACGCGACAATCTCCGTGACGGAACATGCACGCGCGGGTTTCAACCCCTCGCTTACGAAGCCAACTTCATTCCCTGCGCAGACAGTGCCTCGTAAGCCTCGCGAATTCCGGTTCTCGTCCGCCGCAAACGCCTCCGGATGCAAATCGCGCGCCAACTGTTCGATCACGTCCACAAGATCGGGCGACGGCCGCTCGATTCCCTCGCTGATATTCACCACGTGCCCGAGCTCCACCGCATCCAGATCGCGCCACACAGGCCGCGAGCGCAAATCCGCGATTTCGTTTGCCGCGGGCCCGAGATCGTCTTGCGAGAACACGATATATTCCGGCTGCAGTCGCACGACCTCTTCCATGCTGATCCGCGGCCACGATTCGGGCGAAGTCACGACCGACTCCGCTCCTGCCCAGCGCAGCGCATCCGCGATGAACGTGCTCGGTCCGATCGATTGCAGCGGCTCAAGCCACACGACGAACAGCACGTGGACCATCGGCCTGTCGCTCAGTCTCGCGTGCAGGGCATCGAGACGCTGATTCAAATTGTTCACGAGTTGGGCTCCCCGCTGCGATCGACCCATCACCTCGGCCAAGTGCCCGGTCGAACCGAGCATGCCGCGAACCGTGTGCGGGTCGCTGGTGTAAACCGCGATACCCAGCCGCTTCAGCGCGTCGGCCGTCTCCACGCGATTGATCGATGTGGTTGCGAGCACGAGATCGGGATGCAGCGCGACAATGGCCTCGACGCTCGGGTTTTGCGGATCGCCCACGTGCGGCTTCGATTTCGCGGCTTCGGGCACGGCGCACAGATTCGTGTCACCCACCAACAGGTCTTGCAGGCCAAGCGCGTACACCGTTTCCGTCAAATTCGGTGCCAGCGACACAACGCGCTTCACTTCCGCGGGAACAACAATGGCGCGTCCCACTTCATCGGTAATGCTGCGCGGTGCATTCTGCGCCGCGAACACGTGCGGGGGAACGGCGGTGATCAGCACGCCTAAAAAGACACCAGCGAATTGAGCGCGTCGCCTTCGCATGAAACTTCTGTCAGCTCCAATAAAAAAGCCTCGCGAGAATAGCGAGGCGCGTCGCCACACCCTTTCTCGCGAAGAGTGTCAGCACCGACTGGCCCGGGGTCGTTCCTGACTCTCGGCTCGTTTGGTTCGGCGAGCCGATCACAGTGGCGGGACCGTGGCCGATTTTCACGGCCTTCCAAATCCTCGCGCCAGTTCAATTGTCGTTGGCGAGTGTAAGCTGTGCCCGGGGTCGTGTCAATCCGCGCGAGCAGGGTGTCGCCGCAAAGTGAGAATGTCCTGTTTGTGCAAAGTAGAAATGTCCGGTTTCATGGATGGCCGGGGGCGCCATGGAGACGGAGCGAATGGCCTTGAGTCAACGAGAACGGGACCGCATACGGGT
>JBAVUW010000138.1:0-19010 GCA_049696975.1 Candidatus Acidiferrales bacterium | reverse complement strand
CGGATAGACCAGCGCTTTGCCGTCGAAGTATGGAACGTTCACCGTGTCACGCAAGAAGGGCTCGTTCACGGGCCGTCCCAGGTAGTCAAGCAGCAGGAAATGCAGCTGGTGAATGTGAAAGGCGTGTAACTCGTTCGACCTGTTTTCGATGATCCAATCTTCCACCGTTCCCTGCTTCGCGATGATGTTGGGTACTCCGGAGCTCGGATCGAAGGGCGCCGGCGTTTGCCCATCGACGGTCAGATAAAACTCGGTCGCGCTATTCGGATTATTCGGATCAAGCAGCTTTTCGGAAAAATACAGCCTCCGCGTTATGACCGGTGTAATGTTTCCGAGCCAGGTGTCCTGTGGCGCGGGCGGTGGCGCAGTCGAGGCACCTAGCTTTGATTCCTGCTCGGGCGCGGATTCGGAAGCCGTGATCGTAGCGAGCGCGCGGTTCGGATCGTTTTCGCCGCCTGGCCCCGTGTCCACCGTGCGCGTCACCAGCAGCCCGCGCACTCCGGCGGCCGGGCCGGTCACGATGAACTCCACTCGTGCACCCGGCGGAACCCCCAGATGTGTCTGCCAGCTCACGTAGTCGGCGGGCAATGTCCCGCTTTCATTCAGCGGCACGCCGTCGAGCGCGACCAGGCCCATCGGCTGAGGCTTCTTGTCGAATAGAACCGCCAGATTCAGGTAGGTGATCGCGGAAGCGTTCAACACGCGCCAGAGTTCCCGCCTCGCCGGACGGATCTCGATGGCTGCCGGCGGGTAATCCGGAAAAGGAACGGGAACAAAGTTGATCGAAAGATCTTTCGCCGGTTTACCAAATCCCGTGCCGTTGTTCGCGGCATCTCCGTCGCGTTCGAGGAGCACCTTCGGAACCACGGGCTCGGATTTCGAGGGTGGCGCATCGGGATGGATCAGGTCCTGATCGCGAATGATCAGTGTGCGTTCCGGCAATCCCGCTACGGCTTTGTCGGCGCGCTCGATTCCCTCGACGATGATCGCGCCGGAAGCTCCGCCGAGAACCTGCATCTTCGTAAAGCCGTGAATGTGCGGGTGATACCAATACAATCCGGGCGGCTGACCGGCGGGGATGCGCAATCGATACTGGAACGGCGGGTCGCGCGGTTGAATCGACGTCCTCAAGACGTCATCCTGATGGCAGGCCGACGGAATCGACAAGCCGTGAAAATGAAGATTTGTCGATGTTGGCGTCATCCGCTCGCCGGCGCACGCGTCGTTGGCTGCGCCCACGTGCCGGTGCTGCGGCGCATCTGCCGCGACGTGGTCTTGCAAATCGGTCAGATCGTTTTTCAAATTTAACGTGACCAGATCGCCCGGCTTCACGCGCAGCGTAGGCGATTCTTCACCGTTCGCGTCGATGTAGCAGTAGCGGGTGGTGCCATCTGCCTCCTTTTCGTTCCGGATTGCCAGGTCCACCGTCAGCAGACCGTTGCGGCTGCGAAGCTCCGCAGGTTCCGGAACGGTGCTACCGACCGCAGGACGAGGACAGCGCGACCTCGCGGCTTCCTGAGCACCGGCAAGTCCGCGGTTGTGCGCCGCGGCCAAGAATATGATGGCCGCCAAGACGGCGAGCTTCGATCGCGCGCGCATGAAGGATTGTACCCGCTGAGACGAGCTTTTCGATTCGGGCTGGCGATATCCAGTATATTCGGTCGACATCAATGGCGCGTGAACGTGCGCTGAAGTGGCCCGCTGCCGCGGTCACGTGCGCCGTCTGTCACGGCAAGAGTGTTGTTTGTTGATTCGACATAACGAACACCCCTAGTCCTATGGCGTTGGCCGCGGACCTCGGGCTAGAATTCTAGCAACGAGACCTCCTCATGCACCGGCGCCCGTTCATCATGCTCGTATTGGCTCTCAGCACGACCGTGACCGCGATTTCCACGCGCGCGCAGGATCAGCCCGCCGCCCGACCCGCCAGTTCTGACAGGCCGCAGCCGGCGGCCGGCACGAATCCTGCGGCACAGAACCCGGCGCCGGATCCAGGCAAGCCAAAGCGAGCGGCGGCGAATCCCGCTGCGGAAAACTCCGCAGCGCAAGGCACCACGCCCCACGCGAGCGCACGTCCGGCAACCGCACAAGACGATGATTCGAAACCGGCCGAAAAAGTGCACCACGTGATTACCAACGACGATATCGAAGCCGAGCACGAGCGCCTGGCGTCCGCAAACTCGGACGTCGACATTGGCAATATCAACGACTGCGACCGCACCTGTTTCGACTTCGTTCGCGGTAACTCAAACTACTGGCTGAAGCAGAACACGGACTGGCAGCGCGACCTTCTGCACGGGATCGAGCAGGTGAGCGCGGACGCGAAATGGCAGGCGGCGTTGTTCCAAATCGCGCGCATGAAGGCCCGGTTTTGCGATCTCAGCCAGGAGAAGAACGACGTTCTTGCGAACATCGCTGATCCGCGGAAAATGACCGAGGAAGAGATCTCCGTCGACGAAGAGTACGACCGGAAGTTCAAGGCGCAGCAGGCGGAATTGAACTCTGCCTTTGCACAGGCCGACGCCGTAATCGGGACGTATGGCGGGATCGTGGTTGCGTTCATGAACTTACAAAAGCAGCGTGCGGGCAATCGGGTTTGCGTCATACGGTCGCCCGTGAGGTACCGGCCCTACAATTCGCCGCGGGACGATCCCGATGATCCGTAAGGTGCGCGGGGCACGCCTGGCCGCCGCCTGGCTCGTCACGGTAACCCTTTTGGGATGCGTTGTTTCCGGCGCTGCTGCGCAGTCGTCTGCCAACGGCGGCAATCCTTCTCCGCAGAATTCAGCGGACAAGCCGACGGACAAACCGGCAGGCGATTCGGCGGGAACACCCGCCGGCAGCTCCGGTGCGGGAACGGCGACACCTTCGGGATCGAAGAAACCGAGCATCATCACCAACGACGATATCAACGCCGATCGGGCGCGGCACAACGACGGATTCGGCGGAGGACGCAACACGCACGGGATTGCCGGCACGGGCGAGTGCGACGACCAGTGTGCCGACCAAGCGCGCGACATGGCAGGATTCGGCCCGGACCAGGAAGGCGAGTGGCGGTTCGCGTTGACAGAGGCGCGGCGGAATCTGGCCGCGGACAGGGCCTGGCCGGGCGCCTACGTCACCCTCGCGCGTGCGATGAAAACCTACTGCACGTTCCAACAACAGGTTCAGGCGACGGCCGCGCCGAGCGGAGACGATTACGGATCGAGGGTCGAGCGCGCGAGGCATGACCAATACGTCGAGGACATGGGCCGCGTGCTCAGCCAGACCGTCGACAACGCCAAGGCGCAGATCGAGCGCATGGCCCAGCAGGCGGACGACAACGAAGAACCGGCGCGCGGAGCCATCATGCGGGTGCTGGCGCAGCGGGTGAATGACTCCTGCGGCCCGTAGTCACGAGGGCGCGCGGAGAATTTTCATTCCTATGCCTGAGAAGAAAGTATGCACGATTGTGGGAATCGTCGCTGTCGTGGTCGTGATGGCGCTGGTCCTGATCCATCGCCTGCTCAAGCCGCGTCCCGGTGCGGCTTCCCCTGTTTCGATCGGTGCGGGGCCAAGATTGAAGTGGAAATTCAAGCCGGACAACAACAGCGCTGTCGCCAGCATTGTGCTGGGCAAAGACGGAACGATTTACGTGGGAGCAAACAACGCGATTTACGGGGTCGGTCCCGACGGGACGCGGCTGTGGAAAACTCAGCTCGCGGGATTGCACTACCTTGCCGCCGGCGACGACGGCACGCTTTACTCAGCGAGTTCGCACGGACTTATTTTCAGCGTCTTGCCGAACGGGACGTTGAGCTGGAACCCGGGCCAGGGATTGATCGGATTCGGTGCGCCGCCTGCGATCGGCCGGAACGGATACGTCCTATTCGCCAACACCGTTTCTGACCTGTACGCCTTCCGGCCGGATAGTTCGACAAGCCCGGAGTGGTCGCAGGGCACCTTTCGCGAAGGGATTATCGCCGCGAATTCGTCGCTGCCAGGCGAAGCGAGGGTGGGCGGCGCGCAGAGCCGCAATTCGCCGGCGATTTGGCGGGACGAAACCATCGCGCTGCCGCGCCAGCACTGGATTCACCTCTTCGATCCCGACGGCAGCTCAGCCTGGTTCAGCGAATTGACGCCGGGCGAGCTGGGTCCGGCGGCGCTGGCGGATGACGGAACGATTTACGTGGGAGATGATCGCGCGACATTGTTCGCCGTGGGGCGCTCGGGAAACACGTTGTGGAATCGCACGCTGGACAGCTCGGTACTGGGGTCCGCGGTGGTGAGCGCGGATGGCGCGATTTATGTCGCGACGTCGATTTCCGTGTACGCTTTCGCGCCCGACGGATCGCCGAAGTGGCAAACGAAAGCGCCGCAGCAAGACACCACTGCGCCGGCTCTGGCGGAAGACGGGACTCTCTACGTGGGGGGTTACTTCGGGTTGTTGGCGCTGCGGTCGGACGGAACGGTGAAATGGAACATTCGCGTGATGTCCGGCAGCGGTGCGCCGACCATCGCCCGAGATGGAACCGTCTACTATAGCTGCGGCTACCAGTGGGTCTGTGCCGTGCAGGACGAAGGTTCGCCGCTGGCGAAAAGCCCCTGGCCGCAAATGTTCCACGATCCCGGGAACACCAGCCGCATTCTGACTTCGTTCTAGTCTCCGTGGCATTCCCAAGCCGTTGTCGTTTCGATCGAGCAGTCGGTCGGACCGGATTCCCGTGACACCTGAGATTGCTGGCGAACTGGAGAGGCGATCGACCGGACGCTTGCGGAAAGTGTACCTCTCCGCTCGCGTGGGCATCGGCAGCCAACGTTTTCGGACTATTTTTTCGGCGGCTCGTACAGTTCGACGAACATACCGACATCCGGGTCTCGCACCAGCGCCACCCGATAGCCAGTTTTCATCTCCACGATTCCATCGGAAACCATTGGAGCGCCGAAACCCTTGAGGCGCGCAACCAGAGAATCGATGTCCGTGCATTCCAGACCAATGTAGTTCACACCGATGTCGCTGATGCCGTAGGTCTGCACCGGCTTCTTGCGGTTTTCGTACTCGACAATCTCAAAACGCATGCGCGCTTTGGGATCGGCGGCTTCGGCAAATGTGCCGTTTGTCAGCTTGATCACGTTGCCGTGGCCGCCCACCGCCGAATCGAAAAAGTCGCCGCCCAGCCAATTCGGCGGCGTCGTCGGCATCTGTTCGCCCAGCATCACACCGTAAAACGCGCGAGCTTTGTCCGGATCGAGAATCACGAGTCCGATGTGATTGAAGCCGGGAACATCGGCCGGAGTGGCAGGTCGAGTATCCGTGGCAGGCATGGCGGGGCGCTGCTCGATGATCTCCACGTCCATGCCGTCGGGATCGGTGAGGTATGCGACCGTACCCTTCGTCGCTCCCGGCAGCGCGATCAATTCTCCTCCCCAACTGCGCGGCCAGAGCATGTTGGCGGCTTTCAGGTCCGCCCACAGTTTTCCGGCGTCCGGAACGGTCAAGTCGATGTGGCTTGCACCCGGCTCCCACGCGGTCTTGCCGCCCATCACGTTCCGCCGCTTGATGCCGCGGAATTCGTGCAGGTAGAGCGTGAACGGCTTGCCGGAAATGTTCGTGTTGACCTGCAGCTTGGCCATCCGCGATACGGCGCCTTTCGTGCCGTGTATGCGGTTCATGACCTCGTCTACGTGCCAGGACTTGTCGACGCCGGGAACCTCGCTGAAGCCGAGAAATTTGTAGAACGCCACGGATTTATCGAGATTGGAAACCATGCGTCCGTCGAACGCAATGCCGACGACGGCGCCTTTGTTGGCACCGAACTGAGGCGCAGCGCTGGCGATTCGCGCGAAGCCCAGCACGCCAAATACGAGCGATACGGTGGACACCGCGGCCAACGCGCGCAGATTTCCGGTCCAGAAATTGTACTGGCGCATGGATTCCCTCCGGTCGTTTCGCGTTCGAACACCGGATGTGTAACATGCCTTCCGGCGAGAGTCCAGCCGTTTGGTTCCGCCTAAAAAGCAGAAAATCTGTTGAGGAGATTGTGTGGCCGCGATGCCGTGGATTCCAGTCACGTCTCGCAAAGACGCGCCGCTTCGGGCGAACGGACCGCGCGCCCGTACCCGTTAGGGCGCAGTCCACTCGGAACCGATGCCACCGTGGCGTCCCTCGACACGGCGCAGCCGGTCAAACAACCGCTACCTGCCCGGAACCCAAATGTCGCGCGCGTGCGAGATTTCGGCATTGCGCTGCTCGGTGGACACACGGAACCCTCGCAGCTCACCGCCCTTCTTTGCGCTGCGCGGCGTAGTGAAGGTCAGGAAATACTGATTGTGGAGCACCATGTCCAGCTGATCAAGAAACGGCTTGAACGCAATCGGAGTGTTGAGCCCCTGGAAGAACGATTCGCCGCCGGTTCCATCCGTCATCTGCGCGAGATTGGATTGCCCGTAATTCGAGCGGAACAGATTGCGGGCCTCGCGGTCGGAACCGCGCGCGTAAAGTGTATGGATCAGGATGCCGGCTTTCTGCGCCTTCTCGATGGTGAGCGCCACGTCGGGGCTGTTCGGATCGCCGCGATAACGATCGATGCCGTCCGCAATCACCAGGATTTCGCGGCGCGCATTGGTCGGATGCCATTTCTTCATCACGTCCATCAGTGCCAGATAGATGCTCGTGGATGCCCCGGGCAAGCCGGACGTGATGCGAACTTTCGCCGCAACAGCGTCGTGGTCGGTGCTGCAGGGCGCGGCAGCCTGGGTGATGCCATTGGTCGCATAAAACAGCCCGACGCTGGTCTCCTTCGATTGCGCCTGGATGAATTTGCGGATGTCGTCGACCTGGTTGCCGATGTTTGAAAGCTCGTCGATCACAATGGCAAGCTCGAGCGGCGATTTCTCGCCTTGCGCCGCATCCCACGCGACGATGTCTTCCCGGCGATTTCCGGTGCGGACCACGATGTCATCCTTACTCAGCGCGGGCGGCGGCGTGAAATTGGGGCCGAGGACCGTGATCACCGTTGTGACCGGGACGTTCGACGCACCTGCCTGCGGCGCGGGGGTGGCGGCTCTGCTGCGGCCAGCAAAGGGCGAGAGGAACGCGAAGAACAAGATTCCGAGTGTTTTCAGGTAGTTGGGCATGTTCGGCCTCTATTTCTTCGATGCGTTTCGGGACGCAAAGGATATTCGAAAGCCTCTCCCGGCTGCAATTGATTATCCCGGACGCGGGAGGTAAGCTGCGCGTGGCGTTCTTGGCGACTCACGTGAATGGGGGAGTGAAATGAAATCATCCGGGCAGGTTTTGTGCGTGGCGTTGCTGCTCGTGAGCGTCGGTTCTGCGCGAATCGTCTCAGCCGCTCCGCAGGACGCCGATCGCGCCGCGATCGCGAAAGCCATCGAGAGCTACATGGATTCCTGGAACACCCATGACGTTCACGCCGTGGCCATGATGTACGCGGCTGACTGTGATTTCGTGAATAATTTCGGCGATGTGACGCACGGCCGTGACGGTATGGAGAAAACCTTCGGGCCGTTCATGACCGGCCCGTATAGCGCGACGGTTCAGACCGGCACGGTGCGCAGCGTACGATTTCTGAAGCCCGACGTAGCGGCGGTGGACGTCGATTGGCAAATGACCGGGGCGAAAAATCCAGACGGAAGCCCGCGTCCAACGCGCAAGGGCATTCACAGCCTGATCATGACCCGGCAATCCGACGGCGCGTGGCTCATCACCATCATGCACGTCCACGAATTCACCACTACGCCGCGCATCACGCCAGACGCAGCCCCGGCAACTCCGCCACCAACGAAATAACCTGCGGACAGAAACCAGGGTCGCGCGCTAGCGCTGAATGGTCACCTGCGTGGCGATGTAGCACACATCCGACCAGGACGCTTCGACGGTAACCTGCGCGCCGATCTTCAGCGCGCCACGGTCTACCTTCAGGTCGGACGGTACCATCACCCAAACCGCGGGACTCGTAGCGGGCTTGATGTCCAGCGTGCCGCCGCTAAACGACTGCACCACGCCTGAAATGGGCAGCCTAGGGGCGCCGCCGGATTGCGCGATGGCCGGCAGACACACCAGAGGGATCAGTGCCACGACCAGGATCCAAACAATCATCATTCGCCGCATGAGACCTCCTTCGCATCAGGAATTAACGCTCAAGTCCGCGGTCGCCAAGAACCGGGGCGGCTTGCGGCCCCGCGTCGTCTGCTCGAATGCATATGCGATTTTGAGCAACGTCGGCTCGCTCCAAGCACGCCCGAAAAACGAAATCCCCACCGGCAGTCCACGAACGAATCCCATCGGCACGTTGATGTTCGGATATCCGGCCACCGCCGCCAGCGACGAAGTGCCCCCCGTGTCATGGTCGCCATCGATCAGATCGATTAACCACGTCGGCCCGGCCGTCGGCGCTACCAGCGCGTCCAGCCGATGCTTGGCCATTACGCCGTCAATTCCCTGTTCGCGCGTCAGCAGATGGTTCTTTGCCAGCGCGTCCAGGTACTTTTTTTCCGTCAGCGGCCCTTTTTTCTGTGCTTTTACAAAAAGGTCCTGGCCGAAGTACCGCAGCTCCCTGTCCGCATAGGTCTCATTGAACGCAATCAATTCGTTGAGCGACCGCACCGGTACCCTCGGTCCCGCTCCGGAAAGATAGGCGTTCAGATCGTGCTTGAATTCGTAGAGCATCGCGTCCGTCTCAGAATCGTCGAATTTCCCAAGCGAAGCGATTTCGATCGGATCGATCAGCACCGCGCCCTCTTGCCTCATGGCATCATAGGCGTTCGCCAGTACCGTTCTGATGCTTTCGTCGAAATCGTACGCCTTGCGAACCAAGCCGATGCGCGCGCCTTTCAATCCGCCGCGATCCAAGAATTTCGTGTAGTCGGCCGGAGCCCTGCGGCCCGGCAGTTTCGTCGCGGGATCGTCCGCATCCACGCAGGTCAAACCGCCCAGCAGCATAGCCGCGTCTCGGACACTGCGCGCCATCGGACC
Organism: Candidatus Acidiferrales bacterium; assembly: GCA_049696975.1. Classification (GTDB taxonomy): domain Bacteria; phylum Acidobacteriota; class Terriglobia; order Acidiferrales; family UBA7541; genus Palsa-295. The sequence continues at coordinate 10,036 of JBAVUW010000138.1, read as the reverse complement.
GGCCGTATCCTGGCTGTGTGAAATGGGAATGATGCCCGCGCGGCTGATCAGACCGACGGTCGGCTTGATGCCCACGATTCCATTCGCCGACGAAGGGCACACGATCGATCCGTCCGTTTCCGATCCCACCGCCGCGGCACAGAGGCTTGCGGCCACCGCCGCGCCCGAGCCCGAGCTTGATCCGCACGGGCTGCGGTCGTAGGCGTAAGGATTGTGCGTCTGTCCCCCGCGCCCGCTCCACCCGCTCGAGGAATGCGACGACCGGAAATTTGCCCATTCGCTCAGGTTCGTCTTGCCCAGCAGCAGCGCCCCGGACTCGCGCAGCCGACGCGCCACGGCCGAATCCTTGGGCGGCGTAAAACCCAAAAGCGCCAGGGAACCTGCCGTCGTCGTCATTCGATCGGCGGTGCCGATATTGTCCTTGATCAGAATGGGGATTCCGTGAAGCGGACCACGCGGTCCTTTGGATTTTCGCTCCTCGTCTAGAGAGTCGGCGAGAGTGAGTGCGTCGGGATTCAGCTCGATTACGGAATTCAGCCCAGGGTCGTTGGTGTCGATCTCCCCGATTCGCGAGAGGTATTTCTCGGCCAGAGACCGTGAGGTGTATTTCCCCGATTGCAAACCTTGCGATAGATCGGCCAGCGAAGCTTCATCGAGTTCGAAAGGTTCGACTTCCGGCAAGTTCGCCTGGTCACTTGCCCCGGCCGCGAAGGCGGGGACGGCGAAAGCGGACGCGCCAGCACTCAATCCCAACTTGAGGAAATGCCTGCGGCCGGCTCGATAGGAACGGGGGTCGTCTTTCTCAAAGCGCATAGTCGGCTGATTGTACCAACGTCAGCCAGCGGAGGCATGGGGAAACCACCGCGGACCCGAGGCCGGGACTCTTGGAACGGCCCTGGGAAGGGGAAAAGCGAGGATCGCCACCTACACTTCGCCGCTATCAGAGTAGCGTGGTTCAGTTTTACAACAACTTACAGGACCGCGGGCACTGCCAAACTACGCGGAAGTCGCACAAGACATCGCATATTGTGGGTTCGGTTCTGGGTATGCCTCGGTCTAGCATCCTTGCGCACGTTCCCCGGTTTGTGAATCTTGCCACGCTGATAGAACTCAAGAAAATCTGGCAGATCTCCGTCGCGGCATTGGCCTACCGTCTCCACGCTTTAGGAATACTGACCGATTGGCAGTATCGAATGCTCTACATTCAAATTTCGAGAAATAAATTCTGCACGCAACAACGGAATCCGATTCCGCGCGAAAGATCATTGGTCTTACCAAAAAAATTTGCCGCCTTGCGTCAAGATGGATTCTCTCGTTCAAGTGTGGCCAAGGAAGTGTGCATCCCGCAATCGGAGCTTGAGGCACTTGTGTTTGGGTTAACGATGTCAGGTATTCAAGGCGGTGGTAGGAGCACGGCGCCTCGCTCTAAGCTGGCGCTTGTTTTAAGCCGATCGGCGAGACTCAAATGTCTGCGAATCCTCGCCCGACAACCCTACTTATCGCTACTGGCAACAGTTCCACAGTGCCTTCGCCGCCAGGCACGTGCTCTTAAGAGCACATTATCCTATGTACCGTGCCCTTAAGGGCATTTTTATTGCAACTGGCTGGTCAACAAAGCGAAAGTCGAACCCAAGACCGTGCAGGGCATCCTGCGTCACGCGAAGATTCAGACGACGCTCGACCTATATACTCAGGACGACGGCGATGAAACGCGGGCGGCACAGGGGGAATATCTAAAGCCGCTAGGAGTGGTGTGGGACGACGCTGGGTAACCTGAGTAAATGGTGGGCCCTGGTTGACGATCTTAGAACTTCGAGCCCGCCTCAGTATAGCTTATGTGACGCTATAGCTGCCTATCCAAAGGCAGCAGCCCCAAATGGTGTCTAACGGGCTTATAATAAGCTGAGATCGCCCGTGAGGCTGCCATGACGATTGAACAACAGGTTGTCGAAAAACTCCGCGATTTGCCTCCTGAGAAGCAGAAGGAAGTGTTGGACTTCGTGGACTTCCTGAAAGAGAAGAACCGCGGGCCCAAGAAGCCGCGCCGCAGTCTACTTGGGTTGTGGTCGGACCTGAATATCCACATCACGGAAGAAGATATCGCCGAAGCCCGCCGTGAAATGTGGGGCAACTTCCCGCGGGACATCCAACTATGAGCGCGGCGGCTTTAGCACGCGAATCTTGCGCTCGGTGGCAACCACGAAACAACCGGCCCACTCGCTAACATTTTCCTTTTGAAACAATTCCCCGATCCGCTCAATTAAATCGCTTCGGTTTGGTGAGCGAAGGCGCACGAGCAGGATGCCGTGATGCGAACCGGGGGCGAATTGGCGCAAATCCGAGAAATCCAAGTCTTGGGTAATCAGGAATCTCGATTCTTTCTGAGTCGCTTCCCAAATCTCATTGTCCGCATGACCGATAAGAGACTCGTCGTGCAGCGTATGAGCATCGTGACCGAGGTCCTTCAGCAGGATCGCAAGGCGAAAAGGAAGGTTCTCGTCCAGCTTGATCTTCATCGAATGTGCGGAACTGCCGGAACGGGCAAGTCTTCCTCTGCCGAGGTGGCGGCAAACACGATGGCGGCTTGAATGTCTTCGGCTTTCAGGCTGGGAAAATCGGCGAGTATGTCCGCGGCGGAGTCTCCGCCCGCCAGGCTCGCGAGCACGGTGCGGAGAGTTACACGCGTACCTTTGAACACAGGCTCTCCACCGCAAGTCCCACTATCGCGAACGATACGCTCTTCGTAGTTTTTCAGATTGTTTATTGCGTCGCTCATGGTACTAGCCTCAATCTTCGTCGATTAATCTTATCATCTGGAGCCGTGTTTGTGCCGATCCTGTGATCCGGTGTAGCTAGCGCTTTGAGGTCCATTCCCCGCGACGTTGTTCCCGACATGCCTGACCGCATCATCGCAGCAACTGCCCTCCACCTTGGCCTTCCGCTCGTCACCCGCGACCGCCGCCTCCAGTCCGCTGGGATCGAAACGATCTGGTAACGGTCAGCTGCCCTTTTCGAGCTCGACGTCACTCTTGCCGATGTTACAGACGTTGCAGAGGATTTGCAGATTTTCCAGCACCGTCTCACCATCTTTGCTCCACGGCTTTACGTGATCAACGTGCAGCCGCACGCCGTCGCCGGGCACCGCTCCGCAGAGTCGGCACCGTGCCCCATCGCGCATGAGGACGAGTGCACGCAGCCTCCAGTTAATGTTTCGGGGCGTCCTCTTGCCAGCCTTCCTTGCTTTAGCATCAGCAGGAGCCGGTATCTCGCCCTCGTTGGCCCATCGAATAAACTGTGCGAGTGCCTTGCGCCACGTGCCAAAACGGAATGCGTAAGTATTCCAAGAGAATTGAGAGGGATCCGGCCTCAAATCCCGACTCCGAGGCTGCCGTCCGAGGGTGGTCCAGACTTCTACCAGATTTGCAAAAAGGTCTTCGTCCGAGATATTCCGATTGATCGTCCGCTGAAGGTTAGCTTTGTCAATCGCACCATGCCACGAACCGAAACGCTCCGCGAGCGTTGAGGCGCTAAAACGCCCTCTCTCGTTGTATTCCCGGAAGGTCACTCGATGCTTGCCAAGCTCACCGGCAACTCGGCGTAGATCTGCCAGGAGTTGGTCATCTGGCACGCCCCAGTGATACGGTTCAAGTTCGTATTTCATTGTGTCTCAGCAGCAAAGTCCCGCAACATCACGGCCGGCCGTTTTTCACCTTACTGCTCGGCTAGAAAGTCACCTACGGGCCTTCGATGTTTGCGTGAATTGCAGTCTAGGCAGGCCGTCACAAGGTTTTCTAGGTTATTCGTCCCGCCTGCAGCGACTGGCGTTACGTGATCCAGCGTGCATGTGAAGCGAGTAAGTTGCTTGCCACAGTAACGGCATTTGTATTCGTCTCTCTCATAGACCTTGATTCGGTTTTCCTTGACGTTATAGAAATCCGCTTCAGCTTCTAGGGGCTGTGGTTTTTCTTCCTGAGCGATGCGTTTCCGGCGGTACTCGCGACAAGCATCAATTTCATCTGGGATCAGGACTCGGTAAAGCGTACCGTCGCGGTTTGAGTCTCCGTCACTTCTAATGGCGCCAATGGATTCTAGGCCGCGAATGGTTGCTCGAACCTGATGCTGGGAAAGCTTTCCATCTTTGACATCTAAGTTGGTAGATTTCGCAACGAGGCGGAGTCCAGTTCTGCTTACCCGGACCAGCGGGTTACCACCGCGAGCAATCGAATGACGAAATAAATGCCAATAGAAGGCGATCGTACGGTGTCAGTAGCGGGTGGAGATCGTCCACAATTTCTTGTATGACGACTGACATTTCGGCCGCAGGAAGCGAATGCGCATTTGCAGCATTCTCCTGATCGTTGGCGGTTTGTGCTTCCAACTCGTCGAGCAATTGCCGGATTTTGCGGATTGAGTCGTTCATCTGCGATCAGGCTTAGGGAGAATCATTGCCAGATTCTACAACGGCAGAGGCCAAAAGAGCGGAAAACCGCGCTGCAATCGGTTTTCCTCACGGGTTTCCTTACGGTTTTCCGCCCTCCATTTTCTAACCCCCAATAAGCAATGCAGTACGAGCCTGAGGCCCCAGAAATCGTACGCGGGCGAGGACGGCAAAAGGGCGGGGGCGACCCCCTCTTTTCGCCCGGCCTGCGGCCCGAAAAGCGACAGGGGGTCGCTCCCGCCCTTCTTAATTTTGTAATACTCCTTGTAGTCGCTTGCGTTGGATAGGAACTGCTTCCAGCGAATAGAAACCAGAGTTCACCGGCACAATCGATCAATCCCCGAAAATTATTCTTCAGGGCAGGCGGGCATTTTTTCTTTGCGGGATTTTACCGACTTCTTGCCCATTAGTATAAGTAGAGGGGTACTCTGCTGCGCCACCCCTCCGCTGTTCCCCGCAGTTCCTCATGGGAAGCCCTCCGTCCAGAGAGTCCGCCATGTCCTCCCCTACCGAGATAGTCGAGCTGTCCGATACGCCAGCCCGTCAGGAGACCACAGGAAGAAAGGCTCTCGATCCCGACGCTTTGCTCGCTTTGCGCCTGATGATTCTCCTCCTCGACCGGTGGGACAGCGAAGCACAGCGTATGACACCTGTTGACAGCAAAACGAAACCGGCGCAAGGTGAGCGGCACGCGCTAGGCCGCAATGCGTGCCGGCAGAGGATCAAATGAGACAGGCGATCTTATACGCGAGAGTATCCAGCAAAGACCAGGAGCGGGAAGGATATTCAATTCCTGCACAGCTCAAATTCCTCCGCGAGTATGCACAGAATCATGAGCTGAGCGTCCTGCGCGAATTTGTGGACGTGGAAACCGCCAAGATATCGGGACGGAAACATTTCGGCGAAATGGTTCGATTCCTGCGCGATCACAAGACTTGCCGCATCGTCCTGGTGGAAAAGACCGACCGCCTGTATCGCAACTTCCGCGATTGTGTCACGCTCGAAGACCTCGACGTTGAAATACACCTTCCCAAAGAAGGCCAGGTCATCAGCAAGGATTCCAAATCACAGGCCAAACTTGTTCACGGCATCCAGCTCGTAATCGCGCGGAACTACATCGAGAACCTACGCGACGAAGTGCGCAAGAGCATGCGCGAGAAAGCCGCGCAGGGAATATATCCAAGCCGCCCGCCGCTCGGCTATCGCAACAACAAATTGTTGCGAACCATCGAGGTAGACCCCGACAACGCCCCCATCGCGCAACGAATGTTCGAACTATACGCAACGGACTCTTATTCACTCTCTGGCTTGCGCGAATTGTTCAAGGCAGAATACGGCAAGGTTTTCTCGAAGTGGCACTTGGAAAAGCTAATTAAGAATCCCTTCTACATCGGAACCTACGAATGGGAAGGCAAGAGCTATCAGGGAACCCATGCTCCGCTTGTGAGTCCTGAACTGTTCTCGCGTGCCAATGAAGTACTGAGCGGCAAGGCTCGGCCCCGAAAGCAGAAGCATGATTTCGCATTCTCCGGACTGCTCCGCTGCGCCTATGACAACTGCGCCGTGACCGCCGAATTCAAGAAGCAGAAGTACACCTATTACCGCTGCACAGGCTATCGAGACAAATGCAATTTACCCTATTTCCGCGAAGAAGAGATGGGCGAACGCCTCGGTCAAGTGCTGCAAGCGATCCACATCCCGGATGCTATCCTCGCGCAACTCGAAGAGTCCCTGCTTAACGATAAAGGCCGCGAGGAAACGCTTAGGGAGCAGCAAGCTGAACGATTCCGTCAGCGCTTAGCCCAACTCCGCAAGCGGCTCGATCAGGCCTACGTGGACCGCCTGGATGGAAAAATCACCGAGGAATTTTGGGAAGCCAAATCGGCTGAATGGCAGCACGAAGAGCAAACGCTTCTAGCATCGCTGTGCGAGCTCGAACAGGCCGAAAATCCCCAGCGCACGCTCGACCGCGTTCGCATTTTAGAACTCGCGAACAAGGCGCATTCTCTGTACGTTACGCAGACTCCGCAGGAAAAGGCCAAATTGCTGACAATGGTGTTATCGAACTGCTCCGTGGATGCGGTAAGTGTCTATCCCACCTACAGAAAGCCTTTCGACACGATCTTCGAAAGGGCAAAAACGGGGGAATGGTGGGCCTGGGTGGACTTGAACCACCGACCTCGCCCTTATCAGGGGCGCGCTCTAGCCACCTGAGCTACAGGCCCAGTACTGAGGAATCACTCGAATCGCCCGAAACCGGCGTTCACGGCACCCGTCGTACGACGAAATCCACCTCTGGCATCCAACACACTGGGCACAACACCGAATATTTTAGCATCCGCAAGCAAATGAGCATAGCGCGCAGTCACGACGTGTCTTAGCTCCATATTTTTGGACTGCACCCCGAACCGACCAGTGAAACGGTCTCCGTATGAGTCAATACGCACGGGAACCTGGCGTTAGAGTTTGTTCAGTCCGTCGAGCGCGGCCACCTTGTAAGCTTCCGCCAGCGTCGGATAGTTGAAGACGGTATCGCGGAAATATTCGATGGATCCCCCATAGGCCAACACGGCCTGTCCGATGTGTACGATCTCTGTGGCACGCTGCCCCAGAATGTGCACTCCCAGCAGTTTCCGCGTATGCCGGTCGAACAATAGCTTCAGCATGCCGGTTTCGTCGCCGAGCATCATGCTTTTGGCCAGCTCGTTGAATTTCGAAATGCCTACCTCGTAGGGGACCTTCGCCGCCGTAAGCTTTTCCTCCGTTTGGCCAACCGTTGAAATCTCCGGAATGGTGTAGATGCCATACGGAAAGAGCTCCGGCATATGCTCGGAGGGCGCGCCGAACATCCGGCAGCTCGCCAGCCGCCCCTGCTCCATCGAGGTGCTCGCCAGCGCCGGAAAACCGATGATGTCCCCGGCGGCGTAAATGTGAGGCACCTCGGTTTGGTAGTCCGCGTTAACCTTCACCTTCCCCCGTGAATCGGCCGCCAAGCCCGCGGCCTCCAGTTGCAGCACGTCGCCGTTGGCCTGTCGGCCCACAGCGTAGAGAAGCATATCCGCGCGGATTTTCTTTCCACTCTCGAGCTCGGCAAACACCGTGTCACGCGTCTCGTCGATTCCTACACGCGTCACTTTTTCGCCCAGCCTAAAAGTCGTCCCCATCTGTCGCAAATGGTAGGAGAGCGCGTCCACGATTTCGCGATCCACGAAATCCAGAATGGTCGGCCGCTGGTCGATCAGCGTCACCTCCACGCCGACGGCCGCCATGAACGACGCATATTCCAGTCCCACCACGCCCGCCCCGACCACGATCATTTCCCGCGGCAAACTGCCGAGACAGGTGAATTCGTCGGTGTCGATGATGCGCTTGCCGTCAAACGGAATCTCCGAATTGCGCGCCGGGCGCGTCCCGCATGCAATCAGGACATACTCGCCTCGCAGCGTGATCTTGTCGCTTTCGCCGATCACTTCGACCGTATGCGGATCGGCGAACCGCCCCATCCCCTGGTAGATCGAGACGCCGTTGCGGCGAAGCTGCGCGCGGATCACGTCCGTTTCGCGTGAAACGATACTGGTGACCCGCGATGCCAGGTCCTGAACCGAGAAATCGCCTTTCCCGCGATAACTGTTGCCGTAAAAAGTGCGCACAGCAATTCCGGTGAGCTGAAAGATCGCCTCGCGCACGCTCTTGCTCGGAATCGTGCCCGTGTGCACGCACACCCCGCCCAACATCATCGTCCGGTCGATCACCGCCACGCGCTTGCGCAGCTTCGCGGCGCAGATCGCGGCTTTTTGCCCGGCCGGACCGCTGCCGATTACAATCAAGTCGAATGATTGATCATTCATGCCAAGAAGGCCGCTCTCTCGTGTATGGAATTACTGCGATGGCCAGCGCATTTTCCGCCGCGAATATTACAGCAATATGTACGCGGCTCCGCATCGAGTGAATGGACGCGCCGGATCGAGCCTACAAATCGTCGGGCCATACCGGTCCCTCCGGACCCCGTCACGCAGCCACGATCAGATCGATTTCCACGCGGACGTCGCGCGGCAACCGTGCCGCTTCCACGGTCGATCGCGCCGGCGGATTCTGGGCGAAGTAGCGGCCATAGACTGCATTCATTTCGGAAAAATCGTTCATGTCCTTCAGATACACGGTCGCTTTCACAGCGCGATCGAGCGACGCACCCGCCGCTTCCAGTATGGCCTTCAGATTTTCCATCACCCGCGCGGTCTGCTGCGCCACGCCTCCTTCCACGATCTGGCTCGTCGCCGGATCGAACGCGATCTGCCCCGCCGTGAAAATAAATCCTCCGGCTTTCACAGCCTGTGAATACGGCCCGATCGCCTTGGGCGCCTTATCGGTCGAGATAATTTCCTTCACGGTTCCTCCTCGAAACTTCGAATCGGGTTTCGCGCAGCTCGGCGCTTTCGCCCACGGCATTACCCTGATAGCGCAGCCGAAAGTCCTCGGGGATGCCTTTCCCGTTCAGCCACAGGCGGAACATCGACGCGAAATCGCGGCTGCACGACCGCTCGAGCGCCGAGCGCAGGTCCGCATAGCCGGCCTCGCGCCCGCGTTGGGCGGCGAGCATATTCGCCAGGCCCGTGTGCATCGGCCCTTCGCCGCACACGTCCTCCAGCGCGATGAAGAAAAGCGGCGCCTTGGCCAAAGCGATGCGCCGCGGGCCTGCGGCGTCTGTCGTCGTGATCGCGCTCAGCGGAGTTTCCGCCGCGGCCTTCAGTGCTTCGTCGTAGCGGCGCAGATATTCGGTCACCCGCCGGCGGCGTGCCTCGTGGCCGTTGCGAGCTTCATCGATCACCACGGTCGCATACTCCGGCAGCCCCTCGCCCATCCCCACCGCCGCGGAATCACTCAAATACATCGATTCGCCGAACCATTCCTGCGCCAGCGCGTGGGAGACGATTCGAAAAAAATCGTCGCTACCGGGGCCAAGTGCAAGCGCCGCGGGATTCACGATCGCCCCTGCGGGAAACGCCGCGACAGCCGGTTCCGTTTCACCGGTCAGCCGTCCGCGCAATTGTGGGGATTCGACGATGTGCGGCGCGCTGATGGTTTTGTCCAGCGGACCGAAGTCCTTCACAAGCGCGTCCCACACAGCGCCCAGTTGTTGGGAACCCGCCGTCGGATCCCCTCTCAGCGGCTGCAGCGTCCAGAAAATCGGTCCAGCCGATTTCCGCTGCTCCGGCCAGGCCTCATATTTCCCCGCCACGACGTACGCGCCCAGGGTCGACCTGGTCAAATCGAAGCGGTCCTCGATTTCATCGCCGGTTTTCTTCTTACCTTTCGGGATGCCGCCCGCCAGCAGCACGAAATCCGCCGGCGCGCGCACCGTGAAGATAACGATCTTCGGGGGAACTGGAGTGGGAGCCAGCACGCGCTTCGGCGGCTCGAGCTCCGGGAACCATCCGCGCGCGGACAAATGGAAGTTGTCGCCGCCGATTGTGACGCGCGAGCCGTAATTCTGTGGCGAGCGAAATGCGTACTCGATCGACAGCTGCCGCGCGTGGCCCCGCGGCCACGCCGGATCGAGCGGAATCCGAATCGCGTCGGCCTCTGCCGGCTGCTCGGCGG
>JBAVUW010000137.1:0-13178 GCA_049696975.1 Candidatus Acidiferrales bacterium | reverse complement strand
GCGCAGCGACGTCTCCGAGGAGCTTGCCCGGCTCGCAAGCCACGTACGCCAGTTCGAGTCGCTGCTCGCCGGCGCATCCGACGTCGGCAAGAAACTCGATTTTCTGCTGCAGGAAATGCAGCGCGAGGCCAATACGCTTCTTTCGAAGACACCCGGCAACGAAAACGAAAGCCTCGAAATCACCGAGCTCGCGCTCGGAATCAAAGGCGAGATCGAAAAAATCCGCGAGCAGGTGCAGAACATCGAATGAGCCAAGCGGAGCCATTGGTGCTGATTGTTTCCGGGCCATCGGGCTCGGGAAAGTCCACGCTCGTCCAGAAGATTTTGGAACTCCCCGACACCGTGCTGGCTGTTTCGTCCACCACGCGCGCCCCGCGTAGGACGGAAAGCGCCGGCAAATGGTACAATTTCGTTTCCGAGGCGCAGTTCCAGGGGATGGTCGCCCGCGGCGAGTTTCTGGAATACGCGCAGGTTTTCGGCAAGAATTGGTACGGCACGCCGCGCACGGCCTTGGACGAAGCGCTGGCGGACAAGAAAGACTTGGTCCTCGAAATTGACGTCCAGGGCGCGTTGCAGGTAAGACAGAAGCTTCCCGGGGCCATCGCGATTTTCGTGATTCCGCCGTCGCGCGATGATCTCGAGCGGCGCATCCGAGAGCGCGGCCAGGATTCGGAGGACGAAATTCGCCGCCGCCTCGATCGCGCACGGCACGAAATGCTGAGTTACAGCAGCTACGATTTCGCCGTCGTCAACGACGATCTCGAGCGCGCCGGCCGTGAAGTACAGGCCATCGCTCTGGGCTCGCGATGCCGCGTGGCCCGGACCGAAGGTCGAATTCTTGAAATTTTGAAATCATTTGGAGGCTGATGTAGTCATGGCAACGCTCACAGGAATTCCCGAAAGCCAGTTCGCATACGTCGTAGTCGTCTCGCGCCGCGCCCGGCAGCTGATGATCGGTGGCCGTCCGCTCGTGGATAATCCTCGATCCCGCAAAACCTCGCGCATCGCGGAAGAGGAATTGCAGCTGGGACTGCTCGAATACTCGCTGCCCGAAATCGCCGACGCCGAAGAACGCGAAGCCAAGCGCCGCAAAGAACGTTGATTCGGTTTCCGCGGTAATCCGATGAAAATCGCTCTCGGAGTCACGGGCGGGGTCGCTGCATACAAAGCCGCGGAGCTGGTCCGCCGCCTGCAGCAGGAGAAGCTCGACGTGCAGGTCGTCATGACCCGCTCGGCGCAGGAATTCATCGCCCCGCTTACGTTCGCCGCGCTCACTGGCAAGAAAGTCATCACCGAAATGTTCGGCGCCGAGGGCGCCGCCTCCGCCAACGTGGAAAGTGCCATCGAGCATATCGCCGTCGCCCAGCGCATCGATCTTCTGCTCGTCGCGCCGGCCACCGCGGACGTCCTCGCCCATTTCGCGCAAGGCATCGCGCACGATTTTCTGACGACACTTTATCTCGCCACCAAAGCGCCCGTTCTCGTCGCGCCCGCGATGAACGTGAATATGTGGGAGCATCCGGCAACGCAGGAAAATCTTCAGAAGCTGCGCGCGCGCGGTGTACACATCGTCGACCCCGACGAAGGGTATCTCGCCTGCGGAATGACCGGCGCCGGCCGCCTCGCCGCCACCGAAGCCATCGTCGAACAAGTTCGTCTCGTCCTCGGCCTCCGCCGCGATCTGGAAGGTCAGACCGTTCTCGTCACGGCCGGCGCCACGCGCGAGGATATTGACCCGGTGCGATTTCTCACCAATCGCTCCTCCGGGAAAATGGGCTACGCGCTCGCCGAAGCGGCGGCGCGCCGCGGCGCCCACGTCGTGCTCGTCAGCGGTCCAACCGATCTGGCTGTACCCGAAGGCATCGATTGGGTTCCCGTCCGCTCGACGGAAAATATGCGCGACGCCGTAAACCAGCACTGCACCAAGGCCGATGTCATCATCATGGCCGCAGCGGTGGCCGACTATCGTCCCGCCGCCGCGCACTCGCAAAAACTCAAACGCGCGGAAGCCGGCATCACGCTCGACCTCGAGCCCACTCCCGACATCCTCGCCGAGCTTGGCCGCGACCACGCCGCACGTCGCATCCTGGTCGGGTTCGCCGCCGAAACCAACGCTCTGGCGGAGAACGCCCGCTCGAAACTCGCGCGCAAAGGCGCCGACATGATCGTGGCCAACGACGTTACCGAGGAAGGCGCCGGCTTCGACACCGACACCAACGTTGTTACGATCTTCATCCGCGACGGCCGGGAAATCCCCCTCCCCAAGCTCACCAAGTTCGAAGTCGCAAACCAGATCCTCGACCGCGTGCTCGAACTCCAAGCGGGATAGTTTTCCTCAGCCTGCGTTGACACTCCCGCACGACTACGTTACAAACGTCCTCGAGATTTTTTCGCGTGTCCTCGCTTGCTTCGCGACTTTGGATTGAACAGGACAACCGCCCATGAGACTTCGAAGACCCCTCGGCGCCCTTCTGCTCCCCGTGGTGGGGCTGGTGCTTGGGACGGCACCGGTCGTCTCGGCCCAGCAGCCGGCTACGGACAAATCCGGGGGCGCGACTTCATCGACGCCCACCGCGGCAAGACAGGAATCGCTGGGCTTCTCCCCGGAGCGTCTGGAGCGTCTCCACACCGCCATGGAGCAGGAAATCGACACCCAGAAGACGATGGCCGGCGCCGTCACTCTCCTCCTGCGCCATGGCAAGCTCGTCGACCTAGAAGCCTACGGCCGCAAAGACCTCGCCAGCGGCGCGCCCATGACCACCGACACGATCTTTCGAGCATTTTCCATGACCAAGGTCGTCACCGGCGTCGCGATGATGATTTTGTACGAACAGGGTAAGTGGAATCCGCAGGACCCCGTCTCGAAGTACATCCCCGAATTCACTCACCTGAAGGTTTTCAAAGGCGTCGACGCGAACGGGAAAATGGTCGTCGAGGATCCGGCCCATCCTCCCACGATGCACGAACTGCTGACGCACACCGCCGGATTCAGCTACGGCCTCTTCGGCGACGGCCCCGTCGACAAAGCCTACCAATCCGCGGGCGTTCTGTCCTCCAAAAATCTCGAGGAGATGATCGACAAACTTGCCCGGATTCCTCTGCTTTACCAGCCGGGCACGAAGTGGGTTTACAGCGTGTCCATGGATGCGCAGGGCTACATCATCGAAAAACTCTCCGGACAGTCGCTTCCGGACTTCATGCGCGACCATATCTTTGCGCCGCTCAAAATGAAGGACAGCGGCTTCTTCGTTCCGAAAGAAAAGTGGGATCGCTTGGCCACCCTATACGGCGAAGATTCATCCGGCGCGCTGCAAGCGGTCGCGCCGCCCCCCAGTCTCGGATTAGGCGATTACAAATCGCAGCCCTCGATGCCTTCCGGCGGCGGTGGCATGGTTTCGACCGCACAGGATTACTCGCGCTTCGCGCAGATGCTGCTCAACGGCGGCGAGCTCGACGGCGTCCGTATCCTCGCGCCCCCGACCGTACAGTTGATGTCCGCCAATCATCTCCCTCCCCGATTGATGACCGGCGAGTTCTCGATCGGGCCCGAAACAATTCGTCCCGGCATGGGCTGGGGTTACGACTGCGCGGTGTTCACGGATCCGTCGGCTGCGGACGAAATCGTCGGCAAAGGCACATTTTTCTGACTCGGCGCCGCCGACACATGGTTCTGGATCGATCCCACGAACGATATCGTCTTCGTCGGCATGACCCAGCACCTGATCGGCCCGAATCAGCCGAACGTGGAACAGATCAGCCGTCCCGCGGTCTATCAAGCGCTCCTCGACCCGAAGAAATAGTCCGCGCGCGCGTGTAAAATGTCGGCGGCGATTCACGACAGGAGACGAATGGATCCGGAAACTCGCGCTCGCGCGGAGGGATGGCTGCGTTACGCCCAGGACCTCCGCCTCGGCCCCTACTTTCGCAACCGCGTCTCGCGCGAAGACAGCGCTGCAACCGCTCAATTCGCGGGCGCCACCTCGAATCCGGTTACGGTTACTTCCGAGCCAACCACGCAAGGAGCATTCATGTCCGCCGCAAAATCAGCTCCGGCACCGATCGTCGTCCTGCCCGCCGGCGCACCCTCGCTTTTCGAGGAAAAAATCGAAAACGATTCGCTCGACCGCATCCGCCAGGACATCGGCCCCCACTGCACGCGCTGCAAGCTCCACAAAGCGCGCACCCATATCGTGTTCGGCGTCGGCAATCCGAAAGCCCCGCTCGTTTTCGTTGGCGAAGGCCCCGGCCGCGACGAAGACGAACAAGGCGAACCCTTTGTTGGCCGTGCGGGAAAGCTCCTGACGTCGATGATCGAAGCCATGGGCCTGAAGCGATCCGACGTCTACATCTGTAACGTTGTCAAATGCCGCCCTCCGGAAAATCGCCTGCCGGAAAAAGACGAAATCGCCACCTGCTCGCCCTATCTGTTTCGCCAGCTCGGCGTGATCGCGCCAAAAGTGATCTGCGCCCTCGGCAGTTGCTCCGCGCAAACCTTGCTGCAGACTTCACAAGGCATCTCCCGCTTCCGCGGCGAATGGTTCGACTACCACGGCTCCAAGTTCATCGCCACATATCACCCGGCTTATTTGCTGCGCAACCCGCCGGCAAAAGGAGAAGTCTGGAAAGACCTGCAGAAAATCATGGCCTACCTCGGCCTCGAACTCCCGAAGAAGAAGTGACCGAGCCGTCGGTTCCCCTTTTCAGCCGCGGGGGCATGGCCTGCGATGCCCGGCACTCATTCTCGACATCGCCGGTTCCATTCCCTGCCGCCTGCGGAAACGCCGCCAAGCGGAGTGATCGGATGGTTTCGCGCTTCGTCCCGCTCCTCTGGGATGTCCGGTTATGCAGTCGAAGGATCGCTCTTTTGCGTCCGGCCCGCGTCGCGTAAATTCTAGGGACACCCTTGGACATTCTGCTCGGAATATCGGCGGCACTCGGCTGGGGCGTGGCGGACTTTTCCGCGCGCTTCTCCTCCCGTCGCATCGGCGCGTTCCGCACGCTGATGGTGATGCAGTTCTTCGGATTCACCGCGCTCACTCTGTTTCTCTGGCTCACGGGCGGGTTCTCCCGCGCCATCGCGCCGGGCTGGCACCCCTGGGCCTTCGCCATGATCGCCGGCCTCATCAATACAATCTCCGGCCTCGCGCTCTATCATTCCTTTGAAGTCGGCCTGATCAGCATCGCCGGCCCTGTCTCTTCGTCCTACCCCGCGCTCACCGTTGCGCTGGCCCTGCTCAGCGGCGAACGCATCCATGCGCTGCGCGCCACGGGCCTCGCGCTCACCTTCTTCGGCATGATTCTCGCCGCCATCACGCGCGCGCCGGACGAATCGCACGCCGTCGATCCCGGCACGCATCACGCCCACGCGCACATCTCCAAGGGAGCATCGTTCGCCATCGTCGCCGCCCTCGGCTACGGCGTCATGTTCTGGTGGCTCGGCTTCCATGTCGTGCCCCTTATCGGCAGCAGCCTTTCGGTCTGGGTCATCCGCCTCACCACGTTCTGCGTTCTCGTTCTGGTCGGCCTCCCCTCGCGCCGCGCCCGGCCCCTGCCCCGAGGCAAAGTCTGGTGGCTCCTGCTCGTCACCGGCCTGATGGACACTTCCGCTTTCGTCGCCAACAACGCCGGAATGATTGCCGGCCACGTCGCCGTGGTCAGCGTCCTGGCCTCCCTCTACGGGGCCGTCACCGTCCTGCTCTCAGGAATCTTCCTCCGCGAACGCATCGAACGCAGCCAGTGGTGCGGCATCGCCCTCATCTTCGCTGGCATCATCCTGGTCAGCCTCTAGCTCCATCTGGATCTTCCCGACGGTTGAAAGCTCGCCCGCGCCTGATCGCGATTCGCTCCTGCTGCTACACTAGGGCCCTGCCATGCCCGCACGCTTCGCCGAAGTCGCGCTCCCTGTCCCTCTCCGCTCCACCTTCACCTACGCGATCCCCGATGCGTTCAATGGCGAGCCGCTCATCGGCCGCCGCGTCGTCGTCCCCTTCGGTCGCCGCGCCATGACCGGCATCGCCCTCGCCGAATCCGATCGCCCACCGACGCTCGCCCGCGTCAAAGAAATCGCGGAGGTGATGGATCCTGTTCCCGCGCTTCCGCCCAGGCTCATCGAACTAGGCCGCTGGGTCAGCCGCTATTACGTCGCCCCCATCGGCGAAGCCTTCCGCGCCATGCTGCCGCCGGAGATCGAGATACGCCATGAACGCGAATACGCGTTCACCCATTCCGGCCGCGAATACCTTCGCGATCTTGCCGCTGGCGAGGAGCTTACGGAAGAGGAGCGCGCCGAGTGCTCCCTGTTGCGCCGCATCGACCAGCGTGAATCGCCGACGCCATCGGCACGCACCAGCCATTGGCCCAGGGGCGAAGCACTCGCCGAAAAACTCGTTCGCCGAGGCTATCTCACGGCGCGCGAAGTAATGCGCCACCGAAAAACGCGCACGCAGCAAATCGTAACCTGGCGCGCGGATGCCAAAGACGTTCCAGCCGGTGAACCCCAAGCCCGCATCCACGACGCTCTCATCGCCGCGGGCGCTCCGATCCCGCTCGCGCATCTGCTCGAAAAAGCGAACGTATCGCGTGCCGCGGTAAACGGCCTCGAAAAATCCGGCCTGGTCAACATGTGGGAAGAACCGATAACGCCGGGCGAAGACCCCTGGGACACCGATTTCACGCCGCCCGCCAACATCCTCAACACCGAACAGAACGAAGCCCTCGCCGAAATCCGGCGCTGGCTCGTTTCCGACAAATTCACCGCTGGCCTTCTGCACGGAGTAACCGGCAGCGGAAAAACGGAGGTCTACCTCGGCGCCATCCAGGCGGCCCTTTCGCGCGGCAAGACGGCCATCGTCCTGGTCCCGGAAATCGCGCTCACTCTGTGGGTCGGCCGCCTTGTCCGCGCGCGCTTCGGCGATTCCGTCGCCGTGCTCCACAGCGGTCTACCCGACATCGAACGCGCCCGCGAATGGTGGCGCGTCCGTCGCGGCGAAGCCCGTGTCGTCGTCGGCACGCGCTCCGCCGTCTTTGCGCCGCTCGAAAATCTCGGCCTCCTCATCGTCGATGAGGAACAGGAATCCGCCTACAAGCAGGAGGAAACGCCGCGCTACAACGGTCGCGACACCGCCGTTTATCGCGCGCGCCTCGAAAATGCCGCCGTGCTCCTCGGGTCCGCCACGCCGTCGCTTGAGACCTACCACAACGCTCGCGCAGGAAAATACAAGCTCGTCCAGCTCACTGCGCGCGTCGAAAATCGCCCGCTCGCCGAGGTCCGCATCATCGACCTGCGCGAGGATTTCCTCCGCCGGCACGGAGTTGCGCCGATTTCCGAGGCTCTGCGCGCTGCGATCGCGCTGCGCCTCGAGGAAAAGACACAGGCAATGGTGCTTATCAATCGCCGCGGCTATTCCTGGTCGATGCTCTGCCGCAGCTGCGGCGCGATGGTCGAGTGCGAGAATTGCAGCATCGCGCTCACCTACCACAAAGACCGCGAGCACCTCGAATGCCACTACTGCGCCTATACAATCCGCCCGCCCAAGCAGTGCCCGAAATGCCAGGCTGAGTATATGTACTTCGTCGGCGACGGCGCCGAGCGCGTCGACGAATACCTGCGCCAGCAGTTCCCTGCCGCCCGCATCGGCCGCCTCGACCGCGACACCGTCCGCACCAAACGCGAATTCCAGCAGGTGCTCGGCGCATTCGCGAAAGGTGAAATGGACGTCCTCGTCGGCACGCAGATGGTCGCCAAGGGCCACGATTTCAAGCGCGTCACACTCGTCGGTGTCGTAGCTGCCGATCTCGCCCTCAGCCGGCCCGATTTTCGCGCCGCCGAGCGGACCTTCCAGCTACTCACCCAGGTCGCCGGTCGCGCCGGGCGCGGACAGCTCTCAGGCGAGGTCCTCGTCGAAACCTATTACCCCGAGCACTATGCCATCCAATTCGCCGCGCAACAGGATTACGTATCCTTCTACGAAAAAGAGGCGCACTTCCGCCGCCTGCTGCACTACCCCCCTTTCACAGCTCTCGCCACTGTCCTCGTGCGCGACCGCAAAGTCGAAAATGCCGTCCGCTGGTCCCGCGCCCTGGCCTCCTGCCTCGCACCTTTTGAAAAACAAGGAGTAAAGATCCTCGGCCCGGCCGCCGCTCCCCTCGCCCGTCTGCGCCGCGACTACCGCTTCCAATTCGTGCTGAAATCCCAGCACCGCAGCGCTCTCGGCAAAGCCCTGGCCGCCGCCATCGACTACTGCGCCCAGAAAGAGATCCCCGAAACCGCCGCGATCGTCGATGTAGATCCCCAAAACCTGTCCTGACGACTATGACGTGGAAGGCCTGTGACGCAGGCCGAGGCGTGAGGATGATCCTTCCGAGGGTTGCTGGCGGATCTGCGGAACCGCCGTCGTCTGAATCTCGCGACGCGGGTCTCCTGAAGCGGAGTCGAAGGATCTCTCCTCCGCGCTCGCGGTCACCACACCGTCCACCGTCGCCGCGACTGTCGAGCAGGGCACAGCATCCGCTGCCACGTACCGAGCGGCTGTCGGAAGCGTGCAGCGATGGGCAGGTTTTCGCCGGGCTCGATTTTAGCGCTGCCGTGCATTTCCAGCGGGGCAAAGGTCTTACTGCAGGGTCACCGGCCACGGCGTAAAACTCAGAACAAAAATCGCCAGCGCTCCGAAAGCCCACAATCGCCGCGCCGGATCGATCGGCTGCCACGGGTCATACACGGGCGGATGTTTAAACCGCAGCGACAAAATCAGCAGAACGATTCCCCAAACCGCCCACCCGTTCCAGGCCCAGATTCCCATCCCAATCAGCGCCAGCGCCACCGCCAGCGACACGCGCGGATGCCGCTCGCTCGTCAGGCTGTACATGATGTGCCCGCCGTCCAGCTGCCAGGCCGGCAGCAAATTCATGGCCGTCACCAGCAATCCCACAATCGCGGCTCGCCCCACTGGATTCAGCAGCAGCCAGGTCACATCCACCCGCGGATGAAATTGCGCGCACAAAAGCCTCTCCAGCAAAGGATGCCCGAACACAACGGCCGAGCTCGCCTCCGCCCCGGGCACAATCCGCGAGCTCGCCACGCCGTACGCCAGCGCCGGCAGCGCCACCAGAAATCCCGCCACTGGTCCCGCGAGTCCGACATCGAACAGCGCCCGCCGCGTCGTGATCGGTGAACGAATGCGGATGAACGCGCCGAACGTCCCGAACAGCGTGGGCGCGGGAATGAAATAGGGATAGCTCGCATTGATCCCGTAGATCCGGCACGCCACGTAGTGCCCCATTTCGTGCGTGAACAGAATCAGCAGCAGGGTAAAGGAAAACGGAATGCCCATCGCCAGCAGCGCCGGATGGTCGAAAGGCAGCAGCATCAGCGCCCACGGATTCTGGTAGCCGGAAAAGGGCTCGCGATTCTGAGCGTAGGAAAGCCCGAACTCCGCGCCGACGGCAAGCGTGGAAACCACGGTCAGCAAGAAAAGAATCAGCGCGGGCCACAAAGCATCCTTCGGCGGCGGCGGCGGACGGTAATCCGGCGGCGCCGCAAACGGAATGTCGAGTATTTCGACCGGCGGACGCGTCCGGCCATTCCCTTCGCTCATGTCCATGCGCTCATACGGAAAAAGCCACTGAATGCACCCGTGCGAAAACACGGCGAACTGTGAGTCGACGGATACAATCACGATTATCGCGCGGAAACTTCCCAGCGTCGCGCCAATGTTGCGGCGCTGCTGCCTTGCGGACTTGCAACGAGCGACCGCTCAGGACTTTGCGGCAGGAGTAGGAAGCGCTTGAAGTTCCTTGCCAGGTTTAAACCGCACAGCCTTTCCCGGAGGAATATTCACCTGCTGGCCGGTGCGCGGGTTGCGCCCGATGCCGGTTTTGCGGGGTTTCACGTTGAACACGCCGAAGCGCCGCAGTTCAATGCGTCGTCCGCGCCCCAGCGAATTTTTCATCGCCTCGAAAACGGTTTCCACCGCCTGTTCGGCCTTGGTTCGGGTGATATTCGTCTTCTGTACGATTGCGTTTACGATGTCGAGCTTGATCACAAATCCCTCCGGAAACTCCCGTTGATGGGCCGGAAATCTATGCTAGTCAGTAGGTTGCGGGTTGTCAAGGAAAAGGCCCGCGAGTGCCGTTATGGGCATGGGGTTTCTCGCCTCTGCCGCCCGATGGCCGTTGTCATCGCCCTTGTTTGGATTCCGCAGACCCGGCCTTCGGCCACACCGGGCTGGCCAGCTCGATCCGCCAAATCGGTCCGCCCTCAAACAGGGGTCCCTCCGACTTCACGAGAATGGGTGCCTCGCCTTGTGCGATCCAAACGTGCGAATCCGGTGGCTGCTTCCCCACCATCGGCGCCACTACCCCGGCCACGCCTCCGATGTCGATATACACGTCATACTGAATCGCCTGGTAGCTCATCGCGCCCACCGAGAAAGAATCCTCTCCCTGCGGCGTAATGCTCAGCTTCACCAGACGCGGCTTCGGCGTGGCCACTACCATGGACGCGAGGATTTTCGGCGTTCCCGCAGCCACTTCCTGCAGCAAAGTCGGCACGATTCCGTTGGCCAGGTCCAGCGGCAAGCTCATTTTCTCCGTCGCGGTTTTGTTGTTCCCGTCGTCGTCGGTGTAATTCACGGTCACGCGACCCGCCGCGCGATCCACGGTCATTTCCATCGGGCGCTTGAATTGCGGCCCGCGCTGAACCACATGATCGCTCACCAACACGAGACGCCCTCGCTGCGAATACACCGTCGTCTCGTCCTGCAGCGAACCGTCCTTGAAATGCAGCTCCGTGTGCACGGTTACCCGCTCTCCCCGCGCAATCTGAGAGAGGCCTCCGGCCGCGATCGCCTCGCCCTCCTCGGACCGCACGATCAGAAACCCGTGCAGAATCCCTTGCGAATGGCTCACGGCAACCTGCGGCGCCGCCCGCAGCGCACAAATCGCCAGCGCGGCAGCACAAACCAAAGCAAACGCCAGGACCCGCGCCAAGACTTTCGTCATCCGTTCCTCCGATCACGCGGCGCGGGTCTGCCAGAGGCCCGCTAGGGCGCCCGGCGCTCTTTCTCGCCGCCATACCGTCGGGTAATCTCGATCGATCGCCGCACATGTTAATTCTTGTCGCACGAGAAGGCGGCGAGCCAGCCAGGGGCAACTTCCGTGGCCGTCAAACTGCAAAGTCCTGCCTGGGGTCGCCGTGTGCAGTCACTCTCCCCAGACGGAGACATGGCCGGCCCTCCGAACGCACCGATCCTCGCGCCCGAAGCCCAAGCCGCTCAATCAGGTAGATCGTGTAGCGAGTACAACAGATCACCACTCGCCCGCCGGCGCAGGTCATCCCGCCGGTTGGCTAGCAACCGCCGACCACGGGCCACGTACTTGAGGAGTTTGAAACTACTTCTGCGCCGCAGTTACCTGCGGTGCCGCTGGCAATCGCACCAGTCGCACGTCCGTAATCGAAGGAAGCGCGCGGATCTTCTCCAACACAGACCCGTCCACCGCGCCGTCGAGCCCGACAAGCGCCAGCGCCTCGCCGCCTCCGCCGGGCGCTCGTCGACCTAGCGCAAAGGTGGCGATATTTACACCCAGCGAGCCGAGCTGAGTTCCGATCCGGCCAATTACGCCGGGCACATCGACATTCCGCGAAAGCAACAGAGTGCCCTCAAGCGGCGCTTCCAGTCCCATGCCGTCCAGCGCCACAATCCGCGGCGAGCCGTCCTGCCCCACCGTTCCCTCGAGAGCGAATTCGCGGTTGCCGTCGACGACGGCAACTTCAATCGTGTTCGGAAATCCACGCTCGCGCCTCCGGATCGTTTCTTCCACCTGCAGGCCGCGCGACGCCGCCTCGCTCGCCGCGTTCACCAGGTTCACTTTTTCCGGAAGCACCGCGTTCAGTGCGCCGATCAGTACCGCGCTACGGATCATGTGCGACCCAAGCTCGGCCGGCTCGCCCGCATAGCGAATCAAGATGCGGTTAAAGCTCTTCGTCGGCGCAGCCTGGCCCACGAACGCGCCGAGCCGCTCGCCCAGCTCCAGGTATGGTTTCAGACGACGGTATTGGTCCGGCGAAAGCGCGGGCATATTCACGGCGTTCTTGATCACACCTTCGGCTAGATAGTCGCGGACTTGCAGCGCGATCGCCGTGCCAACTTCTTCCTGAGCTTCGGCAGTCGACCCTGCGATGTGGGGCGTGGCGATCAGATTCGGCAGGCCGACCAGTGGAGAATTTTTCGGTGGCTCCGTCGCAAACGTGTCTACGGCCGCTCCGGCCAGTGCGCCCGATTTCAGCGCTTCTGCCAAAGCGGCTTCGTCGATCAGTTCGCCCCGCGCGCAATTCACCAGCCGCGCGCCTTTTTTCATTTTCGCGATGGCTTCCGCATCGATCATTTTCTCGGTCGACCCGCTCAACGACGTGTGCAGCGATACGACGTCCGCCTGCCTCAGCACTTCGTCCAGCGGCAGCAGCTCCACTTCCACCTCGCGCGCCGCCGCCGGAGTCACGAACGGATCGTACGCCACCACTTTCATCTCCAGTCCTCGCGCCCGGCGGGCCACTTCCGTGCCCACGCGTCCGAGCCCCACCAGGCCGATCGTCTTGCCGCGCATTTCCGTTCCGGAAAAAGCCGACTTTTCCCACTTCCCGGCCTGAATCGATGCGTTCGCCTGGGGCACCGCGCGCGCCAGTCCCAGCATCAGCGCAATCGTATGCTCGGCCACGCTCACGGCGTTACCGCCCGGCGTGTTCATCACCAGCACGCCGCGACGCGTGGCCGCGTCCATGTTCACGTTGTCGACGCCCACGCCCGCGCGTCCGATCACGCGCAGCTTCGGTGCCTTTTCCAGCAGCGACGCCGTCGCTTTCGTCGCGCTGCGAATCACCAGCGCGTCGGCGTCCGCCAGCTCGCTCGGCAGCGACGCGGCCGCCGGCATCACGACGTTCCATCCGGTGTCTTTCAGCAGCGCAATTCCGCGCTCGCTGATCTTGTCTGCGATCACGATTTTCATGGGGAAACAAGGTTATCGGTCGCGCGCCTCGCTGTCAATTCGCCTCGCCGCCCTGTCGCCGCAAAGTGAGAATGTCCTGTTTGTGCAAAGTAGAAATGTCCGGTTTCATGGATGGCCGGGGGCGCCATGGAGACGGAGCGAATGGCCTTGAGTCAACGAGAACGGGACCGCATACGGGT
>JBAVUW010000136.1:0-56140 GCA_049696975.1 Candidatus Acidiferrales bacterium | reverse complement strand
CATGTCGTAGCGCAGATCGGCGCCGCGCTGGCCCCGGGCGCCGCGACCGCGTATGCCGCCTCCGCCGCCGGCCTGTTCAAAGCCGAACAGATCGCCGAGGATGTCGTTGAACTCCTCGAAAATCGAGGCGTTGAAACCGCCGCCCTCGAATCCGCGACCGCTGAGACCTGCATGGCCGAAGCGATCGTAAACGGAACGTTTCTGAGGATCGGAAAGCACGCTATAGGCTTCCGATGCCTGACGGAACTTCAGCTCGGCCTCTTCTTTCTTGTCGGGATTGCGATCGGGATGCCACTTCAGCGCGGCCTTGCGATAGGCGGACTTGATCACGTCGCCGGAGGCATCGCGTTCCACGCCGAGAACCTCGTAGTAGTCGAGCTGGGTCTGATTTGCCATGCGGACTACTTATCTCCCCTTCCATACCCGGATGAACTGGCGGCGCGAGTTGCCGAAACCAATTGGATGCTCAGTTGTCGCGCTTCGACGCGGACGATGAATGCGGCTCAGGTGCGCTGGCCACGCGGACCATGGCAGGCCGCAGTACTTTTTCATGGAAGATGTAACCGGGCTGCATTTCGCCGATGACAATTCCGTCGGCGTATTCGGTGGTCTCCACACGCTCAATCGCATGATGCATGTGCGGATTGAACTCCTGGCCGACGGAATCGACGCGAACGAGCCCCTGCTTGGAAAGGGTTTCCCAGAGCTGTTTCCGAATCAGCTCGAAACCCTTGCGATAGTTGGCGTACGTCGGATCGTCGGAGGCTGTCAACGCGCGATCGAACGCGTCGAGGACGGGCAGAATGTGCTCGATCAGCGATTCGACGCCGCGATGGCGGTCCGTGTGGCGCTCTTTCTCGACACGCTTGCGGTAGTTTTCAAAGTCCGCCTGGCGGCGGACGAGGGTGTTCATCAGCTCCTGCTTTTCGGCGAGGAGCTTGGAAAGCTCGTCGCCGGAGGCCGAAGGATCGACGAATTCCGGGGCCGCTGTCGGAGCCGACACCTGGTCTTCGGGCGGAGCCGGATCGAGATTCCACTTCTTGTGTTTGTGTTCGTTCACGGATTTTTCGTCTCTTCGGAGTTTTCGGAAAAAAATTGCGCCATGAACGCGACGGCAGTGATCACGCGTTCGTAGTGCATGCGCATGGGCGCCAGAATTCCCAGCGCGCCCTGCACCTGGTCGCGGTTCGTATACGATGCCGAAACCAGCGCGAGGTGCTTTCCGGCGTTCGACATTTTGTCGAGACCCAGCTCGACGTGCACTGGCTCGGGCGCCTCGATGCATCCGCTGAGCAGCGCGATCAGTCGATCTTTTTCCTCGATTGCTTCAAGCAGTTCGCGCAGCTGCTCCTGATTCGTGAATTCGACGGCGGACGCCATTTGCGCGGCGCCTTCGACATAGATTTTGCGCTCGGTGCTGTCACCAAGCACGGCAGGATCGCACAGCATCAGCGCGTCGCCGGCGATACGGCCGTATTGCTCGCGGTCGCGTTCGACCTGTGCGCGGAGATCGGCGCGCATGGCCGCGAGCGTCCAGCCGACGTAGTGCCGGTTCAGATGCGACGCGATGCGGTCGAGATCTTCCTGGCGGAAACTACGGTCGGGATGGATGAGCTTGTCCCGGGTCAGGCCGCCGCCGGTGACGAGAACGACGAGCACGCGGTTATCCGGCACCAGCAAGAACCGAAGGTGCTCGACCACGCTGCTGGCAAGCGGCGGAGAAATGAAAATTCCGAGCCCGCGCGAAACAGCCGCTAATACATGACTCGCGCGCTCCATCACCGCTTCGGGCGTTTGCGCGGTCGCGAGTTCACGGCGAATCCACTGACGGTCTTCAGGGCTTGCGGTGGCCTGCGCCGTCACTTGCTCGACAAAAAATCGGTATGCCGCTGCGGTGGGCACGCGGCCGGCGGAGGTATGCGGCTGATAGAGGAAGCCTTCGCCCTCGAGGTCGGCCATCACATTGCGCACCGTAGCAGAGCTGAGCGGCTCGACATGGCGTGTAACGACGCTGCGGGACGAAACCGGCTCGCCCGTCTCGATGTAGGTACGCACCACATCGGTCAAAATCTGTTGATGCCGCTTTTGTTGCAGGACTGTCAAGCTCGTGGGTACCTGTAATTCATGCCTACACAAAATTCTAGTCGGCGGGAAGAGCGGCGTCAACTTCGCTCGGACGTACACGAAGCGTGATAGGAACTCGGCTGCCGCGAACGCGCGCTGACGGAATCCCTAAAAACGGCACCGGGCACAATCCCGCTGGAATTGTGCCCGGTTCAATTCGAAAGAGATGGAGAAACTTATTCCGGCAGCGCGGTCGCTTCCGGCATCTGAAGCTTGGCTTTTGCCAAAGCGCGAACGATGTTCGTTTCCACCGTCTGTTCGGTCGTGTTACGCACGGTGGCGAGCTCGCTCACGAGAAGATATTTCGCGCGTTCAAGCATCTTCTTTTCGCGGAAGGAAAGCGGCTTCGTTCTGCTGAGAGCGACAAGGCCCTTCAGAACGGCGGCGACTTCCATCAGCGAACCGGTGCGCATCTTGTCCGAGTTTTCTTTGAAGCGGTGTTTCCAATCGTGGTGAGATGCTGAGCGGCCTTTTTCGAGGTACGAAATGACTGCGCCGGCTTGGGTTGAGCGGATAATGGGTCGCAGGCCCACGCTTTCGATATTTGCCTGAGGCACCATGACCTTCAAGCCGCTCGAAAGAATCCGCAACATGTAAAAGCGTTCCGATCTGCCATTCACATAACCGAAACTGATTTGCTCGATAAGGCCTACCCCGTGGTTCGGATACACGACTTTTTCGCCTAGCTTGAAGTCCATGAGTCTGAGTTCCTCCCCCCGAACTGCGTCTAGGAATCTTAGGCCTGCCCGAACGACGGCGTCAAGCAAATCCCATTAAATCGTACAGCGATAAAATTCTACGGATAGGCCGTTTTTACGCGGGTTTGGCAGCATGATTGCCCTATAATGGGGCACGTGCTTACGCTTGCGCTGGATACTTCATCTGCGGCTGGAAGCCTCGCAGTCCTTCGCGATGAACGAGTGATTGGAACAGTTTTCACCTGGACGAACGAAATCTACTCTTCGCGGATGTTTCGCCATCTCGATTTTCTGCTCGCCGAACTTTCGCTCGAACTCCGCGATTTCGATTTGTTTGCGGTCGCCGCAGGCCCCGGATCCTTTACAGGTTTGCGCGTGGGACTGGCGGCTGCAAAGGGCTGGGCGGAGGTGTATCGCAAGCCGATTGCCGCCGTCAGCGCGCTGGAAGCTATTGCAGCACAATCACATTCGCACGCGTCGGTGGTAGTTCCAGTACTCGATGCACATCGCGGACAAGTTTACTTTGGAGTTTACCGGCGGCGGGTGGCTCCCGACGGCGACGGACGGTTGGCACTCGACGGTGACGAGTGCGTGATGACATCTGAGGAGTTCCTCCTATCGCTCGACGCGCATCTTGAATCGTCCGCCCGCGTAATAATCGCATCGGAACCGGAGCTGATACGGGGCTCCGCGTCTCGAAATGAGACGCCGGGCGGCGCTCACCGCACCATTCGCGTAGAGCAGGCCTCAGCGATTTTAGCGCCGCATATCGGTCGCCTCGGATATCAACGTGCGCTGCGCGGCGAACTGGTCGATGCTCTGACGCTGGACGCGAATTACGTGCGCCGAACGGACGCGGAGCTTCATTGGAAGGCACCTAGGGAATCTTGAGCATCCGCAGCATGGAAGCCCGTGACGTGCCGGCCGTAATGTCGATACAGTCCGCCTGTCCAGAGATCGCACAGTGGACGGTGCGCGACTATGCGCACGTGGCCGAAGGTGCCATGGCCGGATGGGTTGCCGAGGAAGAGGAACTGGCAGGTTTTATTGTCGCGCGGCGCGTGGCCAGCGACCTCGAGATTCTGAATTTTGCGGTCCGGCCCGGAGCGCGGCGGCGCGGAATTGGCGCGGCGCTGCTCCGGGGCGCCAGGGATTGGGGCTTGACGTTCTCTGCTGAGCAGGTTTTTCTCGAAGTTCGGATCTCGAATCTGGCAGCGATTCGTTTTTACGAGCGCAGCGGATTTGAAGTCACCGGGCGGCGCCCCCGCTACTACCGCGAGCCGATCGAAGACGCGCTGGTGTTGACCGTCTCGCTGCGGCCCGGGTGACGGACCGACGCCTGTTCGTTGGCTCGACTCCTGCTAGGATATTCACGTGAAAACGTTCGATGTTGCGATCATCGGCGGGGGCGTAATTGGCGCGTCCATCGCGTTCGAGTTGGCCGGCGAAAAACTCCGTGTCGCCGTCCTGGACAGGCAGGAACCCGGGCGCGAAGCTTCTTGGGCGGCGGCGGGAATGCTTTCGCCGGCACCGGATTCTCCTCGCGACTGGCCGCTGGCGCCTTTGGGAGTCGAGAGTCTGCGACTGTATTCGGATTTTATCGCCCGTGTCGAAGCGGCATCAGGGAAATCGGCAGGGTATGCAAGCGAGGGGACTCTGGAGGTTTTTTCGGGTGTGGACGCCGAAGCGGATCGCGATTGCCGGGTGGAACGGTGCCGCCAATTGGCACTCAGCGCCGAACCTCTCGACCAGGTGGCCGCTCGAATCTGGGAGCCTGCGCTCGGTGACGGAGTGCGAGCCGGCGCCTGGTTGCCTGACGAGGGTGTCGTCGAGCCGCGCGCGCTGACAAACGCCGTGATCACCGCCGCGCAACGTCGCGACGTCGAGATTCGCGGGAATTGCGCTGTGACGGAATTGATTTGCGAACGCAGCCGATGCACGGGCCTTGTCGCCGGAGGTGAAAGAATTTCCGCGGGCCACCTCGTGGTCGCCGCTGGCTGCTTTTCCAGTCAACTCCCGGGAGGCTCCGGACTGCTCGCAAGAATCGCGCCGACCAGACCCGTCCGGGGCCAAATGCTCGCGCTCCGCCCGCGCGGTCCGAACCTACGGCGCGTGGTGCGTTCCGAAAGAGGCTATCTGGTTCCGCGCCGAGACGGGCGGATTGTGGCCGGCAGCACTTCGGAAGAAGCTGGCTTCGAAAAACGCGTCACACCCGACGGTGTGCGCAAAATATTCGATGCCGCTCTCGAGCTTTTTCCGCGTCTCGCAGATGCGGAGCTGGTCGAAACCTGGTCTGGGTTGCGGCCCGGCACTCCTGACGATCTTCCGATCCTCGGGCCGACCGGTGTCGAGGGGCTGCTGATCGGTACCGGGCATTACCGCAACGGTATCCTGCTGGCACCGGTGACGGCGAAATTGATGAGGGATTGGATCGTCGACGGGCGAACGCGGCTGGATGCGACGGCGTTTTCGCCGTTGCGATTTAGCACGCAGAAATTGAGTGCAACGGTTTAGCTGGCGCCCGACCGAATCTAGAAGGGAATTTTGGCGCGCGCGGGCTCGCGATTCGACGGCCCGGGTAGCGTTGACGCCTGGCCGGGTCCGGCAAACTGCACTTTATCCGCTTCGAGGAGAATCGAGCGGTCGATGACGACTTCGACGGTCGAGCCGCGCGGAAGTTCCGCGTCGGGACCGCGCGATAGCAGGACCGCGCCGAGCCCCACGGCTGCTCCGATTCCCGCGCCGATCGCAGCTCCGCGGCCGCTCTGCGCGGCCACTCCACCGATTCCAGCACCTGCCGCCGTCGTCTTCAGCACGGTTCCGGCGTCGGAAGCCTTGTCCGTATCGCCATGGACCTTGCCTTCCTGGTCGACGGTTTCTCCTCCGCCCGTGCCTGCGCTGCTGGGCATCGCATTGAGATTCACCATGTACGCGTTCGGCAAAATCATCGTGGTCAATTTTATTCCGAGCTCCGCGCGACCCTTCACGCGGCCGGCGCGCTTCGCCTCGGTCACTTCCCCGCTCATGTAGGAGCCGGCGGGAATTACGACCTTGCCGTCGACCATCACGGGAAACAGCGTCTCGAAATAGACAGGATCGCCCGGCCTCGCGCTGCGGGTCGAGATCGCATTGTGAATCACAAGGGGAATATGCGTCCCACCGGGGACTTCGACCATGGCAGGCTTCGACGAACTGCTCGCCGGCGCTGGGGCGGCCGCAGAGTTACTCGCAGGCGCAGGTGAGGGAGTGGAAAGCGCAGCGGGCGCACCTTGCGCGGGCGCCATCGGGCCGCCCTCCTGACACCAGCCCGCGACGGAGATTCCCAGAACCAGAATTAGCGCTGCAGCGCACTGCCCGCCAAGGCGTCGGCCGCTCATTGAATTCCTTTGAACTTCGCTTCCGCAGACTCAACACAACAGATGCGTTCGCCGCACATCGAGATGCTTGGAGAGTAAACCCAACCCCCCTGGATTGACTACTCGAAACTCGAGCCCCCTCTACCGAACGCATCGACCGGGGTTGCCGGAGGGCAGTTGGGGGACGTCCTCGGTAGTACCGCAAAACTGCGAGTGTATGAGTAAGGCACGCTGCGGGTCCTAACACAGCCCGCGCCGGGCGGAGATTTTATAATTGAAAAGCGGCCTAGGCGGAACTTTCGATGCGTTTGCGGTTTCGGACATCTTTGCGTCATAAGACCCTGCTGATCGTCCTAGCGGCGCTCATCGGGCTGGTCGGAGGACTGTTCATCGTTTCCCGGGCCGTGCTGCTGGGCGGGTTTTCGCGCCTGGAAGACGATTTCGCCGCGGAGAATCTGGGCCGCGCCTCCAGTGCTCTTGCCAATGAAATCGATACGCTCCAGCACACCGCCGACCAATTCGCAGATTCCGATCAAACCTACGAATATCTCAGCGGGGTGAACCCCGATTCCGTGCGCGCCGAATTTCCCGCGCGCATTTTCGAGCAGCTGCGCGTGAATTTCGTCGTGGTGCTGGATCGGTCCGGACACAAAGTGTTCTCCAAGGGCTTCAACGTCGTTTCCATGTCATTCGCGATGGTGCCGGCCGACCTCGACAAGCATCTCGCGCCCGGCTCTTCGCTCACCGCGCGCCCCCAAGACCCGAACGACGTCTCCGGAATCGTAATGCTCGAATCCGGCCCGGTGCTGATCGATTCGAGCGCGATTCTCACGAGCAATTCGGACGGTCCGCCCATGGGCCGACTCATCATGGGCCGGAGGCTCGATGCGGACGAAACCGTGCGCCTGGCGGGAATGACGCACATGCCGATACAGATCGAGCGAATCGACTCGCCGAAAATGCCGAGCGATTTCCGCGCGGCGGCGAGCGCGATTACCACGGACCATCCTAACCTGATCCGCCCGGACGCCGCCGATACGCTGGCGGCCTACCAGGAGATTCACGACATCTACGGCAGGCCCGTCGCAATCCTGCGGGTGGTGATGCCGCGAAAGATTTACGACCAGGGGCGAACAAGCTTGTTGCAGTTCCTGCTGCTTCTGCTCTCGGCTGGAGCCGTCTTCGGAGCGGTGACGATGTATCTGCTCGAAAGATTCGTAATCTCACGGGTCGGCAAGCTAAGTGACGACATCACGCAGATCGGCACCAGCGGTGATATGGGTCGGCGAATCGGCGTTTCCGGTCAGGACGAACTGGCAAACCTAGGCGACACGATCAACGGGATGCTCGAGGATCTTGAGCGTGTGCAGTTTGAGCGGCACCAAGAGCGGGTGCGCCTGGCGGTGATGATTGAGAAGATGCCCGCGATTTTGTGGACTGCGGACGCTCAACTCCAGATCACCTCAGCCGCGGGAGCAGGATTGGAAGCTCTGGGACTGAGGTCACGCGAGCCGGTCGGCCTGCCTGTTCTCGATTTCTTCTTCACTGCGGACAACGACGCGCCGCCGATCGCGGCGCATCGAAAAGCTCTCGAAGGCCAATCCGTCGCTTACGAGTGGACATGGAAGGAACGTAAGTTCGAGTCGCACGTGCAGCCGCTGCGCGACGGCGAAGGCGCGATACAGGGCGTCATTGGGGTCGCATTGGACATCACCGAGCGCGAGCGGTTGACCGACCAGCTGCGCCAATCGCAAAAAATGCAGGCAGTCGGCGAGCTGGCCGGAGGCGTGGCGCACGATTTCAACAATTTGCTGATGGTCGTGAAGGGGCACGCGCAACTTCTGCTCGATCGGATTCCGGAATCGTCGCCGCTGCGGTTGAGCGCCGAACAGGTGGAAAAAGCGGCGGACCGCGCGGCCACCCTCACACGGCAGTTGCTGGCGTTCAGCCGCAAGCAGGTTTTGCAACCGCGGGTGCTGGATTTGAACGACGCAGTCGCCGGGATGATCCGCATGTTCTCCCGCGTGATCGGCGAAAACATCGAGATGGCGTTTCTGCCGGGCGGGAAACTGGCCCGCGTGAAGGCCGATCCAGGACAGATCGAGCAGGTGCTGTTGAATTTGGTGGTGAATGCCCGCGATGCGATGCCCCATGGCGGACGGTTAACGATCGAAACTTCCAACGTGGAGTTGGACAGCGGCTACGCCGCCGCGCACACGAGCGTCGAGCCCGGACTCTACGTGATGCTGACGGTCACCGACACCGGCTGCGGCATGGACGCCGCCACGCAGGCCCGCATCTTCGAACCTTTTTTCACCACGAAGGGGCCCGGTAAAGGCACGGGTTTGGGCCTTGCGACGGTCTATGGTGTAGTGAAGCAGAGCGGCGGATACATCTACGTCTATAGCGAGGTGAACCGCGGCACCACTTTCAAGATTTATCTGCCGCAGGTGAACGCGGAACTCGACAAGCTCGCGCCCGATACGGGCAAGCGGCGCAGCACGCGCGGCTCGGAGACAATCCTTTTTGTCGAGGACGAACAGAGCGTGCGGGAACTGGTTCGCGATTATCTGGTCGGTGCCGGGTACTGCATGCTGGAGGCCTCCGATGGAGTCCAAGCGCTAAAAGTCGCCGCCGCGCATCCCGGCCCGATCCACATGCTGATCACCGACGTTGTGATGCCGCACCTCAGCGGCCCGGAGTTGGTCACGAAGCTGTCGCCCGAAAGACCCGGTCTGAAGGTCCTGTTTATTTCCGGCTATACGGACGACACGGTGTTTCGCCACGGTGTGCTCGAGGGCGGCGTTGCATTCCTGCAAAAACCGTTCAATCTGAAGGCGCTGTCCCAGAAGATCCGCGAGGTGCTCAGCAATGAACCCGCCGAAGCGCCGCACAGCGACCTTGTCGACCGGCGGGCGTAAAGTCTGACAGAAAAACGCCTTAAATCAGGAACACGCTCTGCCCGGTCAAATCGAATCTCTTCCGGCACTTGATGTTGCGGCAGGCCGCCAGATTGTCCACGCGCACCATGTAGGAGCGCGCCTTCGCAAATTGCCTCTTGTCCTCTTCGTTGGCTCCCGCTGGAACCTGCGCTTTTTTCGTGCGCACCATCCAGCGCACAGGAAACGAAGTCTCTTGCCGGCAATGCGGGCAGATCAAGGCCTGCTGTTTCGTCTCTTCCTTCTCGTCGTAAAATCGCTTTTCGTCCATTCTTCTCCGCCGTTCGGATCGTCTGGACTCGATTCTAGCGCAGATTGGGATTCGGCTGTGGCGTTTGATAGGATGCTCACGGCATTCGTCACCGAAAACAACAAAGATGGTCTCTCAGGCTGGATCGCCGTACAAATTTCCGATTTTGCTTCGCTGCGCCGCCGTCGTTTGGCTGGCGATCTGGATTCCGGCTTACGCGCATACGTGGGGCGCCGCGAATTTTCTGCATTTGTGCGACATCGCTGTGGTTGTTACGTGTGCCGGTCTGCTCGCGAACAGCGCGCTGCTGATTTCCAGCCAGGCCGTGGGATCGCTGCTCGTCGATCTCGCATGGATGCTCGATGCCGGCTGGCACCTGGCGCGGGGACGTGGCCTGCTCGGCGGGGCCGACTATCTTTTCGATGCGAACTATCCGCTGTGGGTGCGCCTGCTCACCCTATTCCACGTGGGGTTGCCAGTGCTGCTGTTGTGGGCGCTCAGCCGCACGGGATACAACCGCTGCGGATGGCCGCTGCAGTCGGCCATCGCACTTCTTGCGTTCATTGCCGCGCGCTTCACTCTTCCGGCGGAGAACATCAACTACGCGTTCACCGACCCATTCATCCATCGCGCCTGGGGACCGCCGCCCGCGCACGTGCTGATCAGCTGGCTGTTCATGAGCTTGGTGGTCTATTTGCCGACGCATCTCATGCTGCGGGGAATTTTCCGGAATCGTCTGACGTAGACGGCGCGGCGGGGTTCAGTCGTGCTGGCGGACGGTACGGAGATCGATGCCTAGCTGCTGGCATTTCTTATAGAGATGGCTTCGCTCGAGGCCGAGCGCCTTCGCCGTGTTGGTCATGTGATGGCGGTTGTGTTTCAGCTCCGCGAGCAAGGTTTGCCGCTCGAAGGATTCGACACGCTCCGCCAGCGTACCTGCGGTCAGCGCAATCGAAGACGACAAGCTCAGTTCCAACGCTCCGCTGGCAGTTTGGGCCGACGGCAGTGCCCGCGCCACGGTGGAAGGTTCGATCACATCACCGGTCGCGTACAACAACACGCGCTCGATCACGTTGCGCAACTCGCGCACGTTGCCCGGCCACGCGTACGCTTCGAGCGACCGAATCGCTTCCGGGGAGAATGTTTTCGGCTTCCAGTGACTCTGCTCAGCGAGCTGTTTTGAAAAATGCTCGGCCAGTACCGGAATGTCCTCGCGGCGCTCGCGCAAGGGCGGCAGCACGATCGGAAACACGAATACGCGATGGTACAAATCCTCGCGAAACTTTCCCTGTCTCACCTGTTCTTCCAGATTGCGAAGTGTTGCAACGACGACCCGTACGTTCACGGCAAACGCTCCGACGCCCCCGACTCGTTCGATTTCGCCCTCCTCGAGCACGCGCAACAGTTTCGCTTGCATGGCCATCGGCATATCGCCAATCTCATCGAGAAACAGCGTCCCGCGATGCGCCTGCTCGAATTTTCCGATGTGCCGCGCCGCCGCGCCCGTAAACGAACCCTTTTCGTGGCCGAATAACTCCGACTCCATCAATTCGGAGGGAACCGCGGCGCAGTTCAGCGAAATAAACGGCGACGATTTCCGCGGGCTTTTTTCATGAAGTGTGCGCGCGATTAGCTCTTTGCCGGTGCCCGTCTCGCCTCGAATGCAGACTCTCGCCTCGCTCGCCGCCACTTGCTCGACCTGGGCCATCACCTCGCGCATCGCCGGGCTAGCCCATACGATCTGGTGACGGCCCAGACGGTGACGCAGCTCTTTATTCTCTTGCTCCAGGCGCGCCAGCCGCACCGCGTTTTCGACCGTGAGCAGCAGTTTTTCCGTCGAGATCGGCTTCTCGAGAAAATCGACGGCGCCCAACCGCGTAGCGCGAACCGCCATTTCGATCGATGCCTGCCCGGACATCATCACCGCGGGCGACGTCACGCCGATGTTCTTCAGGTCTTCCAGCAGCGCGATGCCGTCGCGACCAGGCATCACCACATCGGACAGAATCAGGTCATAGCGCTCAGCCTTCGCCAGCTCCACGGCGCGCACAGCGTTGTCGCACACCGCCGCTTCGTGGCCCGCCAATCGAAACGCGCGAGCGAGCGACGCCAGCGTGTTCGCGTCATCGTCAATGATCAGGATGTTCGCTTTCAGCGTCACTGTGGCTGGGTTCCTTCGCCTGCCGGCGATTCGCAAGATTCCGAGATTTCGGGTGCAGGCGCCGTCGGTGGCTCAGCCGGCTCCGGCTCGCGGGCTTCCGGCACCTCGCGTGTCGAAACCGGAGGAGTCGCGGGCTTGATCGGGAGCCGAATGTGGAATGAGGTGCCCACACTGGATTCGCTTTCGACTGAAATCCGACCGCCGTGATCGCTCACCACCGACTGCACGATCGCCAGGCCCAGCCCCGTGCCATGCTGCTTCGTCGTGTAGTAAGGCGTAAAGAGCCGCTCGCACTCTTCCGGCGTCAATCCGCCGCCGGTGTCGGAGATTTCGATGTCGATCCCGTCGTCGTCCTGCGTGGTCCGCAGCATCAGGACTCCCCCGGCCGGCATTGCGTCCATCGCGTTGAGGACCAGATTTTCGATCGCCCGCCGCAAGAGCGTGGCATCGGCCTGAATCACGGGCAGGTTTTCCTCCAGATGAAGTTCGGGCGTGATCGGAGGGCGGCCGACCGCGCCCAGCTGAGATTCGAAAAGCTTGACCACAGCGCGAACAACATGGTTGACCTGGACAGACCCCAGCTCTGGCTGCGGCATCTTCGCGAAATCACTGAACCGCCCGACGATGGTTTTCAGATTCTCAATTTCTGAAAGTAGAATTCCCGTGGACTCGCGAAAGACATCCTCAAACTGATCCGGGCTGTGGTCCTTCGCGCGCTGGAGATTTTCGACCGTGGTTTGCAGCGGAAAGAGCGGGTTTTTTAGCTCGTGCGCCAGCCTTCGCGCCAGCTCGCGCCAGGCGGCTACGCGTTCGGCCTGCACCAACTGCTCGCGCTGCTCGACGAGCTGCGTAGTCATGCGATTGAAGGCGCTCGCGAGCTGCCCGATCTCGTTCGGCCCGCGAACGTTCACCCGCGCGCTCCAATTTCCTTGCGAGACTTCGCGTGCTCCCTCGGCCAGCTTCTGAACCGGGTGTGTCACACGCGCGGCGCCCCACCAGCTCAGCATGAGTCCAAAAAACAACCCGAGCGCTACAGCGCCCAGCGCGAGATCGCGGATCCGCCGTTCGAGCAGAACGACTTCGCGCTGCGAGCTGCCAATCAGCAGCACTCCCAGCAGCTCTTTCTGCCGACCCAACAAAGGCAGCGCATGAAAGCCTTCCGCGCTCGAGGGATCGCTTGCGGCCCACGAAATCCGGAACGTCTGCGGCACCGGATTCTGCCTCTCCTGCTCGATAAACGGGCCCAAACAATCGCCGTCCATTACCGGTCCGGCCATGTCGACCAGGTTCGTGGCATCAAAGTTCGGCTGAAGATCCAGATAGAGAAGCGCGCGCATCCCGGCCGGCAAAACCAGCGAGTTCAGAAAATCTTTTCCCAACCGCTCGCCGCCGAGAATATAAAGGTCGCGATCTCCCACCCGCACCGTCGAAACCGACATCAAGCCGAGTGCCGGACCATCCTGGGTGTCCACTCTCATTAGAAACGAACCGGTGGACGCCCAATTCGCAGTTTCTGTCAGCCAATCCATCTTGTAGCCGAAACGCGCGGGCCATTCGTTGGAGGAAATGATCGCGCCATCGCTGGCGACGAAATCGAGAAAGTCGAGTTGGTGGGATTGCGAGACGCCGCGTGCGTCGTTTACGTAGACTGAAACGTCCGCCTTCGGCCGGCTCAGGTCGATCGCCATCCGCACCGTGCCCTCCGCGTCAGCGATTCCCTGCACGCGATGGACTACATTCTCGCCGCGCCGCTGGAATTCGTCCTCGAACTGCGCGACGAGCGCTTCGCTGTGCTGGCGGTTGGATTCCTCGAATGCCCGGCGCGAAACGATCGTCACACCCGCTACAATCGCCCCGACCGACAAAAGCAGCGCGATCGTGAAGACCCAGAAGAGCTTGGTGCGAAACGTCACTGTGATTCCTGTTCCAGCCAGACATCGGCCAGCGGCCAACCCTCGCCCGCCTCGGGCGATTTCCAATCCCGCACCCGCGCGCCCAACCCATAGACACGCGGCAGCCAAACCAGCGGCACCACGCGATAGCTGCCTACAATGTCGCGCTCGCGACCATAAATCTGTTCCGCCGAGGCGTTTGCCGGCAGCGGAGCCTTCTCCAGCCCCAACGCTGGCGCGAGCGACTCGACCCACCCTGCTAGGGCGTCGCGCGGCCGCGATGACTTCATCGGTAGCCGCATCAGCCGTACGTCGTAATTCGCCGCCTGGGAAATCGACTCGGTTGAAACCGTGATTCCCGCGTCGCGCACGTTCACCGCGATTCGCTCGGCGATCGCTTGCTCGAGTGAATCGCCCGAATCATATCCCAACGCAATCCGCGGCGAACCCGCGATTTGCGACCACAATTCCTTCGCGCCCACGGTGTCGGCCGCTGTCGAGAATAGAAAGGCTGTGCCGTTTGACCATTGCGGAAGCAATCCGCCGGCAGGTTCGGCCTCCTTCTGCAAAATAAAGTCGACGATGGCCGCGCGATCGATCGATTGCGAAAGCGCCTGGCGCGCGCGCACATCGTCGCCCACGGCGTGGCCCTGTATAAATGCCAACGCTACCAGCTCCTGCGGTTTCGACGCGCTCACGCGCACGCCGCGTTCCCCGGCACGCCGTGCTTCTTCCGGAGGGATCTCGGCGAAATCCGCAGTCCCCAGCTCCAGATCGAGCAAGCGATCTTTCGCGGCGCGCCCCATCTCGATTTCGATCGCGTCCACGAACGCGCGGCCCCCGCGATAGCTCTCGTTCGCAGCGAGCGTCAAACGTTTGCCCGACTCCCACTGCGCGATGTGAAACGCGCCGGAGCCGGCCACGCCGGCGAACGATCCGTCCGGATTACGCTGATCGTAGAGCAGCGACCCGATCTCGTCCTTGGCCGCTGCTTCTTCGGGGTCGGGGGTCGATTCAACCGGATCGAGCGAATGGATCACCGCGCCGATCTCAACGCGCAGAGTTCCGCCATAGCGTGGGCGCCGCGAAGTTTCGGCGCGGCCGGCGAACAGCAGTGAAGCGCTAATTGCCGCAAGCAACAGATACGATTGAAGCTTCATAGAGTCCTGACTCGAGATTCCGCGAAATGACGCGCGCGGACTTGCCATCGTCCGTGGTCCACAGAGCGAGCGTGGGCCCGGGAAATTCGATCGGCTCGCCGATCGCTACGGCCTTCTGGTCGCGAATTTCGTAGAGCTGAATCTGATCCTTCTGCGTCCAGTCGCCGCTTCCCGTCGCCACAACCTGCCAGCCGGAACCGCATGCGCTGGCGATCGAAGCGACGTCGCTTCCCCAGCCCTCAAAGATCGATGCCGCATCGGCCGAGCCTTCGAAAAACTGCGCCTGGCCGTCGACTCCAGCGATCACGCGCCGCGAAGGGCCCTGTCCGGAAGTCGCCGCCAATGGTGACGCGGAGGAATAAAACGGCGGGAACTTCGCCTGCAGGCTGCTGGCCAGCGTGATGGTGCCGGAAAAATAGTTTCGGCCCGGCGTAAACGTCCAGCTCGCCGGTCCCATCGGCCACTGCTGCCCGGAATTCTCGCGGCATTCCATCGTCAAACTGGGATTCCACGCGGCGTCGCATCGCCCGGCCCCCACGAATGCGCTCACGTGCGTGGCGTCCGACGCCTCGATCCATCCGCGCAAATCGCGCGTTGCGTATCGCCGCGGAATTGGCTGTGCATCGTGCAGCACCTGCTGGCCGCGATCGAATTCGTAAACGATCAGACGCTCGGGCTCGAGGAAATACCAGAATGCATGGTCTGGGTCCGCCGCTATCTGATCGAAATCCAGAAGCGGAGCGAGCTGTTGCCAGATGACCTTCGTCTGCAATCGAGTTTGCGTACCGGGCTGCGGAGCAGGAGGTTCCTCGCTCGCCACGGCGACGATGGCCAACTGCTGTGCCTCACCGCGGTGAATTTCCGCAACGAGTGTGAAACCGGCAAGCGTGTGCGAGATGGAAAGCTGGATCTCGGTGTCGACCGGCGGCGCAGCCGGTTTCATGCCGCGAGCCGTAATGTCATCGTCGAATGTCCGACGAACCTCCGCGAGCTCAACCGGCGCCGCCTGCGAAACATCCCGGACGTCCAACGAAAATGAGCGCGTCTGACCCATCGCAACGGCGGATTTCTGCGCGAGGGCGTAGACCGCCTCGCTCCAGGCATGGGGAAGCTGGCTCGGCGCCTGTGCGCAGGTCGAACGGACACTACCCACGAGGAGCGCAGCAACCACAGTCGTGCGCAAAATCGGCGGAATGATTCGGCGAAGGGTCCCCATCGGGTTGTGCAAACCGGTCAAAACGATCTTCGTTGGTCATCCTAGCACACCCTCGAAACGCGCCCGGATTCGATGCCGGACGGGGCTTCGTTTTGTGTACTCCCAAACGAAACCTCGCAAGGGTATTGCCGGCTTCGCTCCCGGGGCGGTCCGTATTCTCGGCCATCCTCTGGCCCGAACCCCAGAATCGGAGCCCGTCCGGGAATCCGTTACGGTTTCAAATTCGGGCGCGCGTTGAAAGCCGGTGGATCGGTGGCCATGGCCGACTTCAACACGTCGTTGGTGAAGAAAAACTTTCCATCGTTCGGCACCATCATGATTTGCACGTGATCGGAAAGCCGCTGCGCCACGGTCAACTGCACCAACAGCGGATTCACCTTCAGCGCCGCCGCCTGCAGCTGCATCTGTTCGCTCTCAGCCTGAGCGGTCATCCTGATGCGATTGGCTTCAGAATCCGCTTCCAGTTTTTCTTTCTCCTGTTCGGCCGCGGCGGTCACGCGAATTCGATTCGCTTCTGAATCCGCCAAAAGCTTTTCTCGGTCCTGATTAGCCTGTGCGGCCACGCGCGTGTGATTCGCTTCCGCGTCCGCCATCACGGCCTGTCGCTGCCCCTCCGCTTTACTGTCGATCACTTTCGCCTGGGCCGCGGCTTCGGCGTCCTCAATCGTGGTCTGTTTGC
The DNA here is from genome assembly GCA_049696975.1 of Candidatus Acidiferrales bacterium. Taxonomy (GTDB): domain Bacteria; phylum Acidobacteriota; class Terriglobia; order Acidiferrales; family UBA7541; genus Palsa-295. The sequence continues at coordinate 39,665 of JBAVUW010000136.1, read as the reverse complement.
GAGCCTCGGCTTCCAGTCGGGACTGCTCGATCTGCTTTTGCTTCAGCGGCAGCGTGTACTGCATCGCGTCAGCCTGCGCCTTGGCCATGATCACCTGAGCCTGCGCGTCGGCCTCGGCGCGTTTCACGCGACGCGCCTTGTCCGCTTCGGCCTGCGATTGTGCGATCGCCACCTTCTTTTGCTCGATTTCCGCGTCCACGGACGTGCGGTCGTCCTCCTGCTCTTTCAGCAGCAAATCCTCGAGACCCTTGGCATATTCTTCCGGCAGCTCCACTTTTTTCAGCAGGACTTCTTTCACCACGATTCCGTCACCGCTCAATCGCGTGGTGATCAGCTGCGCGGTCCGACCCCGAAAGTCCTCGCGCTTGGTCGAGAAAATGTCGCGGACAATGTAGTTCGGCGCGGTTTCATGAAAAGCCGCCACCACCGTCGGCTCGACCACTTCTGAATCTATCGGCTGCGGCACGTTTGCCTGGATGAATGCAAGCTTCGACGGATCCAGTCGGTAGCGCACGCTCACCTCGAGCCCCACTGCCAATCCTTCCCGCGCCTGCACTTCCAGCACTTCGAGTTTGTCATTGCGCACGGCCAGCGCCGTCGTCGAGAATACGCGGTCGCGCACGTCGAACAGCTGAACGCGATCGACCAACGGCACGATCAGATGCGTTCCGGCGTAAAGCGTCCGCGGGCGCACGCCTGAAATCTGGCTGATCCGCACTCCCGCCTCCCCGTCCGGCACCACCAAGATGCTCGCACTCAGTAGACCCGCCAGTGCGGCGACCACCGATAGCCGGGAGGCCTCGCTCCATCGAATCCGCCGCCGGGGCCAGAGCGCGGCAACCGCCACCGGCGAAGGCACAGGTATTTCGGGGACCCCCGCATCGCTCCCCGGCAACGTCCTTGGTTCGGGCTTTCGCCGCTTCAGCAGCTGGTCGAGCTCGTACGCCAGGAAAATGTCGTAGAGGATCATGCCCGCCACAGACGCAAACAACGCAAAACATCCCGCGATCAACAAGTATTTCAAGACCAGCATGGCGCTCCGCCTTTCTCCGACACCGGCCCTCGGGCCGCGCCGGTTCTGCTCTACACGTGCTGCCCGTCTCGCCGCTCCGTCCGGCGCATCGGCATCAAACTGGTCAGTCCGTACAGGCCGACCCATTCGAGCCCTAGCGCCAATCCCAGTGCCGCGATGATGACTCCTGCGATTTCTGCGAATCCGATAAAGTTGTCCATGGCCGTTATCCTTACGCTGGGACTTCGCCATGAAGCAATGCACCCGCTGCGCCACAACGCGTCCGTCGCAGAGAAGGCACTTACGCGCAAGTGGCCACCCAACGCCGTGGGCCTCGGAACACGCCGTGGAAATTGACACGCGCCGGGAGAGCTGGAATCGATCAGACGCGTCGCAACTACGCTGCTTGATACGGTAAAATGCGCGGCACCGCACCCGAGATGACTCCCACGAAAACACCATTCAGACGCTGGAAGAAATACGCGCTCGCGGCGCTCCTGGTGTCAGCGAGTCTCGCCGGTGCCAGCCCCCAGCAGCCGACGCCCTCGCATAAGCGTCCCACACCGGCAACACGAAGGCCCGGCCCGGCGAAAGCCGTGCCTCCCGACGCCTCGCTCGTCGAGGCTATCCGCGAGAACACGGTCGGCCTGGCCCTAATGGCTCGCCGCGACTATGCCCATGCTCTGGGTCGTTTCCAGACAGCGTGCGTGATGAACCCCGCGTCTGACATCGGCTGCCTAAACATGGGAATCGCCCTGCTCAACATGCGCCGCTACGACGACGCTCGGCAAATCCTCGAGAAATCCGTCGAACGTGATCCGCAGAATGCGAGGGCCTGGTACAACCTCGCCCTGTTAGCCCGCGCCACGGGCGATCCCGCCTCCGTCCGCGACGACTTTCAGAAGGTCGCGGCCATCGATCCCGCCGACCCGGGAACCCGGTATTTCCTTGGCTACCTCGCTACGCAGGACCAGAAGTATGAGCAGGCCGTCGCGGACTTCCAACGCGCGATCGAACTAGATCCACTCCATCTCTCGGCTGAGTTCGGCCTCTCGCAAGCCGAGCAGGATCTCGGCCACGTCGATGCCGCGAAAGCCGATCTCGCACGCTTCCAACGTCTGTCGGCCGAGAAACTCGGCAAGCCCGTGCGCTTCCTCTACGGCGAGCAGGGCCAGTATTCGCTCGCGCAGGAAATGACCGTTCCCCCGGGCCCCGCACCGCCGCCAACGCTCGTCCACTTCTTCGACATCACCGCGGAGTCAGGTCTCGCGCAGTTCCGATCCGGGACTGGCGCACTCGCCCGCCTCCGCCCAGGAGTAAGACGCCCGGCTGCCGCGCCAACCGCGACGGGCGCGCCGGCACGCTCCTCTCTGGCCGGATTCCTCGGTAGCGGCGCCTGCGTCTTCGACTTCGACGGCGACGGTCGCCCCGACATCTTCCTCGTGGACGCCGATGGTGAAGGCAGGGCCGCGCTCTACCACAACACGGGCAAAGGCACGTTCGTCAACGTAACCGCTGCCGCCAAGCTTGAATTCCACGGCCCGGGCATGTCCTGCGCCGTCGGCGATTATGACAACGACGGCCACCCTGACCTGGCGATAGCGTCCGGCGACGGAATTACACTGTTCCACAATGAAGGCAACGGCACATTTAAAGATGTCACGGAGTCGGCGGGACTTCGACCAGCAACCCCCGCCACGCCTGACTCCGTCAGCCGCCCCGGTCAAGCCGACAATCAGACACCAGGAACACCCGCGCCCGGCGCAACGACCGTACCCGGTGCGCTTGCCATGGGCGTCACCTTCATTGACTACGATCAAGATGGCGACCTCGATATCTACCTGACGCGCTTCACCGATTTTGCCGTCGAGTCGACTGCGCAACCTTTCACGTTCCCGGAAGGTGTCCCGGCCCCTGGCAACGTTCTCTGGCGCAATAATGGCGACGGCACCTTCGTCGACAAGACAAACGATCTCGCTCTTGCGGCGACAGGCCCGTCGATCGGCGCCATCGGCAGCGACCTTGGCAACAATCAGGCCATCGACCTCGTCGTCACCGGCTGGCAGAAATACCCCAGCGTCTTTTTGAACACGCGCGAAGGTGGGTTCCGCCCTGTCAGCCCGTGGGCCATCAGCATGCCCGGTCCGGCCGCTGGCGTGGTGGCGGCCGATTTTGACCGAGACGGGTGGATGGACCTCGCCTTCACGCACTGGGCCTCGCCCGCGGTTAGTGTCTGGCGCAACGTGCAGGGCAAATCATTCGAGCGGGTGCCGTTGGTCGAACCGGGCTGGATGCGCGCATGGGGGCTCGCTGCGTTTGACTATGACAACGACGGCTGGGTTGACCTCGTCGCCGTCGGCGAAACATTTTCGGGAGAAGGTCGGATCGCGCTCTTCCGCAACGAAGGCCCCGCCGGTTTTCGCGACGTCACGCATGAAACCGGCCTCGAAAAAATCACGCTGCGCAATCCACGCTCGGTGATCCCGGTCGATTTCGATGGCGACGGTTCGCCGGGTCTGTTGATCACTCAAAATCATCTGGCGCCCGTTCTGCTGAGAAATGTCGGCGGCAACAAAAACACTTGGCTGAAGCTCGTTCTTTCAGGCGACCCAGACAACAAACTCGCCATCGGCGCCCGGCTCGACATATTTTCCGGCGCCCTACGCCAAGCCTGGGAAGTCCCCGGCGCGTCCGGCTACCTCGGCCAGGGTCCGGCCGAAATTGTCACCGGGCTGGGATCGGCGAACGAAGCAGACGTCCTGCGCATTTTCTGGCCAACCGGCATATTGCAAAATGAACTGCACGTCGCCGGAAACACTCCGACGCCACTTGCCGAATCGGAATTGCCCGAGCAACTCAAACCGTAAGCCCTGATCGGCACAACGATTTACTGCATCCGCACGTCTAAGCTGTAAGCGGGAAAGCTGTCCGACCAACACTTTCGAGCATCTTAGTGTAGATTCTCTAGCTGCCTTGCATCGAGGATCGAAGCGGGCGCGAACATTCCTTTGCGGGGGATTCATGCGAAGCAGCTTCATCACGTTTGTAGCCGCCGTCCTGTGGATCGCTCCGTTTTGCGCTGGAGCCGCGTGCGCCCAGTCAAACTTCGACCTCGATGCCCGTCGCGACGCCCTGAAAAAGCTGACCGCCGAAGAGTGGGAATTCGACCTCCACGAAAGCCCCCTGACGGCTACGTACTTCGGTGACTATCGCTTTGACGACAAGCTCGACGATATGTCCATCGCCGAAACCCTCCGCCAGGACCGGGCCGAACGCGCTTTTCTCACCCGCCTCGAAGCGATCGATACGACGGGCTTCCCCGAACAGGAGCAGCTCAACAAAGCTCTGCTCGTGCGCAAAATCCGCCAGGGCATCGCCGACACTGCCCTCCATACGTACGAGATGCCCCTCGATCAGTTCAACGGAATCCACCTCGGCCTCGCGCAATTTCCCGCCGTGGTGCCGACCGACTCCACCAAGAACTTTGAAGACTACCTTGCGCGTCTCCACCAGATTCCCCGCGCCATCGACCAAGTGATCGACGTCGCGCGCCAGGGACAAAAAGACAAGCTGATGCCGCCGAAGTTCGTGCTGGAAGAGGTCGCCAAGCAGTGTGAGGAAATCGCGGCTGCCGCCGGCGAGTCAAGCGCCTTCGCCGCGCCGCTGCACAGATTTCCGGAGACCGTCCCCGCCGCGGACCAGAAGCGTCTGCACGATGCCATCGTCGGTGCGATCGACACCGAAATCCGACCCGCGTACGCCAAGCTCGCCAAATTCGTCCGCGTGGAGTACGCGCCCAGCGGCCGCAACGATCCCGGTCTGTGGGCGCTACCCAACGGAGACGCGCGCTATCGCGCCGCTGTTCGCGAAATGACGACCACCGACATGACGCCCGAGCAAATCTACGAACTCGGCATGTCTGAGGTGAAATCGACGGAAGCGCAGATGACCGTCATCGCCAAGCAGCAGGGTTATTCCGATTGGAAATCCTGCGCCGCCGCCATCCTCAGCAATCCAAAGCTGCGCGCCACGTCGCGCGACCAGATTCTGAACACCTACCGCCAGTACGTCGCGCAGATGCGGCCGAAACTCCCGCAGCTTTTCGGGCTGCTACCAAAGGCCGGCTTGGAGGTCGTCCCTGTCGAAGCCTATCGCGAAAAGGAAGCAGCCGCCGCGAGCTACTTCGTCGGCACGCCGGACGGTTCGCGGCCCGGCAAGGTCTACGTGAACACCGGAGACTTCCAGGATCGCGAGCTGCCGGAAATCGAAGCAACCGCCTACCACGAAGGAATTCCGGGCCATCACATGCAGCTTTCGATCCAGCAGGAATTGCCCGGGCTTCCACCATTTCGCCAGCATGCGTCCTACACCGCTTATATTGAAGGTTGGGGACTCTACGCCGAACGGTTGGGCAAGGACGTCGGCTTTTATCAGGATCCAAATGACGATTTCGAGCGCCTTGCAAGCGAGCTTCTGCGCTCCTCCAGGCTGGTCGAAGATACCGGCGTGCACTACAAGCGCTGGACCCGCGATCAGATGGTCCAGTTTTTCCAGGAAAATTCACTGGAAACTGGAGATGATCTGCAAGCAGAGGTCGACCGCTACATTTCCTATCCGGGCCAGGCTCTCAGCTACAAGATCGGCCAGCTGAAAATCCTGCAGCTTCGCAAGCGCGCGCAAGATCAGCTCGGCGACAGATTCGATATCCGCGCCTTCCACGACGAGATACTCAGCGGAGGCGCGCTACCGCTCGACGTCCTGGATTCGCGCACGAACGCGTGGATTGTGTCGGTAAAATCAGCGAAAGCGGCCAATGGCAGGTAGCGCCAGCATCTTGCAGGCTTTTTTCGCAACCGCAGTTAGCAACAAATCGTGCCGGAGATCCCCTGTTTGCGCCGCATCCGGCCGAGCCTCGCGTCTGCGCATTCTGCGCAAGGAAATGGTCGGGCAGCACCGGCTCAACTGCCAACTCCGACTGCGACCCAGGACGTCTGAGGGGGCTCCTTGATTGCCGCGTACGAAGCGTGATAATTTCAGTTTTCGGCGATTTCCATTCATCCCGTCCACAATTCCGTGTCCAAGTTCATCGATTCCAATCCGGCCGGCCCGGTGTCAGAAAGAAAAACTCCGCCAAGCCGCCCATCAGCGAACTTGGCCGCGCGCGAGCCGGTATTCTGGCGGGTGGAAGGTAGCCTGCTGAATCTCACGGCGGTCCGTCCCGTCGGTTTTTTCACCTGGAATGCGCAAAGCTTTCTCGGCCGCTGGGCCCGCCGGGGCACGATGGGCGTGCTCGCGGTCGCTCGGCCGTTCCTCTACGCCTCCGACCGGGTCTTCGCCACCCGGGTCCTGCACGCAGTGCTGCGCCATACCAGCCGCGACCGACTCGATCTGCTCGGCGAGGAATATTTCGAATACGTACTCAAACCGCGCCTCAAACCCACCGGTGTCGAAGCGCTGAAGCGCCTCATCGATTCCGGCGCGGACGTCGTTCTCGTCAGCCAGGGTCTCGACCACATCATGCGCCCTCTGGCCAATCATCTCGGAGTGCGCAAAATTCTGTGCAACCGCCTCGATTTTCGTGAGGGCATCGCCACCGGCCGGCTGCTCGATCCGGTGATCCGCCCTCGCGGACCGTTCGCCAAGCTACGTGCCGACCAGCCTGACGGCACCGTCGACCGGGCCAAGCTGCTCCACGACCTCGGGTTCGCAAAAAAACCCGAAGCCCTGCAAGACACGATCCGGCCAGCCGAGCGACCGGCCTCGCGAATCAACGTTCCCGTGGTGCATTTCGACGCAAACAACGGCCACCCACCCCTCTCCGTGCGCGCCGCGCTGCGCGGAAAACATATCCTGCTGATCGGCGGTACCGGCTTCATCGGCAAGGTCTGGCTCGCCAATCTGCTCGGCGATTCGCCGGAGATCGGCCGCATCCACCTGCTGATTCGCGGCCACCGCTCAGCCTCCGCGCTAGAGCGGTTCGAACGCATGGTTTCCGAATCGCCGGTCTTCGACGCGCTCGCAGAAAAGCACGGTGACCGCTTCGCCGATTTTCTGCGCCAACACGTGGAGGTCGTTCAGGGTGACGCCAGCAGGCCCGGCCTCGGCATGACGCTTGAAACCCGCCAGCGCCTCGCCCGTTCGCTCGACCTGATCGTGAATAGCGCCGGCCTTACGGACTTCAACCCCGACCTGCGCGACGCACTCGCAATGAATGTCCACGCGATGGAACAACTGCTCTCATTCGTCGACGAATGCGACCACGCCGCGCTGCTTCATCTTTCCACGTGCTACGCCATCGGCCGCCGCGACGGCCGCATCCTCGAGGAATTCACGCGCAACTATTGCCCGGCGCGCGTCGAAGGCTTCGAGGCAATCAAGGAGCGCGCCAGTCTCGAGCAGCTGATCCGCGACACGGAAGCCCGCGCCGAATCGGAGGAAGTAACCGCAGAACTCCGCCAGCAGGCGGTCGGAAGGAAGAAAGCGGCGAAAAATCTTGAAGGCGTCGCTCTCGAAAACCAGATCCGCAAGAACCGTACGCGCTGGCTCCGACAAGCCCTGATGGATGCTGGCACCCAGCGCGCAAACGAACTCGGCTGGCCCAACACCTACACATTCACAAAGAGCCTTTCTGAATCAATGATCGGCGCCTACCTGGACGCCAATCCCAAAGCCGCCATCGCCATCGTCCGCCCGTCCATCGTCGAATCGTCGATCGAAAAACCGTTCGTAGGCTGGAACGAAGGCGTGAACACGTCGGCCTCGCTTTCCTATCTTTTGGGTACTTTCTTCCGCCAGCTGCCTACCAACGAAAACAAAGCCCTGGACCTGATCCCGGTAGACATCGTCGCCCGCGGCATGACGCTGATCTCCGCCGCCCTCGTCGCCCACCGCCACGACCGCGTCTACCATCTCGCCACATCCGTGGCGAATCCCTGCGACATGCGCCGATCGATCGAGCTCACGGGTCTCGGCCACCGGAAGTATTACCGCTCGCGCAACGACCTCGAACACCTGATCCGCCTGAAATTCGACGCCATTCCCGTCTCGAAAACTCGTTACAAGGCGCTCTCTGCCCCCGCCCAAAAAATGATCGTGCAGGCCATCAACAAAAGCGTCGAGCCGTTCGGCTTCGCTCGCGCCCCGCTGGCCCGCCAGGAACGCGACTTGGATAAAGTGATCAAGCTCGTCGCGCTCTTTGAACCTTTCATCCTCGAGAACGACCATGTCTTCGAAGCCGCCAACGTCGAGCGCCTCAGCGCCTACCTGCCACCTGACGAGCGCGAAACCTTCGGCTACGATGCTCGCTCCCTGGACTGGTGGGACTACTGGATCAACGTCCACATTCCGGCGCTGCGCAAGTGGTGCTATCCTCTGATTGAGGGACGTCCCATGGAAACTCGCCCGCGCCGTAGCGTGCCTCTTGCGCCTCGCTCGGAAGCGAGCGCCGCCGGAGCGGCGGGCACCAATCCGGCACCGACGTCCTGACACCCGACAATCGTGGCCATCCTGCTCACCGGCGGCACCGGATATATCGGTGCGCACGTTGCCTCGAACCTGCTTGCCGATACGCGCGAGCCGCTCAATCTATTGGTGCGCGCCAAGAGCGAAGACGAAGCCCGCAGCCGCCTCTGGCGCTCGCTCCAGCTCCATCTCGATTTTCCGCAGTTTGAATCGTTCCTACACGATCGCATTCGCATTTTCCGCGGCGATCTCACCGGCGCGTACTTCGGCCTGCCCGAGGACGACTACCGCCAGCTCGTGCGCACAACCGATTCGATCATTCACTGCGCCGCGTCGCTGAACCGAAAATCCGAAAAAAGCTGTCTCAACGTGAACTTGCGCGGCACGCTCGAAGTGATCCAGCTCGCCATGCGAGCTCGCGACGAGCACGGCCTGCGCCGCTTCAGCCACGTCAGCACGGTCGCCGTCGCCGGGCACCGCGCCGACGAAGTCGTAGAGGAAGACACCTCGATCGACTGGGCTCGCTCCGATTATGATCCCTACGCGCGCACCAAGAAATTCTGCGAACACATGGTCCGCCAGCTGCTCCCTGACGTGCCGCGCACGATTTTCCGCCCCAGCATCGTGCTCGGCGACAGCCGCCGCCCGGAAACAAACCAGTTCGAGATGGTGCGCGCGTTCGTGTTTCTCGCCGGACTGCCCGCGCTTCCCTTTCGCTCCACTGACAAAGTCGATATCGTCCCGGTCGATTACGTGGCCGGCGCGATTTCGATGCTGCACCAGAAGGAAAAGCCGGGGCACGACATCTACCATCTCTCGTCCGGCACCGATGCTGAGACCTTCGTCGAGCTGACGACTGCTCTCGCCAAGGCGCAGGGCAAGCGCGGCCCGGTTTACATGCCGAGCCTCGAAGGCCCGTCGTCCACAATGATCGGAGCTCTGGCCGGACGCGCTGGAAAAGTCGGCGGTCTCGCCACGCTCATGAAAGTGTTCTTGCCCTACCTCGTCTGGAACACGGTGTTCGATAACCAGCGCGTCGTCGCCGAAATGGGCCGCAAGCCCGCACCGTTCTCGCAGTATTGCTTCCCGCTGCTGAAATTCAGCCGCGACAATCGCTTCCAGTACAAATACGACGACTGGCCGTCCGCCGGCGCCGCCGAATCGCAGGCCGTCGCCGGGGCGCCCGGCTCACGCGCCGCTGAGGATCTGCGACGATGATCGATATGGACGTGGCGATCGAGGCCTGGGTCAGCGCCCTGATCGAACTCAACAAGCTCGAATACGTTCTCGGTACCGGCAAACCCTGGAAACCGGGGCAAAAGCTGAAGCTTCTGTTCGCCGGTTACAACGGAACCCGTAACACTGGTTCCGACATCCGCGTCGAGGAAATCGTCCGCCAGGTGCATCGCATTCTGGGCCCGGAAAGTATCGACGGCACCGTGATGACCCAGAACTTCGACCTCACACGCGGATACTTCGGGGATTTGCGGCAGGTTCACCTTCCCGACGTCTTTCCGCCGTTCCTTCATTCCGAAGTGCCGAAACACGACGGCGTGATCGCGTGCGAAGGCTCGATGTTCAAGAGCAAATTTGCGAACGCGCTCACGGCCATGATCGTCGGCTCGCTTGGCATCGCCTCCGCGCACAATCAATTGAGCGTAGCCTACGGCGGCGAAGCTGGCGCGATGGACCCGCTGCTGCAAAAAATGTGCAAGCGCTACGTGCGTGATTCGCTGGTGATCACGCGCAATTCGGAATCACAGGAGATTCTAGGCAAGCTCGGCATCGCCACCGAGCTCGGCACCGATACAGCGTGGACCTTCGAGCCGCTCGGCCCTGAATACGGCCGCAAGGCGCTCTGTGACGCCGGATGGGACGGTTCGACGCCGGTCCTCGCCGTCTGCCCTATCAATCCCTTCTGGTGGCCGGTAAAACCGTCGCTCACGAAAGCTGCGGCTCATGCTTTCGGCGGCGCCTACCAGAAAAGCTACTACCGCACGATCTATTTCCATCGCGACGGCCAGGAAGTGGACCGAGCCTACGAAAAATATGTCGCGGCGATGGCGGAAGGCGTCCAGAACTATGCCCGGCATCGCTCCGTATTCCCGGTTCTCGTTGCCATGGAGATGCTCGACCGCGACGCCTGCGAGCGCGTAGCACAAAAAATTGGCGGTGTGCCCATTTTCGCATCCGACGAGCGGAACATGTACGAGCTCGTCAGCATCCTCCGCGCCTGCCACCGCATGCTCTCCTCGCGCTTCCATGCGATTGTCACTTCCATGCCGGGCGGTGTGCCTTCGGTCGGCGTCACCATGGACGAGCGCATCCGCAACCTCATGCACCAGCGCGGCCACGATCACCTGACGATGGAAGTCGACGAGCCCCACCTCGCCGAAAAGATCGTTGTCGCCCTCAATGCCCTCGACGCCGACGCCGAGGCGATTCGCTGCTCGATGGGAAAGGTCGTCGCGAAAAATCTGCGGCTGATGGCGCGCATGGGAGTTTATTTCGAAGAGCGGGTCGCGCGTCAGTATCCGCAATTCCCGATTCGCACCGGCGTGCGTGGCTGGGAGGAATACCTTCCGCCGCTCGGCCCCGCTCTGCGCAAGCTGGTCGAAGACCACAGCGGAGAGCTCGCCGCATGACGTATCTCGAGACAATCTTCGCGCGCCTCGAAGATGCAGCCGATGAAGCGCTGCTTGGCGAAGTCCGGGAAGGAAACATCATTGCGGTAACGGGCGCGGATCTGCTCGCGCTCATCGCGCAGGCACGCGCCTTCGCAACCTCGCGCGGCTTGAAACCGGGGGACCGCTGTGTACTTCTCGCGCCGAATTCGATCCGTTGGGTCGCGCTCGACCTCGCGCTGATGGCCGAAGGAGTAATCGTCGTCCCGCTCGATCCGCGCCAAGTGGCGAAGGACTGGCTGGCAGTCATCCACGATTCGTCGCCCTCGCTCGTTTGTTGCGCCGACGCCACGCTCGCCGCAGGAATTCCGGCGCTCCCCGAATCCGCGCTCTTTGATGAAATCTTCGGCCGGGGACCCGCCGAGCCGTCGCTGCCGCGCCATCACGCCGAACACGACGCCGTCACGATCGTCTACACTTCAGGCACGTCGGGTGAGCCGAAAGGCGTCGTCCTGAATGCCGGCAACATCACCTTCATGCTTGGCTGCACCAACGCGCGTCTCGATCAGCTGATGGGCGGCCAGTCAGAACAAGAAAGCGTTTTTCAGTACGCGCCATTCTGCTTCGCCGCGGCGAGAATCCTGATGCTCACGTCCCTTTCACGCCACGCCATGCTTACGCTCTCGACCGATCTCACCAGACTCGCCGACGAGTTGAAACTGGCCAAGCCGCATTACTTCGTCAACGTGCCCATGTTTCTTGAGCGCGTCCGCCGCCGCATCGAGGAATCGATTCAGAAGCGCGGTGGCCTCGCAGCAAGACTTTTCGAAATGGCCCGTGCCGGCTATCACCACCAGCGGGAAGGGCGCACGCGTGTGGGCGGCCTGCTCGCATTGAACCTCGCCCGGAAAATGATATTCCCTGCCATCCGGGCGAATATCGGCCCGAATCTGAAGGCATTGATCTGCGGCTCCGCTCCGCTCGCCGCCGATACGCAGCTTTTCTTCATGATGATCGGCATCCCCGTTCTTCAGGTCTACGGCCTGACCGAAACCACCGCGATCTGCACCATGGACGAACCCGGTAAAGTCGAGCCCGGCCGCGTGGGCCGCGCCGTCCCCGGAATTGAAATGACCGTTGCGTCCAACGCCGAAATTCTGGTGCGCGGCCCCCATGTTTTTCCCGGATACTGGCAGCGGCCCGGCGAAACCGCGAAAGCCCTGGAAGGAGGCTGGTTTCACACGGGCGATCAGGGCGAAGCCGACGCGAGTGGTAACTGGAAAATCACCGGACGCCTGAAGAATCTGATCATCTTGAATTCAGGACACAATATCGCGCCCGAACCGCTGGAGCACGATCTCGCCGTTGCCCTGCCCGAGGCGCAACAGGTCGTCTTGCTCGGCAATCAGCGCAGCTTTCTGTCGGCGTTGGTGACCGTCGCACCGTCTGCGAATGGCGCCGTCGCTACGCGGCCGGGGTCCGGCGGCGATCGCGGGCTCACTCCGGCCACCATTCAGTCCGCGCTCGACACGCTCAACTCCGGACTGCCCCATTACAAACAAATTCGCGCCTTTCGTGTGCTGCCCGAGCCGTTCACCATGGAAAACGGGCTATTAACAACCATGGGCAAACTGAAGCGCGACGCGATCGCCACGCGCTACGCGGGCGAAATCCAGTCGCTCTACGAGAAAAAAACGGCATGAAGAATTTCACCGGCAAAGCGCTCTCGTGGACGATCGCAGGCGGCACCGTCGAGCTCAGACTCGATCGCGCGCCGTGCAACGAGATCGGCTCGGCCACCCTCGCCGAACTCGAACAATTCGTCGACGCTCTCTCGGGTGCAGGTGAAGACGCTCGCGCACTCATTATTTCCAGTGCGCGTTCCGAGGGTTTCTGTGCGGGCGCCGACCTCCGCGAGCTTTTCGAGCGTTCGCAGGCCATGGTCCAACGGGAGCGTCTGGCGGGGGTCCGCGATTTCCTCGAGCGCATCCATCGCGTGATGAACGCCATCGACTCCGCGCCTCTGACCACCATCGCAGCAGTTCACGGTGTAATCTTCGGCGGAGGCTTCGAGCTCGCCCTCACCTGCGACATCATCATCGCTGACAAGATGGCCCGCTTCGCCTTCCCGGAGCTGCGCCTCGGTCTGATTCCAGGCTTCGGCGGAATCCCGCGCCTCAAGCGGGACATCGGCAATGCCGTGGTCCGTGACCTGCTCCTCACGGGCCGCAGCATCAACGCCACGAAGGCGCAGTCGGTCGGAGTCGTAAGCCAGGTGGCCGCCGAAGGCGACGCCCTGCGCGTCGCTCGCGCCACAGCCGCGCAAATCAATAAATTCGATTCGAAGACTGCAGCCGCAGCCAAGCGCTTTGTCAAGCCCGTCCCGCACGATGAGTTGAAGCGTGAAATCGAGATCTTCTGCGACCTCTTCACGCGGCCTGCGGTCGAAGCCGGCCTCCGCAAATTCGTGGAAAGCAACGACGCGCTGCCTTACTTGCCCTGATGTGGGAAAATAAACACTCATGAGCACACTCGAAAAAACCACCGACGAAATCCTGCAGCTCGCCGCCGCCCACTTCAAGATGCGGCGCGAAAACCTGCACGCCGACGACGATTTCTTCAAAACGCTCGGCATCAACAGCCTCCAGGCCCTCGACCTGCTCACGCGCATCGAGCAGCATTTCCACATCGAGCTGCCCGATTACGAACTGCAAGGCGTGAGCGATTTCCGCACGCTCGCCGAACGTATACAATCCCGCCTTTGATGCTGGATCTCAGCAAATACAACTGCCTCGGAACGGCGCTTCAGGCCGCACTGGATCGCTGGCCCGATGAGTTGTGCCTGATCGAAGCGGACCGCGACCGCGAAAACGCGCGCTTCACGTATCGACAATTCAGGGAAGCTGCGTTGCCGCTCGCGAAAGCAATGCAGGATGCCGGCTTTGTGAACGGCACGCGCGCCGCGATCATCATGACCAATCAGTCGAAGTGGCTGATTTCCGCATACGCGATGTTTTTCTGCGGCGGCGTTCTCGCTCCGCTCGATTACAAACTCACGCCGTCCGAGCAGCTTCAGGTTCTTACCCACTCGAAAGCGGAATTCCTGGTGACCGAATACCACGCCTGGCGCACGATGACGCAGGCGCCGAATTTCGCTATGTTGAACGCTCGGGTTGTGCTGGTCGCAGAAGCGCCACCGAACGCCGATCTGGCCGGAGCCGAGCGCTGGGAGCAATTCCGCGGCGCGGGCGAGCCCCGGTTGGTCCCGCGCGAGCGCACCGATCCCGCGTGCATCGTCTATTCCTCGGGCACCGCCGGCCGGCCGAAAGGCTGCGTCCTCACGCACGAGAATTATCTCGAGCAGTGCATGGCCGTCACGCCGGTTTTCCCTTTCGCGCCGGGCGTGCGCTATCTCAGCATCATCCCGACGAATCACGCCATCGACTTCATGGGCGGCTTCCTCATGCCGTTCGCGGGCGGAGGTACGGTGGTGCATTTGCGCACGCTGCGCCCCGAATTCATCCGCGAGGCATTCACGCGCTACAAAATTACTTACATGGCCGTCGTCCCGCTGATCCTCACGAATCTGCAGCGCGGCCTCCACGACCGTTTCGCGGCGCTGCCGCCCTTTAAGCGCAAGATGCTCGACGCGCTGATCGGAATCAATCGCGCCTTCACGCGAAGCCGCCCGCGACTCGGTCTCAGCCGCGCCCTGCTGAAAAACGTCCATCAGGCTTTCGGCGGCGGACTTCGCGCGCTGCTCGTCGGCGGCGCGTTCACCGAGCCGGCCACGATCCGCTTTTTTCACGATCTCGGCATCCCCATCTACAACGGCTACGGCTGCACCGAAGCCTGCACCGCGATCACGCTCAACGAGCTCAGGCCGTTTCGCCCAGACACGGTTGGCCCTGCGATTCGCGGCATGGAGATTCGCACGCGCAACACCGACGCGGACGGCGTCGGCGAGGTACTGGTGCGCAGTAAAACGGTGATGTCGCACTATCTCGACGATCCCGAGATGACGGCGGAGACCATTGTCGATGGCTGGCTGGTCACCGGCGATCTCGGCCGCATCGACGCCGCCGGCCATTTGCAGCTTTTCGGCCGCAAGAAAAACATGATCGTCACCGAAGAAGGCAAGAACATCTATCCCGAGGACGTCGAGGCGGCGTTCGAGGGGATCCCCGCAAAAGAATTCTGCGTCTTCGCCGCAAACTACCTGTGGCCAGCACGCACGATGACCGGAGAAAAGCTCGTGCTCGTGCTGCATCCCGACCCGGACCAACCGATCAATGGCCCGTTCATCGCCGGCGTCGGCGAACGAAATCGTCGGCTGATGAATTACAAGCGCGTCAGCAGCTATGTCCTCTGGGACACGGATTTCCCGCGCACCGCGTCGCTGAAGATCAAACGCGCCGAACTCGCCGAACAGATTCGCGCGAAAATCGAGCGCGAATCCGTGGTGCCGCTGTGAAGGGTCTGGGGCCGCGCGGCAGCCGGGAGGGGGTCGCGTGAGCCCGCGTTTTTTCGCGATCGTCAACCCCGCAGCCGGCGGCGGACGCTGTGGCAAGCTCGCGTCCGCAGCGCTGGACCGCGTTCGGAAGACCGGAATCGAGTTTGAAATTGTGCGGACCGGCCGCGCCGGCGAAGCAACGCTACTGGCCCGCGACGCGTATGCGCGTGGCTACCGCAATTTTCTGGCCGTCGGCGGCGACGGCACGTCGTTCGAAATCGTGAACGGCGTGTTCCCTGAATCTGCGACCCAGGGCCGCGCGACGCTCGGATTTCTTCCGCTTGGCACCGGCAATTCTTTCCTGCTCGATTTCACCGTCGAAGGCGTGAACCACACGATCCGCGCTCTGGCCGAAGATCGCCACCGGGCATGCGACGTGATCCGTCTGCAGCACAGAGACGGTGAAATCTACTTCATCAACATGCTGAATCTCGGCTTCGCGGCCGACGCGGGCGAGCTGGCAAACCGCCGGTTTAAACGGCTCGGACCAGCGGGTTACATTCTTGGCGTCTTGGGCACGCTCGCTGGGCTGGCATGCTTTCCCCATCCACACAGGCTGCCCGGCGCGGACGATTGGGACCGCCGGCCGCTGCTGTTTCTCGCGCTCGGCAATAGCAAGTACACCGGCGGCAAAATGCTGATGGCGCCGAACGCCGATCCGGCGGATGGAAAAATCGAGTACGTGCGTTGGTCGCCGCTGGGCCGGCTGCGGCTGCTCTGGAATTTTCCGAGCCTGTTTACCGGAGAGCACGTCAAACATCCGTTGGCGTCACGCGCGGCGGTCGAGCGAGTTGATTTCGATCTCGGTGGCTACGTGAGCCTGATCGTCGATGGCGAGGTGCTGCGACTCGACATTCGCTCAGCGGAAGTTCTGCCCGAAGCCCTGGACGTGATCGTATGAGGAAAGCTTGGCTGACGATCCGCTCTGCCGTGCTTTGGGCGATTGCCGGGATCCATTTTTTCGTGGTGGGACTCGTCGTCGTGCTCGCAGGCCTCGCCCTCGATCGCCGCAAGCACGACTGGATCAACCGAGGATTTTTTCGCAATATCATGCGGCTGACCGCGGTGAAGTTCGAAGTGTGCCGATCGCCCGGCTTCGACGCCACGCGGACGAGCATCTTTATCTGCAACCATGTGAATATTTTCGACCCATTCGTAATTTATTCCGCGATTCCGCAGTTCGTCCGCGGCTTCGAGCTCGAATCGCATTTCAAAGTGCCGGTGTACGGCTGGATCATGGGCTGGTTCGGCAACGTGGCCGTGCCGGACGCGCCCACGCGCGAGAGCCTGGAGATCATGACGCAGCGCGCGAAGGCCGCGCTGGACGCCGATATTAGCCTGATCGCATTCGCGGAAGGATCGCGCACGCGCGACGGGCTCGTGCACGAATTCAAGAAAGGAATTTTCAATCTCGCGCAGAAATTCGGAGTTCCCATCGTGCCGATGAGCATCGTCGGGTCGTACCAGTTTTTTCAGACGGGCGACTGGATGCTGTATCCGGGCAAGATCACGGTGATGTTGCACGACACGATTGAGACCGCAGACATTCCGCGTGGAAAAATCGATGAACTGCGGCAGCAGGTGCAGGAAATCGTCTCGGCTCCGGTCGATGAGTCGTTGAAGGCAAATCCGGTCGAGCATTGATCCGCTATCCCAATTCAACTCCCAATAAAAGCGGAGGTACCGGCACGGCGGACGAAGCGAAATCAACGATCAGAAAGATTGCGTAAGGCTCGCTTCAGGAAGGGATCGGCCGGCGCGGAGCTCTTTCCAGGTGTAGAAGACACGGTGGATCACGGTGGTCGTGGAAAGGGTGGCGATCACCCAGAGGGCCGGCGCCATACGGTTGAAGGCCCCGCCGAGAATCAGCAGCACCAAACGCTCGGGGCGCTCCATAAAGCCGACCTTGCAGGACGGTATCAGCGACTCGGCGCGGGCTCGCGAGTAGCTCACCATGAACGAACTCGCCATCGCGACGGCGGCGAGGACCATGTATTGATTCCGGCCGATCAGCGTGTAGTAGACAACCAGGCCCATGTAGAGAGCCAGGTCAGAGTAACGATCGAGGGTGGAATCGAGGAACGCGCCGAATGCCGTGACCATGCCTACGCGACGCGCCACCTGACCGTCGGCCATGTCGAGAAAGGCGGCGAAAAACAGAGACGCGGCCGCGGCCCTGAATTGTCCCATCGCAAAGAGTGCAGCGGCGCAGGAGTTCACACCCAGCGCGAAAAACGTGAACATGTTCGGCGTGATCCCGGTGGCAGCGAGGCCGGTGACAACGCGTTGCAGGAGCCAACCTGCGCCTTCGCCGATCCAGTATGTGATCGGGCGAGTTTGGTCTTTTGAGGCGTTGTCCATGCGCACAAAATGATACAACGGAAAGTGTCGGGCAAACAGCTGGGCGCGTTAAGCTGAGGTTGGTCTGGAAGCCGCGAGACTTGCGGCTGATTCGCCAGGCTTGTCGAGAAGCGATGGTGCGGGCGGTGGGAGTCGAACCCACACGAGCCGTAAAGCCCTGCGGATTTTCATGCCCGCTACGGCTTTCGCCGCCCTCGCCGTGGCGCCGTCGGCGCAAAGGCGGGTTTGTGGTCTGGACTATCCCTTCACCATCTCCCGCGCTCCGGGAATTAGGTGCTGCCCGTCTAGTCTCTACACCTTCCCGGCGGAAATCTCCGTCCGGGCTTGGCTCGGGATCGCCATTTCAGGTTTCCCCGAATTTGGGCAGTTCTGCATCGCCGGTTTCCCGGCGAGCACTCAAGTTTTCCTTAAGTCCGCTGCGTATGCCATTCCGCCACGCCCGCGTGGCTGCGATTGCCTATGATAGTGCAGCCTCTGGCAATTTACACCTCCGTTTCCAACTTGGGTTGTGCTGCGTTGGATCGCCTGGGGTTTCTTTCTTCTGTTTTGGTCGGGGCCTAACGATGTTGATCGCGGGGCCCCTCCTCGACGCCGTTTTCGCCAAAGTTCGCTGCCTCCGAGGTCGCGGCTCCCTTGTTCAAGAGGATCGTCTGCACATTTACAGCTTCATCCGAGCCCAAGTCTGGCCCGTACGACGGATGATCACGGCAGACTAGGCAAACAGGGTTTCCTTCGGGCGATTCGCATCTACGGAACGCGCCGTCCATTCAGGCAAGTCTGGAACCCAGGCGAAAGTGGAGTGGGATTGTTTTTCTGGTGAGAACGCCAATTTGTCGATCGGACTGTCGGGGCAAATTCGACGGAAGAAAACTCCATACAGCGTTCGGAACTATTCCCGCCCGCCGGTAGGAATTGTTCGCGTTCCGCGTCGGCTGCGCTCTTGCGAGGTACTCTGCTTCATCGCCGTGCCCAGCTGCACGAGCAGCTTCCTCAGCTTGGCGCGTTCCTCAAGATCCATGTCGACCACTTCAAACGCTCGCGCCTGCGTATTTGCGTCACGCACGATCGTCTGCGCCTTCACCGGCTTCCCGCCGGCATTCAGGCGGATATCGACGATGCTTCCCGGATGCAGGCTCTGCTCGCAGACCGCGACTCCGCCGCTCAACGCCATCTCCGGAATTTCCAGCTGATAGTTTTCCTTCAGGTTCGTGGTCATCGCCGCCACGGCATGGTCCAAACGCAGCCGCGGATAGCGCCTCTGGCGAATCGCGGACGAATTCGGGTCCACGTCCAGCACTTCAATAGCGAGGTCCGCCACGCTCAAGCCGCTCTTCGGAATGAAATCCTTCGCCCATTCCGCGTCGATCTTTTCCAGGGCCTGCGCCGCCACCACACGCAGCTCGGACGGATTCGCCCAGCGCCACGCCTTGCGCGCCTCAGCCACCTTGCGTAAGACAGCTTCGGCGCCCCCGGTGCGCAACCGCCCGAGCGCCTCGATGGCCTTCAACCGCAAGAACTCGGTTGATCCGCGCGGCAGATCGCCTTCGGCAATGCGCAACAACCGCATGTCGCCTGACGTTTCTCCGGCCATACCGATCTCATCGATTGCCAGTGGACGAATCAGGGAATCCAGCAGATCGAAAATCTGCAGCAACAGCCGCCCGCGATCCGGAGACCCGCTCGCCGCAATCTGCCGCACCACTCGATCGTGTGCCGTGCGCTTCCATTCCTTCATGCGCACCGGCAGAATCCGCTCGACGCTGTCCAGGTCCATTCGCACCAGGATTCCTACCGCGTCGATGGCCGCGCCGGGACTGCCTTTGCGAAGCTGCTCGCGAAGATGATCCAGCGCCTCCGGCCCGAGCACTTCCATCATCGAAACCAACAGCTCGCAGTCCTCGCGGAAGCCCACGCGGCTGAACCGTATGGCGACCTGCTCGGCCGCGCGCTCCGGCATGCGCCGCAGCAAATCCTTCAATCCTGCGGGGACGTTGCCTTCCTTCAGTGATTCTTCGATGAACTCCGGCAGCCGGTTTTCCACGCCGATGCGCGACCCCAGGCTCTTCTTCGCTCCCGGCCGCTCCGATTCGATGTATTCGATCAGCTCGACGGAGCGCTGGATTGCCGGATACGCCCGCGATTTCGTGGCTTCCTGGGACAGCCGCACGAACGCCGCTCCGAGCAGGCTCTGCAACTGCCCATCCTTCTCATCCGCCAGCTGCAGTCCCAGATCGCGGATGGTATCCATGAAAAGCGATTCGCTCGTTCTGGCATAAAGACCGGCCAGTTCCGGCAAACCCATTGCCGTCTGCCGCCGCGCTTCCGCATTCTTGCTTGACAGGCCGTTCGCGTAATTCTTCAAGACCTTCTCGGCGTCTTCCTTCTCGCCCCGCTCGATCATTTTCTCGACGTATTCGCGGAGCCGCACTCCGGGCACGCACCATGCATCCGGCCCTTCCAGCACGGTTTTCTTTTTCTCGTCAGGCACCTGCAGCCAGAATTCCTGAGCCAATACCTCCATGTGCGTCTGCGTGTGAATCCCGGCAGCCGCCATTTTTTCTTCGTAGACGCCCAGGATTTTACGCAGCCCGTCGAGTTCGCTGTTCATCTCGTCGAGCATCTGCCGCACCGCATTCACCTTCAGGTCGCCGCGCTCGTAGCTTTCCAGCGCGAATCGCACCGCGATGTGCTCGGCCAGCTTCAGCAGCGTCGGTTTATCGGAGTTTTCCGTCGGAGCCTGCGCCGCCAGCGCGGAAAGTGCCTGGCTCACAGTAAATCGCGCGCGCCGCGGCAGTGTCGAAAGCCGCGATTGAAATGCTCCTGGGTCCAGTCGATCTTGCGACGCATCGTTCGTTCGCGCGATCTGCGCGAGCACCTGCAAAATCCCCTGCAATTCGTCTTCGTGCAGGGTCATCAGGCCCGTTTCCACCGCCATCGATCCGCTGCCCCCGCGTGCCGATCGTGTGGCGCGAATCCCTGTTGAAGCGCTCGCCCAGCGGCTGTCCGGTCCTTTGTGCGGAGTGACTCCCGGAATCGTCCAGCCGCCACCGCCATTTCCGGACCCGTTGCCGGCCGTGCCCGTGCCGCCGCTCGCGCCCACCGTCGATGCCGCTCCGCTCAGCGCAACAGGCGTCTTGGACGGGGTATCCTTTCGAGCCTCGGAATCCTTGTTCAGCCAGAAGCCGCCTGCATTCGGATCGATCTGAGTTCCGCCGGCGGTTCCGCTTTCATTGCCGACGATATTCCAGCCCGATGCCGGCGCATTCTCGGATGGCGGTGCTCCGGCCACGCCCGCCGCTGGGCCGCTCAACATCGGTCCCGGGGTTGCCGATCCCTCCACCGCATCTTTGTTCAGCCAAAATCCTCCGACGTTGGGATCAAGCGGTGTGCCGCCCAGGCTCCCTCCGCTTCCGCCAACGATATTCCAACCGCCTCCCGCGGATCCGTCTCCCGGACCGCCAGCACCGTACACGGCGCCGACCGGACCGCTGACGCTCGGGCCGTTGCCCGAACCACCGCCGGAGCCGCCACTTCCTCCCGATCCTGTGCCGCCGAGCCCGCCGCTGCCTCCGCCGCCTTTCATTCCGTCCGCCGCCACAATCAACTGCAGCAGTTTTTCCGGGTCGTTCAGCAGCTTGTCCGTCTCTGCCGAATTCATTCCCAGCGTCCGCGCCGCCAGCTGCGCCGCCATGGTTGATCTCGCAACCGCCGAATCCGCCGGCACGAAACAGACTTCGTTCACGTGAATATGAGGATCGCCGTGCAGCGACGCCTTCAGCTGCTCGGCAAGCTGCGCAGGCTTGGACGAAGACCCGGTCGGAAACGAGCGGACGAATTTCTGCAGGCTCGCGTGTGTAAGCTTGGGGGAAAAATGGATACTGGCAATTCCCGCGCTCGAAAGCATGCGCGCAAAGCTCTTCTCCGAGGCCGCCGTGTCCAGCGGCGTACCGTCAAGCAGGAGCTGATCGCCCGACACCGCCAGCAGCATCCCGGAGTCATCGTCCTTACCCAGCGCGATCTGCAATTCAGACCACGCCGTGTCGTACTGCCGGGCGGTGCGCGGATGCCCGAAGTCATACATTCGGGCGAACTTGAGCAGAATGTTGAGGCTGCGCACGAACGCCCGCGCCGCCGTCTGCCTCATGGTGTTGTTTTCGCTCATAACCCTCAGCGATAGTCTGCCGTGCTAGAAATTCTGACGGTCGCGCCGAGCACAGACAATGGTACTAGTGTCCTTACTGGTACTGCCCGCTAGTTCTATGCCGCTGGTAGGAAGGAGGTTCCGGGCCTAGGCCCGGCGACGCGCCAGCCAGCTCTCGAGCTGCGTTACGTCGCGCAATACGGCGATGGCTCCATGCTTTCTCAGCAGAGCGGCACGCGCGCTGCGGGCGCCGGCGCTCTGGGGCAGGATGCCGATGAATGGAATCTTCGCGGCCCAGGCCGATAACGCGTCGTCGACAATGTCGCCCAAGTACAGCGCTTTCGCCGGATCGCGCCCGGCCAAAATCTTTAACAATCCTTCGGGGTCGGGCTTCGGCCGCTGCACGTCTTCGACGGTCACGATCTGCCGGAAAAACTCGCGCACGCGGCAGCGGTCCAGTGTGTAATCCAGCTCCGCCGCCACGCGCCCGGTAAACAGCGCCAGTTCCGCCCGCTTCGCCAGGCGTCGCAGGCTCGCGCGCGGCAACAGCCACTTCTCGCGCGCTACATTTCCTGCCTTGCCACCCTTGTCGGCCGCGCCCCAGTACAGCTCGACAAACTTCGCCTTCACTTCGTCGAATTGCTGTTTCCCGCCCAGCGACTGCACCCACGCCGTCGAAAGTTTCCAGTCGTCGTTAAATCCCGAGCGGTTCTTCCACTGATGCAGCTCGTGGCGCTTCACTTTCTTCTTGGTGAAATGTTCAACCGTCTCGATCACCGTGGTGTGAAACGATCCGCGCACGTCCACCAGCACGCCGTCGACGTCGAAAATGATCACTTCGGGCTGAAATTGCATTTTGGGCGCAACACGGCGCTGGCGGTGTTGGTGTTTCGGTTTTCGCTTGAGGAATACAGCAGAAGGTTTACGAATTTGCGTCGTCCGCTTCTTCCGAGGTTTCAATCGAGGTTGCCGAGCCCTCGTCTTGCGATTCTTCCGACCTGCGAACCGGATTCTCTGGGGCATCTTCCGCGGCTACTTCTGCCGCGTCGTTGGCGCTTGAATGCGGCGATTCCGACTCCGTCTCGAGCGTGTCGGAAGACCAAGCCTCGCCCGAAGGCACCGCGGGAATCACGCGTTCGGGCCCGGCCGCCACGCTCGGTGCTTCCTTCGCGCCCGCAACTTCCACCGGCGCGCTCGACTTCAGCGTCTCAAGCCGCGCGCCTAAAACTTCCGCGAGCAAATCGATCAAAGTCTTCGCCCACGTGCCGTCGGGATCCTTCGTCGGGTTGTAACCGACGACTTCGATCGCCGCCATATGCTTCTGCTTCGCGAAAACCAGCAAAGCCTCGCGCACTTGCGCGAGCGTCAAGCCACCCTCTCCTGGCACTTTCGTCGCGGCAAACCCTTCGATCACGTCCACATCGAGATGCAAAATAAATTCATTCCCCACCCCGTGAATCCGCTCGATGGCCACCTGCGCCGCGGCTGCGGGTCCGAGCCGGGTGACATCGGCCGCAAGATAACGCCGCAACGGCGTGCGATCCAGCACTTCCTGCTCCGCGGCATCCAGACGCGCCACGCCGAAAAGCGCTAGGTCCGGCTCGCGGATCAGCGGCGGCTCGCCCCAGAATCGCACCAGTTCCGCCGCGCCGCGCCCCACGATGTGCGACACGACCATCCCATCGATGATGCCTGACGGCGACGTCGCCGGTATATTCAGATCGGCGTCGCGGTCCATATAAATCATGCTGACGTGGCGGAAATAACGGCGGGCGCCGGCAATCGTGGCCAGAGCGATCGAACAGTCGCCGCTCAGGATCAGGGGTAGCGCGCCGCTCTTGATCGCCTGCTCCACCCTCGGCTTGAGAGCCTCGAGCGACTTCAGCACGCGGCTTACGTTCCGGGCGCGCGGGCTTTCATCATCCTGCGCGAAAAGCTGAACCGGATCGTCGCCCAGGTCGGCGACTTCATACCCGGTCGCTCGCAGACGATCGATCAACCCAGCCGACCGCAGCGCCCCCGGCGCCTTCTCGTGCCCCGCCGACATCGCGGCCGCACTCGTGGGCGCGCCCAAAAGGGCAATCTTGTTCGGCTGGCGGACAACTTTGACCGCCACAGTAGGACTCCTTATTTTATTTAGATGCGCCGGGACGAAGGCCGAACGACCAAACTAGTTCGCGGCCCGGCCGAGCTTCGCGGCCAGTTCCGCCGGAAGCGTGAACCGCACGTCTTCGCGAATCAGTTCGAGGTCCCGGTGATTCGTGAATCCGAATCCCGAAAGCCGCTGACTCACTTGCTCCACCAGCACTTCCGGTGCGGACGCGCCCGCCGTCAGCCCGATCGACTTCACGCCTTCCAGCGCCGCCGCGTCAATATCGTTCGAATCCTCGATCAGCCTCGCGGCCACTCCCGCGCGCTGCGCCACCTCCACCAGGCGGTTCGAATTCGAACTGTTTGCCGAGCCCACCACCAGAATCAGTTCCACTTCCCGTGTCAACGCTTCCACCGCTTCCTGCCGGTTCTGCGTTGCGTAGCAAATATCGTCCGATGCCGGCCCCACGATCGACGGAAACTTCTGCCGCAGCCGCGCGACGATTTCCTGAGTGTCGTAGAGCGAAAGCGTTGTCTGCGTCAAAAACGCCAGCCGGCTTGGATCGGGCACCTGCAATTTGTCAACCTCTTCGACCGTGCCGACCACGATCGTCTGTTCCGGAGCCTCGCCCGAGGTGCCCACGATTTCCTGGTGATCGCGATGCCCAATCAGGATTAGCGTGCGGCCCTCGCGCGCGAATTTCAGCGCTTCCAAATGAACTTTCGTTACCAGGGGACAGGTCGCGTCGATCACCTTCAGGCTGCGTTCTTTCGCTTCCGTGCGCACCCGTGGCGGCACGCCGTGCGCGCTGAACACCAGCACCGCTCCCACAGGCACTTCCGCGATCGTCTCGACGAAAATCGCACCCCGCCCGCGCAGCTGATCCACCACGTAGCGGTTGTGGACGATTTCGTGGTGCACGTACACCGGGCTGCCGTAGGCCTCCAGCGCCAGCTCCACAATATCCACCGCGCGGACCACCCCCGCGCAGAATCCGCGCGGCCGCACGCGCACCAAGGTCTTGGCTCCCGCCGTCGTCGCACCCTGAATGTGTGTAAGACTCAATGTGCTCTCCAGAATTCAGGGTAATATTACCGTAACCTCAGCGCCGCCGCCACTTCGTTCAACCGATTGTGCTCATCGGAAAAACTGGGGGCTCAGCGGATTTGCCCCGGGCGATTCATGCTGCGCGCCTTCCGCGAAGGCGCACCGTTGACCCTGAGGTGCGCGATGGCGCTTCGGACAAAGCGCTCAACTTCGCCTGCCTTCGGCAAATGAAGGGCGCCGCCACCCCTACCCCGGTCGCACACACGGCCGAAGCTTCTTGGCTATAGCGTTGGCGCCCCTCGGTGGCTTAAATGCCGACCCGCCCGGGATTCATCCATCGTTTTCGCGTGCGCGACGAATTTCGGCGCTTGAAAAAGCGACCTGCCTCTTTGGCGGGGAGCCCTTTTGTTTTATCGACTTACGACGGGAACCGGCGGCAGAGGACATGTCTGAAGGTCCTGTCCGGTCTTCCGGACGCTGAGCCGCCCCGAACCTCCCACGAACACTCGATGCCCTCCCTCAAACCGGCCCCGCTGGCATCGAGAAGCGGCACCCAAAGGGTAGGACACTTTTTCGAGGCCTCCCGTCGCCGCTGAATGTCAGCGGGTCGGTCCAGTGACGGAGCGCGGAGCGTTTGGATCTTGCGGGCCGCTTGGCCATTCGCGAGGACCGTAGTGCGGGACCGGTTTATCGAGTTCGTAGGCCCCGAGGTCGGGCGCTTTGCCGGTGAAGTCGTCGTTGATGGTGGGCAGCAGCACGCCGGCATCGACAGCCGGGTTGAAATGAAATTGCGTTTGGCCCGCCGTCAACGGGAGCTGCAGGCGAAAATCAAAATCTTCGGGACGGTAGAGATGCTGCGGATCGTTCTTGTCGGGCATCTTCGCCATAACGAAAATGCCGTAGTCGAGTAGCACGCTATGCTGGTCCTGCTTGGTGGAGTCCTGATATTCCTTCAGCGTTTTGAAAGTACGCGTGACGAGTCTTCCTGAATAGTCCGCGAGGGTGGAGAAATCTGGAGAGGTCCATTCGAACGACGTGGCCGCGCCGGGGTTCGGGTAGAAGCCGTTGTAGTCGGAATCGGAATAATTCGTGAACGTGCGCAGGTTGAGAATGGGGTCGGCCCACCCGTCGCCGAGGAACAGATTGTTGCGGAAATGAATGTTGGACGCGGGCCCCATCAGCCGACCCTGACCGAAAAACGTGTTCTGGTAGATCAAAACGCCGGCGGGGGTGTCGATCAGTTTCAGCGGGCCTCCGGTCGTATTGTCGTACAGGACGTTCTGATAGAAATAGAGCGGGCCGCCGAAGGTAGGCTGGGCGGACAGCGCGCCGCCGGCTTCATTGAAGCAGCGGTTGCGGAAGACGCGGATATTGTGCGCGCCGCCGTCGGCTTCGATGCAATTGTCGGCCATGTTGTAAATGTCGTTGTTGTAGAAATCGATGGAGACCGGGATGCGGTCGCGGAGTTCTTCGTGAGCGCCACCGTTTGAGCCGTCGTTGACGCCGTCAGGATCGCCGTACGTGGCGATGTCGATACCGTCGTGCCAGTTGGCGACGTAGTTGTAGGCCACCACGTGGCCCTGGCCGTAAATTTTGATCGCGTATTCGGATGTGATCAGAGCGGGATAACCGGGGAATTTCGCCCAGACCTGCGGCGTCCACCAGCTCTGCAATTTCAGCGGATCGTGCCGGCCGATGAAGACGTTGTCGGCGATATAGAAATTTTTCGAGCCGGACCAGTCGTCTTCCACCGCGCGGCCGACGTTTTCGATGCGCGAATGTTTCAGCGTGAACCCGCTGGAGCCGGCAATGTTCTTGATACCGAGCAGAAATGCGACATTTGTGTTCCTGACGGTAATCCCTTCGAAGTAGTTGTAGTTCCCCCCCATGAGGTTGAAGAGATTCTGGCAGCCGTCGCCATCGAAAATCACCTCGCCATCGCCGGCGGCCTTGATGACGATCGGTTTTTCGGGCGTGCCGCTGGCGGTGAGGTAGTAGGTGCCGTCGAATGGCGTGCCGTACGCGGCGATGGTGCGGTCGAAGCCGCTATAGACGAAGCGGTGATCCTGATAAAGGCCGGCGTGGACCAGAATGATGTCGCCAGGCTGCACGCGCGGGGGAAAAGCGTTGGAGTGATCGGACTGGTCCGAGCCCTGATAGTACGCGGCCATGATGCCGGTGAACGAGGGCTCCTGCTTCGCTCCTTTATAGCCGAAGGGATAGACGTGGTAGACGCGGCCGCCTTCGGCAGGCATTGGTTCCTTGCGTGTGCGGACCGTCACGACACGATGCGCGGTGCCGTGGACGCCGTCGGGATCGGTGAGCACGAAGCGGCATTCGTATTCGGTATCGGGTTCGAGATCGAGGATGCTGCCGGCGAACATATTGGGCGCGATGTAGGTGAAATAGTGCGCTCCGCCTTCGCGGGGCAGGCCGCCGGGAACTTGCTCGTGTTCGAGGCGCAGGAGCGGGAGGGCGGGATGCCACGTTTGGTCCCCATTCTTGCGGAAGGTGACGTCGACGCGGGCGTTGCGGTCGTCGTCGCCGGCAATGCGCCATTCAAAACCGAGCGAGACAAGCGTGGGCGGATCGATTTGGAATTCCCCGGCGGTCGTTGCGTTCTGCGGCGCCGCTTTTGCCGGCACAGCGGCGAGAACCAGGGCGAGATAGAAAGGTGCGAGAGCTGTGAACTGGCGAATCATTTCTATTCTCACTGGGCCGCGAAGGCGAGCAGCACGTTGCCAGGCATTGCCCCGAAGCCCGGGTAGCCGGAAACAACGAAGACCATACCTCCGACGACGATGGGTCCGCCGACATCGAGCGAGCCGCCGTGCGCGGCGACTTTATTTACGGTGTCGAAATCGCGCGCGGTATCGAAATCCCAAATGATTCTTCCGTCGGCGTCCGCGTAGGCGCGCAGGTGCCCGTCGATCGAGCCGGAGAAAACGGCGCCCGGAATTGCGGTCACGGCCTGTGACTGCGCCGGGCTGCAGGGGCGGCGATCGCCGCAGCCGGGCGGCGGAGTTTTCCATAGAAGCTGGCCGTCACGGATGCGATACGCGGATATTCCGCCGCCTTTGGCGGGATCGGGGCCGCGGCCCTGGAACGCAAGATCGGAGACGGCGACGTAGACGTTCGTGCCGTCGGTAGCGGGGCCCCACTGGACTCCGCCGAGCAGGCCGCCGGCACCGGCGCGTGCGTGCCAGAGAAGTTTTCCTTGCGAGTCGGGATCGACGGCGTATACGAGGCCGCTCTTTTGGCCGAGGAGCAGAGCGCGTTTCTTGTGACCGAGGTCGACAAGAATCGGCGAAGCGCCGAGATCGAATTCGGGATTGGTGGGCGGCGAACAGCCTTCGCGTGGTGGATCTCCGCAGTCGATTCTGTAAACGTCGCCCTTGTCAAACTGCACGGACCATAGGATTGCGCCGGTTTTGAGGTCGAGCGCCACAACGGCGTCGCTGGTTTTCGTGCCGGGTTCGGAATAGTTATCGCCAGTGCCGACGTAAATACGATTCCTTGCGGCGTCGATCGTCGGGGCGGACCAAATGGCCATGCCGGAAGGCGCGAAGACTCCGTGCCCTTGCCCAGCCTGAAAGCTTTCCACCGCCACGGCCGGCGAAGACATGTAACCTTGCCACGCAGTTTTTCCAGTGGCGGCGTCCATTGCTACCACGCTGCCGCGAAACGTGCAGCACTGGTACCCGTTGCGGCGGCGGGACTGCTCTTCGCCCGACGAAACGGGTACATAGAGCCGGCCTTTGAAATATGCCGGGGTGCCGGTGATCGTCGCGTCCGGATGAGCCTCGGCGCGGACGACCCAGATGAGCTTTCCGGTATCGAACGCGAGAGCGTACACGTTGCCACCCGCGTCGCCGAAGAAGATCGCGTCGGCGTCCGCCGCTTTGCCGATAGCGATGCCGGAGCGGACAGGCTTGCTCGCGGTCGTCGCCCACACGGTGCAGCCGGTCGAGGAGTCCAGCGCGTAGAGCGTGCCGTCATTGGCGCCGACGAATACGCGTCCACGAAATTCGCCGGGTTGCGAGCGGACGATTTTCACGTTGGGGATGCCGAATGCCCATTTCAGTCTTAGTTGGGCCGCGCCGGCTGCCGACAGTCCGCCTTGCGCGGCGGCCTGGAATCGCCAGTTCTCCGGAGTCGTACTCCATCCGGTCCATGCGGGCGCGCCGGGCGCCGCGGGTTTTACATCCGCAGAACAAGGATTGACAAGTTGGCTGGCGGGAGCGGGCGTCGCAGTAGGCGCGGGCTGTGCAGCTTGTGTTCCCACGGGCGGTGCGACGTTTTGCGCCCGCGCGGCTCGGACCGCGATCATGCTCGCGCTCGCGACGATCAGAGCGAAGGCGGGCAGCACGACATTTCGCGGGTGGGGTTTCATCGTTCCCCCGAAGAATCGGCGCGTCAGGGCGCAGAGGTGCGTGTCAACGAACGCGTTTCAACCGGCGAATCCCCCGAAGCGGTGCAAGAGTAGCAGATATCGGCCGTTGGTTGACATGCTGCCGCGATTAGGTTAAGAAATTTGTGCTCCGGGAAACATCCGCGCGAGACACTCTGCATCTCATGAGGCGCTGCAGGCGAATCTGAGCGGATTCGTTCGAGAACCACATCGGCACGCTGAAACTCTGACCGAGGAAGGAATTCGCCATCGTTACGAATCTGTTGGTGCCCAAGACGGGCGGGATGAACACAACGAAGGTGACCGTCGTTCGCTGGATCAAGAACGAGGGCGAGACGTTCAAGCAGGGCGAGCCGATTGTCGAGCTGGAAACCGAAAAAGTGAGCTATGAGCTGGACGCGCCGGAGGACGGCGTGCTGCTCAAGATTTTGGCGCGCGAGCCGGCAGAGGTCGATGTTGGCGGAACGCTGGGATTTATCGGCAAGCCGGGAGACAAAGTTCCCGCGTAGCGTGCCCGCGCCAGACATTCAGGAGGAATGAGCGATGCCAGTTTCGACTTCGAGCCAGCTTTCGAGAGATCGATTGATCTGGATGTACACGCAGATGTGCCGGATTCGAGAATTTGAGGAGCGCGTGAAGCGGACGTTTGTGGAACATCCGGGCGTGATCCGCGGGCATGCGCATCTGGGCGACGGCGCGGAGGCCAGCATCGTCGGCTGCCTGGCGACGAGGCAGGAAAACGACCTAGTGATGCCGAGCTATCGCTGCCACGGATATCCCCTGGTGCTGGGGACCCCGGCGCGCGCGCTGATGTCCGAGATTTATCAGCGCAAAGACGGCGTGTGTAAGGGTTTCGGCGGGTCGATGCATCTGGCCGATCCGACGCACCATTTTCCGACGGCTTCGGGGATCATCGGGCAAGGGATCGCGCATGCGGCAGGGGCGGCTTATGCAGCACAGGTGAAAAAGACCGGGCAGGTGGTGTATTCGTTTTTCGGCGACGGCTCGTCGAAGCAGGGCGCATTTTTCGAAACACTGAACATGGCCGCCGTGTGGAAGCTGCCGGTCGTTTTCGTGCTGGAGAACAACGGATATCAGGCGTATACGAAGGCCGAACTGGAAGACGCGAACGCGAAGGCGGGGGAACCACTGGCGATGAAGGCGAAGGCGTTCAGCATTCCCGGAGTGACCGTGGACGGCACCGATCCACTGAAGGTTTACGACGTGATGACGGTGGCTGTGGAGCGAGCCCGCGCAGGTGAAGGGCCCTCGCTGATCGAGTCGAAATTTTATCGTATGAGCCCGCATGGAAATGCGATCACTGTGCCGCCGGTCCCGACCCAGTTTCAGGAACACGAGGCCGTCGAGGTTTACGGCAACAAGGCCGAGTACGAAGCGGCGAGGAACAACGATCCGATCGAGAAATTCCGCGCGCATTTGATTTCGGGCGGATTTTTCGCCGATCCGGACGCGAAGAAGATCGAAGATTCGGTGCGAGCCGAGATGGAAGACGTGGTGAAGTTTGCGCTGGCGAGTCCCTTGCCATCGGGCTCGGACGCCGTAAATTACGTTTGGGCGTAGTCGTCACAGAGTGGACAGATTCTTCGCCTAGGGCAACCGGACGTCCCGCAAGAGCGGGATGAAACGCAACGGCGTCGGGTCACTCCGCTTCGAATGACGAATTTGGATTTTGAACAGGAGACGAACACATGCCGCGCGAAATGATGTTTGCTGAAGGGATCGCCGTGGCGATCACCGAAGAGATGCAGCGCGACGCGAACGTCGTATTCTATGGACAGAATATGGCGATGACGGATCGCGATCCGTTCGTGCGCAAATTCGGCAAGGACCGCGTGCGGATCACGCCGATTTCAGAAACGGCGGAACTGGGCATCGCGGTGGGCGCGGCGATGATGGGGCTGCGGCCGGTAGTCGAGCTGTACATGGCCGAGTTTATGCTTGTGGCGTTCGATGAAGTGATCAACGAGGCGCCGCGGCTGCGGTATATGTCGGGAGGTCAGGTGAAAGTGCCGGCGGTTTTCAAGGCGGGATTCGGATTCGCGGCCGGTTGGGCGGGGCAACATTCGAACTGCATCTACGGAGCAATGATGGGAATTCCTGGGCTGAAAATTGCGGTGCCGTCGAACGCAGCCGATGCCTACGGGCTGATGAAGTCCGCAATTCGCGACGATAACCCAGTGGTCTATCTTCATCACTACATGCTGATGCTGGATAAGTCTCCGGTGCCCGAGGGAGATTATCTCGTGCCGTTCGGTGTGGCGGACGTGAAGCGCGCCGGGACGGACGTGACGATTGTGGCGACGGCGTGGATGGTGAAAAAGGCTCTGGCCGCGGCCGAAATTCTTGCAAAGCAAGGAATCAGCGCCGAAGTCGTCGATCCGCGGACGCTTTCGCCGCTGGATACGAAGACGATCGTGAAGTCGGTCGAGAAAACCGGCCGGCTGGTATGCGTGGATCAGGCCCCGCGCCATGCCTCTGCGGCAGCAATTATCGCGGGCGAAGTGGCCGAGCACGGATTCAAATTTTTGAAGGCGCCGATCAAACTCGTAACGGCGATGGATACTTCGGTGCCGTACAGCGAGCCGATGGAAAGTTTCGTGCTGCCGAACGAAGAGAAAATTGTGGCCGCGGCTGAATCCGTGATGCACGCACGCGTGGCCGCCGACTAGAGCGATCAGACAGTTGCGACCAGCAGCTCCTCTGATCTTCCGAGCCGGAGGCTGTCCGCCCTTCCCTTAAAATAGCGCTCGGTTAACGCGGCCCCCGAGATGTGCCGGACTTCCCGGAAACCTGCCTCGCGGGCTAGTGCGATCATTTCCGGCGGAGTAAAGAAACTGAGAAACGGTGTACCGCTTGCTCGCGCGCCCCTCTCGGCCACTTCCCGTCCCACGCGCTCCTCCGGTTCGGCGCATTCAAGAGGCAGGATGAACGTCATCGCCAGCGTGGAGCCAGGG
The DNA here is from genome assembly GCA_049696975.1 of Candidatus Acidiferrales bacterium. Classification (GTDB taxonomy): domain Bacteria; phylum Acidobacteriota; class Terriglobia; order Acidiferrales; family UBA7541; genus Palsa-295. The sequence goes on along the minus strand of JBAVUW010000136.1, from coordinate 7,028 downwards.
GCGAAATCCGCGATTTGACGCAGCGTAGCCGCGATGGCGTCCTTCGTGAGGTACATGCTGACGCCCGTGGAGGCTAGGAGCGCCGGCTTCGCGGAGTCAAAACCGGCGTTCTTCAAGTTGTCCCGCCATGAAGCGCCCGCCTCGAAATCGAACGGCACGAATCGCAGCCACTCCGGCACGGCAAAGCCGAGTTCGCGCAGGCGACGCTGCTTCCAGGCCTGAGGGCCGGGCCGGTCCACCTCGAACACGTTCAATTGAGAAGCGACCTCGGGACGGCGCTGTGCGAACGTGTCCAGGCCGGCTCCCAGAATGACGTACTGCTCGACGCCGCGCGCGGCCTGTTCGGCGACCAGATCTTCGATGAAGCGGGCGCGGGCGACGACGGAGGCGCGGAAGATGGCGGTGCCTCGTGGATCCATGTCCGGACGGCGGCGCCAGCCTTCGTCCGGAGCCACGAGCTTGAGACCGATTTCGTCTTCGAGCACGTGCGGCGGCAGATCGATCTGGACGTGGAGGGCTCGCCAAAGGGCCACCCGCACGGCGGTGTTGTCCGGAGCTATGTTTCGGTCGTCAGGCATTCCGTTCGGCCCCCGCCGGACGCCGGCGGATCAGGCGGGAAATTGCGCGCGCGTACTCGTATAGGAACTCGTAACAATTGCGTTCAGTGGCTTTTTGCGCAGATCCGCATTCAGGACTTCGATCCCCCATGGACCGTTGTAGCCGGTCTTGAGCATTTCGGCGACGAAGCGTTTCGCTTCGAACTCCCCTTCCCCGCACAGCAAGCGGTGATTGATGGTGTCTTCGTGCAGACTCCAGGGACATTCGTACGTGCCGTCGTTGATTTCGATCGAAGTGATGCGGTTCAGCGGCATCCGCGCCACCTTTTCGTAGGGAATTTTCAGCTTGGCGATGTGCCAGAGGTCGAGACAAATACCACCATTTTTCGCGCCGGCTCCGTCGACCAGCTGCATGGCTTTTTCGACGGAGTCGATATCACAGAATGGCATCAATTCGAAACCGATGAGCGCGCCGTGCTTCGCTGCGTCGGCGCAGAGCGAGGCGAAGGAATCGGTCATTTTCTGCATCGTAGCGGTCGTTTTTACGAACGACCCGACCTTGATGTGGTGCGGGCGCAGTACATCGGCGGCGTCGAAGAATTTCCTGCGCTCGGCGTCAGAGGCTTTCCTTTCTTCGCCGTCCGCAAACCAGCCCTGCAGGAATTCAAGCTCGATATGCTTGATTCCGTTGTCGTCGAAAACCTGTTTCACGTCTTTCAGGGTGCGCGTCTTCAACGTGTGGATGAGATCAGCATACCAGATGCCCATCCCGGTGAAGCCGGCGCGGCCAGCCGCTTCGGCCCGCAGCCGCAAATCCCACGGGCAATGCTCGTGATCGGTGTGCGGCTCGGCGCCGCCACCGGCGAGCGTCCAGTACGAGGCGAGCAAGTCGAAATTCGTGGTCATGTTCTGCGTTCCCCCGTTCCGAAAAGCCGTGCGGCATCCTATGCCGCTCGCGCGTGTGGAGTCAAATGCGCTCGTCGGCGGCGGACGCGCAGGGAAAACCGATCAGGTAAGTGATGGGGGCTGTCAGGATGGACTCGCGGAATTCTCCGGCCTGCCACTCGTAATTTGTCGCGCCGAGTTCGTGGACCAAGTCGGAGAGTTCGCTGGGCCGGTAGGTGCGCAGGCAGGAGACGATGCCGTCGAACAGCAGCACGAACGGCAGGACCGGCAGGAGATACGTGAAAACGAGGCGCGACCAGCGGAGGGGACGGACGAACGGCGTGAACAAAATCGGAGAGAGCGCCCAGAGAAACATCGAGGCGACAGCTGGGGCGGTGCGGCGCGTGATTTCGAAGATGCCGATTCCCTGCCTGGCGTCCACCGTGTTCTGAATGACCGCGCGGGCGTCGGCCGGCCGGAAGTGATGGAACGCGGAAAACAGGGTGCGGAAGCCATCGAGCTCGCCCGGCACATCGCGGGCGTCGACCGATTGCGGGTGAAAATTCATCGGGAATTCCGAGCGGGCCCGCGCTGCTTCGAATGCGACGACGTTGGGGAATTTGTCGGTCATCAAGACATGTAATCTCGCGACCCGGCATGCGAGCCTGCGCCCCAGATCGAGCCACGGCCCACCGCCGCCGGAACAAAGATCCACGATCGAATGCCGCCTCGCGGCGCAAAGCGCGCGCTGGAAAAGCGGTGCGATCGATCCGTAAGCGGCCGTACGGCTGAGCGCGAATTGAAGCGTATCGGTGATGTCGTCGCGCAGGAACTTCGGAAACCAAGATTGCTCGTGGAGCTCGATGAATTGGATGCGGCGCATGAGGGAAAGCCCGTATGGATGCTAGTTCCGGTATCCGACGGCGTCAACGACCCATTCGAAAAGAGAAAACCAACGCTCAGGCGCGAAGGGCGCGGAGAAAAGGCTCTCAAGCGGTGCTATTCTCTGAAACTCAATTCAAGGAGAGGATATGCTGCTGACGGGCAAGGTGGCCATTGTGACGGGAGGAGGGCGCGGGATCGGGCGGGCCATGGCGCGAAAATTCGCGGCCGAGGGCGCGGCGGTGGTGTTGACGGCGCGCAGCGAAAATGAAATTTTCGAAACGATGAACGAAATCCAGGCCGGGGGCGGGCAGGCGGCGGCCGTGCACGCGGACTTGGCACGCGACACCGATTGTAAAAAGATCGTCGACGGCGCGCGCGCTGCGTTCGGCAAGGTCGATATTCTGGTGAACAACGCCGGGATCTACGGCCCCGTGACGCCTGTGGAGAAATTTCCGCTGCGTGATTGGGACCTGGTGATGAACGTCAACCTGCGCGCGCCGATGTTGCTCTGCCAGCTCGTACTGCCGGAAATGTACGCTCGTCAATCCGGATCGATCCTGAATATTTCGACCGCCGGAGCGAAGATGGCATTCGCCCTGAGCAGCGCGTATACCAGCTCCAAATCAGGGCTGATCGGACTGACGCACGTGCTGGCGGCAGAGGCGGCCCGGCAGGGCGTGCGCGTGAACGCGATCTGCCCCGGGCCGGTGACGGAGACGAAAATGTCGAAGGACCTGACGCGCGAGTTTTCGGAGTATTTCAAATCCCGCGCGGATGAAACCTTGCAGCAGATGCTACAGAGTATTCTGCAGGGCAGGCCGCAGACGGCCGAAGAAATTGCGTCCGCGGCCCTGTTCCTGGTTTCCGATCAGGCCAGCGCGATTACTGGGCAGACTCTGAATGTGGATGGCGGAATGGCTTTTTACTGACTTCTTCCAGCGTGCTGTAGCCACGGCGTGCCGAGATGGCGACGACGCGGGCTCCTGCTTCGGCCCAACTGCGCCCTTCGATTCCAATGGTGCCGACCGCGTAGAAAAGCCCGGCGAGTGCGAACGCGAACACAAAAAACATTCCGAACAGAAGCTCCGCCGCAATCAATTCGCGGACGAAATACAGCTGCAAAACGATAAAGATGGCCAGTCCCCAAGCCGTGCGCTTGCGAAGCGGCTTGTTCTGCCAGAAATCACTGGCGTATTTCCCTAACCGGGCTGAGACGATTTTTATCACTTCAGCTTCCCCTCCCTACCTCGATTGAATTAGATGCACCTGCGATTCCAAAGTACCAGGCGCTAAGTGATTGAAATTAGGGGGCGTTGAGGGACACGAACAGGGTGAATGGAAAACCGTTTCCTCTAATTAGGAACGGAGGAAACGGGTTTTCGTTCTGTTTTGAAACCTAGCGAGCGACACAATATGTCACGCTCGGTGGAACTGGCGAGTAGCGGATTCGGTTTTATTTCGTGGTCCGAAGATGATGAATTGTATCAGCGGCCTTCGAACGGATACTTGTCCTGCGTCATCACGGCTTGGGCCACGCGCCGGCGGAGCGCGATCGTGTCGACGGATGCGTGTTTGGAGAATCGGCGCAGGGCCGCGAGTTGCGTAACGAGCGTGTCACCTTCGGAAGTGGCTGTGAGCGCGGTGCGGGCTTCTTTCTCGATGCGGTCCATGGCGTCATAGGTAAAGGCGCGGGCGGCATCGGCCATCGGTGAATTCGCGCCGGCGCCGGATTTTTGGGCGCGGCGCAGGCTGGATTCCATGGCGTAGATATCCATCACAATGTTCGAGAGCGCGGCCACGATTTCCTGGTTTTCGGCCAGCTTGTCGCGGAATTTTTCAACTGCCGCGCCTGCGCTGAGCAGGAACATTTTCTTCGATTGGGCAAGGGAACGCTCTTCCTCGGCGAAATCGCCCCGGGGAGCGTTCTCGACGGAGGGTCCGGCGAGCAATTCATCGGCAAGTTTTTTGGCGGCGGGAATCAGGGGCAGCGTGCCGACCATGGCACGTTTCAGCAGCATCTGGATGATCAGCATGCGATTGATTTCGTTGGTGCCTTCGAAGATGCGATTGATGCGACTGTCGCGATAGGCGCGTGCCATTGGATAGTCTTCGTGGAATCCGTAGCCGCCGAAGATCTGCAGGCCTTCATCGACACAATAGTCGAGGGTCTCGCTGCCGGCGACCTTGCTGATCGAGCTCTCGATGGCGTATTCCTCAAGCACCTGCATCGATTGCTTCACTTTGTCGGCCCCGCCGGCGGCCATGGCGGCCTCGAACATTCCCGCGGTGCGGTAGATCATCGATTCGAGGGCGAAGGTTCGAATGCACATTTCGCCGAGCTTGGCCTGGATCAGGCCGAACTGGTCGATTGATTTCCCGAAGGCGACGCGCTCGCGGGAATATTTCGCGCCGTGCTCGAGTGCTTTCTTAGATCCACCCATGCAGGAAACGCCGAGGGTATGGCGGCCGGCGTTGAGCGTATTGAACGCGACGATGTGACCGCGGCCGATTTCGTGCAGGAGATTTTCTTTCGGGATGTGGGCATTTTCGAAAAACAGAGGGACGGTGGAGCTCCCGCGGATGCCCATCTTGTTTTCTTCCGCGCCGATGGTGAATCCGGGCGTGTTGCGCTCGACGATGAACGCCGAGAACTTTTCGCCGTCCACTTTCGCGAAGACGATAAAGACGTCGGCGAATCCGCCATTGGTGATCCACATCTTCTGGCCGTTGAGGATCCAGCTCTTGCCTTCGGGCGAAAGAACGGCGCGCGTGCGTGAGGCAAGCGAATCGGAGCCGGCCTGCGGCTCTGATAGACAGTACGCTGCGAGGAACTCGCCCGTGGCGATCTTGGGCAGGTATTTCTTTTTTTGTTCTTCGGTGCCGAAGCTCGATATGGGAATCGTACCAATCCCGGTGGTGCCGCCGAACGCGACGGAAAAAGCGGCGTACACGCTGATTTTTTCGGTCAGAACGGTCGCGGCGACTTTATCGAGCTCCGAGCCGCCGTAGGCTTCCGGTATTCCCGCGCCGAGCAGGCCGATTTCGCCAGCTTTTTTAAGCAGCGACGGCATCAGGCCTTTTTTGTGATTCTCGAGATCGGCGACCAGCGGAAGAACTTCCTTGTTCACGAATTCTGAGGCGGTCTGGCCGATCAGGCGCTGGTCGTCGGTCACGTCCGCGGGCGTGAAAATCTCGGCCGGAGCGACTGACGCAGTCAAGAACCCGCCGCCGCGAACCACGGATTGTGAAGCGGTTGTCGTCGCCATGCTCTCTCCCTGTCAGCGCTAGGGCTATGCGGCGCGCTCGAAAATTCCCGCGGCACCCATGCCCCCGCCGATGCACATCGTCACGAGACCGTAGCGCGCGTTGCGCCGCTCGAGCTCGCGCAGGATCGTGGCCGTGAGCTTTGCACCCGTGCAGCCGAGCGGATGGCCCAGCGCGACCGCGCCACCGTTGACATTGACCCGCGCAGGATCGAGCCCCGCGACCTTGATCACTGACAACGCCTGCGCCGCGAATGCTTCGTTCAACTCGATCAGGTCGATTTGGTCGAGCGTGAGCCCCGCAATTTTCAGCGCCTTCGGAATGGCGAAAACCGGACCGATGCCCATTTCTTCCGGAGGTGCACCCGCCGTCGCGTAGGCGACGAATCGTGCGAGCGGCTTCAGGCCCAGTTCTCGCGCGCGTTCGGCGCTCATGATCACCGAAGCGGCGGCGCCGTCGCTCATTTGCGAGCTGTTCCCCGCGGTTACCACTCCGCGGGTGTGAAAGACCGGCTTGAGCTTTCCAAGCGCCTCAAGCGAAGTATCAGCGCGCGGGCCTTCGTCGGTATCAAACGTAACGCTCACAGCTTTCGGTTTTGCGCCGCTGTTTTCGGAGCCATTCGCGCCGGCTTCGAGCACGCTGTAAGTCACCGCGACAGGCACAATTTCATCCTTAAATTTCCCCGCGGCGATTGCCGCAAGCGCCTTCAGGTGACTCGACAGCGAAAATTCGTCGGCGGCCGCGCGCGAGATACCGTATTTCCTCGCCAGGTTCTCGGCGGTCATGCCCATGTTGATGTAGGCGTCCGGATTGTGGTCCATCAGCCAGGGATTCGGAGCGATTTTGTGTCCGCCCATGGGAACCATGCTCATCGATTCGGCGCCGCCTGCAATGGCGACGTCGCCCTGACCGGACATGATCCGTTCGGCCGCCAGCGCGATCGACTGCAAACCCGAGGAGCAGAATCGATTGATGGTCATCGCGGAAACGCTGACGGGCAAGCCCGCGCGCAGCGAAGCGATTCGCGCCAGATTCATTCCCTGCTCCGCTTCGGGAGTCGCACAGCCGACGATCACGTCTTCGACGTCTTCGGCCTGCAAACCGTTCGCGCGGGCCAGCGCTTCCCGGATCGCAACCGCCGCGAGATCGTCGGGACGTGTGGTGCGCAGGGTTCCCTTCGGCGCTTTGCCGACCGCCGTCCTCACCGAACTCACCAGCACGGCTTCTCGCATGAACACCTCAGAATGGATGAAGATTTGCTGCCCGAAACCCACTCCATTGGATGCCTATGCGTGGCAAAAATCAACCCCGCGAATCGCGCCATCTAGAATGTAACCGAAGGGTGAAACGTCGCGCCATTTAGAATGTAACCCAACCAAAAAGCGATTTGGGGAGGTCAGGTTGGGAAATAAGGGGCGATGGGAGTATCTGCGAGCG
>JBAVUW010000135.1:0-17938 GCA_049696975.1 Candidatus Acidiferrales bacterium | reverse complement strand
CGCCTGGGGCGCGGGCGGGGCGGGACGCGGCTTTCAACCGCGGAGGCGGCGCCCAGCCAGACCGCGCTGCAACAAGCCATCGCGCTGCAGGAAAGCATCATCACCGAAGACCTGGCGCAGGCCGGAGGGTCGCTGCAGGCGGCCGAAAGCATCATCGCGCAGCGGCTGCGGGCTGTGGTGGTGATTCCGCTCTACGCCACGTCGCGCGCGAGCACCACCGATTCCGCCATTCATGAAAAGCGGGGCGAGTTTCTGGGCGTCGTGTATCTGGATTCCCGCCGGCCGGCGGCGTTCTCGAACCTGGACCGTCAGATCCTGGATGCACTGGGTGTTGAGGCGGCCAGCATTCTGGACAACGCCAGGCTGGTCGAGCGCGAGCGCGAACGCGAGCGCATGGAGCAGCAGCTCGCGATTGCCCGGGACATCCAGCAAGCGCTTCTCCCCCGCGGTTTGCGGGATTTTCCGCACCTGGGCATCAAGGGCATCAACCTGCCGTGCCTCACGGTCGGAGGCGATTATTTCGACGTGTTCTCGCTCGGCCCCGGGCGCACCGCCTTCATCATTGCCGACGTTTCCGGCAAAGGATTGGGCGCGGCTCTGCTGACGACCATGCTGCAGGGCGCCCTCTCGGGAATTCGCATGGGCATCGAGCCTTTGCAGGTCTTCAAACACATCAACAGCTTTCTCTGCGAGCACGAGGAAGTGGAACGGTACGCCACGATGTTCCTGGGCATCCTGGGCGACGACGGGCAATTCGATTTTATCAACGCGGGTCACCCGTCGCCGTTCTTGCTGCATCGCGGCGGGATCGACGAACCTTGCACGGAGGGTTCGTTTCCCGTCGGATTGATGCCCGACGCGGACTACCTGCCGACGCGGATGAAGCTCTCGCCAGGCGATACGCTGGTGCTGTTCAGCGACGGCGTCACCGAAGCGATGGACCCGGACGACAACCTGTACGGCGGGCCACGACTTCGTGAGGCGCTCGCCGACCTTGAGGAAGCGAGTCTCGACCACGTGCAGAAGAGCGTGCTGACTTCCATCGAAGCATTTACCCGCGGCGCGGCCCAGGCCGACGACATCACCCTCCTGCTGGTGCGCTATCGCGGGTAGCGTCCGTTGTCCTATCGACCGGTAATTCCCTCGCGTCGTGTTCCATCAAAGCAGTAGACAGCCCTACCCGCCCCCGGTCTAATTGATCAAGTGGGGAACACGCGGAGCGGCAGCTGAGGGGGTTGGAGATGAAACAGGTTGCGATATTGGGAGCGGTCCTACTGATGATGGCGTCCGCTGCCCAATCCCAGGGCAATCCGGCATCATCGCAGCAGTTTAGCTCCCCGACGGCGGCATTTTCGCTGGCCGCCGCTGTCACCGCCGATCCCGGGGCTGGTGATCCGCTTCCTGCCGAGCCGGCGCCGCAAGGCGTCTACGGTGTGCTTCAGAATTACAACTGGCAGGCCTATGTCGGCTTCTCGCACATCAGTTTTTATGAGCTGCCGGGAGTAACCGGACAGCTGAATGGGTTCAATATGTCCCTGGTTTACTACCCGCATAGCGGGCACTGGGCCGGGGACGGTGAGTTCGTCACGGGCTTCGCGCCGCAGGATGGCGTCAACACGCACCTGGCCATGGGGCTCGGCGGCGTCCGCTACCGCGTCGATGTGGGACACGGGCTGGAGGTTTGGGGACACGGAATGGTCGGAGGTGCGCATTTCTATCCGCAAACTGCCTTCGGCAGTCAGGACGCTTTTGCCTTCGATATTGGCGGCGGCGTCGATCTGAATCCACATCACAAGCGGCTCGGATTCCGCGGCCAGGTGGACTGGACTCCCACGCTGTTCTTCGGCACGCACCAGTACAACGTCAGGGAATCGGTCGGAATCGTTTACCGCTTCTAGCGACTGTTGAAGGATGGGGCCGGCTGGCACCCTCGTCGGTGCTAGAGCTTGTAGCCAATCTTTCTGAGAAAACTCCGCCGGACCTTCACGTCTTCCGGCCCTTCCACGCCTTTTGGAGAGCTTCCGTCGACCACGCCCAGCACGGCGCGGCCCTGTTCGGTTTGCGTCAGGACCACTTCTACGGGATTCGCGGTAGCGCAATAGATCGAGCACACCTCGAAGCAGTCCCGGATGCCGCTCAGCAGATTGATCGGGTAGGCCCGGCGGATCAGGAGAACGAAGGCGTGCCCGGCGCCGATGGCGAGACAGTTGGCTACGGCTGCAGCGCGCAATTCCTCATCGTTCGATTCGGCGCGCACCAGACACGGGCCCGAGGCTTCGTTAAACGCCACGGCGAATTTCGCGCCCGGCACCGAGTTCACGACCGTTTCATAGAGGTCCTCGGCGGTCTTGATGAAGTGCGATTGACCGAGGATCAGGTTCGCATCTTGCGGGATTTGCAGGCGAACGGTTAGAAGCTCCATTTTTACATCCCTCATCAGGGAAAAAATTCCCACTCATGGAATTGCAGGGAAATGGTAACACCGCGCTTGGCCGGGAATCCGGCGTTTTCTCGAATGTTTTGCAGCAATTGGCCGATGTGTTTAATGGCAGCACACGTGCTGAAATAATTTCGCGTCCGAAAAACGGACGGCGCATCTAAACAGTTGGAGTGGGCCGGGGTCATGTTGATTCGGAGTCTGCAGCAGGCGAAACGCTTTTTGAAAATCCTCATCGGGTTCACCCTGCTCGTTCTCGGTTTTGTCATGTTCTTCACGCCCGGACCGGGTTGGCTCACGATTCTGCTGGGCCTGGGGGTTCTGGCCGCTGAGTTCGTCTGGGCGCGCCAGCTGCTGGATGGCCTCAAGAAAAAGGGCGCTCGCATTCGCGACACCGTCTTCCCGCGCGCCGATCGCGCCGCCTGAAAGACGTCGTCTCACCCCGCCGCTCACACCGAGCCTCCTGCCAGCCTCGATTTCGTTGTTTCGCGCCGCTGCCAGTTGTGTTTTCATGCCTCACGATGACGGGAGGGCACCTTGTCCGCCGATTTTGAGAAGCGATGGTCTGGAAAATGGGCATTGATCACCGGCGCGAGCGCCGGAATCGGGCTGGCCCTGGCGAAACTTCTCGCCGCAGGAGGCGCTAACCTGGTCTTAGCGGCGCGCCGTGCCGACCGGCTCGAGCGGCTTGCCGCGGATCTGGCCGCCCAGCACGGGATCGACGTCGAGGCATTTCAGACGGACCTTGCACGGCCGGAAGCGCCCGCCGAAATCTTTGAGTTTACGAAGCGGAAGCTGATCGAGATCGAACTGCTGATCAATAACGCGGGTTTCGGCGCGTTCGGATACAACCACGAGATTGCCGAACCGCGGATGCTTGCAATGATCCAGGTGAACTGCGCGGCGGTCGTGCAGCTGACCCGCCTCTACGTGCCCGGGATGGTCGGGCGGCGGCACGGAGATGTGCTGATTGTGGCTTCGGTGGCAGGTTTTCAGGCCGTGCCGTATAACTCGGTGTATGCCGCGACCAAAGCGTTCGACTTGATCTTTGCGGAGGGGATTGCGGAGGAGGTACGCGAATTTGGCGTGCGGGTTTGCGCACTGTGCCCGGGATCGACCGACACGGAGTTTCAGGGTGTCGCACAACAACCGGATCGCGTATTCCGAAGCGCGGAGACTGCGGAAAAGGTTGCGCGCGTGGGACTTGAGGGCCTGGCGGCGGGCAAGAGCAGCGTGATTTCGGGGGCGAAAAATGCGCTGATGATGGCGGGCGAACGGCTGGCGCCGCGAAGATTCGTGGCGCGGATGGCGGCCAGGATGATGCGGCCCTCCCAGACTTAGCCGATGCGCGGGCCCGGTGCGCCTAGGTACGCGAAAGCAGGGTGCCATAGCCGGGCGCGCGCCCGCTAAGACCCAACAGGCGCACACCCGCCCAGAGAGCGTGGGGAAGGCTTGAGACCACCGGGACCTTGCAGCGCTGTTCCAGAGGCGCGAGCAGCTCCAGAGTTTTCAGCGCGCCGCAGGAAATCAGCAGGGCGTCGGCGGTGGGTGCCGATTGCCAGACTCCGGCACTAAAGTCGACGAGCTCCTGGGACGTCACCGGCGGGCGATCCTCGAACCGTTCGATTCCCATCCCTTTCACGACCAGAACTTCGAATTCGTGCTCCAGAAGGAACGATTTGAGGCGCGCGCTGACCTCTTCGTTGTAGGCCGTGGCCACCGCCAGCCGACGGCCGCCGACGGCCCGAAGGCCTTCGATAATCGCGGTGCTCATGGTGGTGGCGGGCCGGGCTGTGGCGTGAGCGATTTTCTGCTGCAAATCCTGATTGAAGGCGGCGCCTTTGTAAAATGTGAGGGACGTCCCCATGACGGCAATGGCGTTGGCCCCTTGGGCGGCCAGCGTTTGCGCCGCCGGGACGATTCGGCCTACGACCTGGTCGTAGCCATCCGGGGTCATGCGTTCCAGTCCGACTCCCGTGGCGCGAAATTCAACTCCCGAGGGATACATCAGGTGCGCTTCGGGCGGCACGGGCGTGTTAGCCGGCGGAAAGATCATGCCGAGCACGGGATCGGCTGCGCGCGCGGGCCTATCGAGGGCCGCCTGGGCCACTCCCGCGGCGGCAATTTTCAGGAATCGGCGGCGCGATGTCGGGGACATTTTCCACAGCCTGACGGATGGCCCTTGATGCCGCTTACATTACCAGAATCTGCCACTTACGGGCCGCCCAACATGGAAGATAGAAGCTCGCACGTTCCGCGCTGAACTGCAAGCCCGAGTTGAGCTAGACTTGGTCGGTCGCGCCGATGTACTATCCGCCTCCCTGAACTAGGCGAGAATTCCCGAGGAGATTTTCGAGATGAATCAAGAAGCAGTCCAGCAATCCTATCGTGGTGTGCGCTGCATGTCTTGCCGGCAACCGATCCCGCTGCCCAAGATTTTAGTCGAACGGGATTCACGGGCCCGCGGCCTCAGCGCCGAGCATGCCGATGAGCATTGCGCGGGGGTTTTCAGCCTGCGTTGCCGGGCGTGCGAGCGCGAGAAGCCCTATCGCATCAGCGACATCATGGATTTCGACGGCCAACCTCGGGTTCGGGCATCGCGTTCGATGTTCGTGGCCGAAGCCAGATCGCTCCGCGCACGCGCGGCGAATGGCTAATCGTTAGCTGTCGGCCCGGCTGGGCTCGTCGAGATCTGCCTGGCCGGGCACCTGTTTTCCTGCCCGTTTTGACAGTACCGCGAACAGCGAAGCATCCCGGAGCGGTGTTCCGCGCAATTCCTTCGATTCATCCTGCGACCGGAATCCATTCGTTGCCGGCGGCGAATCAGCAACCCGAATTCGCGGCGCACGGATCGCGGGTGTGCCGGACCGGCTGAAGGTGAACGCGGCGAGACGGCGCGACCGAGCTCCGCGAGCAAGGCACTCAAGGGCCGGCGTGCCGCCGTCGAGCGTCGGCGGAGTGGCGCCGATCGCTGTGCCCCTGGCAAACAGAGGGCCGGGATGGGCGCTCCGGGGTTTATGGCAACGCGTACACCATCAGGGCCTGGTCGGTGCCCTGGCCTCCGCCAGCGGCCATGATCGCCACGTACTGTTTTCCGTTCTTGCCTTGATAGGTGATGGGAACGGCCGTTGCGGCGTGGTCAAGTTTGGTGACCCAGAGCTCCTTACCCGTTTTGGAGTCGAAAGCGCGAAAACGGTCGTCGCTGGTGGCGCCAATGAAGACGACTCCGCCTGCCGTGGCGATCGGCCCTGCAAAAGCGCCCGAGCGGCCGGTGTGTTGCTTGGCTTCGGGGAGCTCCTCGGTGATGCCCAGGGGCACGGTCCAGACGATTTCACCAGTCTTGATGTTCACGGCGGACAAGGTTTCCCACGGCGGTTTCTGGCACGGCCAATTCCCGAGGACTTTGCCGTCGGCGTCTTTCGCGGGAGCGCTGAACCCGCCATACTGGCTGCCGGCGCCGGCGCCGCGGTGGTATTCCACTTCACTCCCGACTGTTTGCGGATTGTATTTCGGATTCTTCTCGAGGAAGCCGGTCGCGCCGGCGTTCTGCATGTTCACGAAGAAATAGTCCATCGTCGGGTCTGCCGCTCCACCGCCCCAGTTGGCACCGCCCGTGGCGCCGGGGAAGATCAATGTCAGCTTGGTGTCGGCCGGGGAATTGTGGACGGTCCACGGCGTGTAGGGACCGGCAGCGTAGTAATTGCTCTTGTCCCACAGCTCGTGGCAGGCCTGCGAATGCTCGGGCGTGGTGTCGTCGGGCGAGACGATGTCGTCACGCGTGATCGTGACGCGCGCGACGGGTGGCGGCTTCACCGGGAAAGGCTGCGTGGGCGAATACGCCTCGCCGGGCGCGTCACCCTTCGGCACGGGCCGCTCTTCGATCGGGAAAATCGCCTTGCCGGTGACGCGATCGAACACGAAGACGTAGCCGATCTTGCCGGTCTGCACGAGCTCCGGCACTTTCCTGCCGGCGTGGTCGATATCCATCAGCACCGGTTCAGGGGGAAGATCGAAATCCCAAAGCTCGTGATGCACGGTCTGGAAATACCATTTCAGTTTGCCGGTGTTGGCGTCAGCGGCGACCAGTGTGTTCGAGAAAAGATTGTCCCCGGGACGATCTCCGCCGTAGTAATTCGCCGCCGGACCGCCGAAGGGCATGTAAACGATGCCCCGTTTTTCGTCCACCGTGACGCTCATGGACCAGACGTTCGTGCCGCCGCGGCCTTTCCAGCTGTCGTCGCCCCAAGTTTTGTTGCCGACTTCGCCGGGCTGCGGGATCGCGTGAAAATCCCAGATTTTTTTCCCGCTGCGGGCGTCATAGGCGCGCTCATCGCCCGGAAGGCCGGCGGAAATTTCGTCCTGCGGATGGGTGTTGGTTTCGCCGGGACCGTACACATTGGCACCCACAATGATCAGATTCTTGTAGATCGTGGGGACTTCGGCGAAGGGAACGTCCATCAGGATTTCACCGCCGTCCCCGAATTTCGGATCGGGAGTTCCGGTCTGCGCGTTCAGTGCCACGAGCTTGTGGCCGCTGGTGAAGAAAATTCGCGGCGAGTTGTCGGCGTCGCCGGCCCAGTAGGCCACGCCGCGCGCCGAGACGAGTCCGCTGGGCCGCTGATAACTCCAGATTTCTTTTCCGGTTTCGGGCTCGAGCGCGACCACGTGATTGCCTGCGGGCAGATACATGACATCGTTCACGACGATCGGCGTTACCTGGGCATAGGCGCCGCCTGCCGGGCCCACGCCGCCCGGCCGCATGGCGTACTTCCACGCGACGGCGAGGGTTGCGACGTTGCTGGCATTGATTTGCGAAAGCGGCGAGAAGCGCGTGGAGCCGAGATCGTGCCCGTACATCGGCCAGTCCCTGCCGGATTGAGCCCGCGCGCACGGCGCGGGAAGAGCCGCACCAACCGCCAGTGCCAGTAACCATCCCCAGCCTCTCATCTGTCCCCCCCGCTGAATTCCCCGACTGCACTCCACTCATCCCACCGTTCACAAAGGGGTGCAGTATATACAACCCGGGGCCGCTGCGCACGCGTCTCCAGGTCTAGTAATGAGGACGTATACGTAATTCATCCATACGGATTCTCAAGCGTCGGTAGGGTCGTCCGTCGGGGGCCGTCCGGCTCGATTTGCCGGGATCGCGGGCGGGTTACTCTTCGTCCTGGCCTTGCGCTTTGGCGAGTGTTTCGATCACGCCCATGTCTTCGAGCGTGGTCGTGTCGCCGGAAATGCCGCCCTGGTGTGCGAGTTCGCGCAGGAGCCGGCGCATGATCTTGCCGCTGCGGGTCTTCGGCAAAACATCGCAGAAGCGCACGTCGGCGGGCCGCGCGATCGTGCCGATGGTATGGGAGACGTGTTCCATCAATGCGGCGCGGAGTTCGGGTGAGACCGAATGGCCCGATCGCAGAGTCACAAAGCACATGATGGCCTCGCCTTTGATCTCGTCGGGGCGCGCGACCACGGCCGCCTCGGCCACGGCCGGGTGGCTTACGAGCGCGCTTTCGATTTCCATGGAGCTGAGGCGGTGGCCGGCGACTTTGATGACGTCGTCGACGCGGCCGAGTACCCAGATGTAGCCGTCTTTGTCGCACTGCGCGGCGTCGCCTGCGAAATAGACTCCGGGAATCTTGTTCCAGTATTCGCGCGCGTAGCGCTCGTCGTCGCCATAGATGGTGCGAAGCATGGAGGGCCACGGCCTTTGAATCGTCAGGTAGCCGGTCTCGCCGGGCGGCACCGGCTCGTTCTTCATGTTGACGACTTTTGCGCTGATGCCGGGAAGCGGCAGAGTGGCTGAGCCAGGCTTCGCCGGCGTCGCACCCGGCAGGGGAGAAATCATGATCGCGCCGGTTTCCGTCTGCCACCAGGTATCGACGATCGGGCAACGATTTTTGCCGATGGCCTCGAAATACCATTTCCAGGCGGCGGGATTGATCGGCTCACCGACCGTGCCCAGCACGCGCAGGCTGCGGATGTCGTGTTTGTCGATCCACTCCATGCCCCAGGACATGAATGCGCGGATGGCCGTGGCGGAGCTGTAGAAAATCGTGACCTTGTTGCGCTCGACGATTTGCCAGAAACGGTCTTTGGTCGGCTGATCCGGAGCGCCTTCATACATCACGATCGTGGCGCCGTTTGATAGCGGACCGTAGACGATGTAACTGTGGCCCGTCACCCAGCCGATGTCCGCCGTGCACCAGTAGACGTCGTCGTCTTTCAAATCGAAGACGTAGCGCGTGGTCCACGTCGTCTCGAGCAGGTAGCCGGCGGTCGTATGCAGCACGCCCTTCGGTTTACCCGTCGTGCCGCTGGTGTAAAGGATGTAGAGCGGGTGTTCGGCATCCAGATGCGAGGCCCGACACTCCTTCGAAGCGGTCTTTTCCAAATCGTGCCACCAGAGGTCGCGGCCTTCCTGCCAGCCCACGTCGTGTCCCGTGCGCTTCAGCACGATGGACTTCTCGATCGTCGGGCAGTTTTTCAGGGCCGCGTCCGCGGTTTCCTTCAGCGGAATGATTTTCCCGCGTCGATAGCCGCCATCGGCCGTGATCAGGATTTTCGATTTCGCGTCGGCGATGCGATCGACCAGCGCCGTGGCGCTGAATCCGCCGAAGATCACCGAATGCACCGCGCCGATTCGCGCGCAGGCGAGCATCGCGATGGGCAGTTCCGGCACCATGGGCATATAGATCGCCACGCAATCGCCTGCACGGACGCCCAACTGCAGCAGTGCGTTCGCCATCCGGCACACGCGCTCGTGAAGCTCGGCGAACGTGAACTGAAGCGTCGGGCCTTCCTCGGCCTCCCAAATGATGGCGGGCTTGTTGCCGTTCTCCAGCAGATGCCGGTCGAGGCAGTTGTGCGATACGTTGAGTTTGCCGTCTGAAAACCATTTCGCGTGGGGCGGAGTCCATTCCAGGGTTTTGGAAGGTGGGTGGAACCAGTCGAGCAGCTTCGTTTGTTCGGCCCAGAAGCCTTCGGGATCCTTCTCGGCCTCCCGAAACATCTCGCGGTACTGTTCGAGCGACCGGACCAAGGCGCGCTTGCTGAATTCCTCCGGAGGAGGCACGGCCTTTTCATCGAGTACGTGCGGATCAAACTCCAGCATCATGCCTCCTACTGGGCCGCCCGGGGGCTTCCGCGGCCCGCTTTGCTTGTGAGGAGCCGGCCGGGGCGGTATTCTCGGGCTATCTTGAAATTTGCGTCATCCCCGGACCCTACGTTATGGGAGCGAAGCAGTTTGGTCAAGAACTTGGCCGACAGGCTGAAACGAGGAATTCGGCCGGCCGCGGTGTTCTGCACAGCGTAGCCTATAGAAATTGGGAACCTTCACGGCCCGATCCCGGAATATGTAACGAGTAGCGGAGCGGGCCGTCCAAATTAGACGAGATGACCCAGACGACCGATCTAACGGACGCCCTGCTCCTGCGGCGCATCGCCGGCGGAGACGAAGCCGCATTCTCGGAGGTCTACCGGCAGAAGCATCCGGCCATCTACCGGTTCGCCCTGCATATGACCGGGAATGCGTCCGTGGCTGAGGATGTGACCCAAGAGGTTTTCATGGCGCTGATTCGTGATCCCCAGCGGTTTGATCCTTCCCGCGGTACGCTCGGAGGGTTTCTTTTCGGGGTCGCGCGGAATCATTTGCGGAAGCGTTGGGAGCAGGACCGGCGGCTGGTGGCTTTTGACGGCGATCCCGACGATTTCTACGGGAAAGCCTCGATCGATCATGGCGGAATGCGCTCGGCAAACGGCCATGGCGCTCACGGCAACGGCATTGGCCGCCCAGGAGGGTCCTCGGCGCCGGGCTGGGATGAATTTGCCTCCGTCGAAGCCGTTGCCCGCGTACGCCAGGCGGTCGGCACGCTGCCGGAAAACTATCGCGAAGTGGTCGTGCTGTGCGAGCTGGAAGAAATGAGCTATGAAGAAGCCGCCGCGGCATTGGGATGCCCGGTCGGCACGGTGCGGTCGCGGTTGCACCGGGCGCGCGCGATGCTGGTGGAAAAGCTTCGTGAGACGCGATCGGTGCGGCGGATTTCGGCCTAGGCAGAGCTGCGAAGAGGTGAACGGGATGGACTGTACGCGATTTGAGGAAATCGTTCACGATATCGAACGTCGGGGTACCGAAGGCTTTGCCCTCCGGGACAGCGCGCTGGCGCACGCCGAATCGTGTGCGAACTGCGCGCGGCGGATGACGGATGTGGAGGCGCTCGATGCCGGATTGCGCGCGATGTCCATGGCCGCGGCTGGGCAGCAGGCGCCGGCGAATCTCGAAATCAGCTTGATCGGGCAATTCCGGCTGCAAAAGAGGGCGGGCTTGCGATGGAGCGTTCGGCGCCAGATGGCTGCGCTCAGCACGGCGGCTGCCCTGCTGCTGGCTGTCGGGTTTTCCCTCCACCACTTTATGGGAAGCAGGGGCACGGAAGCGCCTGGTGTGGCCGGAGTCGTCCATGCGCCCTCCTTGCCTGCGGCTGGCAGCGCAAACTCCCAGAATTCTGTGAATTTGATCGATGCGGACGATTCCGAGTACGCCTCCTTCGTGCCCCTGCCTTACGCGGATGATCCGTCGGCGCTCGATGAGGGTACGGTTGTGCGCGTGGAGATGCCGCGCGCAGCGCTGGCCTCATTGGGGCTGCCGGTGGCGGCCATGGAAAGCGACGGAACGGTGCGCGCCGACTTGATCGTCAGCGCGGATGGAACGCCGCAGGCGATCCGGCTCGTTCCGCAGGGGAGCGCGAGCCAGCAATAGCCGATTTTGAACACGAGGCAGCTCGAGCAAGCAGGGAGGAGTGCATGGTTCATTCGATGAACCGTTTGCGGAAGTTAGACGGTATGGGATTGGGTGCGGTGCTGCTGGCACTGGCGATGGCGTCGCCTGCCGTGCTGGCCCAGTCGGATGCGCCGCCGCCCCCGCCGGGCCACGATGTTTTCTTCATGCGCACGGGCGGGGGACCGGGCGGTCCGGATGACGCCATCGGTTTCGTCGGCTTCGAAGAGGATCTTGGCGGGAAGACGGTGACCGGTGCGCCCTTCAGCGCGACGGTTTCGACTCAGATCGCGCAAACGCTATCGGACGGCAATCATATCAATCGCACCACGACCGGCAATATCGCGCGCGACAGCCAGGGCCGCACACGGCGCGACATGACGCTGCCGGCGATTGGCGCCTGGGGAACGTCGGGCCAGTCGGCTCCGCACGTGATTTTCATCAACGACAGCGTCGCCGGAGCGCGCTACGTCCTGCAGCCTGATAAGAAAATCGCACGGAAGATGCAATGGCGGGAGCGCCGCGACCGGAGCGGCGGCCCGCGGGCTCCCCGCGGTCAGCGCCAGGAAAACAACGTGACGACCATCTCTCTGGGAACGCAGACGATCAATGGAGTACCGGCCGAGGGCACGCGCACGACCCGGACGATTCCTGCGGGCGCAATCGGCAACGCGAACCCGATCGTGATAACGAACGAGCGTTGGTATTCCTCAGAGCTCGAGACCGTGGTGATGAGCAAGCGCAGCGATCCGTTCCAGGGCGAGACCACGTTTCAACTGACGAACATCCAGAGGCAGGAACCGGAAGCGTCACTTTTCCAGGTGCCTTCCGACTATGCGGTCGAGCTAGGCGGTCCGGGCGGCCCGAAGCGGTTCAAGGCCGGCCGTGGGCAGCCATCTCCGCCGCCTGATGCACAGCAGCCATCGTCGCAGGATTGATTTTCTCCCACGATGCACAACAAAGCTTGCGGGCGGATTCCCCCACACACGCTCCGCCCGCAAGCGTCTCCTTCGGGCGGCCGTTGTACATGGCACCTGCTATCATCCCCCGAGCGAACATGACCTCGTTAAACGAAACCGAACTGACAAAACAGCTCGCCGCCGAAGGTTTTGCGCACACCTACGTGTGGCAGGATCGTCCGAACGCGTTTTATTCCGAACACACCCACGCGGGGCTTACCGCGCACATCATTCTCGATGGTGAAATGACGCTGATTTCGGGTGGCAAGTCGGAAACCTTCCGAGCGGGCGATCGCTGCGATGTTCCCGCAGGCGCCGTTCATTCGGCGCGGATGGGTCCAAGCGGCTGCCGCTACCTCGCCGGCGAGAAATAGTCAGTCTTCTTTCAGGATGGCGCGGTCGAGCAGTTCGACCACGTGAAGCACTTCGTGTTGCATTTTGTGGATTGCCGCGCCGGCGCGTAATTGCAGAATGCAACCGGGATTGGCGGTGACAATCGCATCGATCTTTGTTTCCCGCACCAGCTCCATTTTCAGCGCGAGCAGTTCGAGGGAGGCTTCTGTTTCCGTGACGTTGTAAACGCCCGCCGACCCGCAGCACTGGTCCGCCGACCGCATTTCGACGAGATGCACTCCGGGAATGGCGCGAAGTAATTCGCGCGGAGCATCGCGGATTTTCTGCCCGTGCGCCAGATGGCAGGAGTCCTGATACGTGATGCGCAGCGGGGTGTCTCGCATCGGCGATGAAAGGCCAAGCGCGGCGAGGAATTCCGTCGCGTCGCGCACCTTGCCGCTGAATCGTGCGGCTCGGTCGTGTTCGGCGTCCGGTAGCGGGAAAAGATCCGGATACTCCTTGAGGGTTGAGCCGCAGCCCGCTGCGTTTGTGATGATGGCGTCGAAGCCGTCGGTCGGGAAGGCCGCAAAATTCGCCTGCGCCATATTCCGGGCCACGTCGCGCACCCCGGCATGCGCGGCGAGCGCGCCGCAACAGCGCTGGGCAGCGGGCACGAAGACTTCACAGCCGTTCGCCTGGAGCACGCGAATCGTGGCGCGATTGAGCTCGCTGAACGTGACTTGTGCGACGCAGCCGGCGAAAAGCGCGACGCGGGCTCGTTGCGGTCCCTTCGCCGGAAATGTCTTGCCCAGCTCGCTGAAAAAGAATGTCGAATCGATTTGCGGGAGCAGACGTTCGCGATCCTGCAAGCCGAGCATTTTCAGGATTCCGGTGCCGCGCGCGAGCGCCGCGAGGCCCGATCGCTGATACACGCGCAGCGCTCGCGCGGCCGCCGCGATCCGGCCTGGGTAGGGAAGCAGCCGGCGATAGACAAAATCGCGCGCCAAGCGCGACCCAAACCCGCGCCGGTAATGTTGTTCGATCTGCGCGCGGGCTCCTTCGACGAGTTTTCCGTACTCCACGCCCGACGGGCACGCCGTCTCGCAGGCCCGGCAATCCAGGCAGCGGTCGATGTGCGTGACGAACGCGTCACCCAGCGCCATCCGGCCTTCATCGACGAGCTGCATCTGGCGAATCCGGCCGCGCGGTGAGTCCGCCTCCTGTCCCCACAGGCGATACGTCGGGCAGTGATTCAGGCAAAGCCCGCAGTGCACGCAGCGGGAGTAGTCGGCAAACTCAGGCTTGTCCCCACCGGCGAAACCGCTCCGTAAAGATGCCCCGGCCATGGCGTTTAAATCCCTCCCAGGAATCGTCCGGGGCTGAGAATTCCGGCGGGATCGAAGACCGTCTTCAGTTTTTTCATCAGCTCAAAACCCGGGGGCAGCGGGCCCCAGATGTCGATGTCGCGTTTGAGCCCGGGTGGGCACCAGGGTAATGTGACTTGCCGGAACGGCGGCCGTCCCGCCAGCGTGAAGATTCGCGCGCAGTGTTGTCCTAGCACGTCGAGCGATCCCGCGGAAGCGTCCGGCGGGCACAGAGCGAGATAGGCGACGCCCATGCCTCGGATCACCACCGCCCAGGGCATCTCGATCGACGCCATATCGCTTGCAAGTTCCGGCAACTCCGCCGGAAGGGCGCTGATTTTCAGGATCGCCGCGGCAGGCGAGCGCTTCAGAATCGCGGCCGGGAATTCCGAGACGATGCTCATCACGGATTGTTCCTCGGCTGGATTCAACTCCCTCAGCCAGTCCGAGAGACGGTCTTGAGCCCCTCCGAGCGCTCGAAGCTCCTGGTAATCCCGCTTCAAGATATCCTCGTCCCCGGCAAAGGAAACATAGACCGACCAGCGACGATCGCCCCATAGAGGCCTCTCCTGCTCTGGAGGCAGAAATTGGCCGCGAGCGCTCTCGCTCACAATCTCCAAGGTGCGTGGGCGCAGCACGGATCGCGCGATGGCATTCCGGAAGGCGCACGCCTCCCGGAAACCGCGAAATTCGGCGGCAAAAGTACGCGTCTGCCGCGGCAGCGGAAAGGTTCTGAAATTGACTCGGGTGATCGCGCCCAGAGTTCCCAGCGAGCCAATCATGAATTTGTGAATGTCGTAGCCCGAGACGTTTTTCACCACGCGCCCGCCGCTCTTGGCCGCCGTCCCGTCGCCGGTCACGAAATTCATCCCCAGAACAAAATCCCGCGGCGTGCCGTAGCACTGCCGAAGCGGCGAGTCGACGCCTGAGGCAATCGTCCCGCCGATCGTGGCGCGCGCCATGAACGGAACCGCGAGGGGAATGCATTGACCGTGTTCGGCGAGCGCGCTGGCGATCTTGGAGAGCGGTGCTCCGGCCTCGGCGGACAGCGTCAAATCACGGGGGTCGTAGGCGAGGATGCGATCCATGCGGCCGAGGTCAATCGCAAGATCGTAGTGCCGCGGGGGCATCCCTATTCCAAGCTTGGTTTGAGCGCCCGAAACCACCGTCGCTCGTTTTTCGCGCGCCGCGAATTTCACGATTTCGGCGACTTCCACCTCCGAGCCGGGACGCACCGCCGCAGAAGGAGTCTTGCTGTCGATTTCATAGCGGGTCAACTGCGCAGGGTCTCGGACGACATTCGCCTCACCGACGATTTCCGTCAGCTGCGAAAGTGCACTCGTGCCGCTTACGCTCATGCCGAGGGTGGAGCCGCAGTGGCAGGCCGGGGCCGCACGTAAATCTCGCCGCAGCCCTTGGAGGTCGGAAAAATCTTCCCGGGATTCAACAAATTCGCAGGATTGAAAACCCCGCGCACGCGCCGCATGAGCTCCAAATCATCCTCGCTGAAAAGCAGCGGCATCAGGCGGTCCTTCTCCATACCCACGCCGTGCTCGCCGGTGATCGACCCTCCCACCGCAATGCAGTACTCCAGTATTTCATCGCCGGCGCGAATCGTGTCGCGAAATTCCTGCTCGTTGCGCTCGTCAAACAAAATGATCGGATGCAAATTGCCGTCCCCCGCGTGAAAGACATTCCCGATCCTCAGCTGGTACTTCCGGGCGATCTCCTCGATGCGCCTCAGCGTCGCCGGAAGCTTCGTCCGCGGGATCACGCCGTCCTGCGTGTAATAGCTCGGCGAAAGCCGCCCCGCCGCGCCAAACGCGTTCTTGCGACCTTTCCACAGAAGGTCGCGCTCGCGCGCATCGCGGGCCACGCGAACCTCCCGCGCGTGATGAGCCGA
Organism: Candidatus Acidiferrales bacterium; assembly: GCA_049696975.1. GTDB lineage: Bacteria > Acidobacteriota > Terriglobia > Acidiferrales > UBA7541 > Palsa-295. The sequence goes on along the minus strand of JBAVUW010000135.1, from coordinate 2,175 downwards.
ACAGACTTCGGCGATGCCGCGCGCGTCGGCCTCGGTCGCCTCGCGCAATCCGTCCACTTCGATCAGCAGGATCGCCGAGCAATCAAGCGGAAACCCGGCGTGCACGTACTCCTCGACCGCGCGAATGGTCCAGCCGTCCATCATCTCGCACGCTGCGGGCGTGATTCCGCGGGCCGTAATTTCCGCGACCGTCTCGGTAGCGTCGTCGACGGAATCGAAAATCGCCAGCAACGTCTTCACCGCTTCGGGATTGCGCATCAGCTTCACGGTAATTTCCGTCACCAGCCCGAAGGTGCCCTCGGAGCCCACAAAAAGCCCGGTGACGTCGTAGCCCGGCGTATCGGGCGCCGTGCCGCCCAACCGCACCGCCTCCCCGCCCGGCAAGACGATTTCGAGCGCAACCACATGATTCGTGGTCACCCCGTAGGCCAGCGTATGCGGCCCGCCGGAATTTTCCGAGACGTTCCCCCCGATCGTGCACGCTTTCTGGCTCGAGGGATCGGGGGCGAAGTGCAGGCCGAGATGCTCCACGGCAGCGCTGAGATCGGAATTCACCACGCCGGGCTCGACCACCGCGCGTTGATTTTCCGCGTCGACCGCCAGAATCCGGTTCATTCGTGCGAACGAAACGACGATCCCGCCATGCCTCGCGATCGCGCCGCCGGAAAGTCCGGTACCTGCGCCGCGACCGACGATCGGAACCTGATATCGCGCCGCCAGCCGCGCAATTTCAACGACATGGTTGGTTTCGCGCGGAAACACCACGCCGTCGGGTCGCGCGGTTTCAACCGAGCCGTCATATTCGTACAGCAGCAAATCCTCGGGCGCCTCGAGGACGCCTCGAGGGCCGAGCACTTTCTTAAGATCGTGAAGGAGCCGCGAATTCATCTCTTTTTGCGCGATAAGAGCGCCTCGGGTCACTATAGTCGCGCCCCGCGGCAAGCGTCAACGAACCTCTGAGCAACATCGGCAACGAGAGGGCGCAGATCCGTCCCCGCGGCTGCCTGGACCTCGGCGCAGTGGTGTATCCTGTTGGGCCGGAACTTGCGATTTGGGGAGGCAGAGGTGGGCAAACCGAAAGTTTTGGTCACGCGGCCGCTGTTTCCGGCCGCCCGCGCCGTTCTCGATCAGCATTTCGACGCCGATTACTGGATGCCTGCTGAACGCATCCCGCGCGCCGAACTGCTGAAGCGAGTGGGCGATAAGGACGCCCTGGTCTGCCTGCTAACCGAAAAAGTGGATGAGGAGCTGCTTGCGCAATCCAGGAAGCTTCGCGTCGCCGCGACAGTTTCCGTCGGCTACGACAATATCGACGTGCCGGCCTGCACGCGCCACAAAGTCCTCGCCACGCACACGCCCGGCGTGCTCGACGAAACGACCGCCGACTTCGCCTGGACGCTGCTGATGGCGGTGGCGCGCCGGCTGGTCGAAGGCGACCTATGGATGCGCTCGGGCGCCTGGCCGGGATGGGATCTCGATCAACTTCTCGGCGGCGACGTGTGGGGGAAAACTCTCGGCATCGTGGGCTTCGGGCGCATCGGCCGCGGCCTCGCACGCCGCGCGGGCGGATTCCAGATGCGCGTCCTTTATCACGACGGCGTCCGCGCCCCGCTGGACGTCGAGAAGCAGCTGAGCGCCGAGCAAGTTGACCTCGATCGGCTCTTGCGCGAATCCGATTTCCTGTCGCTGCACGTACCTCTGCTGCCTGAAACGCGCCATCTGATCTCGACGGAAGCCTTCGAAAAGATGAAACGCACCGCCTACCTGATCAACACGGCCCGCGGTCCCGTGGTGGACGAGGCCGCGCTGGTCGTTGCGCTGGAACAAAGGAAAATCGCGGGTGCGGCGCTCGACGTGTACGAGCACGAGCCGAAGGTCAGCCCGGCTCTGGCGGGCCGCAAGGACACGATCCTCGCCCCGCACATTGCCAGCGCCACGATCGAGACGCGCACGAAGATGGCCGTCATGGCGGCAAACGACGCCGTGGCTGCGGTGGAAGGCCGCCGTCCGCCCCATGCGCTGAATGCGGACGCGTTCTAGAATTTGGAGGAGAATGAAATGCCACTGGTGACCCGCGATCATCCCAAGCTTACTTTGGAAGGCGCCCGAGCCGTTCTCGCCGCGGGCCTGCGCCGTGCCCAGGAAATCAGCGTGCCGATGAACGTCGCCGTGGTC
>JBAVUW010000134.1:0-87849 GCA_049696975.1 Candidatus Acidiferrales bacterium | reverse complement strand
AAAACCAAAACCCCCAACCCAAATCAAAACCCACTACATTCCGCCTCCCAATCATCCATGGCGCAAGTCCTGGAAGCGGACAATTCTAAATTGCAAAAAACCGGACATTTCTACTTTGCGTTGACATCCGCGCGAGCATGGCGGCAATTTCCGCTAGCGGTTTTTCCATTTCGGCGCGCGCTTTTCCACCCGCGCCCGCAAGCCTTCCTGCGAATCCTCGAGCTCGGCAAGCTCGTTCAGGAACACTTTCATCGAATTGCGCACGCCGTCACGCAGCGGCAATCCGAGGCTGCCCATGATGGCTTTCTTCGCCATCGTCAGCACGGGAGCAGATTGCGCCGTTACCTTCGCCGTCACTTCGGCCACTTTCTTGTCGAGCTCCGCTTCGGGCACCAGCCAGTTCACCAAACCCAATTCGCGCGCGCGCTCGGCGGACATTGCTTCGCCGGTGAGCACCAGTTCGAGCGCCTGTTTCGGCCCCAGAATATAAGGCAGAATCGCCGCGGCCAGCGGCGGAAAAACTCCCAGCTTGATTTCCGGCTGCGCGAATCGCGCCTTCGGAGTCGCCACCACCAGATCGCCCAGCGCCGCAAGCTCCGCGCCGCCACCAAGCGCCGGTCCGTTCACCACCACCAGCAGCGGCTTCGACGTATCGAGCATCGCGGAAAATGCCATGTGGAACGCGTCAAGCAGCTGGAACACCCGACGCTGCGTATATTCCCCGAGCTCGATGCCGCCGCAGAATGTTTTCCCTGCCGAATCGAGCACGATCAACTTGATATCGCGCTGCTCGCCGAGAGTATTGATGCCGCTGGCCAGCTCGCAGAGCATGCGCTCGTTGAGCAGGTTGTGGTCGGGTCGATCGAGCGTGAGCCGCGCGACTTCCGCCTCGATTTTCACCTTGAGGAATTGAAATTCGTCGATCTTGGGCGCAACCAGCGCCAGCGTGCCAAGGACTTCGACGCCCGCGCCCCGCGCCGGCTGATGAATGGCCATGAAATCGCTCCGGTCTATGCGCCCGCTGAATCGAGATCGCTGCGAAGCGCGCTACAAAAAGGTTAGACCGTTTCGATTTCCACTGCCACGCCCAATCCGCCGGACACACACAATGTGGCAAGGCCCCGCCGGCCAGTGCGCGGGCTGGCCTCAGGGACAGCTCCCTGTCCGCAAGGACGGCGGATTTCGTGAATCAGAGTCGTAAGGATACGCGCGCCGGTGCACGCGATGGGGTGTCCCAGCGCAATCGCGCCGCCATTGGGATTCAGCCGTCCGCGATCGAAATGGAGGTCCCGGTCGCAGGCCAGCACTTGCGCAGCAAAGGCTTCGTTCAGCTCGATGGCGTCGTAGTCTTCCACTTTCGTGCCCGTACGCTTGCTCAGGTTGCGAGCCGCCGGCACAGGTCCGATGCCCATCACGCGCGGATCGACCGCCGCAATCGTGGCGTCCACGATTCGCGCGATCGGCTTCAGGTTCAGCTCGCGTACTTTTTCCTCGCTCGCCAATACTACCGCCGCCGCGCCGTCCGTAATTCCGCTCGAATTCCCCGCGCTCACGCTGCCGGTCTTGTTGAACACGGGCGGAAGCTTCGCCAAAGCCTCAAGCGTCACGTCCCCCCGCACGTGTTCATCCTTTTCAACGCGCGTGGCATTTCCCTTTTTGTCGCGCACCTCGATCGGTACGATCTCGGCCCTAAACTGGCAGTCGGCTGCCGCGCGCGTCGCGCGCCTGTGGCTTTCCAGTGCGAACGCGTCCTGCTCGTCGCGCGAAATCTTATACTGCTCCGCCAAAATCTCCGCCGTCTCGCCCATGATCAATTTTGAAATCGGGCAGACGAATCCATCGCGATACATTGCGTCGATCAGCGGCTGGTTGCCCAACTTGAATCCCCAGCGGCCCTCCACCAAATATGGCACGCGGCTCATCGATTCTGCGCCGCCCGCCACGATGATCTGCGCACCGCCGGTCAAGATTTCCTGCCACCCAAGCACCACCGCGCGCAGTCCAGACGCGCACGCCATGTTCACCGTGAACGCCGGCACATCGTCTCCCAGCCCTGCGCGCCAGGCGATCTGCCGCGCCGGATTCGGGCCCGCGCCAGCCGGCCGCGCATTCCCAAAAATCACTTCGTCGACGTGCCACACCGACCCGTTGCCGCGGTGCGAAAGATCGCTCGAGGGCGGAGCCGAAAACTCACCCGGCCTCCGTTCCGGCGGCAGCGGCGCGCCAAAGGCACGCTCCAGCGCCGCGCGTACCGCAATCGTCCCCAAATCGGGCTGCGTAAACTCCGTGAGCATCCCACCGAATTTCCCAATCGGCGTCCGCACCGCACTGACGATATAGACCGTGTTGGCCATTCTGGTCGAATGTTAGCACACTGCGCGCCCGGGGCTTTGCCGGCAGCGCGCCGCGTCCTGAGTGATCCCAATCGGGGGCGTCGCCACCGTCTGTGAGCGTCCGTTGAACCGTTCGACTGGCTGTCCCGCGGCACAATTTTCATGGTCCTGGAACCATGGGCCTCCTCGGCCCGAACCAGCAACTCTTTGTTCTTCAGCAACTTGGAGCTTCCCGGCTTGGCAGTCGATGCTGGCCATACCATTGCTATTTCAGTAGTGCGTAAGCGAGTGATCAATGGCTCTTCCCAAGAAGGAGCTCGGCCATGGCGACAGACTTCAGCATTCATCATCAGCACGATCATGATTCCATTCATCCCTTTCATAAGGCCGGTAACTTCCAGCAATCGCAGGAAGCCGAAATCGAGGCGCGCATCCAGCAGCTCGATGATCGGATCGGAAATCTGGACCTGGATTCGCGCCTTGTATGGCTCAAGACCGGCCCGCACGTATACAGCCCCGAATTGGACTTCAGCGTGAAAGTCGAGGCCGTGCGCTGGATGCTGCGCATTGCGAAACACCTGCAGGACTCCGCCCGCGAGGTCGTGTTCCTGCGCATCGAGAATTCGCTCCGCCAACTCGAGCGCAGCCTCCACGCCAACGATTGGTCCACCATTACGTAGCCAAAGTTGCGGTTGGACGTCGCACAATAAGTCTTGGTGGATCTTCGCGCGCGACGATTGCCACTCGCGCCAAACGCATGTAACATCTCGCCTCGAAATTCCCAAACAACCAGATCCAGGGGGCGAGAATGCACACAAAGTTGCATACCGGGCCATTCGTACGTTCAACCGGGCGGCGGATCGCCGCGCTGACATTCGCGATTGCATGCATTTCTTTCGTCGCACGCGCGCAGGTCAAAGCCGAGGATTATCCTCCGCCAAAACCCGCCTTCCCGGCGCAAACCAACGCTCCCGCTCCCTCGAAGCCCTCGCCCGCGCTCAAAGTCGATACCATCATTTCTCGCTTCAACGGGCCTTGGTCGCTCGCCTTGCTGCCCAACGGCAAAATTCTGGTCGCCGAGCGTTGTGGTTTTCTGCGCATCGCGGAAATGAACGGCTTTTATGCCGCGCCCATCGCCGGCGTGCCGGACACGAAAATCGTCGCCGCCGAATCGCTCCACGACGTGGTCCTCGATCCCGGTTTCGCCCGCAATCGCATGATCTATTTCACGTACTTTGCGCCGCCGCCGGGTGAAACGCCCGGCTCTTGGCCGCTCGAATATTTCTACGCAAATGTCTGGAAAGCATCCGTCGCGGAACGCCGCAGCATGCGGGTCGGCGAAGAGCGCCTGGCCAGTGCCCGCCTGAGCGATGATGAGCGCAGCCTCGAAAATGTGAAGGTGCTGCTCGACGGGGTGAATCGTCGCATCGTGTTCGCACCCGACGGCACGCTGTTCGTCACCGGCGCCGACCGCTTCCGTTTCTACGAGGCGAGTTACGACGGCACAGACCACGAAATCACCGACCCGGACATCCTGCGCAATTTCACGGGTCGCGTCGTGCGCATCAATAAAGACGGTTCGATCCCCAAAGACAATCCGTTCCTCGATCAGCCGACGGTGCTGCCCGAAACGTATTCCTACGGTCATCGCGATCCCGAGGGTGCCGCGATCAATCCCGCCACCGGCAAACTCTGGGTCGTCGAGCACGGCCCGCTCGGCGGCGACAAAATCAGCATCATCAAGCCCAGCGGAAACTATGGCTGGCCGAACGTCAGCTACGGCCGCCGCTATAACGGCGACCTCGTCGGAGGCCAGGGCCTGACACAGAAGGAAGGCGTCGAGCAGCCCGTCTATTTCTGGTATCCGGACATCGCGCCGTGCGCATTGATCTTTTACACGGGCGACATGTTTCCGGAGTGGAAAGGCAACGTCCTGGTCGGAGGGATGGGCGCGAAGAGCCTGATTCGCCTCGTTCTCGACGGTGACAAAGTCGTCGCCGAGGAGCGCCTGCTGAAGGACTTGAATCAGCGCGTTCGCGAAGTCCAACAAGCGCCCGACGGCTCCCTCTTCATCCTTCTCGATGACGGCCGCCTGATCCGCGTTTCGAGAAAATAACGATCCGCTGAAAGCATCGCGAGTCTTGCAGAGGCGGGTTTGAAGCCCGCCCCTACCGCACGCGATCTCATCTCGGCTATCCTATCGTTCGCCATGAAAGCCTACGAGATCCCGAAAAGCCCCACGAAGCTCGAAGACCTCCGGCGCGTCGAACGCCCCGATCCAAGACCTGGCCCCAGCGACGTTCTCGTCCGCCTCCGCGCCGCCGCGCTCAACTATCGCGACCACGCCATCATCGCCGGCAAATATCGCTACGGCCTCGATCACGACACGATTCCGTGCTCCGATGGCGCGGGCGAGGTCGTCGCGGTCGGCCCGAACGTCACGCGTTTCAAACCCGGCGACCGCGTCATCCCCACGTTCTTCCAGGTGTGGATCGACGGTGCGCCTCCGAAAAACCGCGCCGCTCTCGGCGCGCCGCTCGACGGCACGCTCGCCGAATTCATCTCGCTGCACGAGGACGGCTGGGTCGCCATGCCGCCGTCGCTCTCGTTCGAAGAAGCGGCCACGCTACCTTGTGCGGCTGCGACCGCCTGGAATGCGCTGATGGCCGCCGGCAATCGCATCAAGCCAGGCGATACGGTTCTTTGCCTCGGCACCGGAGGCGTTTCCATGTTCGCGCTGCAATTCGCTCGCGCGGCCGGCTGTCGCGTCATCGTCACCTCTTCGAGCGACGCGAAAATCGAACGCGCGCGTGCGCTCGGCGCATCCGACGGCGTGAATTACAAAACACATCCCGACTGGGAAAAGGAAGTCCTCGCGCTCACCGGCGGCCGCGGTGTCGATTGCGTCATCGAAAATGGCGGCATTGGCACGCTCGCCCGTTCGTTCGAATGCGTCGGCTACAGCGGGAAAGTCGCACTCATCGGTGTCCTCGCCGGCGCCCAAGGAAACGCGAATCCGCACGATCTCATGTTCAGGAACGCGAGCCTTATAGGCATCGGCGTAGGCAGCCGCGCGCTGCTGGAGCAACTGATTCAAGCCATCCAGGTTAATCGGATCAAGCCTGTACTCGAAAAGGTCTTCCCGTTCGACCACGCCCCGGAAGCCTTTCGCCTGCAGGCCTCGGGTAACTTCCTTGGGAAGATTGGAATCACTGTCTGAAAAAGATTCCGTGGTGGTGCCATCCTTGGCGAACCACTTCGCCAGCACGAGCTTCTTCCTCGGCCTGCTTTTCTCGGTTTTCTTGACGCGGATCCCCGGCATTCTGGTCGCGGCCGGCGGTTTGTTCGGTCTGACGCATTACACTTAGCGCGTCATCCGGGGGCGAGTGCGGCCCCCGGCGGCATCCCGCGTTCCGTCACAGGCACACAGCGTCGGGGAAGAGCTCCTGAATTTCCTCGATATGCGGATCCAGGAAGGCTGCTCGATCGACCTTGCCGGATTTTGTATCGACGGTCCCGTCAGCAAAAATAAAATGCATGTTTGTCAGGCCAAGACCGCCGAACAGGGTTCGCAGCCACGGCACCACGTAGTCTCTGGCAGCATTCCCTGAGCCCGGACCGCAGAGTCTGCCGGCCGTTACGACGCAGGTCGCTCGTTTCCCATCCAACCTCGGGCCAAACGGCGTGACGGTATGGTCCACCCAAAGCTTGAAGCTGGCGGGAGGGCCCCAGTTATGCACCGGTACACCTACTACGTATTCGTCGGCCTTAAGCAGTTCCCGAGCGAACTGGCCCGAAAGCCAGAGTAGGTCCTTCTGATCGGCCGTGCGCGATTGCTCCGGCGTGTAGTTTGCGTTCAACCATGCCGCTTCGACTACGGGGATCGCAATGGCGTTGAGATCTCGCGATATGACTGTCCCTTCAGGATTTACGGATCGCCATCTGCGCACGAACTCCCTGGTGAGCTGGCGCGATATAGAGTCTTCACCCATGGGACTCGAGTCAATATGAAGTAACGTGGGCATTCGATTTCTCCCCCCTCAGAGCGCTTACACAGGATCGACGAACGGAAGGATCGGAAATCGACAACGGAATTGGGATTTCCGGCTTCTTCAACATCGGGGGGCCGTGACCCGAATATATCTCCCTGTCGGCCTTTCGCTTGCAAACCCCGGGGAAGTTCCCCGGTAAGGTCGCCCTGAGGACGTGCCCACAGACTCGCGATTACCTTAGGCGCCCCGCCCGTTGACGCGGTTTGCGATTTTGAGGATGGCTGCGGCGCTTCGATCGACATCCTCTGGCGTCGTCGACCAGTTCGACACGCTGATGCGCATCGCGGCTTGGCCATGCCACTCCGTCCCGCCGCACCAGCAAGTGCCCTCGTTCTGCACTTCCTGAATCACGCGCTTCGCCGTGTCGGGCCCGCCGAACAAAACGAGCACCTGATTCAACACCACGTCGTTCAGCACCGCATAACCCGCGCCCCGCAAAATCTCCGCGAATCGCGCAGCCATTCGGCAGTGCCCCTCGATCATTTCAGCAAGGCCGTGCTTGCCCAACGAACGCAGCGCCGCCCACACCTCCACGCCGCGAGCTCGCCGCGACGATTCCGGCGTGTAATGCCAGGGCTCGCGCGCGAGTGTCGACTGCAGGTACGCAGCGCTCACCGCCATCGCCGATCGAAGCTGTTCTGCGTCTCGCACGAACGCCAAACCGGAGTCATACGGCACGTTCAACCATTTGTGGCAATCCGTAGCCCAGGAATCCGCGCGTGCGAATCCATTCATCAACTGTGCTCGCTCCGGCGCGGCAGCCGCCCACAGACCGAACGCGCCGTCCACATGCACCCAAGCGCCTGCCGCCTGTGCTCGCGGGCAGATATCCTCGGCCGGATCAAACGCTCCGGTGTTCACGTTGCCGGCCTGCATGCACACGATGGTGTGCTCATCGAGCGCCGGAAGCGCCCCGGCCCGCATACGGCCCTGCGCATCGGCAGGCACCCGGACCACACGCGATCGGCCGAGCCCGAGCATCGAGAGGGCCTTGAGCAGCGAAACATGCACTTCGTCGCCTACGACCACCTTGAGCGGAGGCGCCCCAAACAGTCCGTCCTCTTCCACATTCCATCCGGCACGGCTCAGCAACGCGTGGCGCGCCGCCGCAAGGCCCGCGAAATTCGCCATCGTCGCGCCGGTAACGAACCCAACGCCGCAGGACGCCGGCAGCCCCAGTAATTCGCACAGCCAAACGCGCGCGATTTCTTCGACCGCCGCAGCCAACGGCGACATCACGCCCAACGCCACATCCTGGTCCCACGCACCCGCAAGCCAGTTCGCCGCCAGCGTCGCTGGCAAGCTGCCGCCAATCACGAACCCGAAATACCGTGGTCCCGCCGACGCAACCGTCGCCGGCGAGCCGATCTCGTCCAACATCGCCAGGACGTGCGCGGGTTCCATTGGATCTTCCGGCATCGGCCCGCCCAGCCCGCTCAGCCGCGCGACATCCTCCGGGCGCGGCGCCACACTTCGTTCGGTCACGCTCGACAAATAGCGCGCTGCCCGCTCGGCCGCATCCATCAGCAGATCGCCCATAAATCCTCCCCTAAGTCTTTCCATGTGTGGGGTATGATCCGCGAATTCCGCTCGCACATCCACCCTCTGCGACCCTCCGTCAGCATCCCCCGGCGCCCATTTTGGCCCGATCGGGCTGGCCGACCGGGCTGGAATGCGGCTCACGCTGTGGGGTAATGTAGGCATTGGCTCCCGCCTCGCCGCCTGGGCCGGATAGAATTTTCTTTCGTATGTCGATTTTCGGCTTTCCGTTCGACTGACTGGTAGGAGGAACCAACCATGCAATATCTGCTTTTGATTTACGGTCAGGAATCGGATTGGTGGAACATCCCCCCGGCGCAAACCGGCGCTTTGATTGAGGAGTTCGGCAAGTTCACTCGGGAGCTCACGGCAAGCGGAAAGAACCTCGGCAGCAACCGACTCAAGGATGTCGCCAGCGCCACGACAGTACGCGTGCGTGACGGCAAGCGAGTTGTAACCGATGGCCCCTTTGCCGAAACGAAGGAGCAACTGGGCGGCTACTACCTGATCGAAGCCAGGGACCTCGATGAGGCGATCGCGATTGCCGCCAGAATCCCAAGTGCCCGTTTCGGTTCCGTCGAAGTGCGTCCCGTTTTCACGATGGAACAGGCCGCCGGGCGATAGAATTAGGCTGACGCTCGCATCGTCGCAACAACAACGGCGCGCTTCCTGCGACATGGATCTTGAAAAGCTTCACCGCGAAGAATCAGGCCGGGCCCTCGCCACGCTGATCCGCCTGCTCGGCGATTTCGATCTCGCCGAGGAAATGTTGCAGGAAGCGTACGCCATCGCGCTGGAAAAATGGCCCTCCGAAGGTGAGCCGTCGAACCAGCGAGCCTGGCTCATCAGCACCGCGCGCCACAAAGCCATCGATCGCATCCGCCGCGATCGGCGATGGGAGGTCAAGCGCCAGGAAATCGCAAAAAGCGCGCCCCTCTCCGCGCCGCCAGCGACCGAGTCCGAAGTCGATTCAAATGACCATATGTTCCCGGACGACCAGCTGCGTCTGATTTTCACCTGTTGCCATCCGGCGCTCGCGGTCGACTCACAAGTCGCGCTCACGCTGCACACGATCTGCGGCATCACCACGGAGGAAATCTCCAAAGCGTTTTTGATACCGATGCCAGCGATGACCCAGCGCCTCGTCCGTGCCAAGCGAAAAATCCGCGACGCCAACGTGCCCTACCGCGTCCCGCCGCCTGAAGACCTGCCCGACCGCCTCGACGCAGTCCGCCTCGTCGTCTACCTGATTTTCAATGAAGGCTATTTCGCCAGCGGTGGTGATTCGCTGATCCGGCGCGAGCTCTGCGCCGAAGCGATCCGCCTCGGCCGCGTTTTGTGCCAATTGCTCCCGCGCGACTCCGAAACGCGCACGCTGCTCGCCCTGATGCTCCTGCACGATTCGCGCCGCGACGCCCGCGTCGGCTCCGATCGCGAGCTGATCCTGCTCGAGGACCAGGACCGCGCCCAGTGGCACACCGAACAAATCCACGAAGGCACCGCACTGCTCGAGTCCGCTCTGCGGGCTGGCGCCGCCGGTTCCTACGCGCTGCAGGCATCCGTCGCCGCGCTGCACGCTAACGCGAAAACCAGCGCCGATACCGATTGGCCGCAGATCGCCGCGCTCTACTCGGCCCTGCTGAAAATAAATCCGTCGCCCGTGATCGAAGTGAACCGCGCTGTCGCGGTCTCGCTCGCGCGTTCGCCTGAGGAAGGGCTGGCGCTGCTCGACGAACTAGCCGTCCGCACGGAGCTCGCCGATTTCCACCTGCTGCCCGCGGCCCGCGCCGATATTCTTCGCCGCCTTGGCAGACAACCCGAAGCCGCCGAAGCCTACCGTCGCGCCCTTTCGCTCGCCACCAACGACGTCGAGCGCCGGTTCTTTCGGCGTCGCTTGTCCGAGGTTTCTTCCTAGAGACATCCCCGCAGCGCTGCGTGGCATTCCTTCTTCGAGTCTGCCCGGCGATTTGCTTTCGGCGTCCGCCGGGCGTCTTCATTGGCCCCGCGTGCTATCATCCGCGCGTCTCCACCACCCATCTCGCCGGAGGATGCACGATGGACCGCAAACGCCGCGATTTTCTCTCCGCCACCGCAGCCGCCGTGACTCTTAGCGCCGGACTTCCGGCAACATTCGCGCACGCCGCGGAATCTTCCGCAGCCCCCACCGCACCGCCGGCGCAAGCGGCACAAAATCCTGCGCCGAATGCGTCTGGGGTCGCCGCCTACGGCGCGCCCTCGGAAATCAAGGCCATCGACTTCATCAATCTGCGTGAGCTCGAGCCTGCCGCGCAGAAAGTCATTCCCACAGGAGGCTTCGGCTACGTCTCCAGCGCCGCCGGTGACGAATGGACCAAGCGCGAGAACGAAGCGGCATTCAAGCGCGTCACCATCGCCCCGCGCTACCTCACCGGCTATCGGGACGCCGATCGCTCGACGACCGTTCTCGGTTCGCAGCTCGCGACGCCGCTGATGTGCTCCGCCATGGCGGCGCACGCCATAGCGCACGAAACAGCCGAACTCGGTTCCGCGCAGGGAACCAGCGCCGCGAAGGCGCTCTACTGCGCCGCGTCGCTCTCGACGAAAACTCTTGAGGAAATCGCGCAGGTTTGCCCGGGCCCGAAATGGTTTCAGATGTATCTGCCCTCCGATCGCGGCGTCGCGGCCGCGGTTCTCGGCCGGGCGAAAGCTGCGGGCTATTCCGCGATCGTGCTTACCGTCGACACCGTCGTAGCCAGCAATCGGGAAACGGATCGCCGAAATCACTTCCGCTCGCCGTTCCCGTCCGGAAATTTTCCCGCCCAACCCGGCGGCTATGGGCAAGGGGCGATCAAGAGCGATCTCGACTGGGACGACGTGGAATTCATCCGCACGACGACCGGCTTACCCGTGCTGCTGAAGGGCGTGATCACGCCGGAGTTTGCCGTCGCTGCTGTCGAACACGGCTGCGCCGGCGTGCAGGTATCGAATCACGGCGGGCGTCAGCTGGACGACATTGCCGGTGCGTTCACCGCGCTGCCGCGTATCGCCGACGCCCTCGACGGCCGCGCCGTCATCGTGATCGACGGTGGCATTCGTCGCGGCCAGGACGTCTTCAAGTGCTTGGCACTCGGCGCGAATCTCGTCGCGATCGGGCGGCCGGTGCTTTACGGCCTGGCGCTCGGCGGCTGGATGGGCGCGCAAGCTGTCTTCCAGCATCTCGACGGCGAGCTTGCAATGACCATGCGGCTAGCCGGCGCAAGGACCATCGCCGAAATTTCGAAGAAATACATCGCAGCGTAACGGAGCGCCCGGGTCTCGCCACTTCTACTGCTTTTGTGCTGGCGGGCTTGAGATCGCGGAAGGGCCGACTTTCACGCCCGATGGATTTTGCGAGCGCCTGTATTCGGAACACAGCACAGAAACAGTTCTAGAACCGGCTGCAATTTGAGGCTGGTCGTCATGCAATCCTCCATGGCGGAGTGCAGGATTCGACGCGCGTCGCGCGATCCGTTGCCGCACTCGCTACTCGCCACTCAGCACTGCTTTCCGTTATTCTTATGGGCCTATGCACGACTTGGGATTTGTGCGCGAGCACATGGATTTGATTGAGAAGATGGCACGGGACCGCGGGATCACGCTGGATCTAGAACCCTTCAAAGAGCTGGATGCGGACCGGCGGAAGATCATTACGTCGACCGAGCGAATGAAGGCGGAGCGGAACAAGGCCAACGAGAGTATCGCTCAGCTCAAGCGGCCCTCGCCTGGCGCTCCCGAGGGCCAGGACGACATGTTGCCGGCGATGTTCGCGAAGCTGAAGGAAGCCTCCGACGAAATTAAGCGCAACGACCAGCGTATCGCGGAGCTTGACGAGCGGATGCGTGCGTTTTTGCTGACGATCCCGAATATTCCTCATGCGAGCGTGCCTGTCGGCCATAGCGCGGCTGACAACGTTGTGGTGCGCACATCGGGGGCTCCGCCGAAATTTGAGTTTGCGGCGCGGCCCCATTGGGAGATTGGCGAGCGGTGCGGGATTCTGGATTTTGGGGCCGCCGTGAAAATGTCGGGCGCGCGCTTTGCCGTCTATGCAGGATTGGGAGCCCGGTTGGAGCGGGCCATCGCCAATTTCTTCCTCGACATCCACACGAAGGAGAACGGCTACACGGAAATCCTGCCGCCGTTCCTCGTGAATACGGCAGCGCTGACCGGCGTGGGGCAGCTGCCGAAGTTCGCGGCGGACATGTTTCATCTGGAAGGCACGGATTTGTGGCTGACGCCGACTTCCGAAGTGGAGCTTACGAACCTGCATCGCGAGGAAACGCTGGACGGCGATGCGCTGCCGATCAAGGTGTGCGCGTGGACAGCGTGTTTCCGCAGCGAGGCCGGCGCGGCGGGGAAAGACACGCGGGGGATCAAGAGGCAGCACCAGTTCCAGAAGGTGGAGCTATTCAAGTTCACCCGGCCGGAGCAGAGCTACGACGAGCTCGAGACGCTGGTGCGCAACGCGGAGAAATGCCTGGAGCGGTTGGGACTGCACTACCGCGTGGTGCAATTGTGCACGGGTGACATGGGATTCGCGTCGGCGAAAACATACGACATCGAGGTGTGGCTGCCGTCGACGGGCGAATTCATGGAGATATCGTCGTGCTCGAATACGGAGGCGTTTCAGGCGCGACGGTCGGGGATTCGCTTCAAGAGCGCGAAGGGCGGTGGAAAGAGCGAGTACGCGCATACGCTGAACGGGAGCGGGCTGGCGGTGGGCAGGACGTGGATTGCGATCGTGGAGAATTTTCAGCTGCCGGACGGGTCGGTGAAGCTGCCTGAGGCGCTTTGGCCTTATATGGACGCGGAAAAAATTCCCGTGAAGGCGTAGCCGCCCGGCATGGCCCGGAAGCAAACCGATCGGCGAACCAGACTTGCTGCGGGTGGAGCTGCGACCCTCGAGGAGACTGGGACGAGAATTCGAGGCCGAAAGGGGTTCACCCCGGCTTTGCCGAGGTACGCTGCAAAGAGCAGCGGGCGGCAAGAGGGATCCTTCGGCCGCGCCCAGGATGAGGATGAATGCGGGGGCATGTACTACGCCGTAACGGGCTGCGTCTCCGTACAAAAAAAAGAGGTGCAGGCTCCCCACCCCTCGCCTGCACCCCATTGACAATCCGATGCTTCGTTAAAACTTCGATCCGATCCTTCGAGTGCACCTAGGATTTCGGCGCGATTTTGTCGATGTGGACCGAACCATCGTCCATCATGTGGCCCGTGATTTGCACTTCCGTGCCGAGGTCCTTGTCGGCGTCGATGGAGTCTTGATTGTGAATGTTGACGACTTTCTTGTCCGCGCTGGTGACAAAGACGTAGGAGGCGCCTTTGGTTTTCACGCAGGTCTGGGCGCAGGCTTTGTGATCCGCGCTCATGCCCTTGGCGCCGCAATGGCTATCGCTGATCCAGCCAGTCCAAGACATGGTTTTGTCGTCGGCGTGGGTTTTCAGGCTGACGGTACAGAACAGCATGGCGAGCACCGCAAATGTGGTAACTGCTTTCCTCATATCGATTCTCCCTTTTCGGATTGAGCGGGCCAGCTGAGCGAGAGAGCTTTCGCGAAGGGCTCGCACGATCACCTTTCAGTAGGTTGAATGCAACGCGTCGATGAATTCATCCCTGCGCGTCCCGGCACAGATGAGCTGGAGCTCAACCTATACTCCAAAACCTCGGCTTGCGCCAGTCAAGAAATGGCGGCTGCTATGCGTGGCCGATTAGGATCATGGGGCCGGTGGGTTGCGGCATGCCGCCTTGGGGCTCGAGCGTTACGGCGAACATTCTTGGCGCGACGCCCGGGGGCATTTTCATCATCCAATGGTCGGCCCGGCCGGTGACGGGATTGAAGACGCCGGCGTTGATGGGCTTGCCGTCCGTTGGGATGACCCAGAGCTCGTAGCTTTTCGCGGCGGGCGCCGGAGCGATTTCGCCTTCATACATCAGCATGCCCATTTTCGTGTTGTACATCACGTGCGCGGCGCCTTGCGGCTGGCCGGGTTGTGGCGCGAGCGCGACGGTGACGGTGTCGTGCGACTCCATGAAATCCACAGCGTCACGCATGGCGACGAGTCCGCGCTGTTGTGTTTTCACCATGTCGCCGAGGTGGGCAACCTCGATGTTGAGCAAACGATTTTGGTTCCAAAGCCACGCGGTCGCGATCACGAGCACGGTGAGCGCGGGAACAAGGATTGCGGTGCGCCAGCCAGTGAAGAATCCGGACCCGCGTACGCGCGACTGCATCGCCCGCGAGTTCACGGGCGAGGTTCCGATTCGCACATCGCCCTCCGTATCGGCGCGCACCTGCGCCAGCAGGCGCCGCTTGACTGCGGACGAAGGCTCCACGCGGGGAGCGGCGAGCGAGAGTAGGGCCATGCGTCCGCGGGCGGCGGCGAGTTTGTGCGCGCAATCGGCGCATTGGGCGATGTGAGTTTCGATCGCCTGCTTCTCGTCGCCTTCGAGTGCGCCGAGTGCGTAGAGATCGAAATCTTCTTCGCGAGTTGGGTGTGCGTTCATCTGTTCGAAGCCGCCTGTGCGTGCAAAGCTCGTTTCAGTGATTCAACGGCCGAGCGCAGCCGCGTCTTCACCGTGCCCAGCGGATCGCCGGTGCGCTGCGCGATTTCGCTGTGGCTCATGCCTTCGAAATAGGCGAGCTCGATGGCCGCGCGCTGCTCGGCTGGAAGATTCTCGAGCGCGCCTTTCACCCGGCCGATCAACTGCTGCTGCGCCGCAGCGGTCTCGATATTGACCGTGGAGACGGCGGCCGCCTCGGAGAGTTCACCCCCGGCAGCCGGATTGCGATGGCGCAGCCTGGAAATGGCGCGATTGCGCGCGATGACCATGAGCCAGCCGGGCAGGGAGCCGCGGGCCGCGTCGAACCGAGAAGGATTACGCCAGAGCTGGAAGAATATGTCCTGCAAAATTTCCTCCGCGGCCTGCGTGTCGCGCAGAATGCGGTTCAGAACGGACGAGAGCATGCCGGCATAGCGGTCATAAAGCGCGGCAAGCGCGGTCTGGTCCCGCTGAGCGATCCTCTCCATGAGCGCCGCGTCTGAGGCTCCGAGCTCCGTTCCCGATTCTGAACTCACCGGCTTGGGGCGGCTCCCTTCTTATAATTACGCGCGAAAGCGCTCGATGGATGGAACGAAATACCGGAGCGTCCTTCGCTTGAGCGTGGCGGCGCACAGTATATGCCGGGAGAGGGATTGTTCAGCACCGGGTAGAGGGGGCGTGAATGCTCGCCGATTCTGGGCGCGCCAATACAGACGTCCAGTGCACCGCTGCATGGTCATGGAACGCCTATAGCTGTCTGGGTCTGGCAACCAGAGGGCCGGACGGATGCGACATCGTAGGCTAAGGCCTTTTTTTACATACAGCTACAGCCAGGATCCTCGGGTTCTGAAGGGCGCGAAATGTTACTTCTTTGCCTCTAATGCGCGCGTTTGGCACTGGTTTCCATTGACATCCTTTACGGGTTGGCTAAACTTCGGTTCTCGCGAGACTTACGAGCGTCCGGCCCCTCGAAAGGCTCAGCACGCGGTTCGAAGCGTCGCGCTTTCCACCCCAGGAGGAAGGCAAAATGGCCACGGTTGCGAAGGCGGCTCCCCAACCCATACCCCGAATCGCGCCTCGCGAGGACCTGAACCCATTTCGCATTGCTCAGATTCAATTCGATCTTGCCGCTGAGTACCTGAAGCTGGATGCGGGTCTGCGGCAAATTCTACGCACGCCCAAGCGCGTTCTGGAAGTTTCCATCCCCACGAAGATGGATAACGGGCAGGTGAAGGTTTTTACCGGCTATCGCGTGCAGCACAACGTGTCACGCGGACCGGCCAAGGGGGGGCTTCGCTACCATCCGGGAGTTACGCCGGATGAAGTGAAGGCCCTGGCGATGTGGATGACGTGGAAGACGGCGACTGCGAACATTCCGTTTGGCGGCGGCAAGGGCGGCGTGATTTGCGATCCGAAGAGGATGAGCAAGCCCGAACTGGAACGGATGACGCGGCGCTACACGTCGGAAATTTTGCCGCTGATCGGGCCTGAACAGGATATTCCAGCGCCGGACGTCTATACCGATTCGCAGACGATGGCGTGGATGATGGACACCTACTCGATGACCAAGGGATTTTCGGCGCTTGGCGTGGTCACGGGCAAGCCGGTGTCGATCGGCGGCAGCGAAGGTCGCAAGGATGCGACCGCGCGGGGATGCCTGGTGGTAGTTGAGGAGGCCTGCAAGATGAAAAAGATGTCGCTGCGCGGAGCGAGCGTGGCGATTCAGGGATTCGGCAATACCGGCTCGCAGATCGCGCGGTTGTTTGCGGAAAAAAAGGCGCGCGTCGTGGCCATCAGCGATTCGCGCGGCGGAGTTTTCAATTCGCGCGGGATCGATCCTCTGAAAGCGATGCGGTACAAGGAACGCTCCGGGACCGTGGTGGGCATGCCGGGGACTTCGCGGATTTCGAACGACGATCTGCTGACCATGAAGTGCGACATTCTGATTCCGGCAGCGCTCGAAAACGTGATCACGCTGAATAATGCGGATCAGATCAAAGCGAAAATCGTTTGCGAAGCAGCGAATGGACCGACGACTCCTCATGCGGACGAAGTGCTGGCGCGCAAGGGGATTGTGCTGATACCGGACATCCTGGCGAACGCAGGCGGCGTGACGGTCAGCTATTTCGAATGGGTGCAGGATCTGCAGAGCTTCTTCTGGCCGGTCTCGGAAGTGAATACGCGGCTTGAGAGCGTGATGCGCCAGGCATTCACAGATGTCCATGAGTCGATGCGCAAGCACCGGGCGCATATGCGCACGGGCGCTTATGTGCTGGCCGTCGGCCGGGTGGCGGATGCCACGCTGGTGCGCGGGCTTTTCCCCTGATTTTTCCGGACGATCGATTCTCGAACTGAAATCCCGCCCCGGGAACCGATCCCTGTGTCCGAAGCTCTCCGGCGGGCTCAAGCTCCACCCTTCCAGCTGCCAAACTGACTGAGAAAGCGTTACGGTTCGTTGACGCGGCCGTAAGGTTTTTCGTCTGATGGATTCCTCCGACTTTATTCTGGGGCAGGGTCTTGCGGGCACGTGTCGATTCCTGAGGAACGCATCGCCGGGCTGAAACACGCTTATCAGGTATTAGGCGTGCCGCTGTCGGCTACCCCTGCGTCGATCAAGCAGAGCTATCGGCGTCTGGCGAAGCGTTGGCATCCCGATCTCTATGAGAGCGACGCGGTCGAACACGCCGATGCGACGCGGATGACAAAAGCGATCAACGAGTCGTATTCCCTAATCGAGAATGCACCCTTGCGCTATTTCGTTGATGCGTTTCGCCCGGGCTATGCCGCAGCCAGACAGACGGTTCGACCGGTTGCGCGGCCGGTACCGGAAGCTGCGCCGCCCAAAGACGCGGGCGGACGTGCGCAAGAGGTTCGCGAATATCCGAGGGTCGAGTCGATCCTGAAATACACGTGGGCGGAGTTTTGGATTCGATTCGTATGCGGAGGAATATTTGGCGCGATGTGCGGTTTCCGGATCGGCGTTCGCTATTACACATCCCCGGGCAGCTTCGTCGCGGGAATGGTCGCGGGGGCGGTGATCGTAGCATTCGTCGCGGTCGTTGTGGCAGATGGATTTTGGCAATGGTTCCTGGGACGATGGTGGATCTGGCGGTGACATCACGCGTGTGAGGATCCGCACATCGAATTGTTTCGAGTGTTGCTCATACTTTTTATCCGATCGCCGTTCGCGGAAAAATATTTGTTGCGTGGGGCGTCGCGAGGCCGTACATTTTGTTTTGCCGGCACGCCCAGCGTGAAGGGTGTCGCCGGCATACGTGTCTAGCGCGAGAGCGAAGCGGAATTGAGCAGCCATCATCACCACATGGGCAACGGCCACAACACACCTCCGATACTTCTCACCATCGCAGGATTCGATCCCACATGCGGCGCCGGCGTGGCCGCCGATCTGAAAACCTTCGCGGCGCACAACTGCTACGGAATCGCGGCGGTGACGGCGCTGACGGTGCAATCAACGCAGGGTGTGCGCGCGGTGCAGGCGACTCCCGTGGCGACTCTGCGCGCACAGCTTGAGGCCCTCGCGGAGGACGCCACGATCGCGGGCGTGAAAATCGGGATGCTGGCGAATCGCGCGAATGCGTCTGCTGTGGCGGAATTTCTGGACAAATATAAGTTCACCCACGTGGTGCTCGATCCCGTGTCGCGGCCGACGGCGGGCGATGCTGAGCTGCTGGACGCGGCCGGACTCAAATTCGTGCGCGATGAACTGCTGAAGCGTGCGAGCGTGATCACTCCGAATATTTCCGAGGCGGAATTCTTGACCGGCATGGAAGTGAAAGACGTGGCAGGGATGAAAGCCGCCGGGCAAAAGCTACTGGAAATGGGCGCGCGTGCCGTGATCGTGACGGGCGGGCATCTGGACAAACCGATCGACGTGCTGTGCGAAGGACCCGAAATCGAAACGTTCGGCGGAGAGCACGTGCGCAGCCCGAACACGCACGGCACTGGCTGCACATATTCCTCCGCGATCGCGGCACAGCTGGCGAGCGGGCAGCAGTTGCGCGAGGCAGCCATCCTGGCGAAGGCGTACGTGACGAAGGCGATCGAAAAATCCTACCAGACCGGGAAAGGCGCCGGACCGTTGAACCAGCTGTTCCGCTTTCATCAGGAGCCGCCGGCGCGGGGAGTCCACGAAGTGCCGCAGCATGGAATGCATCCGGCGGCCGAGCCCGCTGCGCATTAGGATTGGCCGCACAGGCGCAGAGACACCGAGAAAAGCGGAAGGATACCGCCCGGCTTTTCCCCCTCACGGGTTACACGCCTACGATTCGATCAAGCAGAAAGTACCCCTCGCCCGATACCCGCCACTTGCAAAACCCGATCGAGGCGGATGGTGTGGACTGAGCCAAGCACGTTCGCCGGGCACGCCCGGCTGCTAGAATCACCAAAAAGTTACGACGCGGCGGCGTTTGCCAGGGTTTCTACCACGGCGATATTCGCGCGCAGTTCTTGGGGCAGGTGGTAGCGGTCGCGCAGATATTCGGGCGAATTGAAAGAAACGAAGGTGCCGCCGCCGGCGTCTTCGGCTACCAGGATCTTTAGGGGGAGATCGAGGGCGATCGAGGGCGAGGCGAGCATCAGCGGCGTGCCTGCTTTCGGATTGCCGAAGATCAATAGCTTGGTGGGCGGCATCGGCAGGCCGACCTTGGCGGCCTCGCCGCTGTGATCGACTACTGCGAATAGCATGACGCCCTTGGCCTGCAGGATGCCGCGCAGTTTTTCGACGGTTTCATCAACTGTGTGTTTGCTCGGGATCCGTACGATTCCGCTTTCGGATGTGGATGCCATCGAAGCCTCCGATGCTCTAGCCGATTGACGCTGATTCTCCATTGCTGCCGTCGAAGAAAATTTCTTCTCGCGCGTGACCCAACGTCCGCCGCGACGGAGTCGAAACAACACCGTCGGACACTCCGCACAGAATGATGGACCGGAGGTTGCCGGCGCAAATCTGGCCCGAGTCAAAATACCATCAGATAGATGACCATCGCGATGCCCACGAGCGCGAGAAACCCAGCCAGGACAACCGCGCCGCGCGACGGTCGGGTGAACTGCGTCTCGCCGCGATTGAGCTGATGAACCATGCGCACGTGGTGCCAGGCGGCGAAGATATCCATGATGACGCCGGCAGCGATCAGGGCGTTGCCGAACCAAATCGATAGTCCATGGCGGGGCGCGGGAACATTGGGCGCCACGACGTGAATTTCCTGCAGGAAAAGTCCGAAACGCGCGACCACGAAACCGAAGCCCATGAGCGCGAGGCCGGTTCGAATCCAGGCCAGAAAGGTGCGTTCCGCGGCGAGGTAATCGCTGGGACCGAAGCTGCGGGGCGGCTGTGCTGGCGTCGACATGGGCGGGACCGTTACCGACGGTACACGATTCGCCCGGCGACGACGGTGGCCATCGGTGCGCCACGAAACGACCGGCCGTCGAACGGAGAATTGCGCGACTTGCCCGGGGAATCGGCGGTGCGATAGGTCCAGGTATGCTCGGTCGAGAAAATCGTGAGGTCGGCCGGCTCGCCGGCGGCGATTGTACGCTCGAGGCCAAGCACGCGCGCGGGCCCCGTGGTGAAAAGTTCGACGAGCCGCGCGAGCGAAAGCCTTCCGGAATCGACCAGCTCGGTGAGGCCGAGCGCGAGAGCGGTTTCGAAGCCAACGACTCCGAAAGGCGCGCGATCGAATTCGACGTCCTTGCTCGCCGGGTGATGCGGGGCATGGTCTGTGGCAATGACGTCGATGCTTCCGTCGGCAAGGCCGGCGATCAATGCGTCGCGATCGGCACGCGAGGCGAGAGGCGGATTCATTTTGTAATGCGTGTCGTAGCGGACGTCTTCGTCGGTGAGCGTGAAATGGTGCGGCGTGACTTCACAGGTGACGCGGAGTTTGTTCCGCTTGGCAGCGCGGACATACGCGAGGGATCCGGCGGTGGACATGTGCGCGATGTGGAGTCGCGCACCGGTGAGCAGCGCCATTTCGATGTCGCGGCCGACGCAGATCGATTCCGACGCGGCGGGAATTCCCTGCAGGCCGAGCTTGAGCGAGTTCGGGCCCTCGCGCATGACGCCACCGGCGAATAGCGACGGATCCTCGCAGTGATCGATCACCGGCAGGCCGAGCGGCGTGCAATAGTCCATTACCTGGCGCATCAGGCGGGCGGTGGCGACGGGTTTGCCGTCGTCGCTGACAGCGACGATCCCCGCGGCTTTCATGGCGGAAATTTCGGCGAGCGCTTCGCCTTTGCTGCCCATCGACGCGGCGCCGATCGGCCACACGCGCACCGCACCGGACGCCGCAGCGCGCTCGACAATCGAACGCGTGACGGAAGCGTTGTCGTTCACCGGCTGCGTATTCGGCATGCAGCAGACGGCGGTAAATCCCCCGCGCGCGGCGGATTGGGTGCCCGTCTCGATGGTTTCCGACATCTCACCGCCGGGCTCGCGCAGGTGGCAGTGCAGGTCGATGAAGCCAGGCGCCACGATGAGACCTCGGGCGTCGAAAAATTCGGTGTCGCGCGCATCAAGCTCGGGGCCGACGCGCGATATGCGGTCGCCCTCGATCAGGATATCGAGCGTCGCGTCGGTTTTCGTCGCCGGGTCGAGGACCCGGCCGTTCCTAATCAGAAGCATTCGTACGATCCTTTGCGGGATGGGGAGCGTCCGCGGCAGCGCCGCCGATCAGATGGTAGAGCAGGGCCATACGGATCGCGAGGCCGTTGGTGACTTGCTCGAGCACACCGGACTGCGGCCCGTCGGCAACGGCGGAATCGATTTCGAGCCCGCGGACGATCGGGCCGGGATGGAGTACGAGCGCTTCCGGCTGCGCGAGCTTCAGGCGCGCGGGCGTCAGTTGGAATTGCGAAATGTATTCGTCGGGCGCGAGCGCGGGTTCGTGGATGCGCTCCGTTTGCACGCGCAGCACCATGACGACGTCGGCGCCGCGCAGGCCTTCTTCCATGCAGTGGACGGTGCGAATGCCAGGTGCCATCTTTTCAAGTTCGCGCGGAACCCACATGGCGGGTCCGCAGAGCGTGATCTTCACACCGAATTTGCTGAGCACGTGAATGTTCGAACGGGCGACGCGACTGTGGAGAATGTCGCCGAGGATGGTGACGTTCCAGCCCTCGAGCTTGCCTTTGCGGTCGCGGATGGTGAGCGCGTCGAGCAGGGCCTGCGTGGGATGCTCGTGTGTTCCGTCGCCGGCGTTGACCACGGGAATTTCCAGACGCTGAGCCACGAATTCGGGCGCGCCGGAGGACGCATGGCGAATGACGATTCCATCGGGGCGCATGGCTTCGAGCGTGCGGACCGTGTCGATGAGCGATTCGCCCTTTTTCAGGCTGGAGGATTCGGCTTGCAGCGCCATGGTGTCCGCGCCGAGACGAGAGGCCGCGGTGGTGAAGCTGATGCGTGTGCGCGTGGAGGATTCGAAGAAGGCGATGGCCACTGTTTTGCCGCGCAGCGTGGCTAATTTCTTCAGCGGATGGCGCTGGAATTCCTGGAACGGCTTGGCTTGATCTAAAATAAATGCAATTTGTTCGCGGGTGAGGTTTTCCGTACCGAGCAAGTGTGACAGGCGCTGAAGCACTTTTTCCCTTTAGGCACTGCCTCCGGACCGTTTCCGAACGGGGTCAGGAAACGCGGTCCACCAGCATGACGCGTTCTTCGCCATCGATCTCGCGCAGGCGAACTTCCACGATTTCGCTGTCGCTGGTCTGAATCTGCCTGCCGATGAAAGACGCCTCGACCGGAAGTTCGCGATGGCCGCGGTCGATGAGCACGCAGAGCTGTATGCGGCGCGGGCGGCCGAGATCGAACAGGCCGTTCATCGCGGCGCGGATCGTGCGGCCCGTGTAGAGCACGTCATCGACGATTACCAGGTCGCGATTGTCCACCGGAAAGTCGATCTGCGTCGATTGCACCACCGGATGCGAGCCGACGGTTGAGAGATCATCGCGGTAGAGGGTGATGTCGAGCGTGCCGACCGGAACTTCCACCTTCGCGAAGCCCCGGATCTGGGACGCCAGGCGCTCCGACAGCGGCACGCCACGCCGGCGTACACCGATGAGCGCAAGGTCTTTCGCTCCGCCGCTATTTTCGACGATTTCATGGGCCAAACGGCTGAGGGTGCGGCCAATTTCTTCGGCGGAGAGGAGCTGACGTTTTTCTACGACCGGCATCGCAGGCCACATCCTAGCATAGAGTCCGGCGAGTTCGAGCGATGGATTGGCGCGGCGAAAACGACGGAATTGCGGCGGATCCGGGCGCTTCCACGTTATAATTCCGCGCTCATGGCGCTTGTTTCCGGGACGAAACTTGGACCGTACGAGATCGTGGCCCCGTTGGGAGCCGGCGGCATGGGCGAAGTCTATCGCGCCCGGGACGCACGACTGGGCCGCGAAGTGGCCATCAAGATCCTGCCGCAGCATCTATCTTCGAACCCACAACTGAGAGAGCGATTCGACCGCGAGGCGCGCGCGATTTCTTCGCTGAATCATCCGCGAATCTGCACGCTGTACGACGTGGGGCACCAGGACGGTGTCGATTTTCTGGTGATGGAGTATCTGGAGGGCGAATCGCTGGCCGACCGGCTGCGGCGCGGCCCGATTCCGCTGAAGGAGACCCTCCGGGTCGGCATGGAAGTCTGCGAGGCACTCGATACGGCACATCGAGCGCGAATCATTCATCGCGATTTGAAGCCGGGAAACGTCATGCTGACGAAAGGCGGCGCGAAGCTGATGGACTTCGGCCTCGCGAAGGCTGTGCTATCCGGAGTGGCGTCCGATGGCGCCGCGGCTCCCCTGCTTTCCGCCGCAAGAACGATCAGCGGCATCAGCCCCATCTCGCCGCTTACGACCGCGGGCGAAGTGCTGGGCACCATCCAGTACATGTCGCCAGAACAGCTGGAAGGCAAAGAAGCCGATGCACGGTCAGATATTTTCGCCCTGGGCGCCGTGCTCTACGAAATGGTCACAGGCAAGCGGCCGTTTGATGGGAAAAGCCAAATCAGCGTGGCCAGCGCGATTCTGGAAAAAAATCCCGAGCCGATTTCGGCGATTCAGCCGCTCACACCGCCATCCCTTGAGCGCATCGTGAAAACGTGCCTGGAGAAAAACCCCGACGACCGTTTCCAATCCGCGCGCGACGCCCGGCTGGAGCTGAAATGGACCAGTGAAGCAGCGCCGCCAAGTGCCCCGCAGTCTGACGAGCCGGTTCCGGCAACCGCCGCGGTATGGAAAACACTGCCGTGGCTGATTTCGGCCATGCTGGCAATCGCACTCGGCGGAGCATTCCTTCTCACGAGAAGCAAGCCTTTCGACGTCAGCTATTCGATGGTGACATTTCGCGAAGGAGAACTGGGTGCGGCGCGATTTTCCCACGATGGCAACACGGTGGTCTATACCGGCTGGTGGGAGGGAGGGCCGCAAGAAACCGATACGTTTCGCGTGGGGAGTTTCGAGTCGCGGGATCTGGGAGTGGGGCCGGCGACCATCGCCAGCGCCTCTGCAACGGACGAACTGGCGGTCCTGCGCAATTGCGAGCGTATTTTTCTTCTCGAGTGCGGCGGGACGTTGGCGACTGTCGATCTCGCCGGCGGATTTCCGCGAGATATCGCCAGCCATATTGCGTACGCTGACTGGAGTCCGGACGGAACCCAGCTGATGGTTTCGAGGATCTCGGATGCTGGAACGCAGCTGGAGTACCCGCTGGGGCATGTGATCTACCAACAAAAAGAGGGCTGGTTTGGACGACCCAGGCTCTCCCCTGACGGGACCCTGATTGCTTTCGAGAACCATGCCAACCTCGAGGACGACGACGGGGATATCGACGTAATCGATCTGCACGGGAGAAAAACCACTCTGGCCACCGGTTTCCTCAGCCTCGAAGGAGTTGCCTGGGGGCCCGGCGGCAAGGAAGTGTGGTTTGCCGCAAATTCGCCGCGCACGGGCTGGGCCGATTCGATCCGGGCCGTCACGCTTTCTGGCAAAATGCGCACGCTGTTGACCTCACCTTCGATTCGCTTGCACGATGTCTTCAGAGACGGCCGTGTGCTGCTGTCTCGCGAGAGTTGGCGCAGCCAATTGATCGGGTTCTTTCCCGGTGACAACGACATCCATCCGTATTCATGGCTGGATAACACGGAACCGACGGCCATCACTTCCGATGGGCGGACCGTGAGCTTTATCGAGGAAGGCGAAGTGTGGGCCATCGCCAGCGAGGGACAGTGTTACGTCCGGGCGACGAATGGCTCGGCTGCCATCAGCTATGGCGCGGGCGAAATCACGATTTCGCCTGACGGAAAATCGGTCATCGTATTGAAACAGAGGGAGTCCGGGATGGAGCTGCAACCAGTGGGCGCCGGCGAGTCGCGGGACCTATCGACTCCCGGTATCACTCGATACGATCACGTCTCCTGGTCAGACGACGGACGCTTCATCGCCTATGAAGGGGAAACGACACAACAAGACTGGAACGTTTACGTACAGCAGGTTGTCAGCGGCCCTCCGCGGTTTGTTCAGGGCGGCTCCCGGAATAGCTTTCCAAAACTCTCTCCGGACGGCCAAATGCTGGCGTTGCGGTTGGAGCGCAAGGGGGTCTTGCTGAACAGGCTGGATGGAAGCCAGCTCATCCCGCTGTCCACCGGCCACGAAAGGGAGTACCCGGTTCGTTTCACAAGTGACGGTAAATCCCTGCTGCTCGCGGAGCCAACCGGGCACGAGTTCATTGTGAACATCGTAAACCTGTCCGACGGTCGGCGCACACTCTGGAAGCAACTCAAATCGGAAAGCGCGGATGCTTCCAGACTTGTGATCACTCCGGATCTGAAATACTACGCGTTCTCGGTTCCGCGCTATTCCTCGGTCCTCAATATCGTCAGCGGGCTCCGCTGAGTTACTCGAGTGGAGTCAGTCCTTGACCAGGGTGCTAAACTCTACGTTTAGTGAGCTCGCCAGAGCGAGTAAGGATCCCCGGGACCTCGTCGGGGGTTGACCTCCGAGTCAGCATCGGCAGTATCCGTCTCAAAAATCCAATCATTGCCGCGAGCGGGACCTTTGGCTACGGAGTCGAATTCGCCCAGCTGGTCGATCTGAACCGCTTGGGCGGTATCGTCGTCAAGGGGCTTTCCGCGCAACCAATCGCCGGCAACCCAAGCCCTAGGATGTACGACACGCCAAGCGGCATCCTGAATTCGATCGGGCTACAAAACATGGGCGTGCGGGTGTTCGTGGCCGAAAAGCTGCCTCAGCTGAGGCACTTCGACACTGCCATCATCGCCAACGTTTTCGGGTACAGCATGCAGGACTACATTGAAGTGATTCGTGTCCTGGAAGACACAGAAGGGCTGGCGGCGTACGAACTCAATATCTCCTGCCCGAACACCAAACGAGGTGGGGTCGAGTATGGTACCGACCCCGTTTTGGCTGCTGAGGTCATCAGCGCAGCGAGGGCGGCGTCGAAACGCCCGCTTTGGGTAAAATTGTCACCCGTTATTGGATCTATTGGACTTATGGCTGGAGTTGCGGAAAATGAGGGCGCGGACGCTGTCATCATAGCGAACACATACCCGGCAATGTGTCTGGATCCCCACACTCGGAAGTCCCGTCTTGGTAGTACGACGGGTGGGTTGTCGGGTGCGGGCATAAAACCTATAACCGTGAGGTTGGTTTATGAGGCGGCTAGGGTAACAAAGTTACCGATCATAGGGCTTGGCGGTATAGAGACCCCGGCTGATGTTGCCGAGTATATGATCGTGGGCGCCTCGGCGGTAGAGGTAGGCACCGCACACTTCGTGGATCCGAGGGCTTCGGAAACGCTGGTAGGAGACCTCGAAGCGTGGTGCCGGGACGAAAATTTGCTTGAAATCAAGAGCTTACGGGGATCCATGAAGGCCTAACGCGGTTGCTTCAGGGAACTTCGAAATGCTAGAATTAGCTGATTTCAGGGAGGTTAGTTGCACATGAGAGCGAAACTATTCATAGTCCTCGAATCGGTATTCTTAGGACTGGGTTTGCTTATCCTTACTCCGTCGGCCAATCCCACGGCCCTGGGTAAGGCTGGCAGCCCTTCCCAAACCGTATCCGGCCCCCAAACCTCGACTGAAACGGCCTCCAAGACCCAGCAGAAACCGCTGGCTACCTGGGAATGCACAACAAGCTGGTACGGTCACGATTTCGACGGCCAGCAGACGGCCAATGGCGAAACCTACGACATGTACGCCGAGACAGCAGCCCACCCGACGCTGCCCCTTGGATCCGTCGTCCGGGTCGTGAATACCCGGAACCACCGGAGTGATGTGGTTCGGATCAACGATCGCGGCCCCTACGTGGAAGGCCGCGAGCTCGACGTCTCCTACGCCGTTGCCAAGAAGCTTGGAATTGACCATCGCGGAACCGCCAAGGTCCGCCTGGAACTGCTTGAGGTGCCCACACGCCCCGCCTCGGAACGTCACGACTAATCGTAGCGCTGGACGTTGACCGCCTGGGGCCGGCCACGGCCCTGGCGCGGCGTTTGCGCGGTGCGGCAGGCCTTTTTAAAGTAGGTTTACAGCTTTTCTCGGCCGAAGGTCCGCGGGCGGTTACAACGCTTGCGGGCCTGGGTTTCGAGATCTTCCTCGATCTGAAATTCCACGATATCCCGAATACCGTGGCAGGCGCTGTCGCCGCTGCCGCCGCGCTGCCTAAGGTGCGGCTCATCAATGTGCATGCGCTCGGCGGCCTCGAGATGATGCGCGCGGCGCGCGACGCCATGAGCGGCCTGCGGACGCGCCCGGCGCTGCTGGCCGTGACGATTTTGACGAGCATGGATGCGCCGGAGCTGCGGCGCCTGGGGATATCGGGCACACCTGCCAAACGAGCGGTCGAGCTTGCGAAACTTGCGAAATCGGCCGGCCTTGACGGCGTGGTCGCTTCCGGCAACGAGGCGCTGGCGATTCGGCGGGAGTGTGGGCCGAAATTCCTGATCGTCGTGCCGGGAGTGCGTCCAGCGAGCGCGGACCTAAATGATCAAGCGCGCGTCACGACACCGGTGTCTGCGATTCAGGCTGGCGCCGACTATCTGGTGGTGGGCCGACCGGTCACGGGTGCGAAGGATCCGCGTGCGGCGGCCTTGGCAATCGCCCGGGAAATTGCCAGTACGCAGCGAGTTCCCGCTGCAGTCGCCTGAGGGTCCTTTCGAAGCCGCGCCTCAATCCTGAAACCGAGCCGTGCGCCGTGGCCGGCCCTCACACGCCGGCGCGGTGCGGGCGTGCTATACTGTGCTTGGTTTATGCGTGATTCTGGGGATTTTGCCTTGGGGCATCCCGGGTGTGAAAGGCAGGTGTCCGATGTGGGACAGTCCAATGCATTTGTTGATCATCGCGGTCGTCATCCTGGTGCTTTTTGGCGGGCGCAAGATTCCGGAAGTGATGAAGGGACTCGGACAAGGAGTCCGCGAGTTCAAGGAAGGCATGCGGGGCGATCAACCGCCCGCACAAGCGAGCCAGCCGGTGACTCCTCCCGCGACGAACGCTCCGCCGTCCGCGCCAGTTGAAGAGAAGAAGTAACCCGATCTTCAAGAACCCAGATTGAAATTGAGACGGCGGCCTGAGGGCCGCCGTTCTTTTTTCGCCCGGTCTAATCGGCCGGCGAATCTTTCCAGCCGAATTCACGCAGGAGCGTCCAAAGCCGCGCCAGCGGCAAGCCCATCACATTGAAATAGCAGCCTTCGATGCGGGTGACGTAACGCCCGCCGATGCCTTGGATTCCGTAGGCGCCGGCTTTATCGAACGGCTCACCGGTGGCGAGATATGTTTCGATTTCGCCATCTGAGAGCGGCGCGAAAGTGACGCTGGTGACTTCGTCGATGACGGCCTCCGTGGCGCCCGGCCGGCGGGCGATTGCAAGGCCGGTGTGAACTTCATGAGTCGCGCCGCTCAGCAGCCGAAGCATCCGTCGCGCGTCTTCCTGCGATGCGGGCTTGCCGAGAATTTCATCGCCGGCGACGACCACGGTGTCGGCACCGATGAAAAGACGATCGGCAGACTGGTGCTCGACCCCGGCGGCGGCCCTGGCCTTTGTGAGCGCGAGGCGACGAACGTAATCGGCCCGCAGCTCGCCGGGGCGTCGCGATTCGTCGATCACCTCGGCCATCGTCTCAAACGGAATCGCCGCGTTGCGCAGGATTTCCGCCCGACGGGGCGATGCCGATGCCAGGATAATTTTCATCCGCGCTTTTTGCCTTTCGGAACTTCCTTGGCGGCTTCGGCAGCGCTGATGGCGGCCGCAGTTTCGTCTTTCGACCAACCGAACAGTCGCGACAATTCTACCGGAGGGGCGCCGCATCGCCACTGCCGATACTTCGCGGCGAGTTTCGTGCGGGCAACGGCGGGGTCGATCGCGCAAGCCGCAGCCGTCTGCGCGGGAAAAGCGCGGCAGGTCAGCTCGAACCGGGTGGATTCCCATGCGCCGGTTTCCCGCTCCTTGCCGAAGTGACCGACCAGGAGGAAAGACTGGAGGTCGAGCACGGCGCGCTTAAAGCGGACGTTGCCGGCCTTTGTTTCCATGTGGCAGAGCTGGCGGAGTTCAAGCGTGGCGAGCGGGCCGCGCTCCGCCAGGGCCTCCCAGACGACCCGCGCGTCATCGCGGATGCGGCCTTCGGCATACCAGCGTGCGTGATCGGTGGGGCTGACGGCGCTGGCTCGCATAGCCAGGAAATACGGTAAATATTCCAGCGAGATGAACGTGCCGCGGGTGCGGAAGTATTTCGCGTAGATCGCCCAACGGCGCCGCGGCAGCTCGTCTTTCCAGCGCCAGATTTGTTCAAAGGATTGGTCGAAGACGAAATCGTCATCAGGACCGCGGCGCGTGACGGGCCAATAGAGCGACGGTAGCGCGACGTTCTTGACCGGGAAAAGCACGCAGAAGCCGAGAGCATCGATGTATTGGCGGGCGTCGGCGAGCGTGGCGATGCGCTGGGGCCAGCGGATTTCGTTGGGGGGCGTGCGTGTCATTTAGTGGGAACGTCAGATAACCACTGATTCGCGGTATTCGCCGAAGGCGCGCCGCAGGGCATCGGAAATTTCGCCGACCGTGGCGTAGGCTTCGACGGCCGTGAGAATCGCGGGCATGAGATTCTCCGTGCCTCGCGCGCAGCGTTCCACTTCTTCGAGTGCGGCGCTGGATTTCGTGGCGTCGCGGCGGGCGCGCAGGGCGTTGAGGCGCGCGATCTGCGAGCGTTCGATTTCAGGATCGATGCGCATCGTCGGGATGTTTTGCTCTTCTGCTGCTTGGAACCGGTTGACGCCGACCACAACCTGATCGCCGCCCTCAACCGCTTGTTGATACTCGTAGGCTGCCTTCTGAATCTCCAACTGCGGATAACCGGCTTCGATGGCGGGTAGCATTCCACCAAGCGCGTCGATTTTGGAAATGTAATCCTGGGCGCCGGATTCGATTTCGTTGGTCAGCTTTTCGATTACGTAGGAGCCGGCGACCGGGTCGACCGTGTTTGCAACGCCGGTTTCTTGCGCAATGATTTGCTGCGTGCGCAGGGCCAGAAGCGCCGCGCGTTCGGTGGGCAGCGCCAACGCTTCGTCGAGGCCGTTGGAATGCAGCGACTGGCAGCCGCCGAGAACGGCCGCGAGGCTTTGCAGCGCGACGCGCACCAGATTGTTTTCCGGCTGCTGCGCAGTGAGCGAAGAGCCGGCCGTCTGCGCGTGGAAACGCAGCATCAGCGAGCGCGGGTCTTGGGCGCCGAAGCGACCGCGCATCGTGCGCGCCCACAGACGGCGAGCGGCGCGGAATTTGGCGATTTGCATCAGGAATTCGTTGTGCGAGTTGAAGAAGAACGAAAGTTGCGGCGCGAATCCGTCCACCTTTAAACCCGATGCGACGGCGGATTCGACGTAGGCGATCGCATTGGCCAGGGTGAAGGCCACTTCCTGCACCTCAGTCGAACCGGCTTCGCGGATGTGATAGCCGGAAATCGAGATCGCGTTCCAATTCGGCAGGTCGCGTCGGCACCAGCTGAAAATGTCGGTGACCAGGCGCATCGCCGGGCGCAGCGGATAGATGTAGGTTCCGCGCGCGATGTATTCCTTCAGGATGTCGTTCTGGACCGTGCCGGCCAGCCGCGCCAGGTTCGCGCCCTGCTGCTTCGCCACTGCAACGTAGAGCGCGAGCAGGATCGCTGCCGTCGAATTGATGGTCATCGACGTCGAAATGCGCTCGAGCGGAATGTTGTCGAGCAGCGCCTGCATGTCCTCGAGCGAGTCGATCGCCACGCCGACTTTGCCGACTTCTCCGATCGCGAGCGGGTGATCGGAATCCATGCCGATCTGGGTGGGCAGGTCGAAGGCGACCGAGAGGCCCGTCTGGCCCTGTGAGAGCAGGTAGCGATAGCGGCGATTGGATTCGACCGCGCTGCCGAAGCCGGCGTATTGCCGCATGGTCCAGAGCCGGCCGCGATACATGGTGGGGTATACGCCGCGGGTGAACGGGAACTGACCCGGAAAACCGAGGTCGCGCTCCGAGTCCCAGCCCTTGAGATCGCCCGGGCCGATGACCGGTTCCATGGGCAGGCCCGTGGGCGTGGCCGAGTTCTTCCGCCGAACGGCTGGACGGTCTTTTCTGTCGGATGCCATTTGTCAGCGATTATCGGACACGCCGTGCGCGGCGAAAAGCGGTGAACCCGAAAGCGGCCATCATCAACGCGTAGATCACGACGAAGGCGATGACCCAGGGTGCCGGGCGATGCTTCCATTCGCGCCAGACGACGAACGCTCCGTAGGCGGCGAAGACCAGAAACAGCGCTCCCGTAAATTCGTGGAACAGCTGGCGGATGACGCGCCACCAGACGCGCAGCGTCACCAGGAGCGAACGCCCGAGCGCCGGGAGCAGGCTAGCCGACATGGATCAATTCTAGGAGTTATGGCGCAAATGGCAAGCGCGGGGAGCTTGCCCGGCCTGAATTCCCGCAAGCGGACTCCCTGGTTTCCGTAGGGGGTCCGTTTGCCGTCCCCATTTCGATCCCGGGCCAATGTTCTCTCAGTCGTCGCCCATCGAACGAATGACTCTCGCCGGATTTCCTACGACGAGGATATTCGGGGGAACATCCTTGGTGACGACCGAACCCGCCGCGACGACCGAGTTCTCGCCCACTGTTACGCCACCGATGATGGTAGCGCCGGCTGCGATCCATGCGTTTTTCTCAATCACGATGGGCTTTCCGATAGTGGCGGCGCGTCGCTGCGAGGGTTGGAGGGGATGGCCCGCCGTGATGATGCTCACGTTCGGCCCGATCATCACATCGTCTGCGATATCGAGGCCGCCAAGGTCATAGAAAGTGCAGTTCTGATTGATGAACACATGATGCCCGACGCGGATTTCGTCCCCGCCGGCTGTATGAAACGGAGGGATCAGTAAAAAGCTCTCGTCTACCTTTTTACCGATCAGTTCGCTGAACAGGGCCCGAATTTCGTCCGCATCGTTGAACATCAAGCGGTTCAGTGCGGCGGTGATGGCCATCGCTCGTTGGACGTTTGCCAACAGGCCCGCCGATTCCGGCGTCCTTCTGTAAATTATCCCGGTGCGATCGTCATTCGGCATTCGTGATTCTCCTCGGGTTGCGGTTTTGCGTGCGTTTCGGCAAACCTGTGCGGCACCGAGATTGCCCGAGTGTAGTCCCAAAGCGGAAGACCGGAATCCGTCCGGAGCGGCAATGCAAATTGACCGACGACCCTCGTTTCCCCATCGTGGCGGGTGACAACCCCGTGAACTATACTTTCCCGATGATCTCGAAGACGGAGCTGTTCGGCGTACTGGGCCGGTATTGGGGATACAAATCGTTTCGCCCCATGCAGGAGAAAATCGTGCGCAGTCTGCTGGGCGGACGCGACACCTGCGTGGTGATGCCTACAGGCGGCGGAAAGTCGCTGTGTTATCAGCTGCCGGCGGCGATGATGGGCGGGAAAACGGTGCTGGTGATTTCGCCGCTAATCGCGCTGATGCAGGATCAGGCGGCGCAACTGGCCGAGATGGGGATCGCGGCGGCCGTGCTGAACAGCTCGCTGGGCGCGGCGGAACAGTCGCAGGTGATCCGCGACGCCTGCGCCGGAGAATTCCGGCTGCTCTACGTCTCACCCGAGCGACTGGCGCGCGAAGACACGGTCGAATGGCTGAAGCGCGTGCGGATTTCTTTCTTCGCCATCGACGAAGCGCACTGCATATCCGAGTGGGGGCACGAATTCCGGCCGGAGTACCGGCAGTTGAGCCGGCTGCGCCAGCATTTTCCGGATTGCCCCATTGCGGCCTTCACGGCCAGTGCCACGCGGCAGGTGCGCCACGATATCGTGGAGCAGCTGAAACTGCGGGATCCGGACAAATACATCGCGAGCTTCCACAGGCCGAATCTGACCTACGCCGTGATTGAGTGCAACTCGAAAACACAGCCGGATCTGCTGCTTGCCGCGCTGCGGAAACACGCCGGCAGCAGCGCAATCGTTTATTCTCCGACAATCGCGCGCGTCGACGAGACCGTGGGGTTTCTGAAGGATCAGGGCATCGCCGCAATCGGCTACCACGGGAAGATGGACCCGGCGACGCGCAAGACGAATCAGGAAAAATGGATGTCGGATGAAGTGCGCGTGCTCGTGGGCACCGTCGCATTCGGCCTGGGGATCAACAAAGCGGCGGTGCGTGCGGTGATCCATCTTTCGCTGCCGAAATCGATTGAACAGTATTACCAGGAGGCGGGCCGCGCCGGTCGGGATGGCGATCCGGCGGATTGCCTGCTGCTGTGGCAGAAGCGCGACACGGCATTGCTGGTTCATTTCATCAAGCAGATCGGCGATCGGGACGAACAGCAGCGCGCGTGGAAACGCTACGACAACATCAAAGCTTTCGTGGGGCCGGGAAAATGCCGGCATCACCAGATATGCGTTCATTTCGGCGAAAATCCCAAATGGAAAACGTGTGAGGCATGCGATACGTGCGGCGCTGAGCCGGCGTGGTTGCGCAACGCCACCATCGCTTCGCCGGCGCCACCTCGGCGGCGCGCCGAACCACCCGCACCCATGCGAGCCGCCGCGGAAAAGCCCGGCCGAGACGGGAAACGCCGGGGAGGGCCGATCCCGCGGGACGTGGACCCGGAGCTTCGCGAACATTTGCGCGAATGGCGGCGGCTGACGGCGAAAGAGCGCCGCGTGGCGGCGTTTGTGGTGATGCACGACACCTCCCTGGACGATCTGTGCCGCAAACGACCGGCCTCGCTCGACGAGCTCCGAGGCGTTTCAGGGTTTGGCGAGCGAAAGACGCAGGTTTACGGTCAGCAGATTCTGGAGGCGCTGCGGAATTTCCAGCCGGGAGCCGGCCGGGCCCTGGAATAGGCCCCCGGAACAGGCCTCGGCCAGGGAGTTACCGTGGCGAAAGCCTCTACGACGGAGGCCTTGTTTCCGGGCTAGCCAGCGCCCTAAAATTGCGGTATAGAGTTCAAAGGAGGTATTACCCCCTTGCAACTCGACGACCGCATGAAGCAATTGCTGCGAGAGCTGGGCCACGCGATCAACGACACGGTGTCGGATTCGGAGCGGATCGCGGAAGCCATTGCGGGAGTGCGGGCAGCCGGGTTCGACATCGTGTTGAAGTTGGACGCGACCATCGGGCTGGCGCGACGCACGTCGCAAGACGCCAAGATGACCTCGCAGGACCGGCGCTTCCTGGAGTCGCTGCACATCCGTGTGGATGAGGATGCGCTCGAGGAAGAGCATGCGGAGGCCAAAGTGGAAATCACGCCTCAGGACATTAAGTTCTTGAAGTCACTGAAGATATCGATCGATGAAGAACTATAAAATCTTTGCTGCTTCCTTCGCGGTTGCCGCCGTACTGGCGGTTTTCGCCGGGCCTGCGAGCGCGCAGTCGGTCACCCTCGTAACGCCGAACAAGTCCACCACCGTACCGGTGGTGGTGCCCGCCTCGCCAGCCAGTGCGGTCAGCACCGTGGTCGCGCCGGTGATTACCCGGGTTGTCGACCTCGTGACCCTGCGCCACCCGACGCCAGAGGGCTCGGAGTGGCTCAAGGCGGAAGTGATCCATGCCGACGCCGTAACGCTGATCGTACGCGAGCGCGCGAATGCGTACGCCATTCACACCTTCAATTTCTCATCGGACCTGCAGCCCAAAATGCAGGCAATGCTTGACAAGGGCGGCTTTCAGTACGGCGACAGAGTCAGTGTCCTGATGATGCCGGGGCAAACCGTGGCGCTGCGCGTTCACGGCAAGCCTTCGAAATCGCTCTAGCCCGGTTTTTCGATTTCCTCTTCCCGCTGCGGTAATCTAGGGCTCATGATTCGCCCGCCTGCCGTTGCCGGCCGTTTTTATCCATCCGATTCTCGGGAACTCGCTGGACAAGTAGGCGACTTGATTGGCGTCCCAGCCGCGAAGACACGCGCGCGGGGATGCGTCGTACCGCACGCGGGCTACCTGTACTCGGGTCACGTGGCAGGTGCGGTTTACGCGGCGCTCGAAATTCCTGCGCGATGCATTCTGCTGGGCCCGCGTCACTATCCGCAGGGACAACCGCTGGCGATTCTGACCGCCGGAAGCTTTTCCACTCCGCTGGGCGAGGTGCAGATCGATGCACCGCTGGCGGCCCAGCTCGCACGAGCGTGCCCGCTGTTGCGGGAAGACGCCGTAGCGCACGCACGCGAGCATTCGCTCGAAGTGCAGCTTCCCTTTCTGCAGTGGATCGTTGGCGACAGCTTGCGGATCGCGCCCGTGGTGCTGGCGACGGATCGCTACAAAGTGATGGAGGATCTGGGCCAGGCGGTTGCCGAGGTGGTGCGTTCGCAGGCCGAGCAGGTGCTGGTGATCGCCAGCTCGGACATGAACCACTACGAGAGCGACGAAATCACGCGTGTGAAAGACGGGCGAGCCATCGCGCCGGTGCTGGCTCTCGATCCGCGCGGGCTCTACGATACGGTGCGCAACGAAGGAATCACGATGTGCGGCTACGCGGCGACAGTGGCCATGCTGGTCACCATGCGTGCGCTCGAGGCAAGCAACGCGAAGCTGATCCGTTACGCAACATCGGGTGACGTTTCCGGCGACCGCGACCAAGTCGTCGGGTACGCCGGAATCGTCATCTCGTAATGCCGTACGCGCAACGGCCTAACGCCGAGTGAGTGCAAACCTTAAGGACTCGGCCGGCCGTGCAGCGTGGGGTGCGTACCCATGGAAGCGCGCGATCCCCGCCGTCAACGTCAGCAGCGCGATGGCCGTAAGGACCATCGCCGCATTCAACCGGCGCGATCGCTGCCGGAAGCCCAAAAGGACGATGCCAAGACAGAAAACGAACGTGATGGCAATCGCCCGCACGGCCGGCTGCCAATCGCGAACATCCATCTGCCGCAACAGCGCGGGAGCGACCGGAGTCGTCGGCGGAGGGTTGACATCGGGAGCCGCGGCGAATCCATGCGCCGCGATCAGATTCTCGACATTGACCGAGCCGAGGCCGGTAGCCAAATCATAGCCCGTGCTCGCGCTGTAGCCGTTCTGGAGACCAATGGCCGGAGTGCCACCACCGCCCCCGCCAACGCCTCCGCCATTGCCGCCACCACCGCAGCCGGCATTCGCCGTAAACGCGACCGCCGCGAGAAACACCAACGCCGTAGTCCAGGCGTGCGAGCGTCCGCGGAAGCAGATCAGCATCAGACCGACGCCGAGTGCACAAACAAGCGTAACCAGCGTCGTCGGTGTTGGCCGGTTCACGCGCACAGCCGGCGGCACCACTGAGGCGTTTGTGGTGCACTGGGGTGAACTCGTGACGCACGGCATTGCGATCGTCCCGGTCGTGACGTCATTAAACACGCACGTGCTATGAGGCTGAGGATTGTTCGTGTTGCAATTGGCCGCAAATTCCGCCTTCGCCAGCGAGTACAAAACGGTATCGGGATTGCCCTGCCGCCCGAGAGCGTTGTTCTGAATGACGAGTGCCATCACGCCGGCAAACACCTGGGTTGAGACGGAGGTTCCGCCCACCTCGAGGAACGGACCGACGTTCGGATCCAGGTTACAAGCGGCGCCGCCATCCCCGCTAAAATCTCGTTCGCAGACAATGTAGAAGCTCGCCGCGATTTCTCCGTCACCGGCGAACAGAGAGATGTCCGGGATATCGCGCGTGGTGTCCGTGGTAACGCCATTCTGGAAGGTAGGTTTGGTATTTCCGCCGCCGCAACTGGATGGGTTGGAGCCATCGGAGGTCGTGCAGGCACTCTTGCCGCCGGAGCCCCCGACAGGCAGATCCAACCCGGCGCCCACAATCGTAGCGTTGTTGCAAACGGTTTGGGCGTCATTCCCAAACTGACCGTTAAACTCATTGATGAAGACTGCATTCGTGCAGGAGTCATTCCACGTCGATTCGGGAATGTAGGAAAGCGCCGAGGCCAACGTAACCGGATTGTTACCCACAGCCCAGTACGTCAAGGGGTTGGTTAGATCGTTGAAGTCAGTGCCCCCCACGGCGACGTTAGCACCCGTCGACGCAACCCCGTTGACGGCAAGGCCCAGCTGAGCAGCTCCCGTAGGAGTCGAGTTGTCCACCTGCTGCACATCGCAGCCGGCCGAGCCATTGTCGCCAGAGGAAATGATGATCGTAATCCCTTCGGCCGCGCCCTGAGTCCACAGGTTGTTGTAGAACGTGTTCCCCGAAGTCCCCAAGCCAAGCTCGCATTCCCCAAAGCTCTCGCTCAGGATCGGCGGGGGACTGTTGAGGTCAACCACGTATTCGGCGTCGAGATCACCACCGAACGTGGTGTTGCTTGATTTGGAAACGATGAGGTTGATGGTGGCGTTGTGCGCCACGGCGCCGGCCCACTCCACGTCCAAAATTGCTTCGATCTCATCACCGGCCGGACCGGCCAGCAAACCCGGATTGGAGCTCCCGGGCGGAACAATTACCGTTGGAGCCTTCATCGGAAGCCCGAACTGGGACTGAAAATCCGAGACGTCCGCCAGGTTAATGTTGCTGTCGGCCATGATGTCGATGGTCACGCCAGTGCCATCCACTGTGGTGGGAATGCTGTAGATCGTGGCCAAATCGGCAGGGCCGATCCCAAAGCAATTGTTCGAGCCCAGCACGTTGCAACCGCCGGTACCCCCGGAAGGAAACGTGAATTTCGGCTTTA
Source organism: Candidatus Acidiferrales bacterium (assembly GCA_049696975.1). Taxonomy (GTDB): domain Bacteria; phylum Acidobacteriota; class Terriglobia; order Acidiferrales; family UBA7541; genus Palsa-295. The sequence continues at coordinate 50,196 of JBAVUW010000134.1, read as the reverse complement.
CACTGGCGGCGGAAGTTGGTCGCGCCCGGGTGCCGACTTTTGCGTGATTTTGCGCCTTGGGAAAGAAGTCGTGAAGCGAGCGGACGCCTCCCACTACCGATGCGAGCGCAGTGGGGATCGACGGATCCGTCATGTTCGCGATGTGCGGCTTGCCATTGACGCTGAGGTTGTGAAGCGGCGCTTTGAAAGCTTCCTCCACCTCGCCGGCGGTTCCTGAAAACTGAATGAATTGGCGGCCGGTGGCAACCTGGTCGACGATAAAACCGTGGGTCGTTAGCCACGCCGTAACTTTCTGAATGTCCTGTTCCGAAGGCCCAAAAAGCTGGCCGAACTGCGCGGCCGTGAGCCATTTGTGGTAATTCGGCGAATTCTTGTCCTGCTGCTGCGCGAGCAGCGTTTGCAGCGCCACCTCCTGCGCGGGGCTCCGCTTCAATACCAGCGACATGCGATCGAGCGGCAAGCTCGCCGACACCACGCCTTTGTCGTACTTCGCCTGCGCGAGCGGGTGGGTGTTGCCCGACAGCACCGTCCGCTGCGACTCATTGACTTGCTGGGTGATACGCGACTGTGAATCCGCCGTCTGCGCGAAGGCTCCGGCGGGCAGAAGTGCCAGAAATCCGAGTAATACAGACAGCAGGGTCTGCAACCTAAATTTGAGTGGCATAGTCGTTATTCCTGTCCGACGCGATAAAAGTTCCGGAAGAATTGCAGGGCGCTGGCCGGCGCGATCCGTGCTCAGTTACCTTCCAGTTGGTGGATGTCGCGTGATTCGGACAGGTGAGATGCTATCAGGTAGCGTGCGGGATGGATGGCCTTGTCACGAAAATTGCATTACTAATAACCCCCGGGAAACGAGCACGGGCGTAACCCGCAGCGATGACGTGGTGGAAGCCGCGTCCGTCGTAGTCAAACCGAACTAGCTCGAAGAGCGGATTCGGATAGCGAGTTTGCGGGCGCGGGCGCGGGCGATGTCGATGAAGTGCTGGTCCGCAGCCAGCCGGTCGAGCAGGGGCAGGAACTGCGCCGGTTCGGGGACCGCCTTGTTGTCGAGGTCCTTTTGCAGCTGCATCAGCACGTCGTTGACGCCCAGCGGGTCGTAGCGCATGGTGCGGTCGAGATCGGAAAGATCGGTCTGTTGGCGGGCCAGCCCCTCAAAAATCGTCAGCAGCTGCAGGGCTTCATGGTTGAGCGTGTAATTGAAGGTCACGCTGTGCGATTCGCCGCCGCGGTCGTAGCCGAACGTCTTCTCGCCCAGATTCGCGATTCGCCGGTGAATTTCCAGGTCCACGCCGTCGAAATTGTGCAGCTTCGCGGCAAGATCGAATATCGACTGCACCAGCGGCGCATTCAGATGGAGGGTGTGCGGGTTGGATTCCTCGTTAAGCTGGCGAATATCGAAAGTTCCCGCGCCCGCGTCCGTCACCCGAATCTCGACGTATTCCGGATAGCTCGACTTAAACACTTTGCGGAACGTGACCGTGGCCTGCGCGCCGGGCGAGGCGGAAGCGGCGACGGCGCCACGCGCGCACGTCATCCCCGCAACAAAGCAGGCGCAAAGCGCCAGAGCCGGCAGACACCGATGAGGAGTCGAGGACTTCATCTTCCTGGAGGAATGAGGATGCGCGGGCCACGGGAACTACCGCCCGCTTCCCCGGCTACACGAAGGTTATCGACCGCCAGCGCCAGGCGCGCCCGCGCGCGCGAAGCCTGGGCGTGACAGAGCGCCACGGCCAGAGCATCGGAAGCATCGGCGGGCTCGGGAACCTCGGAAAGATCGAGCAGGGATTTCACCATCAGCTGAATCTGTTGCTTGGAAGCGGCCCCATATCCGGCCACACTGGCCTTCACTTCACGGGGCGAATAACTGTGCGCCGGTATGTGCGCCTGGGCCGCAGCGAGCAGGACCACGCCGCGCATCTCGGCCAGCTTCAGGGCCGTGGCCATATTCAGAGAAGTAAACACGGACTCGACCGCGACTGCATCCGGAGCAAACTCCTGGACGAGGCCCGTGATGAGGAAGTGAATTTCGCGCAGGCGCACGGCAAACGTCGCGCGCGCCGGCAGACGGATCGCTCCAAAACGCATCAGCTGCGCGTGCTTGCCGTCGGTTTCAATGACGCCGTAGCCTGTGGCGCCCGCAACGGATGGATCGACGCCGAGCACGCGCATCTTCCGACGATCGAAACCCGTATAAGCCGAAGGGGATGCCATGGCGACGGGCACAAGTGTACGTGCGGGCCGGAACCGGAGGGAAGTGTTTTCTCGAAGCCGCGCGGCGCGATGCAAACGGCTACCCCGCCATGGCGGCCTGGATTTCCTTCTCATCCACGTCGAAGTTGGCGTAGACGTGCTGCACGTCGTCGTGATCTTCCAGCGTCTCCACCATGCGCAGCATCTGTTGCGCCTGCGCCCCGGTGAGCTTCACGTAATTCTTGGGCACCCAGGCGACCTCTGCTGAGGACGGCGTGATTCCCGCCGCCTGGAGCGCCTCGCGGACCTTTTCCAGGGCCTCCGGCGGAGTCTTTACTTCCCACGCGGCCCCATCGTCCTGCAGGTCGTCGGCGCCGGCATCCAGCACGAGGCCCATCATTTTCTCTTCGTCCGCCTGTTCCTTGGGTACCACGATGTCGCCCTTGCGCTCGAACATCCAGCCGACCGCGCCGGTTTCGGCCATGTTGCCGCCGTTTTTCGAGAACATGTGGCGAACTTCGCTGACGATGCGATTGCGGTTGTTGGTGACCACCTGGACCAGCACGCCGACTCCGCCCGGGCCATAGCCCTCAAACGTCACCTCGTCCAGCGTTTCGCCCTCCAGAGTCCCGGCGCCGCGCTGGATGGCGCGCTCGATGTTGTCGTTGGGCATGTTTTCGCCCTTGGCCGTCAGGATCGCGGTTCGCAGACGAGGATTCGTGACCGGATCAGCTCCGCCGGTGCGCGTAGCGATGGTCAATTCTCGAATGAGCTTGGTGAAAATCTTGCCGCGGCGCGCATCGGTCGCCGCTTTTTTGTGCTTGATCGTGGCCCATTTCGAGTGTCCAGACATGAATAGACCTTTTACAGGGAGTGTGGCAGGAGCGGTACTTCAACCCTTGCTGCGACAGTCTAGCAGCAGCGCAAAAAACAGGCAAGACACGCGGCGAGCGCCCTGGATGCTGGCCTTATGCCTCCGGGCGAGCGGGCCAGCTCCCATTCGCGGGTGCGCAAGTCCCTGAGCGGCGAGCGCTAGCGACCGCGCTCCACCGGTTCCCCGCTCGAAGGATCGAGAATCAACTGCCGATCGAAGTCCCGATTCGGATCAGACACAAGATTGAAATCGAAGTCTGTTCGGCCGGCGAATGGCCGATGAGATTGCGCTTGGCGAGCGGCGGCCGACGCGCTGTCCTGGGTGCGTCGACCTGTTAACAAACGTTCATCGGACATTCACCGCTCTTCACCTGATCCTCATCAGAATGGGTTACTCCAAGAAATGTGACAGAGGCACGCCGTGGATTTTTCATCCGTTTGGCCGCCGAAGATCGCGAAATGGATCGCCGTAAGCGCTGCCCTCATCGCTTCCCTCGCGCCTGCATTCGGGCAACAACAGGCACCCGCGCCCGACTGTTCGAGACCGGCCGCCGGCAGCACGGTTGCCGAACCCGAAGACCTGCGTTCGCACAATGGCGTGCTGGATGTGGAGCTCCTCTATCGCAAGAGCGTGGAAGCGAACGGCGCGACGCGCTATTGCTACCTCGCGCCGGACGGCGGCGAAGCGCCCACCCTGCGCGTAAAACCTGGCGACCTGCTGATACTGCGCCTGAAAAACGAAATTCCCGCCGACCCTCCTTCGTCGCTGCAATCAAACGCCGGGGGCGCCCGCGGCCCGCGCCTGGCCAGGGCCGGCACGCACCCGATGTCCATGACCGGCGATTGCGCCGGCTCGGAAATGACAGCCGCCGCCACCAACATCCATTTCCACGGTCTCGATGTGCCGCCCGTCTGCCATCAGGACGACGTGCTGAACACCCTGATCGAGCCGGGCGCCCAACCGTTCGAATACCGGTTCCGTGTTCCGGCGGACGAACCACCCGGCCTGTACTGGTATCACCCTCACATTCACGGATTCACGAAAGCGCAGGTGCTGGGCGGAGCCTCCGGTGCGTTGATCGTCGAGGGGATCGAGCGCGCCAATACGCTACTGGCTGGACTGCCCGAGCGCGTGTTCGTAGTTCGCGATCAGGATCTCGAGCATCCCGACGCACAGGCGATCTCCACCGCCAACGTGCCCACGCCTGTCGTAACCTTCGACGCCGAAGGCGACATCCTCAACGCAGGAATGGACGGCGGCAAGCCCGCGAAGGATCTCTCCATCAATTTCGTGCCGGTATCGTTCCCCGAATACAAACCTGCCGTCATCCGCGTAAAACCCGCCGAAAAACAGCTCTGGCGGGTGCTCAACGCCTCCGCCATCACGTATCTCGATCTCGAGTTCAAGGCCAACAACAGGGCGCAAATGATGGGTGTCGTCTCGCTGGACGGGAACCCGATCAATGAAAACGGCCTCTCCGGGAATCGCGTCCTCTGGGAGAGCCACATCCTGCTGCCGCCCGCCGGACGTGTCGAATTCGTGCTCAAGGGAATTCCCGAGGGCACCACAGCCAGCTTTGGAACACGTGTGGTGGACACCGGGCCGGCCGGTGAAAACGATCCCACGCGAACGCTGGCTACGATCGTAGCGGCAAACGATGCTCCGGAAACGAACCACACGCTCGAAGCCTCTCCCGCACCTCGGCCCAAACCTGCGTCGGTCTGGCTCGGCGACGTCACGCCCGTGAGAACCCGGACTCTCTATTTCTCCGAAGCGCCGAGAAACCCGGCCGATCCAAACAGCCCCACGGATTTTTACATCACCGTGGACGGCCAGAAGCCCAAGCGATTCGATCCCAGCGACAAGACACCGAACATCATCGCCAAAGAAGGCGACGTGGAAGACTGGATCATCGAAAACCGCTCGCGCGAGTTACACGCTTTTCACATTCATCAGATCCATTTCATGCTGCTCGAATGGAACGGCGTGCCGGTGGACGAGCCTTTTCTGCGCGACACGATCAACGTCGCCTACTGGGATGGCGTGAGCAAGTCCTATCCCGGCGTGAAGCTGCGTATGGATTTCCGCGACCGGAACGTCGTGGGAACCTTCGTTTATCACTGCCATTTGCTCGAACATGAGGACGGCGGAATGATGGGACTCATCCGCGTGGAGCCGGCCAGTCGCGCCGCGAATTCACAGCCGCGCTCGTCCGCCGCCAATCCTCGGCTCTGCGGAAACCCCGCCGCTACGAGGTCGATCCGCCCACACCGTCAACGCGCTGTAACATTTTCAGCGACAAACATTCACGACAACGATCTGCACGCGATCGCGCGCGCAAAAGCACCGGCACAAAATAGTTTTTAATGACCTAGTCATCACGCCCTAACAACCACAGCGTATCCATCTTCCACGCGTTTGATTCCGCAGGCCGCTCGGCACTCGGAGTGCGCCAGTGCCGTCGCCGCGAAGCGCGAGGCGGCGTCAAACGGAAACTCGCAACCTACAAGGAGAATTCATGATCGGAAAGAATCTGCGCTGGATGGCGTCGATCCTCGTCGCATCCAATCTCATTCTGGCAAGTCCGAGCGTCCTGTTCGGCAACAATCGCAACGGAAATGGCCGCGGCTTCGTGGATCCGGCCGCGAATTTGCAGACGACGACGCCCATCAAGCACGTGATCGTGATCTTCGGCGAGAACATTTCCTTCGACCACTATTTTGCGACCTATCCGCACGCCACCAATCCGGAAGGCGAGCCCCAGTTTCACCCGAAGGCGCACACGCCTCGCGTGAACAACCTCCTCAGCGGCGGCCTGCTGACCGAGAACCCGAATTCGACGCAGCCTTTCCGCATGGACACCGGTGTGGCCTCCGTGACCTGCGATATGAACCACAGCTACACGCCCGAGCAAATGGCCGACGACCACGGTTTGATGGACGCGTTCCCGGCCAACACCGGTTCGGCAGCCGCTTCCTCCACCCCGGCTTGCAACGACTACAGCAAGGGGACGGGCGATGTGATGGGCTATTTCGACGGCAACACGGTCACCGCGATGTGGAACTATGCGCAGCATTTCGCCCTGAGCGACAACTCCTACAGCACCATGTTCGGACCCTCGACCGTCGGCGCCATCAACCTCGTCGCCGGCACCACCGAAGGCGCCGCCATGCAGCCGCTCAAGGTCAACGGAAAACCCGCGGCGCCCTCCGGCAACATCGCCAACGGGCAATTGACGGGCGCGCTGCTCGGCGACGTTCGTCCGCTGGGCGATGAGTGCGTTCTTACCGACCCCGGCTTGCAGGGCGCGAACCTGGTCTCGTTCAGCGGCAAGAGCGTGGGAGACCTACTGAACGCGAAAAACATACCCTGGGGCTGGTTCCAGGGAGGATTCGCTCCTACCGGCGTCGATGCCAATGGCCATGCGATCTGCGGCCAGCATCATGCAGGGCTCGCCGGCGATGACGGCACGAATCCTCAAAACTCCAGCGACGGCGACTACATTCCGCACCACGAGCCGTTCCAGTTTTTCGCCAGCACCTTGAACGCCCATCACGTCGGTCCGTCCGATCCTGGTTTGATCGGACAGTCCGCCGATGGCACGCACCACCAGTACGATGTCAGCGCCTTCTGGACGGCTCTGGAGGAAGACCGACTGCCGGCGGTTACCTACTTGAAGGCTGGCGCCTACCAGGACGGCCATCCCGGCTACTCAGATCCGATCGACGAACAGGTTTTCGTCGTCGGCGTCGTGAACGCCGTCATGAACAGCCCGTTCTGGAACAGCACGGCGATCATCCTCGCCTATGACGATTCCGACGGCTGGTACGATCACGTCCTCGGACCGATCGTGAATCAATCCGCGGTTTCCGATGACGCGCTTGCCGGCATGGGAATCTGCGGTTCGCCGAGCGCGAGCACCCAGGGCCAGTGCGGTTACGGTCCTCGCCAGCCTCTGATCGTCGTTTCGCCCTACGCGAAGGTCAACTACGTCGATCACCGTGTCACGGACCAGTCCTCCATCCTTCGCTTCATCGAGGACAACTGGAATCTGGGCCGAGTCGGGGAAAATTCCAGCGACGCAAAGGCCGGTCGCCTGAATGGAATGTTCAACTTCGACGACAATCCCAACAACAACGCACCGATTCTGATCCTGGACCCCGCGACGGGAATCGTGCTGGAAAAGGAAAACTAAAACACCCCAAGAAATCCCTCGTAGTCACTCACGCCAAGCAACGCCCCCTGGCCCGCCCTGAGTTCTTCGGGGCGGGCCAGATTCTTTGGTGGCGCTTTTGGAAGGATTGGAACACCGGGCGCTCCCGGGAGGCGCGCAGGGACGATTGACGCGCTCCCGCCGCGAAACCAATGTATTCTTTCCACCCGGAGACAATCCTTTGGCCCGCAAAGCGCGCAGTATCGATCTGACCCAAGTCACGGAATGGGACGACGGCAAATCCCACCGCAAAGAAGACTACCTGGCAACCGAAGAGCCTCTCGAAATTCGCATAGGCCACAATCCGCTGAGCGTTACCATGCGCACGCCGGGACATGACATCGAACTCGCCGCCGGTTTTCTCTTCACAGAAGGCCTCGTACAGCGCCGCGCCCAAATCCTCATGCTGGAGGAGCTCGAATCGATGGACGCGGGGGAAAATCGGGGCAACCTGGTTAGCGCGAGGCTCGATCGGGACGCGGACTACGATTCGGACAAAATGCGCCGTAATTTTTTCGCGGCGTCGAGCTGCGGCATCTGCGGAAAGGCGACGATCGATGCGATCCGCGCGCGCACGCTCTCTGCACCCAATCCTGATTTCAGGCTCGATCCCGAAATCCTCGTACGCCTCCCCGTAACGCTACGCGAATCGCAAGCCGTCTTCGGCCGAACCGGCGGCCTCCACGCCGCCGCGCTCTTCGACGCTACGGGAGGACTACTCGTGCTGCGCGAAGACATCGGCCGGCACAACGCCGTGGACAAAGTAATCGGATGGGCCCTGCTCGATGACCGCGTCCCGCTCGGCGACACGATCCTGGTTGTCAGCGGCCGCGGGGGATTCGAAATCGTGCAGAAAGCGATCGTGGCGGGCTTGCCGGTGGTAGCGTCGGTCTCAGCGCCCTCAAGCCTCGCCGTGCGCCTGGCCCGCGAAATGGGCCAGACGTTGATCGGCTTCCTGCGCGGCCGCCGGTTCGTGGTTTACTCGGGAGATTCCCGGCTGAAGAAGTAGGTCGTAACGAAGGCGCCCGAGCGGTGTTTCCCTCTTCCGCGTGCCTCCCGGACGATGCCGCAGGTTTTCGTGTCTCACCCGGCAGCCTTGCCCAATTTCTGAGCCGCCTCATTGGCATGAATTTCGGTGATCATCGCCCGGAAATTATCGAACAAGTTCCGGTCCCACCAGCCCATCTTCGCCTCATCGTCCATGATCGCCAGCGCCTCATCCCAGCGCGACGCCTTACGATACGGCCGGTCCGTCGTCAGCGCGTCGTACACATCGGCCAGCTGCAAGATCGCCGCCGTCAGCGGGATTTCGTCGCCGCGCAATCCGTCGGGATATCCCGTTCCATCGTGCCGCTCGTGATGATGCCGTATGATCGGGAGCACACGGCCGAAAGTCCGCAGCGGCGCGCAAATTCGCTCGCCCACGACCGGATGCTCGCGCATGACCACGGTTTCTTCGGCGGAAAGCGGCCCTGGCTTCAGTAATATGGCGTCCGGCACGACCACCTTGCCGATATCGTGCACGATTCCCGCGCGATTGAGCGCGCGAATATCGTCGTCGAGCAATCCCAGCCGCCCGCCGAGCCGCGCCGACATTTCCGCCAGCCGTTCGCAGTGCCCCGAAGTGTACGGATCGCGCGCCTCGATGCTCTGCGCCAGGCTGTAGAGCACGCCCTCCGCGTTTTCGAGCTCGTCGGTATATTGTTTCAGCCGCAGCAGCGAACGCGTGCGCGCCAGCAGCTCATTAAAATCGATCGGCTTGCTAAGAAAATCGTCTGCACTCGCATTGATCCCCCGGATGCGGTCTTCGGTGGCCGACAGCCCGGTGATCAGCACCACCGGCGTCAGTCGCGTTTCAGGCGTCGCCTTGATCCGCCGGCAGACCTCGAAGCCGTCCATGCCGGGCATCACGATATCCAGCAGGATCAGGTCGGGACGAAACGTCGCGCACGCGACCAGCGCCGCCGGACCGTCGCTCACGTCACGCACTTCAAAGCCCTCGCGTCGCAGCAAGGTCGCCAGAGCGGTTCGCGCTCCGGGTTCATCATCGACAATGAGAATTCTTTCAAACATCGCGTCCGTCTATTTCGCCGGTAATTACGCGCGGAATAACCTGAGGCGCTGCGGGCTATTCGATTCCCGCCCGGGCCCTGCGAATCGCTTGGAACTATCGCCCCTAGTTAAACAAATGTATCCTGTCCCGTACTTTCGGACAACTCGGATTCTGCAGTTCGAAAATCGGTCGCCGCTCAGGATTGGAAGCGGTAAACCACGCGAAAGGTTTCATGAAGCGCACGCTGCCCCCCGAATCGCTCCAGGAGATCGCCGTCCGCCTCGAGCAGGCGCACAAAGCCCTCCAACGCCGCTATCCAGGCGTGGGCGCCGAACGGCAACCCGTCCACGTCGTGTACGGTGGCGCACATCTGTTTCGTTCCGGCACCGCGCGGCGACTTGGCGATCTGGCTCTGCGCTCACTCGACGAATACGCGCCGGACTTCGCGGCGTTCGCGAAAGCCATCGGCCTCCCGGGTGCGTCCAGCCTGCCCGCGGCGCCCGATGCGACCGCGTCGATTGCGCGATCGATCGAATCGGATCCGCAGGTGGCGCGACGCGAAAATCAGAACGCTTGGCTCGCGCACACGATTTACCGGCGTGTTCGCGAAAAGTTGCGCCGGGAGCCGGTCGAAGATTTCCGGCTCGATTTCGAGGATGGCTATGGCAATCGCCCCGACGACGAAGAGGACGCCCACGCCGTATCAGCCGCAGCCGAGATCAGTAACGGCATGGACGCCGGCGAACTACCCCCGTTCATCGGCGTTCGCATCAAGCCTTTGACCGAAGAGCTTCGCGACCGCAGCATCCGCACGCTCGACATATTCCTTACGGAGCTTGCGGGGAAATCGCGCGGCAAACTGCCGCCCCATTTCTGCATTACCTTGCCCAAGGTCGCCCTGGCAGACGAAGTCGCCGCCCTCGCCGACATCTGCTCGCGGCTTGAACCCATGCTCGATTTCGATCCCGGCGCGCTACGCATCGAGTTGATGGTCGAAACTTCCCAGGCTATCTTCAACGAGCGCGGCGAAACAAATCTGTTGGCGCTCGCCAGCGCCGCCCGCGGCCGCTGCGTCGCGGCTCATTTTGGCCCGTTTGACTACACGGCCTCACTCGGCATCGCCGCCCCGAAAAGCGCCGGAGTGCATGCCGCATCCAATTTTGCCCGCCAGGTAATGCAGGTCGCGCTCGCCGAAACGGGAATCCGCATCGCGGACGGCCCCCTGAATGTTCTCCCGATCCCGCCACACCGCGCAGCGAAAGACGGTCTTGCGCTCGCCACGCGTCAGATCGACGAGAATCGCGCCGCGGTGCATCAGGGTTGGAAGCTCGAGTTCGAGCATGTCCGCCGCGCGCTCGAAAACGGTTTCTACCAGGGATGGGACCTGCATCCGGCACAACTTCCCGCCCGCTTCGCCGCCGTCTATTTGTTTTTTCTGGAAAACCTCGAGTCGTCCGCCGCGCGCCTCCGCAACTTCCTCGAAAAGGCCGCGCAAGCCACGCGCCTAGGCCACGTCTTCGACGACGCAGCCATGGTCCAGGGCCTGCTGAACTATTTTCTACAAGCAATCCACTGCGGCGCGCTCGAGGCCGGCGAAGTCGAAGCGATAACGGACCTGACCCAAGAAGAGCTCCGCATAGGCTCCTTTGTGAAAATCCTTGCCCGGCGATCGGCTTAATGCACGTGATCGTGAGTGGAAGGCCGACCATCGCGCGAGTTGCTCCGGCCCTTCATAATCAGCATCAGCGGAATCACCGCCACGCATAGGAGCGCCATCGTACGGAAATTATCCACAAACGACAGCATCATCGCCTGGCGCTGCAATTGCGCATAGATCATCCCCTGCGCCTGCGTTGCCGCGTGGACTGCATCCGGCCCCTTCGTCATCATCAGGTGCGTGATGCGATAGAGCGCGCTCCGCAAATGCGGATTTGTTCGCTGCAGATTGCCCGAAAGAACATCCTGATGAAACTGCGCCCGCCGGTCCAGCATCGTAGTCACAAACGAGATCCCCGTACTCGCGCCGATATTCCGCGCCAGATTGATCAAACCGGAGGCGTTGTTCATCTTTCCCTTCGGCACGAAATAAAACGCCATCACGTTGATCGGCACGAACAGGAATGCCGTGCCCATTCGCGAAATGGCCCAATCGAAGACCATCGACCGGCCGCCCGCATTTAGTGCGAGATGCGAGAGCTGGAAAAGCCCCGTGGCCATCACCACCAGTCCTGTCACCACGATCCATCTAGGAGCGAATTTGCTCAGCAGAATTCCCACGAAGGGCAAAGTCCCAAGCAGTAACAAACCTCCCGGCAGCAGCACCATGCCGCTCTCCATCGCCGTATAACCCATTAGCGTCTGCATCAGGATCGGAAGCAGCAGGGTGGTGCCGTAGAGCACGAAGCCGAGGGTGTACATCATGAATGTCGAAATGGCGAAATTTCGATCGCGGAATAAATGTATGTCCACGACCGGATTCTCGACGGCGAGCTCGCGAACAATCAGGCCGATCAGCGCCACCACCGAGATCACCGTGCCCCAGACGATGAAGGGCGACCCGAACCAGTCGTCTCTCTGGCCCTTATCCAGAACGATCTGCAAGAAACCCAATCCCACAGCCAGCAGCCCGAGACCGATGAAGTCGATCTTCACGCCCTGCTTCGCCGTTCCGCGTGACTCGCGCGCCGATTCACGGATCAGCATCGAGATCAGCAGCAGCGAAGTCACGCCGATCGGGACGTTCAGCAGGAAAATCCATCGCCACGAATAGTTGTCCGTGATCCATCCGCCGAGTGTGGGCCCGATCGTCGGCGCCACCACCACACCCATTCCGTAAATCGCCATGGCCATGCCCTGCTTTTCGCGCGGAAAGCTATCGACCAGGATGGCCTGCGACACCGGCTGCATTCCCCCGCCCCCCGCGCCCTGGATCACGCGAAACAGCACCAGCATCGGCAGTGAGGGCGCCAGTCCGCACAACAGCGAGCTCAACGTGAAAATGATCACGCATCCGATAAAAAACCTCTTGCGCCCGAAAAGCGCGGAAAACCATCCGGTCAGGGGCAACACGATCGCGTTGGAAACCAGGTAGGACGTCAACACCCACGTGCTTTCGTCCACTCCCGCCGACAGATTTCCGGCAATGTGCGGCAGAGACACGTTCGCCACGCTGGTATCCAACACCTCCATGAACGTAGCGGCCATCACCGTGATGGCGATCAACCAGGGATTCACCTGCGCGACGGAAGCAGGACGCGCGGCGTATTCAGCAGTGGCGGCCATTGATTTTTATACGCGGTATTTATGGGGCAGGAGCTTGTGGCCCGGCAACATGGATCAGTCGCGCGCGGCGGGCCCGGTGAGCTGCACCAGCGATCCCGATGTCGCTGGCGAGCCGCCGTCGAATCTCTGCGGCGCGCGCCAGCGATCGACGACCGAAATCTGATGCACGCACGAAACCGTGCATCGCGGCGCGCAACCCTTCTTCGTCAAGAATTCGCGTTGCCGCTGCTCCGCCGTGTAGTCGGCCAGCGGAATCCCCGGATGCCCGCGCTGCTGCGAGCAGTAGTGGACCAGCCCGTCTTCGCAAATGTACAGATAGCGCGAGCCCGCACGACACCGCCATTCATTCTCGCGCCCTGCGGCGATGTTGTGCTGGAAACCGTTCACGCGCGTGAACGACGCCTTGCCCAGAGACATGATTTCCTCAAAAATCTCCTGCTCGCGCGTGCCCAGCGGCTCCAGCTGCCCGTTGCCGTCGTGCAGAATCCCCACCGTGGATGTGAAACCCAGTTCCAGTGCCCGGTGCGCCACCTTCAGCGCGTCTTCGGGATTTTTCACTCCACTGCCCAGCACCGAATTGATGTTCACGTGAAACATCGCGTGTTCGGCCAGCAGCCCCAGTTTCGCGTCCAGAACTTTCAGGCTCTTCTTCGACACGTCGTCCGGCTGCACGTTGTCGATGCTGATCTGCAAATGCTCCAGCCCGGCGCGATTCAACCGCTCGATCCGATCGGCCACCAGCAGATAGCCGTTCGTGATCATCCCGGCCAGCATCCCGTTCTTCCGGATCCGCGAAATAATCGCGTCGAGATCGGGATGCAGCAGCGGCTCGCCTCCGCTGATCGTCACTGCCGCGGTGCCCATGGCGCCCAGCCGGTCGATCCGCCGGAACATCTCTTCGGTCGGCACCGGCTTCGAGAAATCGTCGAACTCGTTGCAGTACGTGCAAGCCAGGTTGCAGCGCCGAATGGGAATGATGTGCACCAGCAGGGGATGGCGCGTTGAAACCAGCGCCTTGGCAAGCTTCTGCAGCTCGCGCATCCGTCGATGCACGCCCGCCATCTTTTTGCGTAGTTTTTTCCCGGCAGTCATAGTTTTGACGAAATCCAGGAGCCCGCCTCCCCGCTTTTCGTATTCGTTATTATGCCATACAGACTGTCGTTCCCCGGCCCCCAGCACCTGCGGCGCGCCCGCAAAAAGGCCCCCAACGGCCCGGCAGTCCTGCTAGAATTTGCTTTCTTGCGTGCCGTGGGCTAGCTTTTACCGATACAAGCGCAACTTCAGGGAAGCGCAACAAAACCTGCGGCGAGGCTCGTTCCTCAGCGCGCCGCGCGTGACCGACGGGGGCTCAATCGATGGCCGATGAAGTCGCAGACAAGGTAATCGCCACACTCGCGTCCGTGAAACGCATCCCGGCGGACGGCATCACCATCGACTCGAACCTCCAGGAAATGGGCATCGACTCCCTCGACGTCTTCACACTGCTGTTTGAACTCGAAAACGCTTTCAAGATTTCGATTCCCGACGACGACGTCCGCTCCATCAAGACCGTCAACGACATCGTGGTGGGCATCAAGAAGATCATTGCCGCCGCTCCACCCAGCGCCGCAACCGGCTCGGCCAGCCCGGCGGTCTAACGGATGGCCCCGCGCCGCGTCGCCATCACCGGGCTGGGAATCATTTCAGCGCTGGGACTGGATCTCTCCGAAAACTGGAGATCTCTCTCCGAAGGCCGTTCCGGCATCGGTCCGCTGCAGGTGCCTGACGTAGCCGGCGTCGGCCTGAAAATGCCGAACGGCGCGCAGGTCCGGGGCTTCGACCCGCTGAAGCATTTTGTCGGCGGCAAGGACGCGCAGCTCGACCGCTTCGCGCAATTCTCCGTGGTCGCCGCGCGCGAAGCCTTCCGCGATTCCCAACTCGAGCTCACTGCCGAACAGAAGAAAAACGCCGCGATCGTTTGCGGCTCCGCCGTTGGCGGACAGGCGGCCATCGAATCCGGATTCGAGGATTTGTGGGTTCAGGGCCGGGGCCGCGTTCATCCGCTCACAATCCCCAAGACCATGGCCAACGCCGGCGCGAGCCACATTTCGATGGATCTCGGGCTGGCCGGTCCGGTTTATACCGTTTCCACTGCGTGCTCTTCGGCGAACCACGCGATCGGCCAGGCGTTTCGGCTGGTGCGCGACAGCGATGCCGATCTTGCCGTCACCGGCGGCGCCGAGGCGTTCTTCACCATCGGCATGCTGAAAGCGTGGGAGGCGATGCGCGTGGTCGCTCCGGACACCTGCCGTCCGTTCAGCAAGGATCGTCGCGGTATGATTCTCGGTGAAGGCGGCGCGATGATGATTCTCGAGCCCATGGATTCGGCCCGCGCGCGCGGCGCGAAAATCTACGCCGAGGTCTGCGGCATGGGCATGACATCTGACGCGCATCACCTCACGCAGCCGACCATCGACGGTCCCGCGCGCGCCATGCGCGGCGCCCTGCGCGAGAGCGGTATCGCGCCCGAAGAAATCGGCTACATCAATGCCCACGGCACCGGCACCGCGGGCAACGATCCCGTAGAAACAAAGGCAATCCACGAAGTCTTCGGCGCGCACGCGAAGAAACTCGCTGTCAGCTCGACAAAATCCATGCACGGCCACGCGCTTGGCGCCGCCGGCGCGCTCGAGGCCATCGCCACGATTCTCGCGCTCTATCACGGCATCCTGCCGCCGACCGCAAATTTCACCGAAGCCGATCCCGAATGCGACCTGGACTACATCCCGAACAAGCCCCGCGAACAGAAAGTAGCCGCCGCTCTCTCGAACTCCTTCGCCTTCGGCGGTCTAAACGCCGTAGTAGCCTTCCGCGCCACCTAGCGCTCGGCGTCTCCGCGGCCAAGCCTTTCTACACAATTGTTCGACCCGCAGTTGCCTTTTCCCGAGCGCCCCATTAAAGTTGACGGTCGTAAGAGTCGGCCCAGGGGGAAGGAATGATCAATCGCCGTAGGCTGCTGTCCTTAATAGGCGTATCTCCAGCGCTTCTAGCCACATCGAACGCGTCCGCAGCGGGCGACAAGCACAAAAAAGACACCGCGCCAGCCACACCCCCCGACCCGAAATTTGTCGCGCTCACCCCAAAAGGCACGCCGCCTCCGGTGATGCGCTTCGCCATGGCGCCCCGCACGATCACCAACCTCGACGGCAAGACGGTCTATCTCGTCGATACCGGCTTCATGGCCGCCGACGTGATGATCCGCGAAGTGGAAGCCTGGATGAAACAGAACATGCCGAGCGTCACCACCGTCTCGCGCAAGAAAGCCGGTACCTATCCGGAGGACGATCCGAAGCTGTGGGCGGAGATCAAGGCCAATGCAGCCGCCTGCATCATGGCCATTGGGCATTGAGGCGGCTGCACCCCAGCGACCGTGAGTCACTGCGTAACGATGGAAAAGATGGGCGTCCCCAGCGTGCCGATCATCACCAAGGCGTATGTCGATCTCGCGAAATCGACGGCGGCGCAGCGCGGCATGCCCACGCTCCGCATCGCCTACACCGTGCACCCGATCTGGGGACTGACCGGTGATCAGGTCCGGGCGTTTCTGGACACCAGCGATCCCGTCAGCCATCAGCCGTTCATGAAGGAAGTGATCGCCGGACTGACCGCGCCCCTCACTGCGGAGGACGAGAAAACGGGCCTCCAACCCGTGTCCCCCGGCCCGGCGACGTTCGGTCCGGACACGCTCGACAATCTTCAAGCCTATTTCATGAACAACCAGATGACGGATTACATGCCGATCGTCGTGCCCACCGAGGCGAAAGTGGCGGAGATGCTGAAAGGCACCAGCCACAAGCCGGACGAGGTCGTCGGGCGCGCCGGCCGCACCGCCAACGGCGCCTACGAATACACCGTGAAGCAGGTCGCCGTGAACGCGGTGATGGCCGGATGCGATCCTTCCTGTTTCCCGATCGTGCTTGCTCTCGCGGCGTCCGGCGAGCTCGCGCTCGGCGGATCCACCACGTCGTTCGGCTACGCGATGGTGATTAACGGGCCCATCCGCGACAAGCTCAACATGAATTATGGCATCGGCGCACTGAGCGGATTCGCACAACCGAACGCGACGATCGGCCGCGCTTGGTCGCTGCTCGGAAAAAATCTCGGACCCGGCTCGATTCCCGGCCAGACGTACTGGGGAGGCCAGGGCAACAATCTCAACTACAACAACTGCGTCATCGCGGAAGACGAAAAAAGCAGCAAATGGACCCCCCTGCACGTGCAAAAGGGATTCAAGCCCGAGGAGAACGTCGTCAGTGTGTTTGCCGGCTGGGACATGCGCATGGGCCACGGCGCGAAGGGCGCGGGCGCGCTCGAACCCAAATTCGACGAGCAGATCGGCAGCATGCTGCCCACGCTCGCGCGCATGTACAACTGTCTTGTGGTGCTCGATCCACTCACCGTGAATGGTCTCGTCGAACAGGGCTACGACACAAAGGAAAAACTGCAGCAGTATCTCTTCAAGAACTATACGGTCACGGCCAAGGAATATCGGGAGTCGTTCCTCGCGCACGTCTGGCTCTACCCGCGCGCGCTGAAAGGCGAAGAGCCCATGGCCAGCTGGTGGAAACTGCCCGACGATGCGCCGATCCCCTTGTTCCCCCGCGCCGAAAACATCGAACTCGTCGTCTGCGGCGGCCAAACCAACGCCTTCTTCCAGGTCGCGAATATGAACTACGGCCGCAGCTTCAGCGTCGACAAGTGGATGTGACGGCGGCGCCGGGAAAACTCCTCCGAAGCAACTTCCCGATTTTTCGGCGATCAGACGGTGCCCGCTCGTTCGTTTCCGGCCGGATTCGGCCATTTCCAATCCGGACAATCGAAGCACTCGTCGATCGTTGTTCCCGGTCGCGAGGCGCGCTTGGATAGAAGCCCCATCCCGACCGCGGCGAGCTGCGACTGCGGCCGAGCGTTTTAGCGAGAAAGCTACGAAATTTGCGCTTCCCGCTCCCGGAATGGGAATCGCGGATATGACGGTGCCAAGAGGAAGCCTAGAACCAGCGGGAAATCAGCGGAAGGATCATGCTGCCGTTGCCGAGCCAGCCTTGCGGAACGATTTCCCAGGTGCGGGTGAGTTCATCCGAGCAGGACAGCGTGATCATGATGGCAAGCCAGAAGAAGCCGGCGATGATGACCACGCGGGTGAGGCCGGTGGCATATTTCACGTGCATGAAGAAAAGCACGACCAGGATCATTTTGCAGAAGGCGATCACGAGCGCAACGACGGTGTTCCATTGGCCGAGGTCGATGTAGGCGATCCAGGTGGTGAGACCCGTGCCGAACATCAAGGCGACAAAAACTGCTAGGTAGGTGCTGATCGGAACAACGTGTCCCGAGGTCCCGTGTTCGTTGTGATCGGACATCGCTTGCCGCTCCCGTTAGTACCGCCCGCCGATCAGATAGAGCAGCGGGAAAAGAAAAATCCAGACGATATCGACGAAGTGCCAGTACAGGCCGCTGATCTCGAGCGGCTGGTAATACTCGGACGAAAACCTGTTGCGCGCGGTCATGATCACGAGCACGGTCAGGATGCCGAGGCCCACAACCATGTGCACGGCGTGCAATCCGGTCATGAAGAAGTAGAAGCACATGAACATCTTCACGCCGGGCGCGTGCGGACCGTTGTAAAACCAGTGTACGCCGGGGATCAAACCTTCCGTCCAATCCCGATACCATTCAAAGCGCAGCTTGATCGCGATGAAGGCCGCTCCCAGGATCATCGTGAGGATCAGCCAGAAGATGATCGTTCCCTTTTTCCTGCCGGTCTGCGCGGAGCGGATGGCCAGAGCCATGGTCAAGCTGCTGAAGATCAGGACGGCCGTGTTGGTGGCGCCGAATTTGACGACCAGCTGGTGGCTGCCCTGCACAAAAGAAGGAAGGTGCAGCAAGCGGTAGATGATGTAGGACGTGAACATGCCGCCGAAGAACAGAATCTCGGTGACCAGGAACACCCACATGCCCAGACGGCCGGCATCGCGCTGCTGGTCGATGTCCTCGAATTGGTGCGCGAATCCCTGCGGATGCGCGCCGTGGGCTAGTTCAGACACTGCTGGCTCCTGAGCCGTAGTTGTAGGCCTCTTCGGTGACGACCGGAATCGTCTCAAAATTTTCGGTCAAGGGCGGCGATTGAATCGTCCATTCGAGACCCTTGGCGCCCCAGGGATTCGGTCCTGCCGGCGGCCCATAGCGCATCGACCAGATCAGATAGATCAGCGGGATCAGGTAGCCGATGCCCAGAATCGAAGCGCCGGCCGACGACATCACGTTGAGCACCTGAAATTCCTGCGGGTAAATCGCATAGCGGCGCGGCATCCCCAGATAGCCGAGCACGAATTGCGGGAAGAACGTGAGGTTGAACCCGAGGAAGATAATCGCCGCAGCGATGCGCGCCCAGAGATCGGGATAAAGCCGCCCGGTGATCTTCGGCCACCAGAAATGCAGGCCGCCCATATAGGCCATGACCGCGCCGCCGACCATGACGTAATGGAAGTGGGCGACGATGAAGTAGGTGCCGTTCAAATGCACGTCCGTGGCAAGCGATGCCAGGAACAGGCCGGTGAGGCCGCCGATGGTGAACAGACCGATGAAGCCGAGAGCGTAGAGCATCGGCGCTTCGTAAGAGATCGAGCCTTTGTACAGCGTGGCGGTCCAGTTGAAAACTTTGACCGCCGAGGGAATCGCCACCAGGAAGCTCAGGACCGAGAACACCAGGCCGGCGTAGATCGACTGGCCGGTGACGAACATGTGGTGGCCCCAGACGACGAAGCTGATGATCGCAATGGACAAGCTCGAAAACGCGACGAAGGCGTAGCCGAAAATTTTCTTGCGCGAAAACGCGGTAATCAGCTCGCTGACCACGCCCATGCCCGGCAGAATCATGATGTACACGGCGGGGTGCGAATAGAACCAGAAAAGGTGCTGAAACAGCAGGGGATCGCCGCCCACGGCCGGATCGAAGATGCCGACGTGCAGGATGCGTTCCATGCCGAGCAGGAAGAGCGTGATGGCGATGACCGGAGTGCCGAGAACAAAAATCAAGCTCGTGGCGTAGAGGGCCCAGATGAAGAGCGGCAGGCGGAACCAGGTCATCCCCGGGGCACGCATTTTGTGGATGGTGACGATGAAATTCAAGCCGGTGAGGATGGAGGAAAATCCGGCGACGAAGACGCCGAGCGCCACGATGGTGACGTTGGTATGGGAATACGTGCTGCTGTAGGGCGGATAGAACGTCCAGCCCGTGTCGACGCCGCCGGAAAGCGTGGCGTAGAGTGCCAGTGACGCACCGGTGATGAAAATGTACCAGCTCATCAGGTTGAGCTTGGGGAAGGCTACGTCGCGTGCGCCGATCATCAACGGGATCAGGAAATTGCCGAGCGTCGCGGGAATCGATGGCACCAGGAAGAAAAACACCATAATGATCCCGTGCGTCGAGAACATCTTGTTATAGGTTTCCGGCTCGAACAGGGCGCCCTGCGGCTCGGTGAGGTGCAGGCGCATGAGCACCGCGGCCATGCCGCCGACGAAAAACATGAGCGTGATCGATCCCAGGTAGAGAAGTCCGATGCGCTTGTGGTCCAGCGTGAGCAGCCAGGACCGGATGCCGTAGGTCGCGTTGAGATAATTGACGCGCGATTCGGTAGGGGCTTCGTGGAGTTCCGCGACTGCCGTACTCATTTGCCGTTGATCCTTTCTTCCGCGCCGAGCGACTTCACGTAGGCGATCAGCTGGAGCATCTGTTCCTCGTCGATCTGCCCCGCATAGGTCGGCATGATCGCCTGATAGCCCGCCACGTGAAGAGAACCCGGATTGTAGATCGCCTGGCGGATCATCGATTCATCCATCACTCGCGTTTCACCGGTCGCCGTCTTCTCCGGCCTTCCGTAAATTCCCGCCAGAGAGGGTCCGCGGCCGGCCGCGTCGCCCGAATGGCAATCGCCGCAGCCGAACTGGCTGAAGAGGCGCCCGCCCTGCTGGGCCATCGACTCCGTCTTTTCACCGCCCGCAAGCCAGGTGGCGTAGTCGGTGGGCGACATGACATACACCCAGCCGACCATTTCGGAATGGTTCGTGCCGCAATATTGCGCGCAGAAGAGATGGAACGTGCCGGTCTCAGTTGGCTGGAACCAGATCGAGGAGTAGCGGCCGGGCAGAACGTCCTTCTTCACGCGGAAGGCGGGGATATAGAAATCGTGAATCACGTCCTGCGACGTCATGGTGAGCTTCACGGGCACGCCCACCGCGACGTGCAGCTCGTTGATTTCGCGGGGACCCTCGGGATGCTGCAGGTGCCACATCCACTGCTTGCCGATGACGAAAATTTCGGTGGAAGCCACCGGCGGACGGCCGTTGCGCACGTAGAGGCTCGAGGACCACACGAACAGCACGACGCAGATGAGCGACGGGATGATCGTCCAGGTGAGCTCGAGCGACATCGGCGTGTGGGTTTCCGTCCCCTCTTCGCCGGGCGCCTTTCGGCGGTATTTCAGCATGAAGTAAAAAATGATTGAGAAAATCAGGACGGAGAAAAAGATGGTGATGCCGCTTAGCAGGTAGTAGAGCTGATCGACGCTGTCGGCGATCGTGGACGCCGCGGGCGGCTGAAAGCCGCCCGCCTGCAGAAACGCCAGCATCTCAAAGCCGGATTGAATGGAGCCCATCATCACCGTATCGTCGCAATCCTTTTCACGCCCGGGACTTGCCCAGGCTCTGAGGTCCTGTCTTGCGGGGCAGCTGGTAATGCTCGCCCCGGAACAAAATGATCAGAAAAATTCCACCGACCACCACCGTCGCCAGGCCGCCCAATTGCATCACCCGGGAGATCAGCAGGCCGTACTTGCCGGTGTGCGGATCGTAGTGATAGCAGAACAGAAGCACCTGATCGGCGACCGTGCCGATTTTTTCCTGCGAGGCGTCCACCAGACCGAGGCGCAGGTCGCGCGCGGGGTAGGTGACGCCGTAAAAATATTTCGAGACCTTGCCGTCCGGGGTGAGAACCATAATCGCGCTGGCGTGCGCGTACTGCTTGGAATCAGGATCGTAGGCGTAGCGAAAGCCGACGGAGTCAGCCAGTGCCTTGATCTGAGGTTCATCTCCGGTGAGGAAATGCCAGCCATACTGCGCGCCGGTGCGGCCGGTCGCGCCCTGGTACATCCCGGCGTACATGGCATGCTTGGCGTCCGCCATCGGAGCGCGATCAGTCGGGTCGATGCTGACCGTAACGACGTTGAAATCCTTTCCGATTTCAAGCGGCATCGATTCCAGGCTGCGATCGAGTGCGTTGAGCACCTGGGTGCACAGCATCGGGCAGTTGTAATACACCAGGGTGAGCACAACGGGCTTGCCGGCGAACGCTTGGCCCAGCTCGACGCTGCCGCCATGCTCGTCGCGGAACGTAAGGTCGAGGGGAACCTGATGATTGAGCTTCTGGTCGATGCCGACCTGCTGGAGCAGCTCGGGACGGACGCCGATGTTCTGCGTCGGGTCGGTGAATTGAGCCGCGGCCGGTGAAGCATGCGCGAGCAATAGAGCGGCGAACGCCGCGCCCGCCAGGCACGTCTTGACCACGGAGAACTCGACCGGGTTGAATGGCAACTTCATTGTTTACTTTTCTCCTTCCTTGGCTTCAGCGCGTTCTCTGTCGGCGAGCGTCGGCTCGGCCAGATAACCACACTGGCCTTCGACGTCGGTGTCACCCGCAACTGTGGGCGGAGCGATCATGGGAGCGCCGGCGGCGGCCGCGTCGGCGGCGGAACGCGCGGGCAAACCCTTGGCCAAAAGCATTTCCTCGGCGCGATCGACCGGAATGCGGACCACGCCGCTCGATTGATCGATCCAACCGTACGTTGAAACTTCTTTCTGCTGCGCGTCGCAATAGTCCTTGAGCTCCTGGTGCGGATGCACCTGAAGCAGGGGACCGGTCGGAATCATGCGCTCGCCTTCCTGAACCACGGGTGACCGGGTGGGCCCCATCGGAGACGCTTCCTTGAACGCCTTGAACGCGAAATTCATGCCGACCATGGTGACGAGCAGCACCACCGCCATCCAAAAGGCGAAGATGAACAGTCCCTTGATGTTGACGTCGCGCTTTTCCCAGCCCGCGCTTGAGTCAACGGGGACGTCGTGTTTCTCTCCGTGTTTAGTCGCCATGCGAATGCTCCAACACACCTTCAAACCGTGGATCGTGCAGCGGCAACAGCGGCATTTTTTTCAGCTGCGCCATGTACGCGCTAATCCAGATGCCGCCGATACCGACGAGCGCGCAAATGTCGACTGGTGAAACATGGGGGCCCGTGCGCTGGTTCGGGAACGCCGGCACGATGAGCCAGAAAACGTCGACGAGCGAGATCAACAGCATCCAGAACGCCAGGACCGAGAGGCGCTCGAGGCGGCGCTTGACGCGGCGCTGCAACAAGATGAAAAACGGCACGAAGAAATGCAAGATCAGCAAGGCCGCAGCGATGTATCCCCAGGAGGTAAATGCACGAACTTTGTACCAGGGGATTTCCTGCTTCAGATTTCCGGACCAGATGATCAGGAACTGCGAGAATGACATGTAGGTCCACAGGAGCGTGAACGTCAGCATGAGGTTGCCAATATCATTAAGCCGCGCGGGCTCATAGGAATCGTGCAGCGGCTGGTAGCCATCGAGCATGCGCAACATGACGACGCCAAAGGAAATGGCGGCCAGGCACGCGACGACCATAAACACCATGCCGTAGATCGAGGAGTACCACATGGGTTCAATCGCCATGACCCAATCGACCATGGCCCAGGACCAGGTGATCGCCCAGAGAACCGTGCCGGGAGCAGCGAGGCTGCTCATTTTGTCTTTCAGACGAACATCGGCGGTGCGGTCCTGCTCAGCCGACCATTTGTTGAGCAGGAAGGCGAGCAAGCTCCAGATTGCGAAGTAGATGAAGGCGCGCACGATGAAAAATCCGGGTTGAAGCCAAAAGCGGCGGAAATGACCCGCTGGCTCGTCGCCCAACATCTCCGGATTCGCGGCCCAGGGGTAGATTTTCTTGATTCCGGCCAGCAGCGGCAGCCAAAGGACGAACATCAGGGGAATCGTGCGCGATCCGGCTTCGAGGATACGGCGGATCGGCAGGCCCCATTTGCCGCCGGTCATATGGTGCAGCTGGAGGAACGCGAGAGAACCCATCGCGAAAACCATCCAATAGACGTAGGCAAAAAGGTAGGAATGGAAAAACTGCGTCCAATCGTGAGAGCCCAGCGCGAGCGTAGCGATCACGCCGACGGCGCCCACGACCACGGCGCGCTTCTGCACCCGGTCAATCACCGGCCGAATTGAGTCTGCGACGGTCATTTCGATTTCATCATCATCATCATGGAATTCGGATTCGGCTGCGCCCGATTGTCGGCGGACTCATGGGACAGATTGGCGCGTTCGGATTCGGGCACGTCGTCGATTTTCGCGTTGCGGCTGAGCTGCAGGACACGAATATAAGCCGCAATTCTCCAGCGATCGGCCGGTTCGACGCGCGCCGCGTAGCTGTACATGGCGCCGAATCCGTTGGTCATCACTTCGAAGAAATGTCCGGCGGGAGCGTCGCGCAGGCGCTGGATGTGATAGGACGGCGGCTGCGGGAATCCGCGCTGAACGATCATGCCGCGTCCGGTGCCGCTGTAGTCGTGGCACGGAGTGCAGTAAACGTTGTAACGCTCGCGGCCGCGGTCAAGATCGGCCTTGGTGATCGGGAAGGGAAACTTGTCGGCCACCGCGCCGTTTTCACGCCCGGTAAACATCAACTCGTCGAGCCGCAACTGGCCGCGCGCGACAGTGCCGGGAACGGGCTGGCGTTCGGAGCGGCCGTCACCGAAGAAATCGGTCGGCTCGTAGGGCAGGTATTTCGGCTGGATGTGCATGTCAAGCCGGCAGCCAGTCAGCAGCAGGGCCGCCGCGCCCAGGCATCCGAGCGCGAAAGCGCGCAGGCGCGAACGATTCACCACAGCCGCCACTTGGAAATTACTCCTCAACTTCAAAAACTCCCCCGGGCTTCAATCCTTCCAGAAACGACTTGGCCTGCGCGAGATCGAATTTCGCGTCGCGCGCCTTGATGCACAGAAAGAACTTATCGGTCGAGGCGCCGGCGAACCGCTCGACATTGAACGTCGGGTGGTAGGGCGACGGCAGCCCATTCAGGGCAAGCATTCCGAACACGGCCGTGAGCGCCGCGCCGAGAATGGTCAACTCGAAGGTGATGGGAATCCACATCGGCCAGCTGTTGAACGGCTTTCCGCCGATATTGAGCGGAAAGCTGATCACATTGGCGTACCAGCACATTCCGAAACCGGTCAAACCGCCGCCCAGACCGCCGCAGAAAACCAGCGCCGGCAGAACCGTCCAATCGAATCCGATGGCTTCCGCGAGCCCGTGAACGGGAATCGGCGAAAACGCGTCGATGCGCTTGTAGCCGGCGCCGCGCGTCTTGTGCGCGGCCTCGAGCACTGCTTCGGGCGAATCGAATTCCGCCATCACGCCGTAAATTTTCGGCTTCGCCATAACCTAGCTATGAATCTCCGGATTCGGATTGCGCACGCGCGCAAGGTAGGTGGTGCGCGGCCGCGTGTTCAATTCTTCCAGCAGCCCGTAATCGCGCGACTGCGCCTTGAGCTTCGAAACCTTGCTGTTCGGATCGTTGATGTTGCCGAAAACGATCGCCTCGGTCGGGCAGGCGCTCTGGCACGCTGTAATGATTTCGCCGTCGCGAATCAGGCGATTTTCCTCTTCCGACTTGATTTTCGCCGCGTTGATGCGCTGCACGCAGTAGGTGCATTTTTCCATCACGCCCCGGCTGCGCACCGTGACGTTGGGGTTGCGCATGCCGTAGAGGCTCGGCGTCTTGTAATCGGAGTAGAGATAGAAATTGAACCGGCGCACCTTGTAGGGGCAGTTGTTCGAGCAGTAGCGCGTGCCCACGCAGCGGTTGTAGGTCATGTCGTTGAGGCCCTCGGCGTTGTGCGTGGTGGCGCCGACCGGGCAGACATATTCACACGGAGCGTTTTCGCACTGCTGGCAGGGCAGCGGCTCGTAGTACATCTCCGGATTGTCGAGTTCGCCTCGGAAATAGGTGTCGATGCGGATCCAGTGCATGGCGCGGCCGCGCTCGACCTGGTCCTTGCCGACGACGGCGATATTGTTTTCCGACTGGCAGGCAATCACGCAGGCATTGCAGCCGACGCAGCGGTTCAGGTCGATCGACATGCCCCAGGCGTAGCCATCATATTTGTAGCCCGGGTAGATCGAGAGATTCCTGGTAGCCTCTTCTTCGCCGAGTTTGGCGAAGTCGGGATCTTTCTTGAATTCCTCAAAGGTGGCGATCCGGACCAGGTTGCGCTCGGCGTCGCCGGGCTCGCCCATCGCCGCCTTGCTTTCCTCTTCGCCTTTGTTGACTTGAATGGTGTATTGCTGCTGAGTCGACGCGAAAGAATAGGTCTTGCCGGTCTTGGCGATCTGCGCGCCGGTTGCAATGCTCATCGCCGACGAGGTGCGCACCAGATAGACGTTGAATCCCGGACCACTGCCAACCTGCCCGGCGCGCGAGCGGCCGTAGCCCAGATGAAGCGTGACGGAATTCTCCGCGTGGCCGGGGACGATATAGACGCCGGCGTTGATGCTGCCGCCGTTTACCGAGACGGTGACGTAATCGCCCGTGTTGAGGCCGAGCTGCTGCGCCGTCAGAGGGCTGATCATCGCGGCATTGTCCCAGGTAAGCCGCGTGACGGGCTTCGGCAATTCCTGCAGCCAGCCGCTATTGGCCCATTCACCGTCGCCAATCGCCGGATCAGGCCGGAAGACGACTTCCAGCGAATTCGCCTCACCGCTTGCCGCGGACGTACGGGCAAGGCTGACGAAATCGGCGTGCGGTACTACGGAAATCGGGGCGAGCGCGGTATTGGCAACCAAGCCGTCGTGCAGCGACGTTTCCCAGAGCGCCTCGAAGGCCTTGTCCTTTTCCGGGCGCTCGGCCTGCCAGTAGCCGCGCACGATGTCGTGCGGGGTCTTATCGGAATCGCCTGTGAAGAGTGCGAGGATCTCGTGCGCCGAATGCGCGTCGTAGAGCGGCGCGATCAGCGGCTGCACGATGCCGACGGTGCCGTCATATGCCCGGCCATCGCTCCAGGACTCAAGCGAGTGCGCCGCCGGACAGTGCCAATGGCACAGCTCCGCCGTCTCGTCCAGGTACAAGCCGGAATGAACGGTCAGCGCGGCTTTCTTGATGGCCTCGGAGAAACTGAAATCCGCGGGCGCGTCATAGACCGGATTTGCGCCCAGGATGACCAGGAAATCGACTTTACCGGCGTTGAGGTCGTTGACCAGATCGCGCAGCGATTCAAGCTGATTTACCGGATTCGCTTCGATCGACTCGGTATAGGTAACCGTCTTGCCGGCGTTGCCGAGTGCCGCATTGATTGCGTGAGCGAGAGCGTGCACCAGCGGCGGCTGCTGCTCGCCGGCAATTACGATCGATGCGCCTTTATGAGCCGCAAGATCACGTCCCACGGCACTGACCCACGCGGCCGGAATTTTCGCGCTGGCGTTGGCGCTGGGCGGCACGGCCACGCCGGCTGCGGCGGCCAGCTGACGCGCCAGATCGTCGATGTCGGTCGAGCGAACCGGAAGCCGATGATCGGAAACGGCGCCCGTCGCGGTCGGCATGCTCTCGGCGATGTAGAGGCGATTGAGATTCGAAGAGGCTCCGTCCGCCAAGTCGCGGCGGGATCCGAAATCGTGCGCGTAGCGAACGTGTCCGGCGCCGCAGGTGAGGAAATCGGCGTCGAGTGACACGATGACATCCGCTTTGTCGAAGTGATAGACGGTATTGAGCGGACGGCCGAAGGCCAGCCGCGCGCCCTCACGGACGGAGTCGGCGCCGCAGGGCTCATACTGATGCCACTTCGCCTCCGGATACTGCGCGAGCAGCGTCTTCAGCTGCGCGCCGAGCGTGGGCGAGGTAATCGTTTCGGTCAAAATCCGCAGGCCAGAACCCTTCGGCAGGAGCCGCGTGCGGTAGTTGCCCATCTTTGCGGCGAAATCGCTCCAGGTACTGACGCGC
Organism: Candidatus Acidiferrales bacterium; assembly: GCA_049696975.1. Lineage (GTDB taxonomy): Bacteria > Acidobacteriota > Terriglobia > Acidiferrales > UBA7541 > Palsa-295. Next base: position 22,471 of record JBAVUW010000134.1, on the reverse strand, counting down.
CCGTCGAGATAGACCGATTGCGACCTGTCGGGATCCCAGAATTGCAGAATCGCCGCCTGGCTGAAAATGTCGGTCGGACCAAGGCTGCCGGGATGCTCCGTGTTCCCTTCAACCTTCGTGGGACGCCCGGTATGGCTTTCGACCAGCACGCCCGTGGCAACGCCGGCCTGAAACAGCGACGTGGCGTAGAACAGCGGACGGCCGGCAAGAATTTCCTCCGGCGGCTTCACGTAGGGAACGATTTTCTCGGTCGGCAGCTTGGTGCAGGCGCTCAGCCCGGCCATGGCGGCGGACGCCGCCATCAGCTTCAGGACGTTGCGGCGATCGATTCCCTCGTTGCCTTTGCCCGCGCCGGGCGGAAATTCGTAATCGCGGAATTCCTCAAACCTCTGCGTGCCGGAGAGCTGCTCGAGACTCTGCCACATACGCGTGGAGCCCGCGCCGGCAAGCTTCGCCCGCGCCGCAGCCAAGTCGATCGAATTCTTCACGTTGGAGTCTTCGCTCATCGTCTCGCTTTCATCACCTATGGCACGTCGAACAGGTCTGCAACGGCTTCATGTCGCCCGGATGCTGCGGCACCTGAATCTTGTATTCCGCCACGAGCTCCTTGCCAAGCTTTAACTGCTCGTCGCCCGGCGGCGGCTCGTAGTACGGATTGAAAACCTCCGATTTCGGCCGCACGTATTTTTCAGGCTGCCGATGGCACTCAAGGCACCACGACATATATAAAGTTCCGGCGCGCTCGGTGAGCGGCATTTCCGCGATTTGCCCGTGGCAGGTGGTGCAGCCAACACCCTTGGCCACGTGAATGCTGTGGTCGAAATAGACGAAATCGGGCAGTGCGTTCACGCGAATCCATTCGAGCGATTTGTCGTCGCGATAGCTCTGCCGCACCGGCTCGAGCATCGCCGCGTTCGTCCAGATCTGCGAATGGCAGGTCATGCAGGTCTGCGTCGGCGGCACGCCGGCAAAGGACGATTTCTCGACCGATGTGTGGCAGTAGCGGCAGTCGATGCCCAGCTCGCCGGCATGGTGGCGATGGCTGAAAGGCACGGGCTGCTGCCGCTTCACGTACTGCTGGGTGTACCAGGGCGAGAGCGCAATCTCGTAGAGCGCGAAACTCAACAGCCCGAGGATCACCACGCCGCCAAAAATGCTCAGCCGCGCTGCGAAGTTCGTGCTGCGATGAAAGATCTGTGCCATCGATCGATTAGTACGTTCCTTCTAAGACTATGAATGCACCTTGTCTTCGTTCGTCTCGTGCACCAGCGACCGTACTTCCACAATCGAAATCATCGGCAACACGCGGATAAACAGGAAGAACAGCGTGAAGAACAAACCGAACGTGCCGACGTACGTCGCCCAGTCCCACCTCGTCGGGTAGTACATGCCCCAGGACGACGGAATAAAATCGCGCGACAAACTGATGACGATGATCACGAAGCGTTCCAGCCACATGCCCGTGTTCACCACGAGAGAGAGAACGAACAGCAGGCCCACATTGCGCCGCACTTTTTTCGACCACAACAGCTGCGGGATGATGATATTGCACGAGATCAGCATCCAGTAGAGCGGCGCGTAGGGACCCTTGAAGCGGTTCGTCATCATGTAGATCTCATACTGGTCGCCGCTATAGAACGCCAGGAAACCCTCGATCAGGTAGCCATAGGCCACGATCAGGCCGGTCCCGAGCATGACCTTCGCCATGATGTCGAGATGACGGATGGTGACGAGATCTTCCAGGTGATAGAACCTGCGGATCGGGATCGCCAGCGTCAGGACCATCGCGAAGCCGGAATAGATGGCGCCGGCAACGAAATAGGGCGGGAAAATCGTCGTATGCCAGCCCGGAATGATGCCGATCGTAAAATCGAAGCTCACCACGGTGTGCACGGAGACCACCAGCGGTGTTGCCAGGCCCGCAAGAAGAAGCGAAGCCGTCTCGTAGCGGAACCAGTGCATGGCCGAGCCGCGCCAGCCCATCGCCAGCGCGCCGTAGATAATCTTGGCGGCTTTGTTCTTCGCGCGATCGCGCAGCGTGGCGAGATCGGGAATCAGACCGACGAACCAGAACAATAAGGATACGGTCAGATAGGTCGACACCGCGAAAACGTCCCAAACCAGCGGGCTGCGGAATTGCGGCCAGGTCCACATCGGGTTGGGATACGGCATGAGGTAGAAGAACAGCCAAGGGCGGCCCATGTGCAGCAGCGGGAACATGCCCGCGCACATGACGGCGAACAGCGTCATGGCCTCGGCGAAGCGGTTGATCGACGTGCGCCAGCGCTGGTGCAGCAAAAGGAGAATGGCGGAAATCAGCGTGCCGGCATGGCCGATACCGATCCACCAGACGAAGTTGACGATCGCGAAGCCCCAGGCCGCGGGGATGCGGATGCCCCAGATGCCGACTCCCTTGATCATCAGCATCGTGATGACCATGTTCAGCAGCATCAATGCGCCGAAAGAAATCAGCAGCCCGAAGACCCAGCCGGGCGTTACCGGGCGGGTCAGGACAATGGCGCTGATTTTGTCGGTTACCGTTTCAAAAGTGTGGCCCGGTCCAATGAGCGGATCGGGATCGGTAACACCAGCTGTGTTGTGTGAACCCTCAGAGGCCACGCACTGTCCCCGAACGAATTTTACGAACGCATGTCGGAACTGAAGGGGCGTCTAACGCGCGGAATCTGCGTCCCCACACCCCGTGCTGGCGCGATTCGCGGTCCCGAGCCGAACAGGTTCGGGCGAATCGAAGAGCCAGTCCCCGCCCAAACACTGAAGACTTCCACAACGAGCTCGAAGAGCTCGCTCAGGACGCAATAGGATAAAACCGGATGCGTTTCGACGCAAGGTTAAATCGAAACAATCTTTCGCGGAAAATTCTCGCACTCCGCATCGCGAAACGGCACACTGCCTCACCGCGACCCGTGCGCATCCTGCTTTGTTTCCCGCGCACTGTGCCGCTTTCGACATTCGCCGTACACGACGCGCGAATTTTACGCGCACGCGATTGCTAAAATTGATTCGTGCGCTCCGCAACGCCAGTGGCGGCCCTGTTCTTGCTTGCCGTGTGCTCATCGGCCGCGGCCGATACGATCGTGCTGAAAAACGGGCGCCGCATCCAGGCTGAAAGCGTCAGCGATGACGGGCAGCACGTTACCTATCTCACTCCCGCCGGTCAGTTGAGCATTCCCAAATCGATCGTCGCGCGAATCGAGAAGGACGATTTCGAATATTCTCCGGCCGGATCGCATGCTTCCGAACCGCCGCCGGTGTCGGCGCCGGAAATCGAACCGGTGCCCGGCTTTGAAGATGTGGCTGCGCTGGCGGTGCACGACAATGCCATCGATTTTGCCTACATCTCGCGCCTGGAATCGGATGCACGCGCGGGTTCGGCAACGGCGGTCGCCCGCGTGGCTGCGGCGCATCATGCCGCCGCACAGTTTCTGCTCGGTAAAGGCGATACGGACGCCGCGATTGATCACTATCGCGAGGCGCTGGCGTTTGCTCCCGACAATACCGGACTGCTGCTGAATCTCGCGGTCCTTTATCTGCGCGAAAGCCAGTTTGGCAAGGCGCTCGACCCGCTGGAACGCGCGCGCCGCGCTGCGCCCGATTCCGCCGACGTGGCCAAGCTGACCGGCTGGGCCTACTACGGCTCCAACAAGATGGATCGCGCGATCGAGGAATGGCAGCGCGCGGAAAAATTGCGTCCCGATCCGGAGGTGAAGGCGGCGCTCGAAAAAGCGCAGCGCGACCAGGCGGAGGAAGAAAGCTACCGCGAAGGCGAGACCGCGCATTTCGATTTGAAGTACAACGGCAGCGCCGATCCGGACCTTGCGCGCGGAATCCTGCGCGCGCTCGAAGATGATTTCCGCGACCTTGAATCGCAGCTGGATTACACGCCCCCGGAACAGATCAGCGTGATCCTCTATACGCAGCAGGCCTTCGCGGACATTACGCGGGCGCCGGGCTGGGTGGGGGCGCTGAACGACGGACGGCTGCGGATTCCCGTGCAGGGGCTCACGTCGGTCACCCCGGAGCTTGCGCACGTGCTGAAGCACGAGTTGACGCACAGCTTCGTGGGACAGAAATCGCACAACCGTGCGCCGACGTGGCTGCAGGAGGGCATCGCGCAATATATGGAAGGACGCCGCAGCACTTCGAACGCCGGGGCGCTGGTGGAAATGGCGTCGCAAGGCTCGATTCCGTCGCTCGCGCAGCTGGAAGGACCGTGGATGTCGCTCGACGGCAATTCGGCCGCGTTTGCATATGCCTGGTCGCTTGCGGTGGTTGAATCGATGATCGATTCCGGTGGAGTGAGTGACGTCAGCCGCGTGCTCGATCGGGTCGCCACCGCGCCTTCAACCGAAGCTGCCGTCGAGGAAATGCTGCATTCCAATTACGCCGATTTGCAGCAGCAGGCCGTCGCGTACCTCAAGCGCGCGTATCTGCGCTGATCGATTGCCTGAAATGATCCGTGCCGGAGAAAAAACCTAAAGAGTAGCGAGAAGCCCGGCGAGAAGCGCGGCGCGTTCCGGGAGCGAGCGGACGACCACGTGCTCGACGGCGCTGTGTGCGCCGTTGCCGGTCGCGCCGAGCCCGTCGAGCGTGGGCACGCCGAGCGCCGCAGTAAAATTCCCGTCCGATCCGCCTCCCACCGACGTTTCGTCAAGAGTTTGCCCGAGCTCGCGCATGAGCTTTTGGGCGTGATGAAACAGCGCGGCGACTGCGGGCGTACGTTCCAGCGGCGGGCGGTTGATTCCTCCGCGAACATCCACCCGCGCACCTGGCAAAATCGGGCCGAGCGCGCGCAGCTGCCGCTCGATCTTCGCCGCGTCAGCGAGATGCGTGAAGCGAATGTCGAGCTCGGCGCGCGCGTGATGCGGCACTACGTTCGAAACCGTGCCGCCAGCCATCACCGTTGCCTGCACGGCGATTCCCCGGCGAGAATTGTTCAGGTCCTTCAGGCGCACGATTTGCAGGGCGAGCTCGAGCACCGCGTTGATTCCCGCGCCCGGATCGAGCCCCGCATGCGCGGAACGGCCGGTGACGATTATTTCCGCGGTGCCGATTCCCTTGCGGCCCGTTTTCAGCCGGCCGTCAGCGCCGGCCGCCGGTTCCAGGACCAGCACGGCGTCGCTGCGGCGCGCTTCGCGCTCGATCAGCGCGCGCGACGAATAGCTTCCGATCTCCTCATCCGAGTTCCAGAAAAATACCAACCGCTTCTGCGGGCGCAACCGCAGCACCTGCAATGCGTCGATGGCGCCGAACGCGAGCACCAAGCCCGCCTTCATATCGAATGTGCCGGGGCCGAACGCCCGGCCGCCTTCCACGCGGAAAGGCATGGTCGCCAGCGTGCCCAGCGGATACACCGTATCGAGGTGGCCGAGCACCATGATCTGCCCCGGGGGCCGGCGGTCGCCCAGCCAGATCTCGGCTCGCACCGAATCTCCTCGCGTCTTGGCGCGTAGTACGCGCACGTTCGCCCCGCGCCGCCGCCATTCGCTCGCGATCAGCTTGCCGAGCCGATCGACCGCCGCTTTCTGGTGGCTCGGCGATTCGCAGCGCACGAATTGCCCGAGCATTCTCACCAACCCCCGCTCGTGTCGCCGCAGCTCGCGCTGCAGGTGCTTCATCATCAGAGCATCGTGGTTCATCGCGCGCGTATCCTATCAGCGGCGTCACCGGGCAGCAACGCCGCCCGGGGGTTTGCGGAAACGGAACGGAGTGCCACGCGGTGCGCGCGCCGTGTAGTCCCGGTCACAATCGTTCGCACGGATCGACTATATTGGGCGCCGGACGTGACCCGGAGCTCTGACGGCACGTCCGCGCCGCCCTACGATCACGGAGGGTGACCGCGGCGGGCCGTGAGGCTCGAGGTGCCAGGTCTTTACGAGCGCACCCGGGGAGGGTGACCCTGCGACCCGCCCGAGCACTCGATTCCCACTCGGCGGGGATTCGTATAGAATTGTTGGATTGATTGGCCCCGAAACACCAGGCTACGAGGACAACCGTGCTCCTTGACATCAACGAGATACAGAAAGTACTGCCGCACCGCTATCCCTTCCTGCTGATTGACGGCATTGAAGAAATGGAACGATGGAAGCGCATCGTGGGAATCAAGAACGTCACAATCAATGAAAGCTTCTTCCAGGGCCATTTCCCGGGCAAACCGATCATGCCGGGTGTCTTAATCATCGAATCGATGGCTCAGACCGGCGGGTTTTTGCTGTTGCAGGAAGTGGCCGACCGCGAAAAAAAGCTTCTCTATTTCGTCTCCATCGATGGCGCGCGATTCCGCCGGCCGGTGGTGCCGGGCGATCAGCTGCGCCTGGAAATGGACGTGGTGGCGTGGCGCGAGACACTGGGGTTCTGCAAGCTGCACGGCAAGGCCACGGTGAACGGCGAACTCGCGGCCGAAGCCACGCTGATGTGCAAGATGGTGGACCTGGAAACCGAGATGCCGCCGGCGACCGTTCCTGCCGGGAAGGCGCAATGAGCGAAATCGATCCCCGGGCCATCGTTTCGCCCACGGCGAAGCTCGGCAACAGCGTTCGCGTGGGCGCATTCGCCGTGGTGGGAGATGATGTGGAGCTCGGCGACGGCTGCGTCCTGGAACCGCACGCCGTGGTGAAAGGCCCGTCCACATTCGGCCGCAACAACCACGTGCACTCGTTCGCCATCGTCGGCGGCGATCCGCAGGATTTGACCTATACCGGACAGCGCGTGTGTCTGAAGGTCGGCGATTTGAATACCTTTCGCGAATTTTGCACCGTGCATCGCGGCACCATCAAAGGCGGCGGTTCAACGCGCGTCGGCAGCAACAATCTGATCATGGCCTACGCGCACGTAGGCCACGATTGCGTGATCGGCGACCATGTGATTTTGACCAATGGCGCACAGCTGGCCGGACACATCGTGGTGGAGGATTACGCCGGCATCAGCGCCTTCTGCCTGCTGCACCAGTTTTCGCGCGTGGGCGCCCATTCCTATATCGGGGCGGGCACGGTGATCACGCAGGACGTGGCGCCGTTTTCGATGGTGGTGGGCGAGCGCGGCGTGAAATGCTTCGGCATCAATAAAGTGGGCCTGCAGCGGCACGGGTTTTCGCCCGATCGCATCAAGACGCTCGACCAGGCCTATCGTCTGCTGCTGCGCTCGAAACTGAACACTTCGCAGGCGGTCGAGAAAATGCGTGGAACCCTGCCGGATTCCGAGGACGTCCAATTACTTATCCGCTTCATCGAGTCGGTGGGCGAGCGCGGCTTTACGAAATAGAATGGACTATGGCCGCGACGGCGCAAAACTCGATGGAGTCTTGGGGCCTGATCGCCGGAAACGGCGATTTCCCGTTTCTCGTTCTGGAGGGGGCGCGCAGCCGCGGCATCGAAATGGCCGTGATCGCCATTCGCGAGGAGGCGTCGCCCGCGCTCGAACAGGCCGCGAAGCGCTTCCACTGGATCAGCCTCGGTGAACTCGGCCGCGGGATCGATCTGCTGCATCAAGAGGGTGTGAAGCACGCGGTGATGGCTGGGCAGGTGAAGCACAACAAGATTTTCAGCTCGATCCGTCCCGACTGGCGCCTGGCAAAACTGCTGCTCACGCTTTCGACCAAGAATACGGATTCCCTCATCGGCGCCGTGGCGCGCGTGCTCGAGGAAGAAGGCATCGAGCTGGTGGATTCGACGAAGTTCCTCGGGCCGCTGCTGCCGCGCGAAGGCATTCTGACAAAACGCGCTCCCGATGAATCCGAAACCGCGGACATCGAATACGGCCGGCGCATCGCCGCGCAGATTGCGGGGCTCGATCTGGGGCAAACGGTCGTAGTGCGGGATCGCGCCTGCGTGGCGATGGAAGCCATGGAAGGCACCGACGAAACCATCGAGCGCGCCGCGCGCATTGCAGGTCGGCAGCGGCTCGTGGTGGTGAAGGTCAGCAAGCCGCGCCAGGATATGCGCTTCGACGTACCCGTGATCGGCCTGCAGACCATCGAAGTCATGCGGCGGTCTAACGCCACCGCGCTCGCAATCGACGCCGGCCGCACGCTGCTGTTCGAGCGAGAGGCCCTGGTTCGCGCGGCCGACGAAGGAGGCATCGCTATCCAGGCATTTGCTCCGGATACTTCCGCGACGAAGAAACCGTGATGAGCGACAAACCAATTCGGGTGGCCGTCGTCGGCGCCGGAGAATTCGGCCGGAACCACGTGCGCATCTGGCGCACGATGGAAGGCGCCGAGCTTGCCGGCATCGTGGACACGAACGCCGAGCGCGCGGTGAAAGTCGCGGCTGAATTCGGCACGGTCGTGCTTCCCGATCTGGATTCGCTTGCTACCGAGGGAGTCACGGCAGTCAGCCTTGCGGTCCCCACGAAAATGCACGCCAGCGTCGGCTGCCACCTGCTCGAAGCCGGCATCGACGTGCTGGTCGAGAAACCGATGGCGGCATCGCTTGAGGAAGCCGACCGCTTGATCGTCGCCTCCGCCCGGTCCAAGCGCATCTTGCAGATCGGTCACGTCGAACGCTTCAATCCCGCCGTCGTCGCCGCTCAGAAAATCGTTCAGCGCCCGATGTTTTTCGAGGTTCACCGCCTGGGCATTTTCACCCCACGCAGCCTCGATATCGACGTGGTCTACGATGTAATGATCCACGACCTCGACATTCTTCTTTCGCTCGTCGATGCCCCGATCGCCGACTTAAAAGCCGTGGGCATCCCGGTGATCACCGACAAGGTGGATATCGCGCAAGCCCGCGTCGAATTCGAAACCGGCACGGTCGCGAATCTCACCGCCAGCCGCGTCTCGACCGAGCGCGTCCGGAAGATGCGCTTTTTCCAGGAGCACGAATACATCTCGCTCGATTTCACACGGCAGGACGCGCTGCGCATCAAAGTGACGCCGGGAGCTGCGCAGCCCATCGGTTTCGAAAAGCTCGAAACCGCGCTCGAAGAGCCGCTGCACGCCGAGCTCCGCGCCTTCCGCGATTCCGTGCGCACGCGCAAACCGGCCGTGATCGATGGCGCGGCCGGTCGCCGCGCCCTGGCGCTGGCCGACAGCGTGATGGCGGGCATCCAGGATCACGCCCGCCGCGTCCAACTGGGTGCCTTTTCCCCACAGGACATACGATGATCCCGCGCACCCTGGTCCCGACGAACGTGCGCCCCGTCAATAAAGACGAGGTGAAGAAGGCGCCGAGCCGCACCACCACGTACATGGACGACCGCACCGTCGTCCCTTCGGGCGTCTCGGACGCGCCCCCACTCGACGGCCGGACCACAATTCCGGCGCATCTGCCGCTCGGCGTTCTGGTCGATCGCACGCTCGTTCCGCGTGGCATGGCCGCCAAGCCCATCGACCGAGTTCAGCACGTTTCGACTGTCACGCTCGAAATTCTCGATTCGCGCACGGTCGTGCCCGCGTACATCGAGCCGCTGAAGCCGGAAGAAATGAATGTGGTCGAGCACGCGCCGGAAATGACCGCGGAGCTGCGCGAGATCGTCGATCCGGATATTTTCACTACCGGCGACGCCAACCTGCTGATCGAGCCGGAAGAAAAACAGAACGCCAAGTCGGACCTGCTGCGTGCCGTTTTATCCGTGCTGGTGCACATTGCAGTGCTGGCGTTTCTAATTTTCGCGCCGAAGCTACTCCCCACGCCGACCCAGCAGCCAATTGCCGACAACTTGCCGGTGAACTGGATGTATTCGCCGCCGTCCACGGCCGAGCCGGCGAAACCCACGCCGAAGGTGAACGTCAACCGCAAGACGCTCGAAAAGGTCGCGCCCCCCGAGATGAAGTCCCCCGCTCCTGCACCTCCGGAGCCGGTGAAACCCTCGCCTGAGTTGCCCGAAGCGCCGCGTCCTAAAGCAAACGTCGCGCCACCGCAACCGACAACGGCAATTCCGTCGACGCCCACGCAGCCTTCGCAGGTCGAACCGATCATGCCCGTACAGCCTAACAAGAACTTCAAGCTGGGCTTGTCGGATTCGACTCCGGGAAAAATGCTCGAAGACCAGATGCAAAGCGCAGCGCACGAAAGCCACGGCCAAGCGCCTATTTATAGCGGGGGCGGAGGCTCGCCGGGCGCCGGCCGAGGTATCGGCATGGGCTATGGCGTCGACATTCTCTCCGACACCCAGGGCGTCGATTTCCGCGACTACATCAACCGTCTGCTCGCCGCCCTGAAACGCAATTGGGAAGCGGTGATGCCGGAATCGGCGCGCATGGGCGACCGCGGCGTGGTCTTCACCACGTTCTCAATCAATCCCGACGGGAGCGTGTCGGCGCCCGATCCCGAGCTCGAACGCACGTCCGGCAAAGAGCCGCTCGACAACGCGGCCATGTCCGCCATTCACGCATCGAACCCATTCGAGCCGCTGCCCAAACAATTTCACGGGCCCTACCTGAAATTGCGGATCGTGTTCATCTACAATATTCCGCCGGAACAAGTGAACCTCCACTAGTCCGGAAACCAATGAAAACGAGCCGCGCGCAAATCGCCGGGCCCTTGTTGCTGGCCGCGCTGTGGCACTTGCTGCGCCGGGGGACCTTTTCAGGATGCATGGCCGGATGAGCGAGCTGGCGCGGCTCATCGTGATTCTAGGGCCCACGGCCTCGGGGAAGTCGGCGTTGGGAATGGATCTCGCCGAGCGTCTCGGCGGTGAAATCCTGGTCTGCGATTCCACGCAGGTGTATCGGCATTTCGATATCGGCACGGGCAAGGTTCCTGCAGCTGAACAGCGCGGCATCCCGCATCATCTGGTCGATCTCGTCGAACCGGACGAGGTTTTCAGCGCCGGTGAGTATCGCCGGCGTGCCATCGAGGTGCTCGACGACCTGCGCCGTCGCGGCAAGCTGCCGATCCTCACCGCCGGGACCGGTCTCTATCTTCGGGCCCTGCTCGAAGGGCTCTCCGAGGCGCCCGAGCGCTCCGAAGGGTTACGCGCCCGCTTGCGCCAGCGCGCCGCAAAACACGGGGCGCTCTACCTGCATGGCGTGCTCTCGCGTATGGACAAGGAAGCCGCCGCACGCATCGCTCCCCGCGACACGCAGAAAATCATTCGCGCGATCGAGATCCGTCAGCTCGCCGGAAAATCCGTCGGCGAAGTCCATCGCCGGGGACGCAGCGCGCTCGCCGGATTCGAAATCCGCAAAATCGGCCTGCAACCCTCGCGCGAGGCCCTGTACGCTCGCATCAACGCGCGCGTAGAATCCATGATCGCCGCCGGCTGGGCAAACGAAGTTCGCGGTCTGATCGCGCGCGGCGTGGCCGCCGATGCAAAGCCGTTTCACTTCATCGGTTATTCTGATTTGCGCGAGGTCCTCACACGCAGCGAGGGCACCGGCGCGGATGCACGCGCCATCGCCCTCGCCGTGCCTCGCATTCAGCAGGCCACCCGCCGCTTCTCAAAACGCCAGGGAACCTGGTTCCGCAAGGAGGAAGAAGTCCACTGGCTCCCCGGCTTCGGCGACGACCCAGGAATCCTCGCCGCCGCGCGAGCCGCTCTCTAGCTCACCCCGCTCCGTTGGGCTGAGGCCCGCCGGCCCTTGATTTGGTCTTAGCCCGCACGTTGGCCCGCACTTTGGCTTGACGACACGTCCGTATTGAATTACCTTCCTTTCGCATACGCCGCCGTATGGCCAGCGCCGCCCCAGCTCGAGCCCCCTCGCTTCATCCCGACAACTGGCTTCGTGCCGCCGAAAACCGTCTGGCCCAGAATGGAATCGAATCCGTGCGCGTGGAGGTGCTGGCCCGCGACCTCGGCGTCAGCAAGGGCAGCTTTTACTGGCATTTTCGCGATCGAGGCGAGCTGCTTGAAAAGCTGCTGACGCGCTGGGAAGATGCCGAGATCGATTGGTTGAACGCAGAGGCCGCTGCCGGCGCTGCCACACGCTGGGCAAACTTCGTGGCACGCGCCGTGGACGCCGACCGGATGCGTCTGGAGGTATCCCTGCGAGCCTGGGCGCGAGCCGATGAGCGGGTGGCGGGCCGCGTCGCGGCTGTCGAGAAAAGAACATCGCGCCTGATTGCAGATGTCCTGCGCGAAATCGGATTTACCCAGTCCGCCGCCGATTCATGGTCCGACGTGGCCCAGTTGATCTGCCTGGGCTGGCTCGACCGCGCCACCCGCGATCGCCCATTCGACGGCTCCGGCCGCAGCCTCGGCGAACTGCTCTCGGAATTCATCCTCGCCGCCTCGGCCCGCGGCGCCGCGCGCGAGTAACCGCCCACACCCGGCTTCCTGGCCTGCTCGCCTCCTTACTTCCCTGCCTCCTCATTTCTATGGCAAACTCAATACTCTGAAACAGGCAGCCGCCGCGCGCTGAATCGCAACTTTTTCCCGCCGCGCTGCAATCGACCCGAAAATCCATGAACCCGCAGTTCATTCGCAATTTCTGCATCATCGCTCATATCGACCACGGGAAATCCACCCTGGCCGACCGGCTGCTCGAGCTCACCGGGGCACTGACCCAGCGAGAAATGAGCGCGCAAGTGCTCGACTCGATGGATCTGGAACGCGAGCGCGGCATCACCATCAAAGCGAAAAGCATCCGGCTGCACTACACCGCCAAAGATGGCCACGAATATCGGCTGAACCTGATCGATACGCCCGGCCACGTCGATTTTTCCTACGAAGTTTCGCGCGCGCTTTCCGCCTGCGAGGGCGCGCTGCTGGTGGTTGACGCCAGCCAGGGTGTCGAGGCACAAACGGTCGCCAACGCTTTTCTCGCCTCGCGCCACAACCTCGCGATCCTTCCGGTGATCAATAAGATCGACCTGCCCGCCGCGCGTCCCGATTTCGCCAAGGACCAAATCGAAAATGTGCTGGCGATTCCCGCCGACGACGCACTGCTCATCAGCGCCAAGAGCGGCCTGGGCGTCGAAGAGGTTCTTGAGGCCGTCGTCGATCGCGTGCCGCCGCCGAAGGGATCCTTCGAAGCGCCGCTGCGAGCGCTGATTTTTGATTCCTGGTTCGATATCTATCGTGGCGCGGTCGTCCTGGTGCGGGTCGTTGAAGGCCGTCTCACGCCCGGCACGAAGATTCGTCTCTGCGCCGGTAACGAAGTGTACGAAGTCGAGGCACTCGGAGCCCTCACGCCAAAGCCTGTCGTGCTCGAGGAGCTCGCCGCGGGCGATGTGGGATTCGTGGTTGCGAACATCAAGCGCGTGGCCGATGCGCGCATGGGCGACACCATCGTCGAAGCGGCCCGCCCCGCGCTGCCGCTGCCGGGCTTTGAAGCCATCAAGCCCATGGTTTTCGCCGGCCTTTTCCCGGTGAACGCCACGGATTACGAATTGCTCCGCGACGCGCTCGGAAAACTGCAGCTCAACGATGCGGCGTTTTTCTACGAGCCGGAAAATTCCGTGGCACTCGGATTCGGATTTCGCTGCGGTTTCCTCGGCCTGCTGCACATGGAAATCGCGCAGGAGCGCCTGGAACGCGAGTTCAATATCGACCTGATCACCACCGCGCCCAGCGTGCAGTACCGCATCACCACCACCGACGGCGTCGTCCGGGAAGTGGACAACCCCACGAAATTTCCACCGCCCGCCAACATCGAAAAAATCGAAGAACCGATCCTCACCGCCATGATCATCACCTCGGAGGAATCTGTCGGCGGCGTGCTCGCTCTGTGCGAGGAAAAGCGGGGCGTGCAGAAAAAATTCGAATACCTTTCGCCCACGCGGATCATGCTGACCTATGAAATGGCGCTGAATGAAATCGTGCTCGATTTCTACGACCGGCTCAAAAGCGTTTCCCGCGGCTACGCCTCGCTCGACTATCACCTATCCGGGTACCGCGAATCCGACCTCGTGAAGCTCGACGTGCTGGTCGGCGGTGAACCGGTTGACGCGCTCACCATCATCTGCCACCGCGAACAGTCTTATGATCGGGGCCGCGATCTCGTCAGCCGCCTGCGCAAACTGATTCCGCGACAGATGTTCGAGGTGCCCATTCAGGCCGCCATCGGCAGCCGCGTGATCGCTCGCGAAACCATCAGCGCCATCCGCAAGAACGTGATTGCCAAATGCTACGGAGGAGACATCTCCCGCAAACGCAAGCTCCTCGAAAAACAAAAAGAAGGCAAAAAACGCATGAAACGCGTGGGCCGTGTCGACATCCCCCAGGAAGCCTTCCTCGCCGTGCTCAAGGTCGCCAGCAGCACCGGCGACGACGAATAGGATCCACGAGACTCTGGGGCATATCGGGAAACCCCCACGCCGTAACACGCAAAGGCGTTGTCAGGGATCGCGCTTTTTGCGAACGGTGGCCTCGAGAAGTCCCCTGGCAAGCCGCACGGAGATGCCATCCCCCGGGGCCACTTGATCAGCCGAACGCAGAACCCGTCCGGAAGCGTCGTAGGCGATGGCGTAGCCCCGCTCGAGCAGTTGCAGCGGGCTGCGCTCGTCGAGCTGCAGCTTCAGCTTCTCGTAGGGATGCCGTTTCGCGATCAGCGTGCGATCGACCGCGGCACGCAGCGATTCGACCTGCTGCTCGATGCGTCGCCGCAGCACCGTCGCCCGCGCCCGCAAATCGAACGAGAGTATCTGCGCGCCTGCTTGCGTCATCCGCTGGCGCGCCGTCGCAATTCTCAGTCGCAGCACCATGCCCAGCGAGGAGGAAAGCTCGTCGAGCTGTTGATGCCGGCGCCGCACCAGCAGTTCGAGCTGCCGGAATCCGCGGTGCGTCTGCAAGTCGCGAACATGGTGCCGCCGTTGCGAAAGGAAATAACGCATCTCCTTCACCAGGTCGCGGGTGCACGCCGCGATATGCCGCTCGAATTCCTGGCGCGATTGCACCACGATTTCCGCGGCGGCCGAGGGCGTCGGTGCCCGCAGATCGGCCACGAAATCCGCGATGGTGAAATCCGTTTCGTGGCCGATGCCGGTAATCACCGGCACCTCCGATGCCGCAATCGCGCGAGCCACGATCTCTTCGTTGAAAGCCCAGAGATCCTCGAGCGATCCGCCGCCGCGCGTCACGATCACCACGTCCGCCAATTTCGCGCGATCGAAGTACCGCAACGCCGCCGCTACTTCGGCCGCGGCTCCTTCGCCCTGCACCTTCACGGGATAAATCTGCACGTGCACGTTGGCGAATCGCCGCTTCAGCACGCGCAGGACGTCGCGAATCGCCGCCCCGGTGGGCGAGGTGACCACACCGATGCATCGTGGCAGCACCGGCAACGCTTTCTTGCGCGCCGAGTCGAAAAGACCTTCCTCCTGAAGCTTTTTCTTCAGCTGCTCGAAAGCAACTTGCAGCGCGCCGGCGCCGACCGGCTCGATCAGGCTGACGTAGACCTGATACTCGCCGCGCGGCTCGTAGACGCCTAGCGACCCGCGCACGGTGACATGGAGTCCGTCCTCGGGGCGGAACTTCAGCATGCGCGCCTGATCGCGAAAACAGACGCAGCGAATCTGCGATCGGGCGTCTTTCAAGGTGAAATACAGATGGCCGGATTGGGCGGGGCGGTAATTCGAGACTTCGCCTTCGATCCAAACATCCGGGAATGCGCCTTCGATCAAGTCTCCAATGCGCTCGGTGAGCTCGCTGACCTTCCAAATGTGTCGCTGTGGTGCGAGATCGAACAGGGAGGATTGGCTCATGGCTCTAGCGGCGGAAATAATTCACGATCCAGGAAATCAGCGTCAGCGCGAGGCTCACCAGAAGACAGGTCACCAGGGGAAAGTAAAAGCTGCCGTGCCGGCCTTGATAGGAAATGTCTCCGGGCAGGCGGCCGAGCCGAAACGGCAGGCGTGCACCGAACAGGAGCAGAGCGCCAGCGCCGATCAGCACTACGCCGGCGACCAGCAGCAGCTTCCCGAGATCGCGCAGAGGGTCCATGGCGGCTTCGATGGTCACCTATTCAACCGATTCGTCGGGCGAGTCGCCCTACCGCGCGCGACGCACCCGCTAGATCAGCTCGAGGCCGGCAAAAAAATAGCCGATTTCGAACGCGGCCGTGGCGGCGCCATCCGAGCCGTGCGTACAGTTGTTCTGAATGCTCGTGCCGAGTTCTTTGCGAATCGTCCCGGGCGTGGCCTTGGCCGGGTCGGTGGCGCCCATCGTGTCGCGCCATTTCGAGATCGCGCCTTCGGCTTCAAGGACGATCACTACGGCCTTGCCCGAGCTCATGAAATCCGTCAGCTCGCCGAAAAATGGCCGCTCGCGGTGCACGGCGTAAAATCCCTCGGCTTCCGCCTTCGTCAGGCGCAGCGACCGGATCGCCACGATCTTGAATTTCGCAGCGTGGATCCGGCTCAGAATGTCGGCCGTCAGATTTCGCTTCACCGCATCCGGTTTAATGATTGCAAACGTTCGCTCAACCGCCATTCGATGATTCTCCCGTGTTTGAAATTGTCCCGCCAGCTGCTTTCGGCGCTAGGTGCGCTTTTTTGCTTTTTGCTTCGCCTTGCGGGGGGCAGATTTCTTGGCCGCCTTCGAGCTCGTGGGCGACTTGGCCAGCGCTCGCGCCATGGTTTCGCCGATCTCGGCGGGGCTCTGGACAGTGTGGATGCCGGCGGCGCGGAGAGCGGCGTACTTTTCCTTTGCGGTGCCTTTTCCGCCGCTGATGATTGCGCCGGCATGGCCCATGCGGCGGCCCGGCGGCGCCGTCTGCCCCGCAATGAAACCGACCACGGGCTTCTTCACGTGTTTCTTGATGAAGTCCGCGGCGATCTCCTCGGCGTTGCCGCCGATTTCGCCGATCATCACGATCGCCTGGGTTTCCGGATCGTCGTTGAACATGCGAATCGCGTCGAGAAAGCTCGTGCCGATGATCGGATCGCCGCCGATGCCGATACAGGTCGATTGCCCGATGCCGAGTCCGGTGAGCTGCCCCACGGCTTCATAGGTGAGCGTGCCGCTGCGACTCACCACGCCGACGTTGCCTCGTTTATGAATCGAGGCCGGCATGATGCCGAGCTTGCACTGGCCGGGCGAAATAATGCCCGGGCAGTTCGGTCCGATCAGCCGCGTCGTGGAGTTTTTCAATGCCGCGGCGACGCGAACCATATCCAGTACCGGTATGCCTTCGGCGATGCAGATCGCCAGCGGCAGCCCGGCGTCGATGGCTTCGAGAATCGCATCCGCAGCGAACGCCGGCGGCACGAACGCGATCGAAGCGGTGGCACCGGTCTCGCGCCCGGCTTCGGCCACGGTGTCGAAGATCGGGACACCGAGGTGCTTCGTGCCGCCCTTGCCCGGGGTCACTCCGGCGACGATTTTCGTGCCGTAATCAACCATCTGCTGCGAATGAAAGCTTCCCTCGCGGCCCGTGAGGCCCTGCACTACGACACGAGTTTTCTTGTCGACTAGAACGCTCATCGCGCGTCACCCGCCAGGGCGACGGCTTTTTCCGCGCCGTCCTTCATTCCGTCAGCGACGGAAAAGTTGAGGCCGGAATTGCGGAGGATTTCCTGGCCCTCGCGCACGTTCGTGCCTTCCATGCGCACAACGACGGGCACTTCGAATCGCAGCTCCTTGGCGGCGCTGACAATTCCGCTCGCGAGCATGTCGCAGCGCAAAATCCCGCCGAACACGTTGATGAAGACGGCCTTCACGCTTGGATCGCTGAGCAAAATGCGAAACGCGTTCTTCACGCGTTCTTCAGACGCGTCGCCGCCGACATCCAGAAAATTTGCGGGGTTGCCCCCGCTGAGCTTGATGATGTCCATTGTGGCCATGGCCAGGCCCGCGCCATTCACCATGCAGGCGATATTGCCGTCGAGTTTGATGTAGTTGAGTTTGTATTTGGAGGCTTCGACTTCGAGCGGCGTTTCTTCGTCCAGATCGCGCAGTTCCTTGAATTCGGGGTGGCGATAGAGCGCGTTGTCGTCGAAATTGATTTTCGCGTCAAGCGCCACCAGCCGGCCATCGCCTGTGACGACGCATGGATTGATTTCGAGCAGAGAGGAATCCGTCTCAACGAAGGCGCGATAGAGCGCCGTCATGAATGGCACCGCCGCGTGAACCAGCTCGGGCGACAGTCCGAGGCCGAAGGCCAGCTTCCGCGCGTGGTAAGCCTGAAATCCCTCTTCGGCGTGAACCGCTTCGCGCAGGATTTTCTCCGGATGCGTCTTGGCGACTTCCTCGATCTCCATGCCGCCGGCGGCGCTGGCCATGAAAACCGGTGCGCCGACGGCGCGGTCGACCAGAACGCTCAAGTAGATCTCGCGCTGGATGTCGAGGCCTTCTTCCACGAGCACGCGCCGGACAATGCGGCCCTCGGGACCCGTCTGCGCCGTCACGAGATTCATCCCCAGCATGCGCTCGGCGAGGGCTCCGGCTTCTTCAGCCGATTTCGCGACCTTCACGCCGCCGCCTTTGCCACGCCCGCCCGCGTGAATCTGCGCTTTCACGACGACAACCGGCGTGCCCAGACGCTCGGCCACGGCGCGAGCCTGATCTTTTTTCGAGACGACTTCGCCGCGCGGGACAGCCACACCGAACTTCGCCAGAATCGCCTTCGCCTGATATTCGTGGATTTTCATGGATGCTGTGACGGAACCGAAGCCCACCTTACTAATGCTAGAATTTACGCGCGTCGAAAGCGATCCAGTTTACTTGGAACGCGCAGACCGGGCAAGGAGGCGCATATGGATCCGTTCGTCGCCCTGACGGCCGCCGGAATCATGCATCTGCTGCGCCGCCTGCGATCGGTGTGGAAAAAACCCGCGGAAACCGCCTTGGGGTGGGGCGTCGTAACACGGGATCTTGCTCGCCCTCGTAGCGGCCGCTGCCGGTTCTCTGGGTCCATGCGGATGATCTGGGTGGGGCCCGGTCGACTGGTCAAGGTCGTAGGGAAATGAGCGCGCACCATGAACGAGTGGGTCGATGATTCACGAAGCGCTCGAAATCGTCTCCGCCGGCGAAAGCCTCTCGCGCGTCGATGCCGATGCGGCCATGGAGGAGATCCTCGCCGGTCGCGCGAGCGACGCGGACATTATCGAGCTGCTGAGCGGATTGCGGGCCAAGGGCGAATCGCTCAACGAGGTCGTGGGGTTTGCGACAGCGATGAGGCGGCACGCGACGCGAATATTCCCCCCCGGGCATTCGATGGCGGACGAAGCCCTGGTGGATACGTGCGGGACGGGCGGCGATGCTTCCGGCACGTTCAACATCTCGACGGCCGCGGCCTTCGTGGTGGCAGGCGCTGGCGTGCGCGTAGCCAAGCATGGCAACCGCTCCATCAGTTCGCGCTGCGGCTCAGCCGATGTGCTCGAGCAACTGGGTGCGCGCATCGACTTGCCGCCGGAACGCGTGGCGCAATCGATTGCCGAAATCGGCATTGGCTTTCTGTTTGCGCCGGCCGTGCATGCCGCCACACGCCATGCAATGGCCGCGCGGCGCGAGCTGAAGACGCGGACGATTTTTAATTTATTGGGGCCGCTCACGAATCCCGCGTCGGCCTCGGCACAGCTGGTGGGTGTGTATGACGCCGGCATGACCGATTTGATGGCGCTCGCTCTAGGCGAGCTCGGCGTTCGCCGGGCTTTCGTGGTTCACGGCGCAGGCGGTCTGGATGAGGTTTCCGTTTCCGGAGAAACGCGCGTTTCGGAGCTGCGCAATGGCCTGGTACAGAATTACCGGGTGACGCCGGAAGATTTCGGCTTGAACCGCGCGCCGTTCGATTCGATCCACGGCGGCGACGCGAAGCAGAACGCCGAGATCATTCACAGGATTCTGGGGCGCTCGCTGCTTTATCGCGAACACACTCCGCACAGAGACATTGTGCTTGCGAATGCTTCGGCCGCGCTGGTCGCTGCGGGGCGGGCGGCGGATTTTCGCGACGGTGTGGACCTCGCCGCCCAATCGATTGACAGCGGGGCGGCGCGGGAAAAGCTCGACGCGTTTGTCGGGTTTACTCAGCGCGAATAAGCTTCCTTCGGCGGGCGAACTCTATGAATCGTGGCCCTCGCGCCAAGTATCGGTGCTGGGTATCGGCCGCAGCGGACGCCTCCAGGAAGCGGCTGCGACGTCAAACGCCGAGGAAATTTTCCAGAAGTTTGAAGCCCGGACCGGTGAGCACGGATTCGGGATGGAACTGCACGCCTTCCACTTTCATTTTGCGATGGCGCAGGCCCATGATTGTGCCATCGGCCGTTTCGGCCGAAATTTCAAGCGTCCGTGGGAGCGTTTTTCGTTCGACGATCAGCGAGTGATACCGCGTGGCCGGAAAATCCTGCGGTAAGCTGCGGAAAATCGTTTTGCCGTCGTGATGGATCTCGCTGGTTTTGCCGTGCATCACCTGAGGAGCGCGAATCACGCGGCCGCCGAACGCCGCGCCGATCGCCTGATGGCCGAGGCAAACTCCTAAGATTGGAATTTTTCCCGCGAATCGCTCGATCAGAGGCACGCTGATCCCCGCTTCGGCCGGCGTGCAGGGCCCCGGCGAAATCACGATGCGCTCCGGCTGCAAAATCTCGATTTCGTCGAGAGTAATTTGATCGTTGCGGCGCACTTCGAGCGTCTGCCCCATTTGGCCGAGGTATTGGGCCAGGTTATAGGTAAAGGAATCGTAGTTGTCGAGCAGTAGAAGCATGCTGGAACCGGCCTGGCGCGATCGATCAGCCCTCGCGACCCACTCCTCCATTATGCGCGATCTCGAGCGCCTTCAACACGGCGCGCGCTTTGTTCGCGGACTCCTCATATTCCCGCTGGGGCACCGAATCGGCCACGATTCCCGCACCCGCCTGAACATACGCCCGACCGTTTTTCGCAACCAAAGTGCGCAGGCCGATGCACGAATCGAGATTGCCGGAAAAATCCAGATACAGAATCGCACCGGCGTAAATGCCGCGGCGCGTAGGCTCAAGCTCGTCGATGATTTCCATGGCGCGAACCTTCGGAGCACCTGAAAGCGTGCCGGCTGGAAAGCAGGCCATCAATGCATCGAAGCAGTCAACGTCGTCGCGCAGCCGGCCGCGCAAGCTGGACGCGATGTGCATCACGTGCGAATAGCGCTCGACGAACATCAGCCTCTCTGGCTTGACAGAGCCATATTCGCAGACGCGCCCCAAATCGTTGCGCCCCAGATCGACGAGCATGACGTGCTCGGCGCGCTCCTTGGGATCTGCCAGCAGCGCGGTTTCAAGCTCGCGGTCCTGTTTTTCCGTCTGGCCGCGCGGACGCGTTCCGGCGAGCGGTCGATAGGTGGCCTCGCGCTCCTGCACTTTGACCAGCATTTCCGGTGAGCTGCCGACGACGGAGAGGTCGTCGAGCTTGAGGAAATAGAGATACGGCGAGGGATTCACGACCCGCAGGGCGCGGTAAATTTCAAACGGTTCGGCCTGCGTCTGCGCCTCGAAGCGCTGGCTCACGACGATCTGGAACGCGTCGCCGGCGCGGATGTAGGACTTCGCTTTCTTGACCGCGCCCTCGAATTGGGCCCTGGTCATATTCGAACGCACGCGCAGCTTGCCTTCCGCCTTCGCCGGCACCTGCTTCGGCAACGGACCCTCGAGCAGTTTCCGAGTCTTCTGGATTTCCGCCACGGCCGCGTCGTATTTTTCGCGCAGCGTGCCGGCGGCGTCAGTGAAGACGTTTTGGATCAGCCAGACGCGATGCTGCACGTGATCGAATGCGAGTACGCCGAGGTAGAACATCATCGCGCAGTCGTCGAGATGCAAATCGTCGCGGCCCGTGTCGGGGATCTTCTCGACGAGCCGGACCATGTCGTAGGCGCAATAGCCGATGGCGCCCGCGACGAAAGGCGGCAAACCCGGTACACGCACGGGGCGGTAGCGCCGGGCGAGTCTTCGGAGGCGCTCGACGGGATCTTCATCCGATGGCGTTTCGGCACCGCCGCGCTCGAGGGTGCAGGCCCGGCCGCGGGCGCGAAAAACCTCGGTGGGATTGGCTCCAGCGAACGTGTAGCGGGCGATCGTCTCGCCGCCCTCGACGCTTTCAAGCAGAAAAGAGTACTTCGCATCGCGCGCGATGCGCAGATAGGCTCCGACGGGCGTGAGCAGGTCGGCGGTGAACGTCTCGTAGACGGGCGCGAGATTCCCCTGCCGGGCGAGCTTGGAAAACGTCTTGAAATCAGGCTGGATCATCGACTTAATCGCTTCTTTCGCCTCCCAGGGCGCTTGGTTTCCTCACGGCCGAGAGCGGCTTCCACCGAGCGGCGCATCGCCGCCACGGGCGCGCGTTCGCCGGTCCAGATTTCCCATTGCGCCGTGCCCTGGGCTATGAACATCTCCACTCCCGAAACGGTGTCGATGCCCCGGTGCTCGGCCAGTTGCAGCAGGCGCGTCTTTCGCGGCCTGTAAATGGTGTCAAATACGAGCCGGCAATTCAATTCGTGCGCTTCGAGTGGCGATTCGCCGCCCTGTGGGTACATCCCGACCGGCGTGGCGTTGACGATCGCGTCGAAAAATTCGCGGCTCCGACGCGGCCGCGCGACCGCTTCTCCGCCGACAGCCCGCGCCAGAGATTTCGCGCGAGCGGCCCTCCTCGCCCATATGCAAAC
>JBAVUW010000133.1:0-40268 GCA_049696975.1 Candidatus Acidiferrales bacterium | reverse complement strand
TCTTCGGCCCGGTTGGTCCGGCTATTGGCTCGCCGTGTCAGTTCCATAAGCTCGGAATTCGTCAGCGTGATAGCGTCGCTCATGGACGCCATTATAGTCTACAAATGGTTGTTACAGTCAACTAGTTCGAGGTAGTTGCGACGTTTTTGCCGTGTCGGGCAGAGCGTAACGGGTGCCTGCCGACCGGCCGTCCCGCGTGAAGCGGGAAGTGACGCAGTTCAACGAGACAAACCCGTCGTTCTGCCTGCGCAGACATGCGGGCGGGCGGCCGCGTTTGTCTCCCCGTTTGGTCGATTTGATTCATCCATTGCATTGAAATCGGGAATCGGAAACGATGAGTGGCGCCTTCGGGGCGCGCACGAGGAGAACTGAACCATGGCTCGAGTGAAACGCGGTACAAAACGTCGCGCGCGGCGCAAGAAGCTGCTGAAGCACGCGAAGGGGTTTTTCCTTACCAAGGGCAAACTGTTCCGGTCAGCGAAGGAAGCGGTGAACCGCTCGCTGCGGTACACCTATCGCGACCGGCGGGTGCGCAAGCGGGATTACCGCACTTTGTGGATCCAGCGCATCGGGGCGGCGGCGCGGGCCAATGGTGTGTCCTACAGCCAGCTGATTCACGGACTGAAGGTCGGCGGCATCGATATCGACCGCAAGATTTTAGCGGATATGGCCGTGCGCGATGCGGAGGGATTTGCGGCGCTGGTGACGTCGGCGAAGGAGCATATGAAGTCCGCTCCGACGCCACGGCCCGCGGCCTAGGGCCAGGTCGCGTTGCGGCCGCGATTCGTCGCGGCGAAATCATTATCCGCAGGGGCGGGTTTGAAACCCGGCCCTCGACCGGACCATTTCCTCGATGGCGACTGATCCCACAACACAGACGCTTGCGCAACTTGGCGCGACAACGCCGGAGGCGGTCGCACAGAAGTTTGCCGATGCGCGGAAGCGGTTCGACGCCGATATGGCGCAGCTCGGCTCCGATCCCGGAGATCAGCCGACGCTGGTCGCTCAATGGACCGGGAGAAAATCCGGAGCCCTTACTCAGATTGGCGAAAACTGGCTGAAACCTGCGCCGAAAGATCTGAAACCCGTCATTGGACAGGAATTTCAGAAGCTAAAGTCGCACGTTGAAGCGACGCTCGAAGCCAAAGGTAGGGAACTGGAAGCAGCGGCTGAGCAAAGCGCTGCGGCGCGGGATCAGATCGATCTTTCTCTGCCGGGTGTCGAGCGCTCGATCGGTACCAGGCATCTGATCCGGCAGACCTACGAAGAGCTCGAGCGGATTTTCCTTTCGATCGGATTCACGGTGGTGGAAGGGCCGGAAATCGAGACGCCCTACTACAATTTTGAAGCGCTCAATATTCCCGAGCACCATCCCGCGCGCGACAACATGGATACTTTCTATATGGAGGGCTCGCGCGCCGGGCATTTGCTGCGCACGCATACGTCGCCGATGCAAATTCGCACGATGGAGAAGGAAAAGCCGCCGGTGCGTATCATCGTGCCGGGCAAAGTCTATCGCCGCGACAATCCGGATTCGACCCACGGTTATATGTTCCACCAGATCGAAGGGCTGGCGGTCGATACCGACATCACCTTCTGCGATTTCAAGGGCACCGTGGAGTATTTCGTGCGCGAATTTCTGGGGCCGAAGGCGAAGACGCGGCTGCGCCCCAGTTATTTCCCGTTCACCGAACCTTCAGCGGAGGTCGACGCAAGCTGCCACGTGTGCGGCGGCAGCGGGTGCCGGGTGTGTAAATTTTCCGGATGGATCGAGCTTTTCGGCGCGGGCATGGTGAATCCGGCGGTCTACGGCTTCGTGAAGTATGATCCGGAAAAGCTCTCTGGCTTTGCGTTCGGTATGGGCGTGGATCGCCTGGCAATGATGAAGTACGGCATCAACGAATTGCCCGTTCTCACGCAGAACGATGTGCGTTTTCTTCGGCAATTCCCGTGATGACGGCGGCACCGGATTCGCAGGGGCGGTTCTCGAATCGCGCGGCGGATTACGTCCGCTATCGGCCGGGATATCCGTGCGGCGTTTTGGACTTGCTCCGCAGCGAATGCGGGCTTACGCCGGAATCGACGATTGCGGACATCGGCTCGGGTACGGGAATTCTGACACGGCTGTTTCTCGAGAACGGGAATTTCGTTTACGGGATCGAACCGAACGCGGCGATGCGCGAGGCGGGCGAGGAATTTCTGGCTGCCTATCCGAGATTCCGCAGCGTTGCGGCGACGGCCGAAGCGACCACGCTCCCGAACGCGGGCGTCGATTTGGTGACGGCCGCGCAGGCCTATCACTGGTTCGATCCGCCGGCGGCGCGGGCCGAATTTGCGCGGATTCTGCGGCCGGGCGGGTGGGTAGCCGTGATCTGGAACGAGCGGAAGAAAGATTCGGGTCCGTTCGCCGGGCAGTACGAGCAATTGTTGCGGACGTTTGGTACCGATTACGCGCGCGTTTCCGAGACTTATCCGGAATCGCGCCGGATGACGGAGCTTTTCGGCGGCGGATTTCGGCATCGTGCGTTTCCAAACGAGCAGTCGATGGATTTTGGCGCGCTGCGTGGAAGGCTGCTCAGCTCGTCCTACGCGCCGGCGGCGGAGCATCCGAACCACGGGCCGATGCTGGCGGATTTGCAGAAGATTTTCGATTCGCACGCTGTAAACGGTCGCGTGCGGCTTGAATATGAGACGCATGTGTATTACGGGCGTTTGAAATAAATGAAGATCGTCTACCCCTGGCTGAAGGAATTTGTGGACGCGGCGGCGCCTGCGGCGGAGCTGCGCTCGCGGCTTTCGCTGGCGGGCATGTCGGTCGATTCGCTCGAGGAATCCGGGGCGGGGCCTGTGCTGGATGTGGAAGTGACCGCGAATCGTCCCGATTGCCTGGGGCACTACGGGCTGGCGCGCGAGGTGGCGGCGATTTACCGGCTGCCGGTGACGCCCTTGTCGCCGCAATTCAAGGAGTCCGGCGGAAAAGTGGCCGATGCCGCGCGCGTGGAAATCGAAGCGCCAGAACTTTGCGGTCGATTCACGGCGCGAGTGATGCGCGGGGTGAAAGTGCAGCCTTCGCCCCAGTGGCTGCGGCAGCGGCTGGAAGCGATCGGGCAGAACTCGATCAACAACGTCGTCGACGTGACGAACTACGTGATGTTCGAGCTCGGCCAGCCGATGCACGCCTACGACCTGGACAAGCTGAACGGAGGAAAAATCGTGGTGCGGCGGGCGCGCGCGGGCGAAAAGATGCGTACTCTGGACGGCGCCGATCGCACGCTCGGGAAAGACATGTGCGTGATCGCGGACGGTGCACGCGCGGTGGGAATTGCCGGCGTGCTGGGAGGCGCGGAAAGTGAAATCGGGTTCGCGAGCCGCAACTTGCTGCTCGAAGCGGCGTGGTTCGATGCGGTCAGCGTGCGGCGCGCGTCGAAAGCGCTCGGTCTGCGGACCGAGGCATCCTACCGATTCGAGCGCGGCGCCGATGCGGAAATGGCGGAGACGGCTTCGCGGCGCGCCGCGGAACTGATCCAGCAGCTGGCCGGCGGCGAAGTTCTCGAAGGTGTCGTGGACGTGTATCCGGGCCGGGCGGCTGCGCCCGCGATCGAGCTTTCGCGCCAGGAATTGCTGCGCGTGATGGGTGCGGACGTGCCGGACCGCGATATCGAGGAGATCCTGAGCGCGCTGGGGTTTCAGCCCGTGCGCACGGACGCGCATCGCGGCACGCCCGGCTCGTTGTTGGCGGTCTGGAAATGCACGCAGCCATCTTGGCGGCATGACGTTTCCCGCGGAATCGATTTGATCGAAGAGGTTGCACGGCACTACGGCTATGAGAAGTTCCCTCCGCGGCTGCCTCCCGCGAAACAGCCCGCGCGACGGCTGCCGCATGCGGAGGCACACGCCAGCGTGCGCGAGCGCGTGGTGGCGCTGGGCTATCAGGAAATCGTCGCGATTCCGCTGGTCGACGCGCGGCGCGACGACATCTTCCGCGGCGCGGGAGCAGCGCCCGCGGTCATCGGCAATCCGCTGGCAGAGGATGCGTCTTTGATGCGCTCTTCCGGCATCGTCAGCATAATCGGGGCGCTGGAATGGAATTTGAACCACGGGCAGCGCAATCTTCGGCTGTTTGAAATCGGCAAGACATATGCAATGCGCGACGGCGAGCCGGTGGAAACCGCGGTGCTGACGCTCGGCGCGACGGGGTTGGCGCGCGAGAAGACAATCCAGGAAGCGGCGCGCGAATTCGGCTTTGCGGATCTGAAGGGCGATCTCGATGGCATCGGCGCGCTGGCCGGCACATTCTCATGGCAGCCGGGCGGACCGGCCTGGCTGGCGGGCACGCGCGCCGCACGGATTTCAGTCGGCGGTACGGAACTGGGTGTCGCCGGGCAGCTTGCGAGGCGGGTTGCCGATCCGTTAAAGCTGCGGCAGGAAATCTTCCTTGCGGAACTACGTTTGGAGCCGCTGCTTGGGGCCATCGAATCGGCTCGAGCCGCCCGCAAATTCGTGTCGATTCCGCGGTTTCCCGCGGTCGAGCGTGATTTTTCGCTGGTGCTGTCGGATGGCGTGGCATTTGCACAGGTGGCAGACACGATCCGGGCTCTGGCGATTCCCCAACTCTGCAGCGTCGAGCCCGCTGATTTGTTCCGTGGCGGCAAAATGCCGGCGGGGAAGTTTTCGCTGATGGTCCGCGTGACTTTCCAGAGCGGGGAGACCACGTTCACCGACGCGCAGATCAATGATTTCTCCTCGCGCATCGTGTCCGCTCTCGAAACCAAGCTCGGCGCCACGCTCCGGGCGTCCTGAACGATCCCGTTGCGCACCGGGGCGCGATGGCTGACAATGGCGGCAGTCCGGCGACACCCATACGGGGAGAATGCGCGTGAAAATCGAAATTTACGATCAGTCCTACAACGTGAACGCAGACGGCAACGAAGAATATCTCCGCGAACTCGCCGCGTATGTCGACGGCAAGATGCGTGAAATCGCCTCTGCTACGAAGATGGTCGATTCGCTGAAGGTTGCGGTACTGGGGTCGCTGAATATGGCCGACGAGCTGTTCACGGCGCGCGCGCGGCAGGATTCGATGGAGGGGCCGCTGCGGAAACGCGTGGAGAAATGCGTCGCGCTGGTGGAAAAAGCGCTCGAACAATCGAACTGAACACGGGCATCCTCAAAACCTTCCGCTTTTGAGCGGATCGCAGGCCGTTCGCACCCGAGTTTGAGCTCCGACCTCTCGGAAACCGGCGCGAAGCGCCCGGAGCCGGAAGCAACCGGCGCAACCCGTTGGATGATGTCTACATCTCCTATATGATGGCAAGGCTTCTAGCGGGGCTTCTTGGTCATATTCAGGCGAACTGAAACGCGATTTTGGCTGATTCCGGTGGCGCTGCTTGCGCTGCTGCTGGTCGGCATGACGCTTACAAGCGTCGTCTGGCATCATCACGACGGCGCAACCGAAGCTGGCTGCCCGATCTGCCATCTGAGTCACCAGCCCATTGACAGGCCGTCTGCAGAGAATCATGCGACCACGTTTGCGGTGGTTGCCCCCGCTGTTGAAATCCGCGACGCCGGCCTCGCGCCGAGTCCCGCACTTCGTCGCGTTCCCGCACGCGCACCGCCGACCGCTTAGACCCCG
The DNA here is from genome assembly GCA_049696975.1 of Candidatus Acidiferrales bacterium. Lineage (GTDB taxonomy): Bacteria > Acidobacteriota > Terriglobia > Acidiferrales > UBA7541 > Palsa-295. The sequence goes on along the minus strand of JBAVUW010000133.1, from coordinate 34,636 downwards.
CATTGTCGCGTGCCGCAGCGGCGGCACATCCGATTTGCGTAGTGATTCGTTTGGCCGAGGTATGAATTTCATGCGTACGCGATTTGTTTACGTGGCAGTTTCCGTTCTCGCAGTTCGCTTTGCCGCAGGCGCGCAGGATGCTCCCGCGCCACCCGCGACGCCGACTCCGATGCAGTCAACCGGGCAGGGACCCGTGAAAATCACGCTCGACGACGCGATCCAGATGGCACTGGCACACAACCATACGTTGCTGGCCGCGCGCACCACCATCACGCAGAACGAGGCGCAGGAGGTGACGGCGAATCTGCGCCCGAATCCGGTGCTGCTGGGCGACGCGCAGTTTCTCCCGATATTCAACTGGAACCAGTTCAGCGCGAACTATGTGGATGAGGACGCGCAGTTCGACCTGGGCCTGAGCTATCTGTTCGAGCGCGGGAAAAAGCGGCAGCACCGCCTGGCCGCGGCAAAAGATGCGACGGCCGTGACGCGCTCGACGGTGGCCGACAACGAGCGGACGCTGACGTTTCAGGTGGCGCAGCTTTTCACCAACGTGCAGCTGGCGGAATCCACGCTCGAGCTGGCGCAGCAGGACCTTAACAGCTTTCAGAATTCGGTGGACATCAGCAAGGAGCGCTATCGCGCCGGGGACATCAGCGAAGACGACTATCTGAAGATCAAGCTTCAGCTGCTGCAGTTCCAGAGCGACGCGGCGCAGGCGGCCCTGGCGCGCGTGCAGGCCCTGGACGATTTGCGACAGCAGATCGGCCGCGAATCTGTGCCCATGGATTACGACGTAGCGGGTCCGTTCGATTATGTGCCGCTGAGCGCAAAGGAAGACGATCTGGAAATGAAGGCTCTGTCAACGCGCCCCGACCTGCGCGCCGCGCAGCAGGGCGTCACCGCGGCGACCAGCCAGTACGAGCTGGCTAAGGCGAACGGCAAGAAGGACATCACCGGGCAGATCAACTATACGCACATCGCGGATTTGAGCACCGCGTCGCTTTTCGGACAAATCCAGATTCCGATTTTCGATCGTAACCAGGGCGAGATCGCGCGCACGAAATCGACGATCACGCAGGCGCAGGAGCAGGAAAAGGCGGCGGCCGATCAGGTGTTGACGGATGTGGCCGACGCATACGACGGCGTGCAGACGAACAACCAGATCATCCAGCTGTATCGCTCGGGTTATCTCGACGACGCGCAGCAGGACCGCGACATCAGCGAATACGCCTACAAGCGCGGCGCCGCGAGCCTGCTGGATTTTCTGGATGCCGAGCGCAGCTATCGCGCGACGCAGCTGGCGTACCGGCAGGCGCTGGCGGCCTATCTGCTGGCGCTCGAACAGCTGCGCGAAGCCGTGGGAACGAGGAATTTGCCATGACCAACAAAACGTTCAACGCCGCCGCGTGCGTTTTCGTTGCGGCCGTACTGGCAGGCTGCAGCGGCGAGCATAGCGCGAGCCAGATGACGTCGTATTCCTCGCAGACATCAAAATCCGAGAAGCCGCAGCTCTTCAATATTCCGCAAGACCAGGTCTCGCATGTCGAGGTCGTTACGGTGGAACCGGGGAAAATCACCCGGACGCTGCGGCTCACGGGCGCGGTCGCCTACAACGCATTCAAAACCACTCCGGTGATCACGCAGGTCGGCGGACCGGTCAGCCGGATCTTGGTGGTCCCGGGCGAGCACGTGCGCGAAGGCCAGCCGATGCTGGAAGTAACGAGTCCTGATTATTCGCAGCTGCTGGACACCTATCTGAAGGCGAACGATTCGTTCCGGCTGGCGGACAAGAACTACGACCGCGCGAAAGATCTCTACGATCATCACGCCATCGCGGAGCGCGACCTGCAGCAGGCGGAGTCCGACCGCAACCAGGCGCAGGCGGACCGCAACGCCGCCGAGCAGGGCATGAAGATCCTCGGCATCAAGAATCCGGCGGACCTCGAGAAGGCGCCTTCATCCGCGCAGATTCCTGTGATCGCGCCGATGAGCGGCGAAGTAGTCGAACGGCTCGTTTCGCCCGGTCAGGTGATGCAGGCGGGACAGACGCAGGCGTTCACGATTTCAGACATGAGCACGGTGTGGGTGCTCGCCAACGTCTATCAGGCGGATCTTGCGAACGTGAAGGATGGGGACGACGTGACGGTGACCACCGACGCCTATCCGGACAGGTTCCACGGGAAAATTTCCTACGTTTCCGCGGCGCTCGATCCGAATACGCGGACGCTGCAAGCTCGCATCGTGGTCGATAACCCCGGCGAAAAATTGAAACGCGACATGTATTGCACCGTAACCGTGACGGCGGGGGTGGTCTCAAACGCGATCAGCGTGCCCGATTCCGCAGTACTGCGCGACGATGAGAATCAGCCCTTCGTCTACGTGGCTGAGGGATCCAACCAGTTCGGCAGGCGATCGGTCGACATCGGCGACAGCCAGAACGGTCGGACGCAAATCCTGAAGGGGCTTGCGCCGGGGGACAAAGTGGTCGGCGACGGCAGCCTATTCTTGCAATTCGCGAATTCATTTCAGCAGTGAGGGCCGCGACTCCTTCGTGAACGGCGAAGAAAACATCGAATGATTCATCGCATCGTCCAATTTGCGCTGCGGCAGCGGTTTCTGATCCTGATGCTCACGGCTTTCGTGGTCATCGGCGGCGCGGTGTCGTTCCAGCACATGCCGGTGGATGCCTATCCCGACCTTTCGCCGCCCATGGTGGAGATCATCACGCAGTGGCCCGGCCACGCGGCGGAGGAAATCGAGCGGTTGGTCACGTTGCCCACCGAAATCGAAATGAACGGCGTGCCGAAACTCGATGTGCAGCGCTCCATTTCGCTGTATAGCCTCTCCGACATCATCCTCACATTCCAGGAAGACACCGACAACTATTTCGCGCGCCAGCTGGTGTTCCAGCGCTTGAGTGAAGTGACGTATCCGAGCGGCGTTACGCCGACCCTCGCGCCGCTCTCGAGTCCGTCGGGCCTCGTCTACCGCTACGTGCTCGAGAGCCCAGATCGCTCGCCGCAGGAGCTGAAAACTTTTGAAGATTGGGTGATCGAGCGCGAATACAAGGAAGTGCCGGGCGTCGCCGATGATTCCGGTTTCGGCGGCACGGTCATGCAGTATCAGGTGCTGCTCGATCCTGCGCGGCTTTACGGCTACCACATTCCGGTTCCGCAGGTGATCCAGCAGCTCTCCGTGAACAACGCTAACACCGGCGGCGGATTTTATTCGCAGGGCGGCCAATTTTATTACGTGCGCGGGCTCGGATTGCTGCGCGACACGCAGGATATCGGCAACGTCGTTGTGGGTTCGCAGAACGGGGTGCCCGTTCGTATCAAGGATGTGGGCGACGTGGTGATCGGCAACGCGCCTCGACTGGGGGAATTCGGCTTCAACAAAACCGATGACGCCGTGGAAGGTGTCATCCTGATGCTGACCGGCGAGCAGACGCAGAACGTACTGAAGGGTGTCGAAGCGAAAACGAAGCAGCTGAACGAAAGCATTCTGCCGCCGGACGTGAAAGTAGTGCCTTACTACGACCGCAGCGATCTGGTGCGCGTAACCACGGACACCGTTGAAAACAACCTGCTGCGCGGCATGATCCTGGTGCTCATCGTGCTGATCTGTTTCCTGGTCAGCTTCCGCGCCGCGGTGATCGTCGCGTTCACGATTCCGGTTGCGCTGCTCTTCGCATTCATCTTCTTGCATATGCGCGGCGTGGCCGCCAACCTGCTTTCGATCGGCGCGATCGATTTCGGAATCATCATCGACGGCACGCTGGTCATGGTCGAAAACATTTTCCGCGAGCTCGGCCTGCGCGAAGGCCAGGAATATGACCTTCACGAAGTGATCCTCGCGGCGGCGAGGGACGTAGACCGGCCGATTTTCTACTCGGTAGCCGTGATCATCGCTGGGTACATTCCAATCTATGCATTGAGCGGGCCTTCCGGAAAGCTGTTTCATCCGATGGCGGATACGATGTCGATCGCGCTGGTCGGCGCGCTGATTCTGACGCTGACGCTGGTGCCCGTGCTCTGCTCCTATTGGTTCAAGCGCGGGGTGCACGACCGATCGACCAAGCCGTTTGAGTGGGTGCGGAGCAAGTACGCGGGGCGCTTGCTTTGGTGCCTCGACCGCCCGAAGACCACGATTCTGGTTTCCGCGTTGATTTTCGGCGCCACGTTGCTGCTGATTCCGTTTATCGGCGGCGAATTCATGCCGCACCTGGATGAAGGCGCGCTGTGGGTGCGGGCCACGATGCCTTACACGATTTCCTACGAGGAAGCCGCGAAATTCAGTCCGCAGGTGCGCAGCATCCTGATGAATTATCCCATGGTCACAGACGTGGGCTCGGAATTGGGCCGACCCGACGACGGAACCGATCCCACCGGCTTCTTCAATGACGAATTCTACGTGGGACTAAAGCCCTACAACAACGCATCCTGGAAACAGAGCTCAATCCACAACAAGAAAGAACTGACCGAGGACCTCGAGAAGAAGCTCGCAGCCTTCCCGGGCGTGATTTTCAATTTCACGCAGCCGGCCGAGGACGCCGTGGACGAAGCGCTCACCGGACTCAAAAGCTCGCTCGCCGTGAAAATCTACGGCCCCGATCTGAACGTACTGCAGGATCGCGCGCTCGAGATCAAGCGTCGGCTTTCCCAGGTCCACGGTTTCAGCGAGCTGACCGTCGTGCGCGAGCTGGGTCAACCTAGCCTGATTATCCATACGGACCGCGACAAAATCGCGCGCTACGGCATCAACGTGGCCGACGTGGAAGCGGTCGTGCAGGCAGCTGTGGGAGGCCAGGCAGCCACACAGGTGATTCAGGGCGAGAAGCTTTTCGACCTGGTGGTGCGTATGCGGCCCGAGTTCCGCGAAAACGCTACGGAGATTGGCAATCTGCTCGTCGGGACGCCCGGCGGCCAGCAAATTCCACTGAGCGAGCTCGCCGACATTCGCGAGCAGAGCGGCGCATCTTTCATCTACCGCGAAAATAATTCGCGCTACATCGGCGTGCAGTACAGCATCGAAGGGCGCGACCTGCAGGGCGCGGTGGAGGAAGGCCAGCGAGCCATCGCCAGCATCCAGAAATCTCTGCCGCCGGGCTACCGTCTCGAATGGGGCGGCGAATACAGCCAGCTGCTGGAGGCCAAGCATCAGATGGAAATCATCGGACCGCTTGCGCTGCTGCTGATTTTCATGATTCTGTTTGCGCTGTATGGCAATTTCAAATTCCCCGTCACGATCGCGCTGGGCGTGGTGATGACGGAGCCCGTGGGCGCGCTGATCGCGCTGAAACTGACGAATACTCCTTTCAGCGTTTCGTCGCTGCTCGGCTTGCTCGCGCTGATGGGTGTGTCGGTCGAGACCGCCGTGATTCTGGTTTCCTACATTAATAAGCTGCGGCGTGAGGACAAGGATATTCGCACCGCGACGTACGAGGCCTCGCTGCTGCGGCTGCGGCCGATCATGATGACGGCGCTGGTAGCGTGTCTGGGGCTGTTGCCGGCGGCGCTTTCCACCGGCATCGGCTCGGACACGCAGAAGCCTTTTGCGATCGTGATCGTGGCGGGATTGATTTCACGACTGTTGCTCGGCTTTTTCGTCAATCCGGTGCTTTATGAGATGGTGGCGCGCGACGGCGACGTGCTGCAGGTATAGCGAGCGCGCCAACGTTGCCGGGTTTGATGCCCTCGCGAATTCGGTGTTGGCCGCGTGATAGCGCCGGGGCTAAGATAGACCCTCGAGGTTGAAAGTTGATCGATTCCGGCACTGCCAAGCGCACTGCCCGGCGGCTCCTGGCCGTCGTGGCCTTGCTCGCGCTCGCACTGCTGGCGACCCACGCCGTAAGCCACTGGCACAATCAATCCTACGACGAAGATAACTGCCAGATCTGCCATGTAGGCCACGCGGCGGTCCCGCAGCCGGCCCCGCAGGTCGCCATGCAAGCGGCCACGCCCGTCGCGCGTTTCGCCCTCGGCGACGAATCGGCGCCCCATCCTGATTTTGTCGGCACCCCCAGCATCCCGAGAGCCCCTCCCGCCTAAACGCGTTCTCTCCAACTCCATTGAGATCTCCCAGCACGCGGCGCCTGTCGCGCGGCGCGTGCGGATATCCACCTTCATTCTGAGCCCGAGCGCGGGACGCGCCGCGGCCGCATTCCTACAGGGGAAAATTCATGACGATCAAAAATGCATTTCTTGGGGCTTTATTAGCCGCACTGTGCTTGCTCGTGGCAGTTCCGGCCGCCCTGGCCCAGAACGCCGGCAATTCAACCGCCGTCACGGGGACCGTGGCCGATCCAACGGGGGCTGTTATCCCCGGCGCAACGGTGACGATTCACAACCCGGTAAGCGGCTTTGAGCGTACTGCCACTACGGATACCTCCGGCAACTTCAGCATTGCCAACGTTCCTTTCAACCCTTACCACATGACCGTTAGCGCGCAAGGTTTCGCTGCCTACGCACAGGACATCGACGTCCGCTCGTCGGTGCCGATCAACGTTAAGATCAATCTCCAGCTCGCCGGGGCGAGCAGCACCGTGACGGTGGAATCCGCGGGCGATCTGCTGGAAACGGATTCGACGTTTCACACGGACGTTGACCGCGCACTGTTCGACAAACTTCCGCTCGAAAGCGCTTCGTCCTCTCTGAGCTCGCTCGTGACGCTTTCCTCGCCCGGAGTCGCCGCCGATTCCAACGGGCTGTTTCACGGCTTGGGCGACCATGCGGAGAACTCGTTCTCGGTAGACGGGCAGCCCATCACCGACCAACAGAGCAAGGTTTTCTCCAACCAAGTTCCTGTGGACGCCATTCAATCCATGGAGGTCATTTCCGGCGCGCCGCCGGCAGAGTACGGCGACAAAACCAGCCTAGTCATCGACGTGACCACGCGCTCGGGGCAGGGCATGACCACTCCTCACGGAACCGTGACGGCTGACTACGGTTCCTTCGGCTCCGCCAATGGCGGATTCAATCTGGGATACGGCGGCCAGAATTGGGGGAACTTCATCTCAGCAAGCGGGTTGGACAGCGGCCGATTCCTCGATCCGCCAGAATTTCAGGTCTTTCACGACAAGGGCAACGAAGAAAACGTGTTCGATCGTCTCGACTATCAGCTCTCGACGGCCGACTCCCTGCACCTTAACTTTCAATACACGCGTTCCTGGTTCCAGACACCGAATTCCTACGACAGCGAATTCGCCACTCCCTGGAACGGAATCGTGGTCGACAACGGGGGGCTGGATCCGCTGGGCAACGTCGTCGGACCCACGGACCAGCGTTCGCAGATTCAGACCTATAACATCGCACCCACCTGGACCCGCCTGTTTAATTCGGCCACGGTCTTAACCGTCGGCGGTTTCGTGCGTCACGACCAATACAACTACTACCCGAGCGACAATCCCTTCGCAGACCTTGGTGCCCCCAATCTTCAACAGGAGACTCTTGCTCAGAATCGGACCCTCACCAATGCCGGCGCTCGCGGGGTGCTTTCCTACGTAAAGGGAATTCACAACATCAAGGCCGGTGTGACGTACGAGCAGACGTTTCTCCGCGAGCACGACAATTTCGGGATCGTTGATCCCACGCTGAATGCCGTCTGCCTCAACGCGGACGGAAGCCCGGACACCAGCTCCTCCCTGACGAACCCCATCGCGTGCGGCGGCCCTTCGAATCCGGGCGGTGCGCAAAACCCCAGCTTCCTCCCGATCCTGGGATGCTACGACCTGACCAGGACCACCGCCCTACCGGCTACGGACGGCTGCCCTGCCGGGCTGGCGACCAGCACGCTGTTTCCCTTCTTTGGGCATACCGACGTCAAACAGCTCGCGATGTATGTCGAGGACATGATCACCAAGGGTAAGTGGAGTTTCAACCTCGGCATCCGGGGAGACGTGTACAACGGACTGACCAGGGCCCAGCAGGCAGAGCCTCGCCTTGGCGTAGCTTATAACATCAAACAGAGCAATACGGTTCTCCGCGTTTCCTATGCACGGACGCTCGAAACGCCCTTCAACGAAAACTTGGTGCTGTCCAGCCTCGGATGCGCAACTCCCGCTGTGGCGGCGCTTTTCTTCGCCGCAAATGAGGGTTGCGGATCGTCCTCCGGCGTTCTCAGTTCTGCTGCGACTCCTCTTGCTCCGGGTTTTCGCAACGAGTTCCACGCTGGGCTGCAGCAAGCGTTCGGAAAATACCTGGTCGTGGACGGCGAGTACATCTGGAAGTACACGCACAACGGCTACGACTTCAGCGTGTTGGGCGCAACGCCCGTCACGTTTCCAATCGAATGGAACAATTCAAAAATCCCGGGCTATGCCATTCGGGCTACCGTGCCAAACGTCCATCGATTCACGGCGACCGTCGTCATGTCCAGCGTGGCCGCGGTCTTCTTCACGCCTCAAATCGGCGGCGTCGGAGCAACACCTCCGGTGCCCGGGAGCTTCTCGCCGTTCCGGATCGACCATGATGAACACTTCAACGAAACGGCACACATGCAGTACCAGTTCTGGAAGGCCGGTCCGTGGCTCGGCTTCAACTGGAGATACGATACTGGTTTGGTGGCCGGTCCCGTGCCTTGCGCCGGTGGGAACTGCGCCAATGGGCCTGTCGGAACGAGCGGATTTGGCGGTAATGACATCGTGGATGCTTCCGGCCTCACGCCGGATCAGCAATTCCAGGCGGGTCTGTTTTGCGGTTCGGTACACGCGACTCCCACAATGCCCATCAGCCCCAATTCCACTTGTCTGGCGTCGCAGTACGGTTCCACCTTGCTGAAGATTCCTGCGCCGGATTCCGAAAACGACAACACAAATCCGCCACGCGTTCTGCCGCACACTCTGTTCGACCTCGCTGTCGGAGACGACGATCTCTTCCACGGCGACCGCTACAAATGGAGTGCCCGCGTCACCGTGATTAACCTTGCCAATCGGTACACGCCTTACAACTTCCTCTCCACGTTCAGCGGCACGCACTACGTGACGCCTCGAGCGATTACCGGCGAAGTCGGCTTCCACTTCTAACCACCGCTTCAGCGGGCCGTTTCACAGTTCGCATTGTGAAACGGCCCGAGGTTCATGCAATCTCCAGTTGATAACTATTTGCAAAAGCCCGTTGACACTTCACGACAACAAGAATACCCTCGCTTTGCTAGTTGAGAGCTGTTTACAACTGAGGTCTCGGGAAATGCGTCGTTACAGTCAGGGAGGTGTCTTCTTTTTCGTTGTGGTGTTCTTGTTCGCGACCACGATCGCCACACGCGCTGGCGTCGGCGGCAGCATTTCCGGCACGGTGACCGACCCGAGCGGAGCGGCCATCGTCAAAGCGAACGTAACCGCGACGAGCATCGAAACCGGAATCAGCCAGAGCGTAGTCAGCGACGACCAAGGCTTCTACTCGTTCCAGGCTCTCCCGGTGGGGCACTACGATCTGCAGATTGAAACCACGGGGTTTGAGCCCTATCGCAGAACCGGAGTTGCCATTGACGCCAACGGCGCGCTCACTATCGACGTGGTCATGCACGTGGGCGCGAGAACCGACGTCGTGACGGTCGCTGAAGACCAGCTACACGTGGACACCACCAGCACACAAATGGGCGAGCTGATTTCCGGCACACAGATGACCGCCGTGCCTCTCAACGGGCGCAGCTTTACCGACCTGCTCGCGCTTCAGCCGGGCGTTGTGCCGGTTACCTCGATCACCTCCGAGACCGTGCAGGATGTGGGCGCGAGCGTCCTGTCGCCCTCCGGCGACCTGAACCCTGGCACGATCTCGATCAACGGCCAACGTGAATTCGCGAACAGTTTTCTGGTGAACGGCAGCGACGTCGAGGAGGACGTGAACATGGGAGCGGCGATCATCCCCAACCTCGATTCGATCGCCGAATTCCGGATCCTCACCAACAATTTCGACGCGGAGTATGGAGAATTCAGCGGCGGCCAGATCAACGTGGTCACGAAATCCGGCACGAACCAGCTCCACGGCAATCTGTTTGAATTCGTTCGCAATACTGATCTGGACTCGAAGAACTTTTTCTCGCCCGACCGCGGTGCGTTCGACCAGAACCAGTTCGGCGGCACCGTCGGAGGCCCGATCCGCAAGGATAAGATCTTCTTTTTCGGGGACTATCAGGGGACGCGCTCTACCCAAGGTGTCGACACCGGCCAGATATCGGTTCCCTCGGACCAGGACCGGCTGGGCAATCTGCTCGACCTCGCGAGTTCCTTCGTCGCCACGGACGCGGCGGGAAACACCGTTCCAACCACGGTAAGTGGCCCCTACTTTGCGAGTTTGCTCTCCTCCAGGCTCGGCTACGCGGTCGCGGCCGGCGAGTCGTATTACACGCCCGGCTGCACCAAGGCGACGTGCGTTTTCCCAGGGGCGGTGATCCCGCAATCCGCCTGGTCCGCTCCGGCGATGAACCTGCTCAAATACATTCCGTCGCCCAATAACGCGGACAACACGTTTTCCTCCTCCGCATTCAATCTGAACCTGCGCGACGATAAGGGCGCCTATCGCCTCGATGCCAACACCCGCTGGGGCATGCTTTCGGCCTACTATTTCCTCGACGACTGGTCGCAGAACAACCCCTACCCGATCGCGCAGGGGGGTGCGAACGTCCCTGGCTTCAACGCGCTCTACACCGGCCGGGCGCAGCTCGTCGACCTGGGCGACACGAAAACGCTGGGCCCGACCGCGGTGAACGAATTTCACTTCAGCTATCTGCGCGACGCGAACGATCTCGGCAAACCGATCGGCGGGGTCGGCGTAAGCCTCGCGTCGCAAGGCTTTGAAGTAGGACAGGGAACGCCCGGGATCGTGGCGCTCTCACCCAAGACGGAGGGCGTCGAAAGCGTCGGATTCGACAGCTACACCATCGGCACGAACACGAACGAACTGATTCAGGTAGGCAACACATTTCAGTGGATCGACAGCTTTTCGAAAGTGATCGGAACGCACACGCTGAAATTCGGCGGTGAATTCCACTATGACGAAATCAACGTGGATGCCATTGCACAGTTCAACGGCAGCTTCCTTTTCTTCGGGACCGAAACCGGATCGGATTTCGCCGATTTCCTGCTGGGAATTCCCAGCCAGTACAACCAGAGCCAGCTGCAGCCGTTTTATGGCCGCAACAAATATGTCGGACTGTTCGGGCAGGACAGCTGGCGCGTCACGCACTATCTCACGCTGAACTATGGCCTGCGCTGGGACCGCATCGAGCCTTGGTATGAGAAATACGATCAGATCGCTACGTTCGTTCCGGGCGTGCAGTCTACGGTGTTTCCGGGCGCGCCAGCCGGGATTCTCTATCCCACCGATCCGGGAGTGTCGCGGACCCTGGCGCCGCCCGGCAATCTCGATTTCGCGCCGCGCATCGGGCTGGCGTATTCACCGGGTGCTTCGGGAAATGACCTGCTTTCGAAGCTGCTCGGCGGCCCGGGAAATACGAGCATTCGCGCCAGCTACGGAATGTTTTACACCGCGATTGAAGCACTCACGATCGGCGTCATGAGCGCAAACGCACCCTATGGCACCACGTACACAAGCCCCGCTCCGCCACTGTTCTCCACGCCCTTCGTTACGGCGTCGGATGGGGGCGATCTCGGCCAGGTTTTTCCCGTCACTCTCGCGACGCGCGGCTCCAGCGCCAAACACCCGGACAATCATATCGACTGGTCCCAGTTCGAGCCGATCACCGGTCTGCCGAACTATCCGACGACGAATCGCATTCCCTACACCGAGGAGTACATGCTGTCGCTCGAGCGCGGATTCGGTGCCCACACAGTTGTGAGTGTCAATTACGTGGGCACGCAGGGTCATCGCCTACTCGTCCTGGAAGAAGCGAATCCCGGCGATCCCCGCCTGTGCCTGTTCCTCAGCAAACCCGCAAATCTCGCGCCGGGGCAGACGCCGTGCGGCCCCTTCGGCGAAGACTCCAGCTACGTCACCGCAACCGGCAAGACCTACCAGGGCACGCGCGGTCCGTTGGGTTCGAATTTCGGCAGCAACGCCAACCAGGCGACGATCGGGAACTCGGACTACAACGGCTTGCAGGTGATTGTGCGCCACACCACCGCACACACGCAGATTCTCGCCGGCTACACCTACAGCAAATCACAGGATCAATCCTCGAACGTCGGCGAGGAAGTGAACCCGTTCGATCCGAGTCTCAGCAAGGCGCTCTCCGCCTTCGACGTGAAGCACAATTTCGTCGCCAGCTATTCCTACGACCTGCCGATCGAGCGCCTGTTCCGCACCTCGAACCGCTGGACGCAAGGTTGGCAGATTTCGGGGATCACGCACTACAGCACCGGCCTGCCCGTCACGCTGGTGAATTTCGGCGACAACTCGCTGATTGGTTCCGAGCCGAACGGGATCAACAATTTCGGCGTCGACGAACCGGACTTCACGCGCGGATCGCTCGCGCTTCATGGCGATCCTCGCAACGGAAACGCGTATTTCAATACTTCACTTTTCAGCGAAAACGCACTGGGAACTCCCGGCACCTCGAAGCGCCGGTTTTTCTACGGCCCGGGAATGGACAACTACGACGTCGCCCTTCTCAAAAGGATTCGCCTGACCGAATCCAAGTCCTTCCAGCTTCGTCTGGAGGCCTTCAACCTTTTCAACCACGCCCAGTTCTTCGGTCCGCAGGCCGTCGACGGGAACATCGATAGCTCCACCTTCGGTGACGTCATCAGCGCCGCTGCGCCCCGTCTTGTGCAAGTGGGCGCCAAATTTAATTTCTAGGAACGCCCATGAATCCTCAGCCCGTTCGCTGGTCGGTCGCACTGTTTCGCGCCGGTTTTCAGGTCTTGGTCGCCGCTATCGCGGCCACCCTGTCGCTTCTGCTGATTCCAGGCAGCGCCGCCGCGCAAGAACCTCCGTATTTCGTTGCCTATTCGCACGCCATGGAGGAGCCCGGCAATCTGGAATTCACAATGCGCAACACGGCCGCGTCGCTCAAATTCGGAAATCCGTTTGGGAGCGCCACGATTGAGATGGAGTTCGGGACAACCGCCTGGTGGACGACGGAGTTCTACCTCAGCGGCCAGGCAACCGGGAACGACTCCGCGATCTTCAACGGATTTCGGATCGAGAATCGCTTTCGGCCGCTGCTCCATGAGCACTGGGTCAATCCGGTGCTCTACGTCGAATACGAGAACGTCAATGAAGCCGACCGCAGCATTCTGGAAGTGGTTGGCCATGACAGCGTGCAGGATCTCACCGTGCCGAATGCAATCCAGCGCGCCGAAACAGAGCGTTCGCTCGAAGCGAAACTCATCCTTTCGAGCAATTTCCGCGGCTGGAATATTTCGGAGAATTTCATCACGGAAAAGGCTTTGAACGAAGGCGAGCCGGCTGAGTTCGGATACGCCATCGGGATCAGCCGCCCCTTCGCGTTGGCGGCCAGCCCGCGGGCGTGCACCTTCTGCCGCGAGAATTTCACGGGCGCCCTCGAAATTTATGGAGGGTTGGGGACTACGGACAGTTTCGGCTGGCGAGGGACCTCCCAATATATCGGGCCGGTAATTGCCTACTCGATCCCGCGCGGTCCCACGATCGCCTTCTCGCCCAACGCCGGGCTCAACGACAACAGCCTCGGCGTTCTCTACCGCTTCAGCGTGTCTTACGAAGTTCAGCAGATATTTTCGCATCTCCACGGGGCGGGCCGATGAGGCATCGAATGTTTTCTCACCCCGCCCTGCGCGCGACGTCGATTGTTGCCGGAGTTCTCGTCCTGGTGTGGTGCGCCGCAGCCGGGGGTGCATGGCCTGCGGGCGTGCCGGAATCCTATCGCCGCAAGGTGAACCCCTATGCAGGCCAACCCGATGCCATCGCGGCGGGCGGACGCCTGTTTGCGGAACACTGCGCGCCGTGCCACCAGCCCGCCGCGATGGGCAAGGGCAAAAGGCCGACCCTGCGCAGCCCTCGGGTGCAGCACGCCAGGGACGGCGAAATTTTCTGGTTGCTGCGCAATGGCATCTTGGCCCACGGCATGCCTTCGTGGAGCATGGTTCCGGAACCCTCGCGCTGGCAGATCATCGCCTACCTGAAAAGTTTGGGGCCGAGTGATGACACCGTGCCGACGGCCGCCGATACAAAATCAGCTTCAAGCCATTCAGCCTCGGCGGCACAAGGATCACGACCATGAGACTCCCGGCATTGCGCCAGATAGGCACTTTCGCAGTCCTGCTCTCGGCTTTGATTCTCAGCATCTCTTTCGCCGGCTGCTCCAGCGGACAGGCACCGCCGCCGGTCCTGGAGGCCGAGGGAGCGCCGGCTGACCAGAACATCGGCGAGCGCCTCTTCGTCGAAACGCGCTTCGCCGAATACTTCGCGGCCAATAGGACCGATATCAATGCGCCGCTCGTCGCAGGGGATCCCGTCGTGAGCCAGGTTCCAAACGTCTACACCGGCCCGATGCCGGGTCCCTTCGCCGGGGAATCCATCAACTGCCGCTCGTGCCATTTTGTGGTGGAGTTTGAGGGCGTGCCGGGCGCCGGCAACCGTACCTACGCCGATTTCACCACCCGCAGTCCGCTTCCGCTGCCGATGAGCGGATTCACCGCCACGCCGCGCAATGCCATGCAGATGGTCGGCTCGCTCGAGCCGCGCGGGGTGCCTACGTTTCTCCATTTCGACGGCCAGTTCTCCGATCCCGCCGACCTGGTGAAGGAAACACTCACCGGCCGCAATTTCGGCTGGGGCCCCACGCAATATCAGCAGGCCATCGCCCACATCGCCGAGGTGATCCGCGAGGACAACGGCGTCAACACGCCCGCTTCCGAGTACGGCTGCAATCTTTCCTACGCCGTGATCTTCCTCGGAACGGATCCCACGATTCCCGCCGTCTGCCATCTGCCCGCGCAGGATCGGCTCGACGTTTCGACAGCCACCGACGATGCGATCGTGAATGGTATTTCCCACCTGATCGCGCAATACATGTATGGATTGCTGTTCAAGCAGGACGAGAACGGCAACTACTATGCGTCGCCCTATGACGTTTTCCTGCGCATCAATCACCTGCCGACGCAGCCGGCCGCGGGCCAGACGCCCCCGCAGTACGATCAGGCGCTCTACCAGGCGGCGCTGGCGCTGACGAATCCGATCTGGGTCGACGGCACCTACGGCAAATTCAGGTATCACGCGCAGCCATTCGCTTTCGGCTCCGCCGAGTTCACGGGATTGAAGATTTTTCTGAAAGCCGCCAGCGCAGCCGTCGACGGTTCGCAACACGCGGGAAACTGCGCCGCATGCCACACACCGCCGAATTTCACGGATTTCGAATTTCACAATACCGGCGTCGCGCAGGAAGAATACGACGCTGCAAATGGCCAGGGTGGGTTCATGGCGCTTTCGGTTCCCTCACTCGCCGTGCGCAGCCAGAACTACGACGCCTATCTTCCGGTCACGCAAACTCATCCGAACGCCACGGAGAGTTTCAGGCATCCGGCCGTCGCGGGCAGCCCGCAATTCGCAGATCTTGGCCTGTGGAACGTTTATCTGAATCCCGACATCCCGAATCCGCAGACCAGCCTGACATCCATCGTTTGCGCCAACACCCAAAACTGCGCCGTCGATCAAGGCCTCGCGACGACAATTGCGCGGTTCAAGACCCCCATGCTGCGCGATCTGGAGGACTCCGCTCCGTATTTTCACAACGGCAGCAAACTCAGTTTTGGCGACGTCATCCAGTTCTATCTCAATAGCTCGCAGCTTGCCCGGCAGGGTCTCCTCCGCAACCCACCGCCCGAATTTCAAAATATGTCCATCAGCGCCGCGGACCTCACCGCCCTCGTCGCCTTCCTGGAATCTCTTACCGAAGACTACGACGACACCTAGTCAGCGTTTCCGGCTTCATTCTCGCCAGCTGCCCAGTGCCTTCAGCAATGACGCGTACGAGGTCTCCACTTCAGCGCGGACGTCATTGATTTTCACGATCGACGGAATCCCTCGTTGAAAGAAAGGCCTGAACTGCGCGATCCGCATCAGTAGAGGATCCAGGTGCGCTCGAGCCTCGGGCGGCAACCGCAGCGATCCTTGCGCTTCAACAATCAACGAACGGTACGCGAGAATTTCCTTCTGCGAAGGAAGAACATAGTTCTCCGGCCAGGCCTCGTCGGTGATTTCCTGGTATGCTTGCGCCTGATTTTTCGCCGCGCGAATCTCGCCGACCAACGCTTCGAACGTCGCCTCCTCCAAACCCAGCGCTTCGCTCCAATCGAAAGCATCCGGAGGCAACGAACCAACGGCTGCTGCGGTCTCCGTTTTCTGATTCGTGGACAAACCTGGGGCTTTTGCCGCGTCGGTCATTGCCTGAAAATCCGACAGCAGCGCGGTGCGAGCGACCAGCTTGCGGCTGCCCGCCCCAACGGCTCATCCCAAATAGAAGCCACATCAACGCCCAGATTTTGTCTACAAGCAAGCCGGTAATTCGCATGTCTGAAGTAACGTACGGTGCCGTACGGTAGCCAGGGAAGCTCAACCCCGGAGCGGTGAGTCTTGTCTGCCATACGTATCCGTATGGTCGAGCAAGGCGCTCGCCCCGGGGACCAGTGCGCATTCCACGCGAGAAAGAGCTCCTTCTCCAGCCGCGCAGATTGAATGCGCCATCGCCTGTAACGTGGACCTGCCATGTTGGCACGCGCATGCCGAGCGTCCGGCAAGCTGCGCAAGTCCGCACCGAATTGCTTTAATACATCTGACTTTGCCCAAAAGCCTCGCACGCGATTGCGTGACTCGGTGTTGCACCGCTTGCGCGAAACGTCGCCGCGAACTTTCCTGCTACAATATTCCGCGGAGATGGCCTGCGAAGCAGGTGACGTTGCGAAAGCCTTTTGAACCAATGCTGGATCCCAGGGAGCTTGAGTCGTCCCGCCCTTGTGCGTTTCCGCCGGTTCGCCGGTGCGAGAAGCCTTAAAGCAGGCGCCGGGCACCCACCTATTCAAGGGGTTCAGGGCCTGGCAACGCACGGCCGAGTGGACCGTTTCCTCCCCATCCGGCCAGGATGGGGAGCCTCAACCGATCGCGTCGGCCAGGGGTTTGAGCGGTTGGCAGGAACGCGAGATTCCTTCGCCGGCGAACCGTTCGATCTGCGGCGGGAACGTGACGTACAATTCAGGCGACGCGGCCGCTCGGCGCTGACATAATCGCTGCCCGAAAGTTCTAGATCTGAAAATCCTATTCATCGGCGACATCGTCGGCTCGCCCGGCCGCAAGATCGTTCACGACCGGCTCGCGGACATCCTCGCCCAGCGCGAAATCGATCTCTGCATCGCCAACGGCGAAAATTCCGCCTCCGGCTTCGGCATCACACCGCGTATCGCCGACGAACTGCTCGCCAGCGGCATCGAAGTCCTCTCCGGCGGCAACCACATCTGGGACCGCAAGGAGATCTTGGACTATTTCCCGCACGAGCCGCGCCTGCTGCGTCCTGCGAATTTCCCCGAAGGCTCGCCGGGCAGCGGCCTCTATATCGGCCGCGCAAGAAATGGCACGGGCTACGCCGTCCTCAACCTTCAGGGCCGCACTTACATGACGCCGATCGAGGATCCCTTCCGTACCGCCACTCGTGAGCTCGCGAAAATTCCGCACGATATTAAAGTAATCTTCGTGGACATGCACGCCGAAGCCACCTCTGAAAAACAGGCGATGGGCTGGTATCTCGACGGCAAAGTATCCGTTGTGGTCGGCACGCACACGCACGTCCCCACCGCCGATTATCACGTGCTACCCGCTGGCACCGCCTACATCACCGACGTAGGCATGACCGGCCCACACGATTCCGTCATTGGCATGGACAAAAAGGGCGTACTCCAGCGATTTCTCGACGCGATGCCCGCACGCTTCGTGGTCGCCGAGGGCGATATCCAGATGAACGCGGTGCTCGTAGACGTCGACGAAACCACGGGCCGCGCCCGCTCGATCGACCGTCTCAATTTTCGAATCGATTAAAGGCGACGCACCTGCCGATGAGCCGGTGTGCCCTGTTCACAGCGGGAAGTGGCCGTGCTTCCCGTTCGCCAACCCACAGGAAGATTCGTACGCAGCGATCACCACCCACGCGACCTTGTGAGGGTCCTTTGCGTAGAACGAAAGCCAGTAGGGCTTGCTCACAACCACCAGGTAGGAATTCGGCGCATCGCCGCGGCTTTTCCATTCGTAGGTCACCCTCCCGGGCGCATCGTGCGTCCGCTTGAAATGGGTGATTGAGCCGGGGTCGACACTGAGGAGTGCGGCCAGCGATCCGGCTCCCACCCTTTCGGGATCATCAAACGCAAACGGCGGTTCGCCAGCTTCCGCGTGCCGCTGCGCATCGATCCGTTCGGCCCGCACGTGCTTGAAGAGCAGATCCCGCACGCCGCAGCCGGCCTTGTTCTCGATTTTGGGTTCGTCCGCCGACGCGCGATAATCCAGATCGCTGCGCGTTTCGGGATCGACCGCGACAATTTGCTGAATCGCCAGCAGGCTGCAGCAACCCAGGTGCCCGTAGCCGCGCTGCGAACCTGCCCTCGCCTCGTCGAGCCGGCCCGAGAAGAACCGCGCCACGAAAGTCGCGTGCGCGGTCGCATCCGGCGGGCGCTGAATCAGCTGGTCGAATTGCTGAAACTCCTGATCATCCACCAGCGGCACGGGAGTGTTCTCCACCACCAGCTCGGCCGGCCGCCTTCGATCGGTCGGAACTCCGCAGCAGTCCATCGCCCCCGAGTCCAGTGTGCCGCCGTATTCCAGCCAGACCGCGGGAGACGATGAACAGGTCGGGTCGAAGAGCGTAAAATCTTCGAATCCACGCGAGGCAAAGGCGGTCATTTCGACCAGATGATGATTGAAAGCGGCGGGGTCGCTCTGCAACTGGCAGAGCGTGACTTTTTCAGGCTCTTGAGCGTGGGTTCGCGTCGAAAAGCACAACGCAACGGCGCAGCAGGCGAACACGAAACACATTCGTCGGGAGCGGACGGGGCTCATCCAACCTCGCAGATTCTTGTGCGCAAGCGAATTGACCGACCGCACAGAGCGTCCCGTGAGAGCCCCGCGAGCCGGCCACAAATCCTTTGACACACGTGCGCTCGGAAAGGATGCCAGTGTCTCGCAAGCAACGCGGCCCCGCACCCGGGCATCTGTTGCCACCTGTAGCCCCTACACTTGCCCAGCTGATGTTTCGCCGCCTGCAAATCGGCATTTGGATCGTCCTCCCAGTGGCCTTTGCCGCCGGCTGGAATTATTCCAGCACCGCCCTGTCGGCGCAGGATGCGAATTTCGCCGCCCACGACCTTCTCGCCCGCGGACGCGTGTTCCCGCAAATCGGCGCCGGCGTCTCCGTCATCAAGAAAGACTCCGCAGGCCGTTATTACATCCTTGCCGCGCCGGCAAAATCGATCGCCATCTACCAAGCCGACGGCAAACGCGTGGGCCAGATTCCCAACCAGAACTCACACGGCGCAACGATTGCCTACGCCCAGGATTTCGACATCGATGGCTCCGGCCGCATCCTCATCGCCGACCGCGGCGCAAACTCCGTAAGAGTTTTCGCGCCCGATGGCTCGCTGGAAGGGTCATTCGCATTCCCCATGCCGCTCTCCGTCATCGCGCTCGCCGACGGTTCGTGCGCCATGAAATCGTTGTCATCCGGCGGCTCCTACTTCAGCATCGTCAGTCGCCAGGGCAAAAACCTCCGCACCTTCCGCGCTCCTACGTCCTCGCCCGCTAATGGACCGATCTTCGGAGACGCCTCCGGCCACATCTATCTGGCCTTTGCGGATGCGGACGTGCCGACGGTCCGCAAGTACGACGCCTACGGCGCATCCGACTACGAATTCTCGCTATCCGGCGCGGACTTCGAGCCTCCAGCCGATCGCAGGCACTGGACCAAGATCACCATTGAACAGGGCGCCACCCCAGCCGCCACCAAGGCCGCGATTCAAGCCCTGGCCACGGATCCGGAAAGCGACGAAGTGTGGGTCGCGATCTTCGACGAGCTTGTGCATATCGATCGGGACGGGAATCGCCGCGCTGCCTACCGCACGTCTACGCAGGAAGGTTTACGCATCGAGCCCAGCGCCATCCTGATCGAGCACACACGCATCCTGATCGCCGACGGCGAGCTCGGCATTTTCGATTTCCCGCTACCGGAAAGACTGCCGACCTCCGACCCGCGCCCATGATTCCAACAGCTCTTGTTGAAATGGCGGCTGTGGAAAACAGCGCGGATAAATTGCAGCCGTACCGCGCGAATGGGTCGGGATTTACTGCGGACGATCGAAATTCTCGGAACTTTTTCACACGATATTCTGTTGTGGAAAAACTGTGCATGATTTGTGGAGCGTACAACTTCGTTTTGTGAAGTTTTCTCTTGCTCAACGCGTTTCGTTTTCCTAGAATCCCCGCTCGCCTGAATGACGGGAACGTAATCAAACATCAATGGTTGAGTAATGCGACTGGAACCGGGCGCGGTTCCAACGACTTGGCGCGGAAAAAATTCGAATCGTCGATGCCTCTTCTCGGCCGGAGAGGCTTTCCACAGCATTTCCACTATTGTGGAAATTGCTAGAGAGCTGATTTTCTAGATGAATCTTTGGGACAAAATCCTGCAGCATGCCTCAAGGCGCGTAAATCCACATAGTTACGCCACTTGGTTCAAACCAACCCGGCAGGAGCGCGCCGAAGAGAACCTGGTGGTCGTCCGCGTTCCCACGCGGCTGTTCTGCAAGCGTCTTACCGAAACCTACGGCGAGCTTCTGCAGGCCGTGCTGGTCGAAATCGGCCGACCCGGCCTGGTGCTGGAATTCGTCTCGGTTGAAAACGAAGCGGCGGTAACCCCGCCGCCCGTCTCTCCGCAGCAAAAGCTCGATTTCGATTCGTCCGCGAGCCAGCTGAACCCGCGCTATACCTTCGACAAATTCATTGTCGGCTCGTCAAACCAGTTCGCGCACGCCGCGGCCGTCGCCGTCGCCGAGCAGCCGTCGAAATCCTACAACCCGTTGTTCCTGTACGGCGGCGTGGGGCTCGGCAAGACGCACTTGATGCAGGCCATCGGCCACTCGCTCAAGCGCCGCAATCCCGCGCTGCGCCTCACCTACATCAGCGCCGAAAAATTCACCAACGAAGTGATCGCCTCCATCCGCTTCGAACGCATGCCGGCCTTCCGCGACCGATTCCGCAACATGGACGTGCTGATGGTCGACGATATTCAGTTCATCGCTCGCGCCGAGCGCACTCAGGAAGAATTCTTCCACACCTTCAACGCGCTCTACGACCAGCAGAAGCAGATCGTGATTTCATCCGATTGCCCGCCGAAGGAAATTTCCGCGATCGAAGAACGCCTGCGTTCCCGGTTCGAGTGGGGCTTGATCGCCGATATCCAGATGCCTGACCTGGAAACGAAAATTGCCATATTGCAGAAGCAGGCGGACAACGAGCGCGTTCACATTCCCGACGACGTGGCTGAATTCATCGCCCGCTCGATCAAGTCGAATATCCGCGAGCTCGAAGGGGCGCTGATTCGCTTGATGGCCTACGCCTCGCTCACCGGCGCCGAACTGAATCTCGCCACGGCGCAGCAGGTGCTCCGCAACATCATCGAGACGCAGGAAAAGAAAGTTACCATCGAGCAGATCCAGAAAGCCGTCGGCGAAGTCTTTGGCCTGCGCGCGCAGGATCTGAAAATTCGCAGTAATTCAAAAGTAATTTCCTACCCCCGCCAGGTCGCGATGTTCCTCGTGAAGCAGCTCACCTCCGCCTCGCTGCCGGAGATCGGCAAGCAGTTCGGGGGCAAACACCACACCACCGTTCTCCACTCGATCAATAAGATCGAGATGCTCCGCCAAGTCGACAAAGACCTGAACAAGACGATCAACCGGCTTCTGGATTCGTTCGGCTAGGGCGTGGCAGAGCCGCTTCCCCGGCAGGCACGCTGAAATTCAGAGCGTGCTCCGGCAAAAGCCCGGGCCTTCGGGCCCAGGACGATCGCCGGGCTCGCGCCCTTTGTATTTTGCGTGGGTAAGTTGTGAATGTCCTGTGAATCAAATGTGGACGAGGTCTGGTCTCCCGGGTCGGCTTTCAAGTACGCCGCTTTTTGCACCGCGCCACCTGAATTCTCACAGTACGTGCAGTACCGTAACTCGACTGAATGCCCTGGGTTGAATTGGTTTTCCCGATATCCACAACTGCGGCGGTGACGACGGGTTTTCTTATTTATAGTAATAAAGAAAAGAAGTACAGTAGCCGTACTGCGATGAGCCCAGAAACCAGCGTAAGGACTGCACACGAGATGGAGTACAGCGTAAAGAAATTCGATCTGCTCGAAGAACTCCTGCTTACTCAGGGCGTCGTCGAGCGAAAGACCACGATTCCCATCCTGTCGAATCTTCTGTGCGAGGCCAAGGGCAATCGCCTCACCATCACGGCCACCGATCTCGAGCTGAGTATTCGCACGTCGTGCGAAGCAAGAATCAAGAAAGACGGCGCCGGCACCATCCCCGCGAAAAAATTACTGGAACTTGTGCGCCTTCTTCCTGACGAAGAGATTCGCTTCAAGCTTCTGGAAAATCACTGGGTCCAACTGACCTGTGATCGTCGCAATTACAAGCTGGTCGGCATGTCCAAGGATAATTTCCCCGCCCTGCCGGACTTTCCGCATGCGCTGGTGAAAATTCCCGCCAAACTGCTGGCCGCGGTGATCGCCAAAACCACATTCGCAATCTCACTCGAAGAATCGCGCTACACCCTCAATGGCGCGCTGCTCGTCGTGAAGCCCGGCTCGCTCACGATGGTCGCCACCGACGGCCATCGCCTGGCCATGGTCGAAACCGATCACAAATTCGAGGGCCTCTCAACGGAAACACGCGTCCTCGTCCCCAAAAAAGCCATGAATGAAGTCCAGCGCCTGGCCGCCGAATCGGGCGACGATGCCGTGGTCGAATTCGCGCAGGACGAAAGCCATCTCTTCTTCCAGTTCGGCGGCCGCCTGCTGACCTGCCGCAAACTCACCGGCCAGTTCCCGAACTACGAGGCCGTGCTGCCGCGCGACGTGAACAAAACGGTCACCATCGAACGCAACGAACTGCAGGATGCGCTTCGCCGTGTTTCCCAGCTCGCCGATCAGCGCTCGCACGCCGTGAAATTCGTACTCGCAAAAGAAGGTCTGGAAATCTCCGCCTCCAGCCCCGAATACGGCGAAGCCAAGGAAGCCATCGAAAAAGAGTACAAAGGCGAGCCCATCTCGATCGGGTTCAACGCGCAGTACCTGCTGGATTTTCTGGCCGCCGCTCCCGACGGCCCCATCAGCTTCGAGCTGAAGGACGAACAATCCGCCGGCCAGCTACGCCCCCTGGGCGATGAATCCAGCCGCTACCGCTACGTCGTAATGCCCATGCGGATCTGATCGCCGCGCATCTCCGCCCGCAGCTTACTGGCCGGGTCGTCGCCGCAAATTCATCTCGTCGAACTCTTCGAGCACCCGCTCCGGCCGCGCGCGCACCACCACGTCGTCGGTCAGATTTACCCAGCGAATTTTCCCGGACGAATCGATCAGAAATTCTGCCGGTCGCGCGATATCCGCGCCGTCCACTCCGCCGTGCGGATGTACCAGGTCCCACCTGCGAATCACATCATCGTTCGAATCGGACAGAATGGGGAACGTGTATCCCCGTGATTGGCGCAATTTCTCTGAATCCGCCGGTGAATCCACGCTGATGGCGATCACCCGAATGTGTCGCGAATCAAATTCCGGCAATGCCTTCTCAAAACTCCGCAACTCGGAGTTGCAGAACGGTCACCAATATCCCCGGTAGAAAATCAGCAGCGTCGCCGCGGTCGGGTTTGCGCCGATCGCGGCATCGACGGCCCCGTTTGGCGCGAACGCCGAATGCACCATCCCCGACAAATTCACCGGTTCGTTCTTCGAATCCGGGAGCGTGAAATCCGGCGCCGTTTGCCCCACCAGGGGCGCACCGTGCGACGCCGGCAGCTGCCGCGCTGTCACGAAAATCTCGAAGCCGAAAAATCCTGCCAGCGCCAATGCCAGAATTCCCAACACACTGCCGAATATCTTTCCTCGATATACATTCGGCCGCCCGAGGGCCCGCGCGATACCCACGGCGACGAGCACAAGCCCGAGGGCGATGAGCGGCAGATTTACCCACGGAAAATCGCGCAGCGCTGCGAAGCGGATGAAGTACAACGGGTAGCTGGCGATTCCCGCCAGCACCAACACGAAACCCAGCCAGATGCTCGAATTCCAGCGTCGTTTCATGGCCCTGACCCCCGGAAACTCTGGCGTCAACCTACGCCTTTCTCTGGCGCGTGTCATCGAGAAAGCGATCGTTACGCGCCTGAAATCCGCGCGGGCGGGTGGTGAAAAAACGACCGCATCCACATCCCTTAACCTATTGATAGAGAATTAGATAGGGAACCTTAGCCTTCTGAGAATGGCCTTGTGAATTGCCCCCGCACGCGGTAAAATTCGGGTGTTCAAGATTCCTCCTGAACGGCACTTTGTTCGCTCGAAATTTGCGTCGCAGCCTGGCCGCCAGAACTCGCACGCCACTAAGGCCCGCCGCAACTGTCGAGCCCCCGCGCAAGCGGGTAGAAAAACGGCTCCGCCGCGTCCGCCCGAGAATTCGGAATCGGACGGGATGGAGCCCGGAAACACCCTTCGAGTCCCGGCTCGGCGAAGCATTTCGAGCGAGCGGGGCCAATGGGCAAGGTGAACTCGCCGCACCAGTCGCGGCGGGGAGAGTGTCGAGCACATACCGCGCGACCGCCTTCCCGAAAATTGACGACCGATCGAACGTTGATGAGCGCGGGCTCGCACGCCCAAGGCCCATCTCTGAGGAGACGCACGATTCATGGCTGAAAGAGATTCTTCGCCCGCGGGCGGCCACAAGTACGACGCCACTTCCATCAAAGTTCTCGGCGGCCTCGAAGCCGTGCGCAAGCGTCCGGCGATGTACATCGGTTCCACGGGCGAAATGGGCCTCCACCATCTCGTCTGGGAAGTCGCCGACAATTCCGTGGACGAAGCCATGGCCGGCTTCTGCGACGAAATCAACGTCACGGTGCACGACGACAGCAGCGTCACGGTGATCGACAACGGCCGCGGCATTCCCGTCGACATGCACGCCACGGAAAAAAAACCCGCCGCTGAGGTCGTCATGACCGTTCTGCACGCCGGCGGAAAATTCGACAGCGACACCTACAAAGTTTCCGGCGGTCTTCACGGCGTCGGCGTCTCGGTCGTCAACGCGCTCTCCGACTGGCTCGATCTCGAAATCTGGCGCGACGGCGAAGTCTGGGAGCAGTCCTACGAAAAGGGCGTGCCCACGTCGAAGCTCAAGGCCTCCGGCAAGACGCGCAAAACCGGGACGAAAATCACCTTCCACGCCGATCCCACGATCTTCACGACGCTCAACTACAGCTACGACACGCTTTCGCAGCGTCTCCGCGAGCTCGCCTTCCTCAACAAAGGACTGAAAATCACGCTTGAGGACGAGCGCTCCAACAAGAAAACCGAATTCCGTTTTACCGGCGGCATCTCCGAATTCGTCAAGCACCTGAATCGCGGCAAGGGCGTTCTCCACGATTCGCCCATCTACATGGAGGGCAGGCGCGAGCAGGTCGACATGGAAATCGCTGTCCAGTACAACGACAGCTACGCCGAAAATATCTTTGCCTTCGCCAACACCATTAACACCGTCGACGGCGGCACGCACCTTTCCGGTTTCCGCTCCGCGCTCACCCGCACGATCAACTACTACGCCAGCTCACTCGGTATGTTGAAAGAGCAAAAAGACGAAGTCACGATCAACGGAGACGACGTGCGGGAAGGGCTCGTCGCCGTGGTCTCCGTAAAACTCCCGCAGCCGCAGTTCGAAGGCCAGACCAAGGGCAAGCTCAATAGCGATATCAAAGGCCTCGTCGAATCGCTCGTCAACGAAAAGCTCGGCGAATATTTCGACAAGCACTCCTCGATCGCGCGAAAAATTATCGGCAAATGCATCGACGCGGCCCGCGCCCGCGAAGCCGCCCGCAAGGCCCGCGAGCTCACACGCCGCAAGTCCGCACTCGATTCCTCGGGCCTGCCCGGAAAGCTCGCTGATTGCCAGGAACGCGATCCGGCCCGCTGCGAACTCTTCATCGTCGAGGGTGAATCCGCAGGCGGCTCCGCAAAAGGCGGCCGCGACCGTCGCTACCAGGCAATCCTTCCGCTCAAAGGCAAAATCCTCAACGTCGAAAAAGCCCGTTACGACAAAATGCTCGGCCACGAAGAAATTCGCGCCATCATCACCGCGCTCGGCACCGGCATCGGCAAGGACGATTTCGATGCATCGAAGCTCCGCTATCACAAGGTGATCCTCATGACCGACGCGGACGTCGACGGCAGCCACATCCGCACCCTCCTGCTCACCTTTTTCTTCCGCCACATGCGCGAGCTCATTGAAAAAGAGCACATCTACATCGCCCAGCCGCCGCTCTATCGCGTGAAGCGCGGAAAAATGGACCGCTACATCCGCGACGAGCGCGAATTTTCTCGCGAGCTGATGAAGCGCGCCACCGAAGAGCACGTGGTGAAGGGCAAGACCGGCAAAGCGCTCGAGGGCGGCGACCTCACCCAGTTTCTTCTGAACGTGCAGGAGCTCGAACAGATCACCGCCAAGCTCGGCCGCCGCCTCCGCGAACCCAAGCTCGTCGAGCTTCTCGCCGAAAGCGAGCTCGACAAGAAAACCGACTTCGCCGACAAGAAGAAATTGCAGGAGCTGGTGAAAGCAATCGAAAAAGCCAAGCTGAAGATCGAGACCAAAATCGCCTGGGACGAAGAGCACAGCCTGAACGAGCTCGTGCTCACCAACGGCGCCGAGCGCCGCATCAACTGGGCCCTCGCGTCGACCGCCGACTTCAAGCGACTCCGCGCTCTCTGGCAGGCCATCGGCGAAAGCGACAAGCCGCCCTTCACCATCACCCACAATGGCGACAAAGTGACCAAGGACGATTCCCTCGGGGTCCTGAACTACGTCCTGGAAGACGCGAAAAAGGAGTTCACCATCACGCGCTTCAAGGGGCTGGGGGAAATGAACCCCGAACAGCTCTGGGCCACGACAATGAACGCCGAGACGCGCACGCTCCTGAAAGTGCGCCTCGAAGACGCCGTGGCCGCGGAAACGATTTTCTCGACGCTCATGGGCGAAAACGTGGAAGAGCGCCGCAAATTCATCGAAGACAATGCCCTGGAAGTCGTGAACCTCGATATTTAGTCAGTCTGGGTCGAAGGAGACGTGAAGATTGGCCGTCCGCGCAACCCTCGGCCTGGCCGCGCTGCTATTCGCCGTCGGGGAGGCTGCCGCTCAGGTGCCGGTGCACGGCCTCTGGGTCTGGAAAAGCCCGGACGTGCTCGCCGCTCCGCACGCGGCGGAAAACCTGTCGGAATTTTGCAAGACGGAGGGGATCACCGAAGTGTACGTTTCGATCTCTGCGAAATCGTTCGAATCCGAAAAGCCCGCGCTCGCCCGGGCGATCGCCGTGCTGCACCGCGAACGTGTCCGCGTGGAAGCGCTGCTTTCCAGCACCGAGGCAGACGAGCCCGGCAAGTACCGCGAAAACCTCCTCGAGCACGCGCAAGAAATCGTGCGGTTCAATCGCGAGCATCCCGCCGCCAGCTTTGACGGCATCCACCTCGACGTCGAGCCGCAACAGCGTCCGGAAAACAAAGGCCCCGGCAACCGGCGCTTTCTTCCGGGCCTTGCAGAAGCTTTCCGTGCCGTGCGCGCCGAGGCGCAATCGGCCGGCATGAGCGTCAACGCGGACATCCAGAACAAGCTCCTCAAAGGATCGCTCGACGAGCGCAGAATGCTGCTCACCTCCGTACCGCGCGTCACCCTGATGATGTACGAGCTCAGCCGTCGGGCTGACGGCGATACCGCCGAACAAAAGGCCACCAAAGTCGCCGACCTCAGCCGCAAATTTCTGGACATGGCTTACGACGGTCTGGCGGGCCAGGACGTGGCGAAGATGTCTATCGCACTGCGCACGCCCGATTACGGCGACTTGCTTCCAGGCATGCTCACTCGACTCGACGACGCGAATGGCGCCAACCCGCACTATCTCGGTTGGGCCCGCCATTCCTATAACGATGTACTGAAGGGAGCGAACTGAACGCCGATGACCAGTTCAATGACCAGCCAACTCGCGCACTTCGCCATTCACGCCGATGATCTCGAACGCGTCCGCAAATTTTACGGCGCCATCTTCGGCTGGAAATTTCAGGGCTATGGCGGCGACATGACCGACTTCTGCCAGATCATCAACGACGCCGGCAGCATGCTCGCTCCGCTCGGCGCCATCCAGTCGCGCAAATTCAATTCTGCGCCGCAGCCGATGATCGGCTTTGAATGTTCGATCACCGTCGACGATATCGACCAGGCGGCAAGCGCGATCGAAGCCAACGGCGGGAAAATCGTGATGAAGAAAACGGCGATCCCGGGCGTCTGCTGGATCGTCAAGTTTCTCGACACCGAAGGAAACCTGGCCTGCGCGGTGAAGTACGATCCGGCCGCGAAGTAAGTGCAGGTAGCTCACCCCGATTCGCCTGGGGGTCAGGCTGTTCGGCCCAGAGGTTGCCGTTCGGTGAGGTAAGAACGCGGGCCGGCGGTCCCGCGAAAAGCGTTCGAGCGGGCCTGAGCCCTGGGAAGTGAACTCTGGGGGAAGAGGGTCCGCACGCGTACAGTGTTGTTTTTCGCGCCCGGGGATTGCCCAGGCGAAATCCATGAGCAGTTTGATCGAAGGCTGGACGAACGATCGGCGACCCGTCGCTAGACACCGATCAAGAATCGCGACTCACCAATCACTGAGGGGTTTCCATGGCTGACGATCCAAACCAGCAGCAGATCCTGACTCCGGTCGATATCGAATCGGAGATGAAGAAGTCGTACCTCGATTACGCCATGAGCGTGATCATCGGACGCGCGCTTCCCGACGTGCGCGACGGCCTCAAGCCCGTCCACCGCCGCATCCTCTTCGGCATGTACGAGCTGGGCCTCACCTCCACCAAGGCCTATCGCAAGTGCGCCAAGATCGTCGGCGAGGTCCTCGGCAAATTCCATCCCCACGGCGATTCGCCCGTGTACGACGCGCTGGTGCGCATGGCGCAGGATTTCAACATGCGCTACCCGCTCGTCGACGGGCAGGGAAACTTCGGCTCCGTTGACGGCGATCCTCCGGCGGCCATGCGCTACACCGAAGCGCGCCTTTCGAAAATCGCGGAAGAAATGCTCGCGGACATCGAAAAGGAAACCGTCGACTTCATTCCCAATTTCGACGAAAGCGAACACGAACCCGTCGTACTGCCCACGCGCATTCCCAGCCTGCTCGTCAACGGTTCGTCCGGCATCGCCGTTGGCATGGCCACCAACATCCCGCCCCACAACCTGAGGGAAACGATCGAAGCAGCCATCCTGCTCGTCGAAAATCCGGAAACCACTCTCAAGCAGGTTATGAAAATCGTTCCCGGCCCCGATTTTCCGACCGGCGGCTATATCTACGGCCGCGAAGGAATCGAGCAAGCCTATAAAACCGGCCGCGGCAGCTTCCAGGTGCGCGCGAAGGCCGCCATCGAGCAGCGCGGGAAGGACCGCGAGGACATCGTCATCACCGAGCTGCCCTACCAGGTGAATAAGGCGCGCTTGATTGAGCACATCGCCGAGCTGATCCAGAACAAGAAGATCGAAGGCATCGGGGACATTCGCGACGAAAGCGACCGCGACGGCATGCGCATCGTCATCGAATGCAAGCGCGACGAAGAGCCGCAGATCATCCTCAACAAACTCTTCAAGATGACGCAGATGCAGGAATCGTTCGGTATGATCCTGCTCGCCATCGTCGCCGGCCAGCCCCGCGAGCTGGGTCTGCTCGATCTGTTGCGCTTGTTTATCGAGCATCGCATCGACGTGGTGCGCCGCCGCACGCAATACGAGCTGCGCAAGGCCCGTGAGCGCGAGCACATATTGCTCGGCTACCGCATCGCCCTCGACAACATCGACGACGTCATCAAGATCATTCGCGGATCGTCGAGCCGCGCCAACGCCCGCGAGAATTTGCACGAATTCTTCGAAAACAAATCCGTGCGCGTCCTGGTCGGCGGCCGCGAAACCAACATGAAGGGCGTCAAGCTTGACGCCAAGAAATACGGCATCACCGCCATCGCCACCGGCGACGGGATGGGCCTCAGCTACATCCAGATCGACGCCATTCTCGAACTGCAGCTGCATCGGCTGACGCAGCTCTCCGTCGATGAAATCCTCAAGGAGCTCGCTCAGATCCGCGAGCGCATCGCCGAGCTGGAGGAAATCCTTGCGAGCGACAAGAAACTCAAAGCGGTCATCGTCGGCGAGCTGCGCGAAGTGGTGAAATCCTACGGCGACGATCGCCGCACCCAGATCGTCGACCGCGTCGAGGAAATCAAGCTCGAGGACCTGATCAAGGACGTGGAAATGGCCATCACGGTCAGCCACGCGGGCTACGTGAAGCGCACTTCGGTCGACACCTACCGCCATCAATCCCGCGGCGGCAAGGGCCGCATCGGCGCCAAGACGCGCGAAGACGATTTCGTCGAGCACTTCTTCACCGCCTCGGCGCACAGCTACATCCTGCTGTTCACCTCGAAAGGCCGCGTCTACTGGCTGAAGGTGTATGAAATCCCCGAGGCCGCCGCGGCCACGCGCGGGAAAGCGCTCTCGAATCTCGTCCGTTTCCAGGAGGGTGAGACGCTCAAAGCCATCGTCCCCACGCGCAACCTGGAAGAAGGGGGCCGCTACGTCCTGCTCGCCACCAAAGACGGCACGGTGAAGAAAACGGAGCTCGCGGAATTCTCCAACCCGCGGCCGTCCGGAATCATCGCCATCAACCTCGATGCGAACAACGAGCTGATCGGCGCGAAACTCACCGACGGCAAACAGATGGTCTTCCTGGCCAGCCACGAAGGGCAAGCCATCTTGTTCCGCGAGACCGAGGTCCGCGCCATGGGCCGCAACGCCGGCGGCGTCAACGGCATGGATCTCGCCAAGGGCGACTTTGTCGTCTCCATGGACGCCGTGCAGGTTGATTTCGGGATCATCCAGAAGGAGTACAAGACCACCACCCAGGATCTCGACGAGCTCGAAAGCGACCAGATCCGCGAGTCGCTCACCTCGCTCATGTTAACCGTCGCCGAAAAGGGCTACGGCAAGCGCACCCCGCTGGCCGAATACCGCGTCACCTCGCGTGGCGGCAAGGGCGTCATCAACCTGAAATCCACCGACCGCAACGGCCCCGTCGTGGCCGCCCTGCAAGTCAAGGAAGACTCCGACGTAATGATCATCACCGGCCACGGCAAGGTGATCCGCGTCCACGCCGGCGAAATCCGCGAAGCCGGCCGCGGCACCCAAGGCGTTCGCCTGCTCCGCCTGGACGAAGGCGACCGCATCGCCGCCGCCGCTGCCATCCTGGAAGAGGAGCCGCCCGCCGAGCCGGAGAAGAAATAACCATGAAGAACGTCACGTGTCTCGCAGGGCCGGTCGAAAACGTGGACGGCAAGCTTGTGCTTCGCATTCCACTGGCTGCCGGCGGCAGCCAGCTCGTTGCATCATCGCCCGGAATTGGCGAAGTGGATGGGGACTGCTTGAAGGTAACCATTCCCGACTGGTTGGCGGAAAAACTTGGAATACGTGCAGGCGGCCGCGTAAGCGTGAACAATTTTGACGGCAAGTTCAACATCCAACCCGTGGATCACAAAGCTGAGCTTGCCGATCTGCTGCGTGCGAAATCCATCAAGCGTGGCGACTTCACGCTGGCCTCCGGCAAGAAGAGCCATTACTACCTCGATTGCCGGCTGACGACGCTCGATCCGGAAGGCGCGCGGCTCACCGGATACTGTGTTCTCGAACTGCTCGAGGAGATGGGCGTGAAGCCGGACGCCATCGGCGGCCTCAGCATGGGCGCCGATCCGGTGGTGTCGGCGGCGATCGTGGTAAGCGCGTTCGAAAAGCGCCCGGTGCCGGGATTTCTGGTCCGCAAGGAAGCGAAGGGCCACGGCCGCAAGAAACAAATCGAAGGGATGGAGGAGCCGCGCGGCAAGCGCGTCGCCATTGTCGATGACGTTTGCACTACCGGGGGCTCCACGCGGGAAGCCATCGAAGCAGCGGAGCGCGAAGGCTGCGAGGTGGTCGCCGTGATCAGCCTGGTCGACCGTGAAGAAGGCGGCTCGGAATCGCTCCGCGCGAAATACAACTATCGCTCACTGTTTACCGCCCACGAGCTGCTCGCCGATGGCGCCAAACCAGCGGAAGACGCGCACACCGCATCGTAGGTTTCCCGCGCGCTCCGCGACCCCGAACCAGTGCGAGGATGCAGGGAAGTCCGGTCAGGGGAACGGGACTTTACCCTCTCCCGTTGCCTAACTCTGCTGCCATGGGTTTTTCCTGAACTTTTCCGGCGAAGTCTTCGGCGTCGCGCGGAGAGGTTACGTTCACGGACGCTTCGCCGCGATCGCAGCGCACGCGAAGAAAAAGCCAAGCTAGAATGTCTCTGCACCGACTGCGAGGGGGAATCATGAAGCGTTTCGGGCATTTGCCCATGTCGAAGCTGGCGTATCAGGATCCGGTGTTCATGGAAAGTCGGCCGGCGCGGCCGCTGCGGATCCTGGCGGAATACATCGACCCGCTGAACCGACTGCGCCTGGCGAACGTGGCGGACACGATCGTAATGTTCGGTTCGGCGCGAATTCAGCCCCGCGATAAGGCGCTGACGGCGCTGAAGAAGGTGCAGAGGGCGGCGCGCGGACGGCGCAGCGGCCCGTGGCGTACGAAACTGATCGCCGCGCGATCAATCGTCGGCATGTCGCGCTATTACGAGGAGGCCCGCGAACTTTCGCACCGCATCACGAGCTGGTCCACGACGCTCGGTTCGAATCCCAAGCGCTTTCTGATCTGCTCCGGCGGTGGACCGGGAATCATGGAAGCGGCCAACCGCGGCGCTGCGGAAGCGGGAGGCTATTCGGTCGGCCTGAGCATTCAGCTGCCGCACGAGCAGCGGCCGAATCCCTACATCAGCCGTGAGCTGAATTTCTGTTTCCACTATTTTTTCATGCGCAAGCTCTGGTTCGCCCAGATGGCCAAGGCATTGATCGTATTTCCCGGCGGATTCGGCACCATGGACGAACTCTGGGAAGTGCTCACGCTGCTGCAAACCGGAAAAATTGATTCGCAGCATCTGATTCTGATTTACGGCCGCAAATATTGGGACAAAGTCATCAACTGGCGGCACATGGTGAGCAGCGGTACGGTCAGCGAGCGCGATTACAAGATGCTTCGATTCGCCGACACTGTGGATGAGGCCTTCAACACCGTCCGGGCCGAGATGGAAAAACATCATCTGGCACCTGAAGTGAATTGATCGGTCTGCTGGCGCACCCCTGGCTCGGAAATCCGGCGCCCGGGGATGCAGCCGATTCGGTTAGTTCTTGGTGATGTTGGCGTCCGGCTGGAACACGGCCGTGAAACGCCGCTGCTCGTCGC
Source organism: Candidatus Acidiferrales bacterium (assembly GCA_049696975.1). Classification (GTDB taxonomy): domain Bacteria; phylum Acidobacteriota; class Terriglobia; order Acidiferrales; family UBA7541; genus Palsa-295. Next base: position 1,092 of record JBAVUW010000133.1, on the reverse strand, counting down.
GATCGTGCACCAGGACCACCGGTGAAACCCGCAGCGAGCGCTTACAGCCCCCGCACCGGCTCATTTCACCCTGCAGATCCTGCACGAATCCATCCGTGAAGTGATACTCGGACCGGGGCCGGCGGGCGGCCTTGGTTCCCTTGGTCCCGCAGTGCGGACACGTATACTCGACGGTATCCTCGAGCGGGTCGCGGTTCAGCGCGGCCCATCCCGTGAAGCGAACACCCACTGTTTCACTCGAAGTACGGCTCATGATGACCCCTCTATAACGCCCCAAACGGCGCCTACAATGCCTTAGACGCACTGACGCCAAAGAGTGATGCAACGTTTTGTAACATTGGTTTACCTCTCTTTTTTCAGTGACTTGCGCGAGGATTCGTCCCGAGGAGAGCAGGGGCGCCACGGCACTGTCGGGAACTACGCTCAAGCGGCGGTGTCTATGCTGGTAGAAGTCGCGAACTCCGCCAGCAGGTCTCCGCGGTGCTGGCCCGCCTGAATCCGTGGTGGCAGCCGCGGCTGATTTTTCCAGTTGTCGACGGAAGAACCGTGGAGGTGTGTCCATGGGCGATCTGGGAGACCTGGCGCAGTGCATGGTCGATAGCGACAGATCGGTGAAAACGCGGGCGACGCAATTACGGCGGAGAGCGCTCGCGGCGTCGGTCGGACTCGAAGCGGTCGTGCTGGGCGCCGTGATTCTGTGGCCGCTGGTTACGCTGGGGGTCTTGCCGCCGCAACAGATCGTGACGCCGCTCCCACCGTTTCACGGCCCGCACGAGGTGCAGCCGACTTCGCACCTCCCGCCGCACACGATCATCGATTCTGCGCCACGCGTTCCCGCGACGTTGTATCAACCGCCGCGCATTCCGCCGCGCATCGAAACGACGGGCGGCCCAGAGCCGCCGGGTTTGGAGGGACCGCTCGGACCGGCTGCCCCGGGGATTGTGGAAGGGTTTCCCGATGGGCAGCCGATTGAAATTGCGCGGCCCCTAGAGCCACCGCGGCCGGAGAAACTTGTCGTCCGCAGTGGAAACGTGATGGAAGCGATGCTCGTTCACCGGGTCGAGCCGGATTATCCGGGAATTGCAAAACACA